>NZ_JBDVBQ010000020.1:0-18374 GCF_039942875.1 Paraglaciecola sp.
ATATACCATCACATCGACGGATACTGATGATATCTCAACAGGCATGACTAGCTATAGTTTATCAGGTACCGATGCAGCTTTGTTTGGTATTGATAGCAGTACAGGTGAGGTTACATTACTTGCAGACCCAGATTATGAAACACAAAGTAGTTATTGTATTAATGTGGTTGCAATAGATGCTGCAGGAAATCGTTCAGCAGAAACGGTCATCTTGGGCATTAACAATATTGATGAGGTTGCCCCTAGCATTACCTCAGGAAATACGGCCACTGCGATAGATGAAAACTCTGGTGCTGGGCAAGTGGTATATACCATCACATCGACGGATACTGACGATATCTCAACAGGCATGACTAGCTACAGTTTATCAGGTACTGATGCAGCTTTGTTTGGTATTGATAGCAGTACAGGTGAGGTTACATTACTTGCAGACCCAGATTATGAAACACAAAGTAGTTATTGTATTAATGTGGTTGCAATAGATGCTGCAGGAAATCGTTCAGCAGAAACGGTCATATTGGGTATTAACAATATTGATGAAGCTATCTTAATTACCCCTTCATTTGAATTGTTTGCAGATACTGGTAGTAGTGGCATCGATGGCATCACTAATGATGCTACGGTGAATGTTTCAGATATAGGTGCAGGTGCAATATGGCAATATTCCCTAGATGGAGGTATTAACTGGGCCGCAGGAATAAGCAATAGTTTTGAGTTATCTGCTGATACCACCTATGGCGCTGGTAGTATTCAAGTACGAGGAATCAATAGTTCGGGTGATGTTAGTGAAGCCTCTCAAAATTATGGGGTTATCACTGTTGACAATACAGCACCTTTGGGGAGTTTAGTCAGTACGCCATTCTATTTAGATACGTATTTTTATACCAACACTGGTGTTGGAAGGCCACAAGTTAGTTCAGTAGGTAGTGATGGCGCCTATGTGGTGACTTGGTCAGTTGAATACACTGATAATATCTTAGTACAGCTGTTTGCTGCTGATGGCACCCCAAGTGGTGATGCTGTGAAGTTAGAAGGGAATAATAACACTGCTGATAATAACTTCTATCCACAAGTAAGTGCAGTAGGCAGTGATGGTGCCTACGTGGTGACTTGGTATGGTAAAAACAGTGATGGAGGCTATGACAAAGACTACAGTAATTTTGTGCAATTGTTTGCTGCTGATGGCTCCACCAATGGTGATGTTGTGGAGTTGCAAGTAATTGGCGGCACCTCTTACAACGATGACTACTCGGGACAAGTTAGCGCGGTTGGAAATGATGGTACTTATGTGGTGACGTGGGTAAGTCATAACGGTGATTACTATGACATTGACGAAAGGGTTTTTGTGCAGTTATTTGCTGCTGATGGTACTGTCAATGGTGATGCTGTTCAGTTAGAAACAACCAGTAATACCACTGGTAGAGCTTCTTCTTCGCAGGTTAGTGGAGTGGGTAGTGATGGTGCTTATGTGGTAATCTGGTCTGATCGAGACAGTGAAGGTGACAATAGTATTTTTGTGCAGTTGTTTACAGCTGATGGTTCCATTAGTGGTGACTCTTTGCAATTAGAGGCTGTGGGGAATACTTCTGGTGGTGACGTCTTAGCACAAGTCAGTGCTGTAGGCAGTGACGGTGCCTATGTAGTGACTTGGCGTGGTGAAGACAGTGAGGGGGATAGTAGTATTTTTGTGCAGCAGTTTGCTGTTGATGGCACCCTTAGTGGTGACTCTGTGCAGTTAGAGGCCGTGGGGAATACTACTGGCAGTGATAGCTACCCACAGGTGAGGGCTGTAGGTGTTGACGGGGCCTATGTGGTGACTTGGTCTGGTGAAGACAGTGAAGGTAATACCAGTATTTTTGTGCAGCAGTTTGCTATTGATGGCTCTACAGATGATGACGCGGTGCAGTTAGAAGCGACGGGAAATGTTTATGGTTCACCTCAAGTTAGTACAGTAGGCAGTGATGGTGCCTATGTGGTGACGTGGTCTGGTGGAAGCGGAGTGGATGACAGTAGTATTTTTGTTCAGCGATTTGCTGCTAATGGCTCTACTGTTGGTGAGGCGGTGCAATTAGACTCTACAGGCTCTGACTTTACCCCCCAAGTCAGTGCAGTTGGCAATGATGGTGCTTATGTGGTTGTCTGGACAGGTGCAGGTAATGGGTGGGACGATTATAATATTCTGGTGCAGTTATTTGATGCAGAGGGGCGCCCAGTTGTTAGTACTCTGTTGAACGACAATCAGTCAATTGATGTGCAGAGCTCTGAAGTGGGCACTGCATATTTGGTTAGTGCATTGATTGATGTCAGTAGTTTACATGACATTACTGAGTTAGATGATACTAGCTATAATAGTGTAGCGATTACGAGTGTTGATACTGCCACAGGCCTTAGCTCCTCAGGATTGGCTGATGGTACCTACTTTGCATATGTAGCAGATGTTGCAGGAAACCTTAGTCAAATAGACCAAGTCATTATCATTGATAGTGCTGCGAACTCCGACATAGAGGTATTTGATTTAGTGAGTGGACAAAGTTCGAACCTCTTAACTCGGACTTTTGAAGTAGAGGTCTCCTACGATTTGAGTCTTACAACTGAAAGCGGAAAAGATTCGGTGAGTTATGATGAAAACCTAGTGTTGAGCGAAGATGATGCAATTAATTTTGTCAGTGATGGTAGCTTCAATGGAGAGCTTTTAGGTTCTGATGCGAATGTGAATTTCTATGCTACTAAATTTATTGAGGAAGAGCAGACTGAGTTTTGGCTAAATACACAAAATTTAGTGTCTGATCTTAATTATATAAATACACATATTGTAGGGGGATCATTAACATCTCAAGGTTTAGCGTAGTGTTGACATGTGAGTAAATAGCGCTATACCCTACAGGTAAAAATGATATCTATTGTTTCATTGCCTGCAGCAATTTAACATTCATTGCATAAACCGGTTGTTTGACTTGTTTCTCAATGAATTCATTTGTAAATTTACAGTAGGACCATTAATAGAAATTCTTTTAGTTTACAGTGCCCTTGAAAAAGGTAATGTAAACTAACGGAATCTAGTGTTTTGGGTTGGTACTATCTTCTCTAACGTTCTCCTAGTGATTCAGACAGGGTTTTACGTACAGGTTTTAACAGGTATTCAAGCAAGGTTCTATCACCAGTTCGAATATCAACTTGAGTGGTCATGCCGGGTAATATTTCTAAGGTTTTTCCGATTGAGGTCACCACTGGTGAGCTAGTGAGTGCTATGTGTACCCGGTAATATATTTCTTCACCTTCGGCTGTTTTTTCTTTTAGAGTATCTGCGCTGACATACATGACTTTACCTTCTACGCCACCAAATATGGTGTAATCAAAGGGGTCGAAGCGAATAGTTGCCAATAAGTCTTTGCGTACTAAGGCTATGTCTGTTGGGCTGACTTTTGCTTCTATGATGAGCTCGTCATTGATAGGGATTATTTGCATTAATTCATCACCTGCACGTAATACCCCACCCACAGTAGTGACCTGAATGTTTTTCACTATACCCGGCACCAAAGCGACAAATACACTGTCTTGGAGTTGTTGATTACGTTGAGTTAATATTTGTATATTTTGCGATATTTCATCTTCAACCTTAGTTAACTCTGCACTGGCTTCCTCAAGATACCGATTTTGGCGGGTGATTAATTTGGCTTCGGCTTCATATAACATGCGCTCAGTGCGTATTTCTTCACTGCGATTTACATCACCGGATCGCCGCAACTCTTTAACCAGTGCAACCTCTTCTTTTGATAAGGCAATACCCGATTTAAGCACACGTACTTCATCGTTTAGGCCACGGCGACGCTGTTGAAACAAGGCTTTTTCAACCACAATTTGCTCTTGGTAGGCTTGCAGTTCTTCAGGAAACTCTAAGGTGCTTTGGTCGGTGACTTCTGCTCGCAGGCGAATAGCTTTGGCTTGTAATGCAAATAGCCTTGCTTCAATCTCTTTTACTGAGGCACCAAACCGAGTTTGATCGAGTTGGGCGAGTACATCACCGGCTTTAACGATATCGCCTTCTCGTACATTTAACGAGGCTAACACTCCGCCATCAACTGCTTGAATAATCTGCACACGACTACTGGCGATCACTTCGCCCATCGCTTTGGCGACTTGATCAATTCGAAATATACTGGCCCAAGATATAAATACTACCAGCCCAATCATGATGGTGATGACCACCATAGAATATTGACGCAGATGCTCACGCTCTAACTTTTCGATAGCTTTGTCGGCCCTATTTGATTGTCCTGAATTATTTGAATGTTCAGAACTGATTGCATGTTTAGACAATGGGAGAGCCTCCTCTAACCGTTGCGATTGGTGGTGTGTTTGGGCTAGTCTGTTCTTTTGCATGGGGTGTGCTGCGCTGCGTCATGAGTTTGGCTAGTACTTGCTGTGGTTTTCCATCGTCAACGATTTGCCCTTGCTGCATGACGATTATTCTATTGGCCATTTTGGCGGCAATTGCGGTTCTGTGGGTTGAAATAATTAAAATATCATCTTTTTTAACGCGGCGATTTATTGCGTCTAATACTTTTTGATCACTGTCAATATCTAATGACGCTGTGGGCTCGTCGAGCAACCATATATTAGGTTGGGCTAGAAACACTCGGCCTAATCCAACTATTTGTTTTTGTCCACCTGATAAACCTTCACCACCTTCGCTAATAGGTAAGTCCATTCCTCGTGGGTTATCTGAAGCTATGTTATCTATACCAAGTTCTTGGCAGGTGTTTAATAATTGGCTGTCACTAACTGCGCCTGATAAGGCCAAATTTGTACGTAAGCTCCCCTTAAATAGGTGTACGCTTTGTGGCAGATACCCTACCTGATCACTAACAAAGCTAGGGTCTGTTTCCCAAAGGTCAGCGTCGCCTAATATAACTCGACCTTCGCTTGGGCGATACAAGCCAGCAAGCATTTTAAGTAAGGTGGATTTGCCGCTGCCGATTGGCCCTACAACAAGTATGCGATCACCGGCGTTAAGAGTTAATTTTGGTATATTTAACTTGAGAATTGGTGCATCGGGATAAGAGAATCGAACGCCGTCTAATACGAGTTTTTTAGGGGCATTGTCGGGTACTAACAAGTTCTGCTGGGGACTGCGTTCATTGTCTAAGCTTAAGACTTGATCAACCATTTTTAGAGCTTGAGAAACACTTTGCCATTGAGACAAATATTGCACACTACGGGCGACAGGTGTGATAACTCGCCCTCCTAAAATACTACATGCAATCAAGGCGCCCATTGACACATTACCGCTTTCTATTTGGCTTACACCCACCACTAATGCCATTACATAGGCACAGGTTGAAAGGCTAGCTACTGTATTTGTTGTATGATTCTTGATTAGTTTTTGCTGAATGGTAAAACGAGAAATAGAGTGTGTGATATCTCGCCATTGCTCGGAAAAGCGCCAACTGGCACCGCTGGCGCGAATAGATTCACAGCCACGGATCACATCTACTAACAAGCCTTGACGTTCGTTGTTACGGATCATTTGCTCTTGGGTTAGTCGTTGTAAGCGTAGTTGGGTTATCCAGCCTAGAATAAGCGCTACGGGTAATAGTGCTAAATAAACCCAAGCAATTGAGCCTCCAATCATGGCGATGAACGTAATAAAGAATAGGGCGAAGGGCATGTCGACTAACGCAAAAATAATCGCCGATGAAAAAAATTGTCGAACTGATTCTAGACCTCCTACTTGTGCAGCTAAGGAGCCCAAACTACGGGGCCTGGTGTCTAGGCGTAAATGTAAAATATGCTCGAATACTTGTTGAGATAATGTGCGATCAACGCTACAGGCTAAACTATCTAGGATGCGCCCACGTATCATTTTTAGGCACCAGTCTAAGATGACTACAATGAACACCCCCGTCACTAAGGTCCATAAGGTGGCGTAGGCTAAAGTAGGTACTACGCGGTCGTATACTTGCATGGCATAGATTGAGGTCACAACGGCAAATAGGTTAATGAGTAGTGTGGCGATAACCACATCACGGATCCAGCTTTTGGTTTTAAATAACTCTCGCCATACTAACTTAGCCGCTTGATTACCTTGATTGACTCCTTCGGCTGCATTAGCTTGAGTATGGGGAGTACGTAGCCAGATGACGATACTATTATGTAACGCTTGGTCATCTTGAAACTGGCTATTCCCTAGTTCGTCGGTTAATTTGAGTTGTTGTTGTTCTCTTTCAACTAAATACCAAGCTTGATTGAACCAAATTAAGGCGGGTAAGCGGCGCTGGTCAAAGTGCGACCAATGTAATTGCATGGCTTGTACGCCATCTAATTGCAACTTGTAGATTATTGAGCCTAAGCGTTGAACCAGAGTTTTATTATTATTTTCGTGTTCTACTATCTTGATGCTATTAATTAATGCTCCAACTTCTACCGGAATATTTAACCGATCTAGTATTAGCTTTAATACACCACTGGATAGTGGGATGGTTTCTTGTTTATTTTCACTTGCAGGTAATGTGTTAGGGGGGAGATTACTGTTCATAAATTATCCGTGTTTGCCAATGCGTCAAGATGACCAATAAGGGTGGCTAATTGCAGTGAAATATCATTCCATTGAGAGTCGATATCAATAAGGACATAACGTGCTTGAGTCATCTCTCTTTGGGTATTGAGCACCTCGACCCAAGATTTTCGATTGGTCTCATATTGGCGCAAAAAAGAGCTCATGGTTTTTTCTAATGCCGAAACTGAATTAGTTTGAGCCGTACGTAACTGGCTTTGTAATTCTTTGTTAATAAGTAAATTATCTACCTTACGTTTAATTTCATTTACGGCAGAATCTAATTGAAATTGTGCAGCCTGTATCCCAGCAGTTGCTCCTTTTAGTCGATTATAAGTTGAAACACCCATACCTTCTAGGCTGCCTTCTACGACTATCCCCACGCGAGTTTTATCTACATTGGTGTAGGGAGATGTTTGCAGTAAGTCTCGCTCTACACGTAAAGAGATCGTTGGCATGATAGATTTCTTTTCGTTAGACTTTTGTAACTTTGCCACGTGTACTTGCTCTTTGCTGTAAGCGACGTCAGCACTTTGTAATATTGCTAATTGCTTGATGTCGTTGACGCTTGGCAGCTGCAAATCACTTGGACTGATAGGTGTAGCAGTGGTCACAGTAACCTGTGTTAACGCATACAATTCATTTAAGGATACTGCTAGAGAGCCTTTATGGTTATGAAGTTCTGACTGAGCTTGTAATAAACGAGAGTAAGCTAAGTTAACATCTGCTGTAGAGGCTAATTGACCGGTTGCACGACGCTTAATACGGTCATATAGCCTTTGATGTTCAGTGAGGTTTTCCTTAGCAATTTCTGTTTTGAATTGAGCACCCTGCACATTGGCATATGTCGTTGCAGTGGCCTCTAATAATGACCGCTTAACTTGTAATAGGGCACGTTCTTCTGCGTTGTAATTCGCTTTTGCTAGATCTATGGATGAGTTAATACGTCCAAAAGTCCATAAAGGCTGGTTAACTTGTAATGTACCTTGGTTATAGTTTTTATCTAAATTATTAGTGATAAATGACATTGATGGGTATCGCGCCGCTTTGGCACTATCAATTGAGTACTCACTAGCAGTAAGTTGAGCTTGTTGTCCTTTTAGCGCGGGATGATTTTTTAATGTGGCTTGAAGTGCCAATCTTAAACCGGTTGATTGAAGGGCATTATGAGGTAGAGCCTCATAATTTTGCGAGAAGCTAGCATTAGAATGTGTTAAAAGTGAACATAGTAGCGAAAATGCGAGGATATTATTGTAATACAAAATAAGGATACCTAGGTTGGTAGATTACTATTTCATAGTGAGGTAACAAGGCTACCAATACATCCCATTTATATACAAGCTTAGTTTACGATAAAATGATAATAAAAAGGCAAATAGAAAAAGGTAGGAGTGAATCGCTGTACGTACTTTTACAAAGCTTAATCACTTCGAGTTGTTTCGCATAAAATTTTACGCTCAATAATGATAAAATGGCCAACCTTATTGTTAGCCACAGGCCTTAAAACAGAGAGACTACTTTTATCGAATAATTGAGTTGTTATTTTTACGCGGGTCGATAGTTAGGTACGAGTTACATCAACAAAAATCTTTAATTTTTGGCCTGGTTGTAAGTATTTTTTCAATTTACTTTGATTCCATTTTTGTAAATCACTAACTTTGACTTTGAACTTGCCTGCTATGCGGGCCAAAGAGTCACCGTTACGAACTGTGTAAGTTAATGAGCGCATAACCCCATCAGAGTTTTGATTACTACTGACTTGGTTCACCCATATAACTAATTCTTTGCCGGGTCGTAATGTATCAGTGGGAGCCATGCCATTCCATTTGGCTAGCTGACGTAAATTGACTTTGTATTCACGACTAATATCCCAAAAAGTATCACCACTTTTGACTGTATGTTTTAGCTTATACGCGCCACTTTTTTTAGATTGGGTTTTAGCTAAACGTTGTTCTTGAGATAGTGAGTATGAATCTAGGGACTTTAACGCAACGGGCACAATTAAGTGTTTACCCACCACAATAACGTTGCTTTTAAGCTTGTTAACTTTACTGATGATATCAACTGTAGTGTGATATTTAGCTGCCAACTTAAGCAAACTATCACCACTTTTTACTTTATGCCTAACCCAATTTAACCTGTCTTTGTTATCAGTTTTTGCAAGTTCAGCTGTGAAAGCAGTCACTTTATCGATTGGTATTAGTAGGGTATGGGGACCATCAGGGTCGGTGGCCCAGCGGTTGTAACCTGGGTTTAAGGCGTGCAGTTCTTTTACTGTTAAGCCTGCCATATCTGCCGCTAATGCTAAATCTATTTGTGACTCAACATTTACTTGTTGGGTGAAAGGGATATTTTCAATGGTAGGCCATTCAAAATTATATTGTTCACTATTGCTTAATATATCTGCTATGGCTAATAATTTTGGTACATAAGCTCGGGTTTCTTTGGGTAAATCTAAGTGCCAAAAGTCCGTTGCTTTACCTGCTTTCTTGTTTTTTCTAATCGATCTTAAAACTCGCCCTTCACCACTATTGTAGGCTGCTAATGCATGAAACCAGTCACCATCAAACATTTTAACCAAATAGTTTAAATAGTTGATTGCCCCCTGGGTTGATGCCATAACATCGCGACGGCCGTCGTACCACCAGGTTTGTTTCATGCCAAATCGTGTGCCTGTTGATGGAATAAATTGCCACATGCCAGCTGCGCGGCCATGGGAGTATGCAAAGGGATCAAAGGCGCTTTCAACTATAGGGAGCAATACCAATTCTAGTGGCATGTTCTGTTGTTCTAGTTGTTCGACTATTAAATATAAAAAAGGCTTAGCTCGTTTAGCAACACGTTTCATGTAACTAGGGTGTTTTAAATACCAATTACGTTGTGCCTGTATACGGCTATTATCTTCATACTCGAAGTTGAGCTGGTGACGGATTCGTTGCCATACATCTTTAATCTCTACTTCTGCTGCGGCTTCTAAAACCTCCTCAGGTACTTCAACGGCCACTTCAACGGTTTCTATGGGATGAGTAATGGGAATAATGCCAGCCTTAGCTGACTCACAATCAAAATGGCCTTCTGAATTTTCGTGATCTTGCTCACAAGACTCCACTATTTTTTCGGCTATTTGATGCTCTTCTTCAAGCTGACTATTTTGGGTACTGCTAGTGGTTGTTTGGCAGCCCATAAGGCTAGTAAACACCATGACAGGAATAACTTTATATAGACGCAATGTATTCTCTTTATATTTTTAGTTTGTTGTTTGTTGTTTGTTGTTTGTCGCTGTTAGCCTGCTAGTTTGCAATATGAATACAGGCAGCTAGTTATATTACTAATTAAAAATTGTCTTTCCAATGCCTTAGTGATGCAAATACTGCTTCTTCTGAAGTTAATTGCTGTGCTTGCTTGCAATTGACACTTGCTACCACTGTTTCAATATTACAGCGTAAAAATGGATTAATATTTTGCTCCTTTTCTAAGGTTGAAGGTAAGGTTGGCAAGTTATTGGCGCGTTGTTGTACTGCCCAGTTTTCGTATTCGACAAGCGCTGGGTTGTCTGGTTCCACAGCTCTTGCAAACTTAATATTTGCTAATGTGTATTCATGGGTGCAATAGACTTTAGTTTTACTGGGAAGAGCTGTGAACTTCGCTAACGATTGATACATTTGTAAGGGAGTGCCTTCGAATAATCTGCCACAACCGGCTGAAAATAAGGTATCACCACAAAATAAGCAGTCTTCGCCATAGTAAGTGATATGATCTAAGGTGTGCCCGGGCACTTCCATAATAGACAAGTTGATTTTTAAAACAGGTAGTTCGATACGATCGCCGTCGTTTAATTTATGAGTTATTTGTTGAATTTTAGGATTTTGAGGGCCGTATACAGGAATATCGGGGTAAGCCTCTAATAAAGTATTTATGCCGCCAGTGTGGTCGCTATGGTGATGTGTGATGAGTATCGCTACTAAGGTTAATTGTTCATTTTTACAATATTCAATGACTGGAGTTGCATCACCAGGATCAACAACTACACAATATTGTTGATTGTGTATGCTCCATATGTAATTGTCTTCAAAGGCCGAAATGGGATGAACATTTAAACTCACGGTGTAGCTCCTAAACAAATTAATATTTTTAGAGTACCATAAATTGTATGAAATCGGCGTTAATCACAACTAGCCCCAGTCGTCCAGAATCATGGCGTGACTTACCAGTGGGTGACAACATAAAAACTTTGATTGAATTAGAAATCGAAGAAGCTAGCCGAAAATTTTTTGGTTATCACTTGGTACGCCTTGGTAATTTAAGTAGTGAAATTGAGCTTAAATCTTGCCCTATTAAGCATCAGGTGAATATCACACCAAACAGTCTTAGCCATTCCAGCATTATTGCTAAAACCTCGTCGTTACCGATTACTGAAAACAGTGTTGATGCATTCATTTTAGCTAATGAATTAGACTTTTCTCGGGATCCTCATCAAGTATTACGAGAGGTAGACAGAGCAATTATACCTAATGGTTATGTGGTGATAACAGGTTTTAATCCTTTTAGTATAAGCGGACTATGTAAGTATTTACCCATTAATAAGGGTAATGTTTTGCATGAAGCTCGCTATTTTAGTTGTGCTAGGGTGAAGGATTGGTTGCAACTTTTGGGGTTTGAAATTATTGATGTTAAACACTTATTGTTTAATGAGTTGTTTTTAAATCGAAAATTAAAAAGCTCATCTAAGTTGAGTTTATGGTGTCAGCAGTATTTATCTGTATTAACCACTATGTACATTATAGTGGCTAGAAAGCGAGAAATCCCACTCACTATGATTAAGCCTAAATGGAAAACATCTAAATTTTCGGCTGTTGGAGTGAGTGTTAGCCGCGGGGCTATGCAAGTCGAAACACCCTTGAAAAGAGAAAAGTGAGGGGGTTACAACCCCAGTTCACTGAGGCTTGGGTGGGCATTTGGCCTGCGTCCTAGAGGCCATAAAAATTTTCGCTCAGATTCCTCTATAGCTAAATCATTAATGCTGGCATAACGTTTTTGCATTAAACCTTGCTCATCAAACTCCCAGTTTTCGTTACCGTATGAACGATAGTATTGACCAGAATCATCATGCCACTCGTAAGCAAATCTCACTGCAATACGGTTGTCGGTAAATGCCCATAACTCTTTGATAAGTCTATATTCATGTTCAGTTGCCCATTTTTCGGTTAAAAATGCATGGGCTTGTTTGCGGCCGACTGGAAATTCATTACGGTTTCGCCATTCAGTATCTTCGCTGTAGGCTAAAACGACTTTGTCCGGATTTCGGCCATTCCAACCATCTTCAGCCATACGAACCTTTTGTTTAGCTGTGTCTTCGGTAAAAGGAGGTAAAGGTGGACGCGATTGTGTTTTCATTAATGAGCTCTATTTGCGATTGATTGTTATCTTTAAACAATAGCGGATCTCTACCGGCTGGGCTAGTCAGTTATTCATGCCAATATGAAACCTAATATAACTTCTAGTCATGCTGGGGTTAGATTTTACATACAAGAATATCATATTAATTAATGTGACTGTTTTCGGTAACATTGATAAAAGTTACTCTTAGGAGTAACATTAATGAAAGTGACTTATATGAGTCACTATTTTGGGGTGATTTTCTAAAACAGCTAAACGGGATAACCGTAAAGTGGTGAGGTGAACATGAAAGAAAACTTGGTTGGCGTGATAACGGGAGACATAGTCGCTTCTCAAAAAATTCACTCTGAGGATTATGACTGTATGCTTTACACCCTAGAGGGCACCCTAACAATGTTAAAAGGTAGCCGTAATATGAAGTTTGAAACCTATCGAGGAGACGCTTTTCAAAGCGTATTTGTAGAGCCAGTGGAAGCTATTTACTCTGCTGTCATTATTAGGTTGGCGTTAAAAGCTACAACTCCGTCTTTTGATGTAAGGCAGAGTGTTGGAATTGGTGCCGTTACTTCTATACGTGGGGATATTGCAACCTCAACCGGCGAAGCCTTTACCTTATCAGGAAAAGGTTTGGATACCATTAAAAATGACTTGATTAAGGTGTCATCAAATAATCTAGCTTTCCAGTCTAAGGTTGGCGTGTTGACGAAGTTTTTAGACGCTCATTTAAGTGGTTTAACTGGGATTCAGTCAGAAACATTATTGTGTTATTTAACGTCTAAAGATAAGTCCCATGCTGCTCTAGCTGAATCGTTAAATAAAACAAGAAGTAATACCACTAAGCTACTCATAGCCAGTCGTTATCAGTTAGTTGAGGAGTATCTGAATTATGTAAAATTATGTGTTAGTGAGGAATTCAAGCATGTCTGAGATAAGCATTTTAGTGGCTTTGGTTTTGGCTCATATACTGGGAGACTTTTATCTACAGCCTAGTAAGTGGGTGACAGAGCGTAATATTAATCACCATAAGTCTAGTGCTCTATATAAGCATATTCTTGTCCATGGAGTACTGTCGCTTGGTGTATTTACGTTGCTTAGTCATTACGGTTGGGTTAGCAGCTTGATCTATTGTGCTGTGATTATAGTGAGCCATTTTACTATTGATATGATTAAGTCATATGCGCCTAAAACCACTTTAAGTTTTTTGATAGATCAAGGGGCTCACATTTTGATTCTAGTTTTAATATGGAGTTTTGCTACTGCTAAGCTAGATGATATTGCAACTTTGTATAAAAACATTACCTATAAACATTTAGCCTTAGTGATTGGCTATTTAATTATCTTAAAACCAACTTCAATCGTGATTACTATGGTGTTGGCCCCGTGGACAAAAGAGCTTAATGATAAGGCTTCTCAAATGGCTCAACCAGCCTCTAATAAAAGCTCTTTAGAATCGGCTGGTAAGATGATTGGTTATCTTGAGCGATTATTGATCTTAACCTTTATTGTGTTGAATCAGTTTGCGGCAATTGGTTTTCTACTGGCCACTAAATCTGTTTTTAGGTTTGGAGACTTGACTAATTCACAAGGTAAAAAATTAACGGAATATGTGATGCTTGGCACCCTTACTAGTTTCACTATTACTATTTTTGTGGGGCTTGCGACTAGTGCTATTGTTACCCATTTACCTATTGGAAAATAAACAGGGCTTTTAGAACGTTAAAAAGAACTTAATCCAATCACTATAAATTACATAGTGATTGGATTGTCCAATTATCGGCTTATTTAACTTTCATACCTGGTTGTGCGCCTTCTTCTGGATTGAGTATCCATAGGTCTTCACCGCCGGGACCTGCTGCTAACACCATGCCTTCAGACATGCCAAAACGCATTTTACGAGGGGCTAAATTAGCCACCATAACCGTCAATTTACCTTCTAAGTCTTCTGGTTGATAAGCTGACTTTATACCTGCGAAGACTTGACGGGTTTCGCCACCTAAATCTAGCTCTAAGCGCAATAATTTATCGGCTTTTTCAACGTGTTCTGCTTTAGCTATACGGGCTATACGTAAATCAATTTTAGCAAAGTCATCAAAGCTTATTGTCTCTGCAATAGGATCTTTTGCTAAAGGACTATTTGGATCTAGGGTTACCGTTGGCTCTAGGTTTTCTTTTGAGTCATCAATCATAGCGTTGACTTTGTCCATATCTACCCGTTGCATTAGGGCTTTAAACTTATTGATGCTGTGAGCTGTTAATACATGTTGAGAACTTTCCCAGCTTAAGGTGTCATTCAAAAATGCTTCAGATTGACTCGCTAAAGTGGGCACGACTGGTTTCAAATAGACGACTAAAATCCGAAATAAATTAATGCCTAACGAGCATACATCATGGGTAAACTGCTGTTTACTCTCATCTTTGATGGTAACCCAAGGGGCATTTGCATCAATGAATTGATTAGCTTTATCAGCCAAGGCCATTATTTCGCGAATTGCTTTGTGGTATTGGCGTTTTTCAAATGCAGTGGCAATGCTTGCTTCTGCTTGATGATATTCAGCCACTAGCTCTGGCTCAAGTACATTACTTGATAATTGGCCATCAAAACGTTTTGTGATAAAGCTAGCACAGCGACTGGCAATATTGACAACTTTACCGACTAAGTCAGAATTCACCTTTTGTGCAAAGTCTTCAAAGTTTAGGTCAATATCGGTTACCGCATCACTTAATTTTGAGGCAAAGTAATAACGTAAGTATTCTGGATTTAAGTGGTCTAAATAAGTACGACCTTTAATAAAGGTACCTTTAGATTTAGACATTTTCGCGCCATTTACCGTGACGAACCCGTGTACATTCACTCCTGTTGGCTTTCTAAAACCTGCGCCTTCAAGCATGGCTGGCCAAAATAAACAGTGGAAGTAGGTAATGTCTTTACCAATAAAGTGATATAGCTCAGCGTCTGAATCTTTACCCCAATATTCATCAAAGTTAAGGCCGTTCTTATCACATAGGTTTTTGAAGCTGGCCATATAGCCCACTGGCGCATCTACCCATACATAAAAGAACTTACCTGGTGCATTAGGAATTTCAAAACCAAAATAAGGTGCATCACGGCTGATATCCCACTGCTGCATTCCTTCTTCAAACCATTCTTTTAATTTATTGGCGATTTCAGGTTGAATAGCATCGCTTTGAAGCCATTCTTGCAACATACCTTCAAATTGAGGTAGGTCGAAAAAGTAATGTTCAGAATCTCGTAACACAGGCTCGGCACCTGATACTACTGAGCGCGGGTTTATCAACTCTGTAGGGTCGTAAGTGGCACTACATACGTCACAACTATCACCATTTTGGTCTTCGGCACCACATTTAGGACAAGTACCTTGCACAAAACGATCTGGTAAAAACATTTCTTTTTCAGGGTCGAATAACTGACTGATAGTGCGTTTACTAATAAAACCTGCATCATTTAGGCGGTTGTAAACTAATTCACACAACGCTTTGTTTTCGTCAGAGTGAGTTACATGGTAGTTGTCGTATTCAACACCAAAGCCTACTAAGTCTGTGTGATGCTCGTCTCGAGTTTGTGCCACCATTTGTTCTGGCGTAATCCCTAACTGTTGGGCTTTAAGCATAACCGGTGTGCCATGTGCATCGTCTGCACAAACGCTATAACAGCTATGACCACGCATTCGTTGAAATCTAGTCCAGATATCGGTTTGAATATGCTCTAAAAGATGGCCTAAATGAATTGAGCCGTTAGCATAGGGGAGGGCGCTGGTTACTAGAATTTTGCGAGTTTGTTCAGACATGGTCACTTATGTTTATTGAGTTTTAAAAAAGGCCGCAAATAGTAGCGAAAATAGTGACTCTTTGCATTACGAAATTGCATCACCAGTAAATAATTTTAATCATTTTTCAATAACAGCTAAAAAATATTACTTAGTGATAAAAATGTCATAAAAATTATTACCTTAAAGCCATGCAAATGGCGTAAGCTTTGGTTATAACGTGAAGATGGCTAAGTAGCCTAAATATCCACCATAAAATAAAAGAATCCATTGCTATGCGCTTATGTGACAAAGATATCTACCAGTATTTACTAGATGGCAAAATTAAAGTCTCTCCACAACCTGCATACGAAGAAATAAGCGGTGTAACCGTTGATATGCGATTGGGCAATAAGTTTAGAGTGTTTGAAGATCATCAAGCTCCTTACATTGATTTAAGTGGTCCTAAGGCCGAAGTTCAAGCCGCATTAAATAATGTGATGAGTGATGAAATTGAGATTTCTGATGACAAAGCTTTTTTTCTGCACCCCGGAGAGTTAGCTTTAGCTGTCACTTATGAATCAGTTACTCTGCCGGCTAATATCGTTGGCTGGTTAGACGGCCGCTCTTCATTAGCTCGGTTAGGATTAATGGTGCATGTGACTGCCCATAGAATTGATCCGGGTTGGTCTGGCAATATTGTGCTCGAAATATTTAACAGCGGTAAATTACCACTTGCTTTAAAACCCGGCATGAAAATAGGCGCCATAAGCTTCGAAGTTTTATCTGACTTTGCTGAAAAACCCTACAACGCTAGACTCGACGCTAAATATAAAGATCAATCTGGTGCTACGGCAAGCCGTATCAGCGCAGATGATAAATCTTAGGTATGATGGGGAGTTTAAGGGGCGAAGTGTGTCTCAGGCATTGTATATAGGAGGATGAAATGGCGGATAGTCCACATTTTTATGAACCGAAAGATGGGCATCAATTACCCCATGACCCCTTTAACGCCATCGTTGCGCCAAGGCCTATAGGTTGGATTTCCACAAAAAGTAAAACTGGTGCGGTAAATTTAGCGCCATATAGTTTTTTCAATGCTTTTAATTATTCCCCGCCCATAGTTGGCTTTTCAAGCCTAGGCTATAAAGACAGTGTAAAAAATGCGGTAGAAACAGGTGAGTTTTGTTGGAACCTAGTCACTAAATCGCTTGCTGAAGCAATGAATCAAACCAGCGTGGCTGTTGCCCCTGATGTGGATGAGTTTGAACTAGCACAGTTAACTAAAGGCCAATGCAAAATTATCGATGTACCTAATGTTGCAAGAAGCCCTGTTGTGATGGAGTGTAAAACCTCGCAGGTTATACAGTTAAAATCAGCTAAAGGAGAAAATAGCCAAACTTGGTTAGTGCTAGGTGAAGTGGTTGGAGTGCATATTGCTCAAAAAGCATTGAAAGATGGAATTTACGATACCGCAGCGATGGAGCCTGTAATGCGAGCTGGTAGTGCGGCCGATTACTTCACTGTAAGTGAAGAACAAAAGTTCGAATTATTTAGACCTAAATCAAATTAAGCACATTATTGGCTAAGGATTGCGCAAACAATACTGAAAACAGTGATTTAGCATTGCAAATTTAGGTAAATTACGTAAACTGCGCAGCTTCGGTCGGTGTGTAGCGCAGCTTGGTAGCGCACTTCGCTGGGGGCGAAGGGGTCGTAGGTTCGAATCCTATCACACCGACCAACTTGGAATCTTGCACCCCAAAACTCTCTAAAAGCCTGAATGGACTTGACTTAGAGGCGGTTCTAAAACCATCATTCCTATCATAGGACAGATGCTCGGAAAAACACATTCTAAGTACAGCTCTACTATATTCATATTTTTCTGTATCCCATAGTTTTCGTGGGTTTGATAAAAAAGCTATGACGGTTCTAAAACTTTCATTGAAGTCTTGTTGTGGACGACTGGAATTTGCTACTTTTTCCTCCAATGTAAGAGTTTCAAGTTCAATTTTTTGAATGCGCTGTTCACATGCTTGTATGATGGATGGTTAGCTGCATCAATAACTTTATCTTTTTGATGCTTTAAGTTCTGGATATCCGTTAGCAGTTGTTTTTTGTTTTCTTGAAGATTTAGACCATATGTCTGCCATAGGGTCTTAAACATTTTGGAAGCGACAGAGAACATTTCGTTCATTGGTTGCAATTGCTCTAATAATTCCTCAAAAGCTCCTTCCAAATCAGCTCGCTTAATAGATTTCCCATAGCTATCGCAACTCTTTGTGTAACAGAGGTAGTAGGGGGAGCGTTTATTTCTGCCTTTACTCCATGCTGAAGTGAAAGGAGTCTCACAATCAGCACAGCATACTGCGCCTCGTAACGGAAAATCTGAACTTAAGTCTTTGCGAGTTGGCGCATAGCTATTACCAGCTAGGCGTTCTTGGATAGATTTAAACGTTTGCTTATTTATTAGTGCTTCGTGATGACCTTGTTTGGGTGGTATCCCCCAAGCTGGCATCGCGACCAAACCCGCGAGTAAATTCAGCATAAAGCCATTCATACTCCGATGTCTTGAGTGTTCGATATAAGAAATATTCTTAAGTTGGTCGTTTATTGTTTGTAGTGGCATAGTTAATTTGGCCACCTAACAAGAAATGTTA
>NZ_JBDVBQ010000021.1:0-23493 GCF_039942875.1 Paraglaciecola sp.
TAGTATTTTCTGGTGTTTTAATTTTGCAACTGATTCACCGTGCTCTGGAAGTCTGGCATCTAATAACTCGTAATAGGAATCTGGTGTGTCCTGAAATTCCACACCACTTGTGCGTAAGTTTTCTACTGTGTTAAACAAGTTATCAGAACGTAAGGCAATATGTTGAATACCTTCGCCATTGTATTCTTCTAAATATTCAGCGATTTGAGATTTATTATCCTTCGTCTCATTCAGTGGGATAATAACTTTTCCATTCGGGCTGGCTATAACTTCGCTTAGTAATCCAGTCTTTTTACCTTCGATGTCAAATGTTCGTAAACTAGCAAATCCAAATAGCTTGCCATAAAACTCTTTTTGTTTCTTTATGCCACCAGAATACAAATTATGGGTTAAGTGGTCGACTTCACAAAGGTCGTTGTCAAACAATGGTTGTTTAGCTGAGTTTGTATCAAAACTTTGTATTAGAGTTGCTTCTGTTTCTTCATCTACCAAATACACAATTGAGTGTCCGATACCCTTGATGGCAGGAATGTCATAATTTACTTGTTCTGCTGACTCTGCACCTAATTTAAGTAATTGCTCAAATGCACTTTGACTATTTTTTACCTTAAAACCTAAAGCCGAGGCGCCTCTATTATGTATTGCTCTGAACTTTTCGACATTGCCTCCATCAGTCGGGTTTGAAATGAAATTAATATTGCCATGTTGGTGCAAGGTTATTTGGCTATCTTTTTTGTGAGTAGAAAGTTTCAAACCCATACTATTAAAAAGCTCTATTAATAATGCTGGTTTACTTCCGGTAAACTCTATGAAACTGATCCCTTCAACACTTACAAAACTATTTTCCACACCAATTTTCCCTATATTTTATTTTTGTACATAAATAACAAGCTTATTATTTCTAAATGAAATCTCTTTTATTAATATGCATTTTTATCGTTAAAGCTTCTTAAAAAAGTAAAAATGATAATTTTGAAGTCTAACCAAAGAGACCAAGTTCTTATGTACTCTAAGTCTAGTTCAATACGTTTTTGCATTTTTTCTAAAGTGTCAGTTTCACCTCTTGCTCCATTAACCTGAGCCCAGCCTGTGATGCCAGGTTTTACCTTATGTCGTAACATATAGAAGTCAATGAGTTTACGGTATTCTTCATTATGTGCCACAGCGTGAGGCCTCGGGCCAATTACTGACATCTCGCCCTTTAATACATTGATAAATTGAGGAAGCTCATCTAATGAGGTGCGGCGTAAAAAAGCGCCTACTTTAGTAATTCGAGCATCGCCTTTCGTAGCTTGAGTGACCACATTCGCGTTTTCAGTCACCGTCATGGACCTAAACTTCCACATTTTAATCTTACGACCATTGAGCCCATATCTGTCTTGCTTAAAAATGACAGGGCCCTTTGACGTTAGCTTTACAGCAATTGCGATAAACAACATAGGAATAGCGATTAGACTCATTATTATGGTGGCTAAAAATATATCTTCTAAGCGTTTTAGTGCCCCTAAACTGCCTTGCATAGGGTTGTCATAGACACTTATGGTTTGAATATCACCGACATGTGACATCTCACCATGCATTAACGTGTAAATGAATAGGTCTGGCACAACGTGTACATTCGCCGTTGAGTCACCCAACTCATGTAAAATATCTTGAATTCTTACCTTAGCAATCATAGGCAGAGAAATGTAAATCACATCATACTTGCCGTTTTTAGCGTTCTGTATTCCTTCTGCAATGCTGCCTCTCAGGTAATAATGATAGTTTTTATCTAATCTATCCTTACTGCGGTCATCATAAAAGGCACTTAAGCGATATCCCGTTTCTGGGTTATTAATAACTTCATTTGCCAAGCGCCCACCTTTCTCTGACAGGCCGAAGATTGCAATATTACGGGTGTTGTAACCTTTTCGGCGCATGTTGCGTAAAAAAAGCTGAAAACAATAACGCCATGTAATTAGAGAGAAAAGGCTCACAACCATCCAAGTGCTTAAAGAAACTCTTGAGAAGTCATCACCACTTTTAGAAAAGAAAACGTAACCTAGTACTAATATTCCAGAACATACCCAGCAACATACAGTGTAAAAGATTATTTGTTTAAAAAAGCCAGCTCGCCATGAACGATATAAAGCAAATGATTCTGCAGCCAAGGCAAAGCCTACTGAGCTGATCAGAGAAACTGTAAAGTAATGCTCGTCGTAATTGTGTCCGTATGCAACGACACTTATATATAAAAGTATTTGAATTACAATTACATCAACTAACCGGTATGCGGCTGCTAATCTATTTGTGTTGTTTTTAACCATGCCATGTTGAGTAGCCATACATCTTATCCTTACCCATTTTGATTTAAATTAGCAGAAAGTAGCTATTTAAATTATCCAAACACTATGCTTACAAGGTATAAAATGCCATTCAGCTTATAGAGTCGCTTCTATTCTGTCTATATTCTAGCGACATGTAACCTTGCGATTTTCCAGAGTGTTCTGTGACACTTATTATTAATTTCAAATCAATATTTTATCTGTGGCGTTGGTTGAAGCATATTTTACGCCACTCTGATTGCGCAATAATGACTGGACCATTTTAAATGAAATTAATTTCTTTGTTTGTTAATTTTTTATGATTATTTTGTACTTGTTTGATGCAATCGGTTATTTTGAAAGTGAAATTTATCAGCAGTTTTTTTGAGCTATATCTATTTCTTTATTGGTCGAATCGTTTTTGACTCTAATTAGTACATGCTTTGTGCTAAATCAGTGCAGAAGTAGGTTATTTAGGTTTATAACTCTTCTCTTACATTAAATAAAAAGCGCTAAATGTGAGCGCTTTTTTAATGTTTGTAACTAGCACTAGCCAAAGGTAAGGTGTTTCTTTTTACCTAGTCTTACGGCGTGAATTAGCAATCAACCCTAGCACCGATAGGGCTAAAATAGTGATGGTGGTAGGAGCTGCTACTTCAGCTGTTGCCTCTTCGGGTGTAATTAAGTCAACATCAATCATAAAGTCGAAACTACCGTTACCAAGCAACATGCTTGAACCTCGCCCTAGATAATTAGGGTTAGTACCCGTTAATAACATTGAGTAGTAAAGTTCATCTTCATAATTATCTGAATAGGTCGCAGTAACTGATGAAAGAGCAGTATCGTAGGTGAATGCATGACCAGGGCCTGTTCCCGAAACATCCCCAAAAGCAGTGTCAAATACCAATCCTGCATTTAATCCTTCGATTAATATAGATTCAATACTTCTAATAGTCGTTAAAGTCCAAGTACCTGAATATGAGCTAGGGTACACAGGGCCAATTGTGTCGCCTTCTTGAGTCAGTGACCAAACGCCATTCCCAACTCCGCCAGATTCTGACCCTGTAGCTTCCCAAACATCGGATTGAGTGTCGCCATTACCGAATGTTACGGTTACTAATAAACCCGACATATCAGCACCAGTAACAATATTGATTAATCCAGCTTGAGCATTACCTGTAGCAAATACCGCTAGGAAACCTAATATTAACAACTTTTTCATACCTACTTCCTTAGTATTTGAAGAACATTCTTGAACTTTATTTAGTGTGCTTATTTGTTATGTAAAGCATAAATATTGCACTGCCTCGTTTAAGCATAATTTGTGCCTTTGTTTTATTTCTTTGAAAAAACAATGGGTTAGGTTGTTTGTGTTGACTTGGTTAGTAGTGTTTATAAATATGTTGTAAATTTATCTGACAGTGCTTGAGTGCCTAGAGATCTATCCGAATTTATGCCTTATTCATCTAAAAGTAAATGTTTTAGTCGGCGAGCTTTTTGATTTTAGTTTAATCAAAAAATATTTTGGCGTACAGTTTGCAGTGCTAATTCTTTATTTTTAAGCTGGGCTGTTTTAAGTTTTAGTCTTAGTAGGAACTAATTTTGCGAGTACATAAAAAGGAGAATACATAGTGTTAAATGCTATACAGGAACAAATTAAGGCATCAATAGAGACCAAAGAGATTGTTTTAAAGGATGAACAATTACAACTTGAATTGGTGAGGTTAGTTGAGGCGTGCTTAAAGTCTTTAACTGCTGGAGGAAAAATTATTTTCTGTGGAAACGGCGGGAGTTTTGCTGATGCTCAGCATTTATCTGCTGAGTTTACTTCTAGATTTATGTTTGACAGGGCGCCTTTGCCATCACTTGCTCTAGGTACAAATAGCTCCGCAATAAGTGCCATTGGGAACGATTATGGATACGAGTTTGTTTTCTCCAGAGAGTTACAAAGTATTGCTACTTCAGATGATGTCTTTGTAGCAATATCCACTAGTGGTAATAGTAAAAATGTTATAGCAGCTATAGAAGTAGCAACAGAAAAGTCTGTTCCAACTTACGCTTTTACTGGCGCTAATGGTGGGAAAATGAAGTCAATGTGTAATGCACTTTGTATACCTTCCAATGATACAGCTAGAATTCAAGAGTGTCATATCTTACTAGGTCACATTCTTTGTGGGTTAGTGGAAAAGCAGTATTTTGCTGGATAGGTGCTTTCTAAAATTTTATGGGGTTAATTGTTTCTTACCTCCATACACCATTATATTTATGAATACCGAAGCCTAGGGGTAAGTTTATTAGACTAGTTTCAAGTTTAACTATACTAATAACCAATATTCGCTTTGGTATTTATAATTTTATGCCAAATTAGAGCGCTCATTGTTATTTACCTAACGAATAAGTGACATATATGAATCAAATTATATTGCCCTCAAAGCCTACTGAAACAATAGTTGTTGCAGGCTATAAACTTATATTAGTTATATTCGTTAGCTTTTTCTTATTTGGTTGCGGTGGCAGTGAGTCAGAAAGCGCAAGTGTTGCAGATAGTCCTGATCCTGTCATTGTTACTCCAGAACCAGAACCAGAACCAGAACCAGAACCAGAACCAGAACCAGAACCAGAACCAGAACCAGAACCAGAACCAGAGCCAAAATCAACTGCTAAGCCAGCGCCTCAAGGTATCTTTCATAGTGCCGGAGTTATTAAGTCAAGTAGCGCACGGGCCAGCCTGGTTAGAGAAGACATCGATGGTCAAGACTATGTGTCAGGGACATTAGTTAGAGTTAGTTGGAAAGTTATTAATCCTTCTGAAGGTGTCTTTGATTTTAGTTCGATTGAGAAAGAGCTTACGCAGGCTGCTATTTATGATACCGGCATTAATTTAGCTGTGGTCGATAGTAAAGAAATCCCAGAGTTTGTATTGGAACAATGTGAGACATTTTCCTATGTTTTTCAGGCCGCCGACACGTTTGAAACATGTTTACCATGGGACACAAGTTATCAAAAATTTAAAAAAGAGCTAATTTCTAAATTAGGTGCAGAGTTTGACAGCCATCCCAACTTATCTTCAGTTTATTTTACGTATGCAGCCATGACTAACGGAGTGGAAATGCATTGGAGAGTTGATGAAGATGAATATAGGGTAGCTGGGTATACTGCAGATAAGTTATCCCAAGCATATAATGATGTCATGGATATGTATGCGGACTCATTTGAAACTACCTCTGTTCTTATGGAGATTCATTCAGTATTTAATGAGTCATATTTGGCTGATAGCGCTTTTGAATATTGTTATGATACCCTTGGTTCTCGTTGTGGTGTTGCTATATGGTGGTGTGCATCGAGGATGGCAACGGATCCTAAAGAAGCAGAGTTTAAGGTTTTCCATATAGCTCAACAGGCAACAGAATTATCGTTTGCTGTATGTCAAACAATAGGAAGTTTTACTACTTCTCCTGAGAGGTTTGACGAAGATCTAGGTTGGACATCGGAAGAGGCTCTGAGATATGAGATGGAATTTTTCTTGGACGAAGGGTTCAATACATTTGAGTTGTGGAGTAACGATATAACTAACCCTTCTTTAGTTGAAATTATTACTGAAATATACCCTCAAAAATGAAGTAACATTGCCATAATTAAATTGTAATAATGTTCAGTACAAATATTAAAGGATGAATAGGCAAATATGGGAAAAGGTTTAACAAAGGCTAGTTCGAAGGCCTTCTTTTTAGATAGAGATGGTGTCATAAATCTAGACCATGGATATGTCCATAAAATTAAGGATTTTGAATTTTTTCCTGGAGTTTTTGAGGCTTGTAAAATTATCGCTCAGGCCGGCTTTAAAATAGTTATTGTCACAAATCAAGCTGGTATTGGGCGTGGTTATTATACTGAGCAAGAGTTTAATGAGCTAACATCATGGATGGTGGAGCAATTTGAACAGCAAGGTGTTTCTATATCAGACGTTCAATTTTGCCCTCATCATGCTGAGTCTGGAATTGGGCAGTATAAACAAGAATGCTCTCACCGTAAGCCTAATCCTGGAATGCTATTAACCGCCGCAAAAAATTTGAATATATGTTTAAATCAATCAGTTTTAGTGGGTGATAAATATTCTGATATGTACGCTGGTGCTAATGCTGGAGTAGAAGCTTTGTTTTACGTCAACAAGAGTGAGCTTGAAGTTAAAGAGTCAGATTTTTTTATACGTTGTCAAAGTTTGCACCAAGCCGTAACTTTATTTTTTGATTAACAACACATGACTTTACATTAGCTAGTCGTATTGAGACTGCAATAAGTAAATGAGTGGCTAAGGTTGTACCTTTAGTTTAATCGAAATTATTTTGCCCCCTCTTCTAAAAATACCTTAAATACTATCATTCAGAATTTTTTAACTTGTTGAAATTTATGGTTTTTATGTTCTGATCAAAATTGATGGATTGCTAATGACAGGTTATTAGTTTGCGCTATACTAGGTTTCTTAGTTTTGTTTTAAAGCAACACTTTGGAGTTTGACAATGCGTCAATAGCAAGAATTGTCAAAGTTTAGTCTAATAAATATAAACATTATTCTCGATGATTCAGGGAACTTTGAGCGGTATTCATATTTTGTTTTTAATATTTAAAACATATAGAAATACAAAGTCGATAATCGAGCTCAACTAAAGGATAACGGCGATGTTAAATAATTTAACAAAGCTTGTTAAGTGAGAAAAAACGAAAATAAAACACTCTTTATTGTTAAGTACATTAGCTGTCAGTGTCATTGGTAGCAACTTAGTTAATGCGGCAGAACGTAATTTTTTGAGGGACAATGACACTAAACTCTCTGCTCATAAGTTGGGGCAAACCTCGATCAATGCAATCAATGATCTTAAGTCATTGGTTGGTCTATCTGGGCTAAGTTCACTAAAAGTTAAAAAAACACTGACAGACAATAATGGTTCTACAACAACCCGCTATGAGCAAACCTATAGTGGTTTACCGGTTATTGGTGATGACGTCATCGTTTCTTTAAATGCAAATGGAACATTTAAACGAGCCCACGGTGCGGTATTGCTTGGGATCGATAATGATTTGGCGGACGTTACTCCTCAAATTGAAACAAGCACAGCGATTAGCATTGCAAAAAATATACTCAACCCACTATAAATGCCCTTCCAAGCTTTTCTGATGAAAAGTCTCGACTTGGGATTTGGCTAGATAAGTCTGGCAAAGCTAAGTTGGTTTATGAAGTTAGTTATGTTCAACATGCAAATAAGCCATCCCGTCCCCATTTAATAGTGGATGCTAAAACCGGTGAAGTGTTAGATTTTTTTGATAATCTACAGACATCAGATGCGACGGGACCCGGTGGTAATGAGAAAACAGGTGAATATTATTATGGGGTAGATTTTGGTAGCTTAAATGTTACAGAGGCAGGCTCTACTTGCACCATGGAAAATGAAAATGTTAAAACTATAAACCTTAATCACAGAACCTCTGGTTCTGACGCCTATTCATTTACATGTCCAGAAAATATCTTTAAAACTATCAATGGTGCATATTCACCATTAAACGATGCTCACTTCTTTGGTGATGTAGTGTTTAATATGTACAACGACTGGGTTGGCTCGCCTCCTTTGACGTTTCAACTCCAAATGAAAGTTCATTATTCTAGACGTTATGAGAATGCCTTTTGGGATGGTTCTTCAATGACGTTTGGTGATGGGGCTAATACTTTTTATCCCTTAGTTAGTTTAGATGTTTCCTCCCATGAAGTAAGCCATGGTTATACTGAGCAAAACTCTAATCTTGTATACTCTGGAAAATCAGGAGGCCTGAACGAGGCGTTTTCTGATATGGCTGGTGAAGCTGCTGAATATTACATGTTAGGAGAAAATGATTGGCTAGTGGGGCGCAAATATTCAAAGGTGAAGGCGCCCTGCGATATATGAATAACCCCCCATTAGATGGGCGTTCAATCGATAATCAAGCTGATTTTACTAATGGCATGGATGTTCATTTTAGTTCAGGGGTTTATAACAAAGCTTTTTATCTTTTAGCAATCAGCTCAGGTTGGGATACCCAAAAAGCCTTTCAAGTCTACGCTAGAGCAAATAGTAACTACTGGACTTCAAACGTCGATTGGGATCAAGCTGGTGATGGTGTAATGGATGCTGCCTGTGACTTAAGGTTTGATGTTGATCAAGTTGAAGCTTCTCTTTCTGCTGTAGGGGTTTCATCGAGTGTTAGTGATGGAAGTGTGTGTAATGGCTCTTCTAACCCTGTGCCCATTGCTGAGTTTACTGAGTCATGTACAGATTTAGTTTGCTCTTTTGACGGAGCAAATAGCTTTGATGATGGTACCATAGTGTCCTATGAGTGGGATTTTGGTGATGGTACTGTAGCTTCAGGCGTCAATACAAACCATTCATACTTATCCGCCGGTACCTATACCGTATCATTAACGGTAACCGATGACTTAGGCGCTATGGATACAGCCTCCCTTGGGGTTACGGTAGTAGATGGTACTTCGGGTGGATTAGACCCCATAAATGAAGTTATACCTGATGTATCTATTGATAGAAGAAGCTATAAACGTTTCGAAGTAAAGTTAGAGGATGGATATTCTAACTTTACTGTAACTACATCAGGGGGAACGGGTAATTTGGCCTTATATGTTCGCCCTTCAAGTGGTCCTGCTGCATGTAAATCAAGAACTGCAGGTAATGATGAAACTTGTGTTGTTTCAAACCCCGCTGGTGGAACTTGGTATATCGATCTTGTTTCTGGCGCCGCATCATCTGGCATTACATTAGAGTATACAGCCACACCCTAATATCTAAAATTAGATTTTATAGTAGTTATCAATTCAAGGGGACTTCATCAGTCCCCCTTTTTATTTCCATAAAAAACCATCTGTGCCAACTGGTTATAGATTTTGTCTTTTAATGGTGCTTCAAGCACCAGTGCTTAACTGGTCTTAGCAGATAAATAATGGATTGATTAATGCATATTAAATGCACAATTCTTTAGGTTCGCTACTCAATAACGGTACAAAAACTATCAATATTGGAAGGGCTTAAATTTAACATATTACAGGGATAGTGTGGGTGGCTTACTTTAGTGACTCATCAGTTTAAGGAAAAATTATATGAAAAAAGCTTGTTTTACTTTAATCGTTGCAATAGTAAGTATTGGCAATAATTATGCCGCCGAGTTGCCTGAACCCGTTGCCAACACTGACTATTATGATGATGGTGCTCCCAATGAGCTTAAAGTCAACTTAGGTAATTTACTATTTTTTGATAAAATCCTTAGTGGAAATAAAAACATTTCTTGTGGTACTTGCCATAGCCCCTTTATGTCCGGTGGTGATGGTTTATCCTTAGGTGTAGGGGAAGGTGGCGAGCATCTAGGTCCTATGCGAACTTTAGGTGCAGGTGAGCAAGCTATTGCATCAAGAGTTGCCCGTAATGCACCATCTTTGTGGAATGTTGGGGCGGCTGAATTTACTAAGCTAAATTGGCAAGGTGTTCATTCTTATAACGCTGAAAGAGATCTGTTAGCGCTACCTTCTGGTCCAGCTACTCCTGATGGGCTAGATAATGTATTAGCGGGGCAAGCACTTTTTCCCGTGACCAATGTTACTGAAATGCTAGGGCAGTTAGGTGACAATGATATTATAGATGCGTCAATTGGTTTTCCAAGAGGCACTCCTTTTCTTTTCCCTCCTCAGTGGGATGCAATAGCTGCTCGTCTGCAACAAATTCCTGAATATGTAAGTTTGTTCATAGATGCCTTTTTAGAAATTGAAAATGCTGAAGACATAACATTTGTGCATGCTGCTAACGCGATCGCAGCATTTGAAACCCATGCGTATCGATCCAATCAAAGTCCCTTCGACCGTTATTTAAATGGAGAAAGGCAAGCTCTGACAGTAAAGCAGAAGAGAGGGTTAGACCTATTCTACGATAGGGTTAATGGTGTTGGGGCTGGGTGTTGGTCTTGTCATTCGGGACCATTTCAAACAGATCATGATTTTCACGCTATAGCGGTGCCACAGTTTGGGCCTGGGGTATTGCCTGCACCAGAGTATCAGGATTATGGAAGAGAGGAGGTCACCAGAGATCCAGCTGATAGGTTTAAATTTAGAACGCCTTCATTACGGAATGTCGCTATCACTTTTCCTTATGGACACAATGGCGCCTTTGGTAGTTTAGAGGCAATAATCAAGCACCATTTGAGCCCCGTTGAGTCCTTAAACAATTGGGACAAATCTCAAGTGACTATGAAAGTCAGTGATGAGTTTAGTGATGCCGATTTTGAGGGGTATGATGATCTAACTTTACGTAACGAACTTGCAGACGCAAATGAGTTAAATCCAGTGCAATTATCTCAATCTGAAATAGACGACCTTATTGAGTTCTTAAATGCACTGACTGACCCAACTGTAATGAACATGCATTGGATGATCCCTGCAGAGGTACCTAGTGGACTTCCGGTTGGTGATTGATAATTTTGCACCATGTAAAAAGATTACAGGTATATTAGAGGATTATAAGTGTCAGTATTTTTTACAGTTTTTGATGTTTAGGTAATTAAATTGCTCAAGCAATTGAAATTCTAAATAAAAATATATGGTCCACTTCGTGCATTAGACCTATATATGAAATTAGTATATGTAATTGGTATTAGTAAAAAAGCTTAATTTATTTAACTTAAGTAATTGAAATTGTTAAGTTATTGTTTGACTTTCTAATTGATGCTTAACCCCTTTAAATTATCTGAATGGGTTAACGCGGTACATATCTCACTCTGTTGCACAAGAATGGCACATTTACTGCGTATTTGATGTGAGCATGTGTTAATTAGTTATTTAATATGTAGTTCCAAAAATATAAAATTTAGTTAAGTATATTGTGGTTGTAGAAGTGTTTAGTATTACACAACATATTGTTTTATATTTGAAAATTTATTTATATTGGCTTGCGGTATCATTTTGTAAATTTGATTTTTAGGGATGGGATAAAGGTACAGAAGCCAGCATAAGAGTTAACTTTTGTTTTTATGTTTGTGCACTTCTATGGTTCAACGTTATAGTATTGTGCCTTTAAAGATGTATCTCATTTGAATTTGTTTGCCAATTTATTATGGTTTAATTAAATTTAATGTGCTCGATTAGAGCAAAGAAATGGAGGGGCAAAACCCATGGAAGTTTTTCGTTCAAGAGCACCACTGCGTATTAGTTTTGCTGGTGGAGGGACTGATGTTAACCCGTTTGCATCTTTGTATGGTGGATTTGTACTTAACGTAACCATAAATAAATATGCATATACGAGTATAGTCAGAACTAAAAGTTCAAATGTTTCGGTCACATCTTATGACTTTGAAAAAACAACAGAGTTTTGCAGCCAATCATTAGCAACGCTTGAAAATGATGCTTGTTTTGTGCGTTCAGTTTATCAACATTTAATGTCTAAAGCTTCGGGACTCGATGTTATTACTCATAATGATGCACCTCCAGGTTCTGGTTTAGGCTCTTCATCTGCAATGATGGTATCGATCATTGGGGCATTTAAAGAAATGGAAAATCAAGTTATGAGTCCCTACGATATCGGGCGCTTAGCTCACGATATCGAGCGTTTAGAACTAAAGCAATTAGGGGGGATGCAAGATCAATATGCTAGCGCCTTTGGTGGCTTCAATTTTATGGAGTTTGATGGAGATAGTGTTTTAGTCAATCGCCTAAAAATCGACCCCTGGGTAGTTAGAGAGCTTGAGTATAATATGATCTTGGTTTATACCCAGAAATCTCGCCTTTCTTCAAATATTATCGAAGATCAAATCAAAAATGTTAAAGCTAATAAAGCAGATAATATTGATGCAATGAAGCAGATAAAACAACATGCTCAAGATATGAAACGAGTGTTACTTACGGGTAAAACCAATGAATTTGGTGAGTTGTTACATGAAGCATGGCAACAGAAAAAAATGATGGCTTCTTCTATAACCAATGATGAGCTTGACGAGATGTATGATGTTGCTAAGAAAGCAGGAGCCATTGGTGGCAAGGTCAGTGGTGCTGGTGGTGGTGGCTTCATGATGTTTTACTGCGAAAGTAATAAAAAACGTGACGTGGTGAGTGCTTTAGAAAAGATGGGTGCTAGGGTCGAAAGCTTTAAATTTGAACTTGAAGGCGTCGAAAGTTGGCGAAATGTGAGGTCAGAGCAAAAATTTAAACGTCACTTTAGTCCAGGATTTTTAGCGCAACAATAAAACTTAGGGATATAAAAATGAGTACTAACTCCTCTTCAGCTAGCCTCAGTTACGAGCCAATTGAAGCTGAAATTCACGATGCAGCAGAAGTTTTCAAACTGCCAAAAAAATTAACAAGTGTGTCTATTATTTTTCCTGCGTATAACGAGCAAGAAAATATTGAAAACAGTATTAACAATGCGATAACTGCATTCGAAAAATATTTTGATAAAATTACTGTTATTCCAGTAAATGATGGCGGTGCAGACGATACTGGAAAAATCATTGACGAAATGGCCGCTAAGGATGAGCGTGTAAAACCTGTTCACCATGAGGTGAATCAAGGGTATGGCACCGCACTTAGAAGTGGTTTCAAAGCCGCAAAGCATGATTATATCTTTTTCTCCGATTCTGACGGCCAGTTTGACCTTGAAGAAATTTCTAAGCTTTTAGTTTACATAGATAGTTACGACATGGTGTTAGGCTACAGAGAAAAAAGAGCTGACCCTTTTCATCGCAAAGCCAATGCTTGGGCTTGGGGGTCTCTTGTGAGAATGTTGTTTAAGATAAACGTAAAAGATATCGATTGTGCATTTAAATTATTTCGTCGCAGTGTGTTTAATGAAATTAAGTTAGAATCTGGCGGTGCCATGGTTAATACAGAATTATTAGCCCTTGCTAGAAAACGCGGATTTACAATGAAAAATGTTCCAGTAAGTCATTTCTCCCGTGAATTAGGCGAGCAAACTGGGGCGAATCCTCTTGTAATAGTCAAAGCGTTCACTGAACTCTTTAAGTTGTACGCCAAAATTTCATAGTTATTGACGGTGAATTTATAATGCTTTATCAGCAGTTTTTGAATCAAGTGGAGAAATGCCCCGCGGCCATAGCCGTTTGCGCCGGTGAAGAGCAAGTCACTTATCAAGAGTTATCAGACCGCATAGATACTCTTTCAAATTTCATGGCGCAAAATGGTATCCGTCAGGGAGTTGTGGTTGCTATTTCATTTCCCAATAGCATTGAGTTTGTGGTTGCAACGTTTGCTACATTTAAATTAGGAGCAGTGTTACTACCTCTTAATGTTAATTATACCGATGAAGAGATAGAGAGTTACCTAGAGCAAGCTAGTGCTAAATATTTGTTAGGTAATGACCAACAAACCAATAGAATTTCTAAGTTGAATCCAGAGTTAAAGTGTATTTCACTAGAAGGGGATTTATCTTCTAGTATCCAATTGGATAATCGAGATACTTTTGTTAATAAAGCCTTGATTATGTTTTCTTCGGGCTCTACAGGTGGCTCAAAGCAAATTATTCGCAGCTATCAGAATTTAGTCTCAGAATGGGTTATCGCTCGAGATACAATAGAAATCACTTCAGCTGACGTGTTTTTATGTTCTGTACCTCTACATCACTCCCATGGTTTTGGAAATTGCTTGATTGCTGCTCTTCTAAATGGCGCTAAATTAGTTATTACTATAGGAGAGTTTAACCCTAGAAATGTAGTTAAAGCACTAGCTAAGCACAAAGTAAGTATTTACCCATCTGCTACTTTTATGCTTAAAATGCTGTCTAGGATTAGGATGAGAGAAGAGCCTGACCTTACTAGTTTACGCTTAATCTATTCAGCAGGTGCTCAGCTAGAATTAGACGTAATAGAGGACTTTCAAAAGACATTTTCAAAAACTCCCTATCAACTATATGGTTCAACAGAAACGGGTGCTATTGCCATTAATTTGGGAGGCGGTAAGTTAAATTCTGTTGGAAAACCTATGGTTAATACTGAGGTTGATGTTATTAGCGAGAATGGTGAAACCTTACCTGCAAGTGAGACCGGTGAAATCGTGGTTTCTAGCCCTTCTGCAACGACTTTCTATGAAGGTAAACCAGAGCAGTCATCGAAAACGTTTAAAGACGGATGTTATTTCACTGGGGACTTAGGTTATTTAGATGAAGATGGTTTTTTATTTATCACTGGTAGAAAAAAAGCCATGATCAATGTTGCTGGTTTAAAAGTAGATCCCGAAGAAGTAGAGACAGTATTAAATAGAATGCCACAAGTTCAAGAGGTGGTTGTGGTAGGTAAGCCGGATGGAGATTATGGGGAGTTAGTTAAGGCAGTTATAGTCGCTAAAGCTGAAGTAACTGAAACACAGATTATTGAGTATGCAAAGCAATATTTGGCTGAATATAAGTGGCCAAAAAATATAGAGTTTAGAAGTGAAATTCCAAAAAGTCCTTTAGGAAAAATACTCCGAAAGTATTTGTAAAGGTAGGACGGTTAGCAAACCAGCTCAAATAGGAAGGTATTTATGTTAAAAGAGCATTTTAGAAGTCGGGGGTTTATTGAAGGCGGCATTGTTCGCAACATCAATGAAGATGCAATGGATATGGAGGCTCTTCCGCCTTTTTTAAGAACATTGCTAGTTACCGATGGTACAGTTACAAAAAGCCTAGAAGCTTTTTTCTGGGAAAATATTAAAGTAGAGAAGCGTTGGCAAGAAGAGTTTATTCTCACAATGGATTTGCCTTTTATTCAAGCTAAGGTCGATGACCTAACTTTGAAAAGAGAAGTTATTTTGCGAGGAGTGTCAACTAATGATATTTACGCTTACGCAACCTCTTATCTACGTACCGAACTATTAGATGAAAACATCAAAACTCAAATGGTTGAAGGTAAAATTGGTATTGGTGAGCTGTTAAGAGAAATTGGCCTTGAAACCTATCGTGAAATTGTTGATTTTGGGCGCGAGGTTTTTCAAGCATATAACAGATTAGATGGTGAACCAGAATACGTCGAAACCATTTATCGAACATACATCATCCACATTGGCGGTAAGCCGGCAATGCAAATCACTGAACGTTTCCCTATTCGTTTATTTCAAAATAAAGCTAAGTAGCAGGTCTCCATATGAGTAATAAATCTGAAATCATGTCGTCTTTGAAGGAATGTTTAACTAAGGTCGTAAAGAAAGACTTTAGTGAGTTCAGTAGTGACGATTCATTACATTTAGATTCCATAAACAGAATATCCCTAATTGTTGAATTAGAGTGGGTATATGACGTAGAGATCGACTCTGCTTCATTAGAGCCAGAAGTGTTTGACACGCTAGGATCTCTAGCTTCATATATTGAGAAACTGGTGGACGAACGTGTTTGATTTAATTGCAGGTGATCTGAAATTTAAACAAGACTGGTTTTTAAGTCAAAAGAGCTGGTTTGTTAAAAACATAAGAATTTTTTTAGAGCCAGGCACAATAGCTACTGTGGTATTTCGATACGGTAATTGGACTCGGTCATTCAAGTTTACGCCTCTTCGCTTTTTACTGCGTCTTCCTTATATATTAGGAAAAATGGTTGTCGTGCTTGGGTTTGGCATTTATATTCCTTCAAAAGCTAAAATTGGCAAAGGTTTTACTATTCATAACTTTTCTGGAATTTTTATCAGTGAAGGTGAAATGGGTGAAAATGTAATAGTTTTTCAAGGGGTTACAATAGGTCATCTTAGAGGGCAACCGCATCCACCAAAAATAGGAAGTAATGTTTTGATTGCCGCTGGTGCCAAAGTTCTTGGAAGTGTCACCATTGGGAATAATGTTGTTATTGGTGCTAATTCTGTGGTCATAAATGATATTCCAGATAATTGCACTGTTATGGGTAATCCAGCTCGAGTCATTTCAAAAGAAACTAACTGGATGTCAGAAAAAATTGCAGGTAAAGACGACAACTATTAAAGCTCAGGCAATCCTAATACTAATAAATAACCTAAGTTGAAATATTAATATGTTTAGTAACATAAAAGCAGATTTAAAAAAGCGCATTGAATTTGAAGGGGGATCCACATCCTTTATTGCATATGTTGCCACTTGCTTCACCCGCAGTTGGTTGGCAACAATAGTGTATCGATTTGGACGTTATGCCGGCGACGTTAAGATCGCTCCTTTGGGTTTGATTTTAAAAGTGATTTATTATCCAGTTTTTTTTGTCACACAAGGAGTAACAGGTATTAGTATTCAAGCCCACTGCCGAATTGGAGCTGGATTTGTTGTTAATGGTGGCGGCGGTATTTTTATTTTGGCCGAATCTATTGGTACTAACTTTGTCGCCTGTTCAGGTATTACCGTTGGAAATGTTAGAGGTAGTAAGAACCTTCCAATCATTGGAAATGACGTGTTTATAGAACCAGGTGCCAAAATATTAGGTGAAGTCAAAATTGGTGATAATGTAATTGTCAGAGGTAATAGTTTAGTACTTACCGATATCCCAGAAAATACAATGGCTGTAGGTAATCCCGCTCGTATAAAAAGAAAACCAGTAGAAGAGGGAAGTTAGATGTCTAAGGAAGAGTTTTGTGTGGATTTTATCGGTATTGGGTCTGGTAAATGTGGTTCTACTTGGGTTTATGAAAATATAGTCCAACATCCAGAAGTTTTTTCAGGGAATCCAAAAGAAATACATTATTTTAGCGACCTATATGAGTCTCAAAATTTTGAATGGTATCGCTCATTATTTTCAGGTGCTGAAGATAAGCTCAAAGGTGAGTTTTCAATAAGCTATATGTATCACCCAGATGCCGCTCAGCGTATCTACGAGCGTTTTCCTGATGCCAAAATTATCGCTATGGTGCGAGATCCAGTAGAAAGAACGTATTCTGACTTTCAGCATTTTATTCGCAAAGGTGATGTTCCTAAGGATTACCCATTCGCTGAATTTATAAAAGATACTGATAAATTAAAATTTGGTTATTACACTGCCTATTTAGAACCCTTCTACCAATTATTCCCGAAAGAAAATATCTTAGTTTTAGTCTTAGAAGAAATGCAGCACGACCTTGCTGGGTGTTACCGGGAAATCTTTGAATTTATCGGAGTTGAAGATAGTAGTTTTTTGCCTGAAGGTGTAGAGAATAAACGTAATCAGGGGATGAATTATCGATTTTTGAAATTAGAGAGCATCTTGGTTAGAAGTTACCGGTTTATGGCCCGCAGAGGCTTAACTGGTTTTGCTGAAAGACTAAAGCGTTCGGGTGTCGCGCAATTTATTCGGCGTTTGAATGCTAAGTCTGCACCGCTTCCTGATATGGACAATGATAGTCGTCAACAGTTAAATCAATTTTTTGCAGAAGAACAAAATAAATTAGTAGAAATGTTAGGTAGGGAAAACCAGATATGGACTCGCTAAATATGAGTGGTATTAAATCAGTTTTAAATAAAACTCCAACATTACGCAGATTATTAATACCAGGGCCTTCCGTGGCTTTGTGTTCAATGGGGGGAGTGGGATCAACTGCTTTAGCCCGGCATATAGGTTCTATCGCAGATAAAACTATAAGGGAGCATGCTTATTCTCCCTCTGTTTATCACAATGAAAATCAAATAAAGCTCGGGTATGTTTTTGGTAATCCTTACAACAGTGTTCTATCTGTGTTTAGGCGTGGTTATCAGGACATGCATTGTAAAGCTATGAATGCAAACAGTGGTGATAAACCCGTGAGTTTAAAAGGTGTGGAATTAATTGATTATCTAAACTCAGGGGTTGATCAGTTTGGTTTAGATAGGCAATTAAGCAATTGGCTCAATCCAGGGCTAGCTAAACATCCAACTATCTTAATTAAATATGAAGAATTGGCAGATAACATCGACGAAGTATTAGCCTTTTTTGATTGCGAAAAGCCCTTTGATGTTAAAACTAGAACGTCTTCATGGAAATCTCAACCGGCACCCATAGTTAATGGTTTAGAAAGCCTTTATGGTGATTTTTATCAAAAGGTGCAAGACATGCCTGCGATAACTATTCTAAATGGCAAAGAAGAAGTCCTGCAATCAGTTAAGTCTAATCATGAGTGAGTCAACATTGAAACATAAAGTAGTAATGGTTGCAGCATGTCCTTTCCCCGCTAATCACGGTTCTCCAGCCTCCATTCGAGAAATGTCAGAAGCATTGGTAGACCTTGGTCATGAAGTGCATATTTTGACGTATCCTATCAAGGAAGATATTCCGGTTAATGGTCCGAAAATTCATAGAGTATGGTTTCCTTTTCTCAATAAAAAGAAAGTCACAGTAGGACCAGCATTAGAGAAATTTGTTTACGATCCCTTGATGATATTGAAACTTATTTGGTTAATTTGGAAGTATAAGATTGACGTTATACATGCTCACAATTATGAAGGGGCTTTAATTGGTTGGTTTGCAAAAGTCGTAACTAGACGCCCTATGTTATATAACGCTGTTAATAATATGGTTGATGAATTGGTGACCTACGATTTTATATGGTCTAAGAAGTTTGCTTTGCGTTTAGCGAGGCTACTTGATAAAACTATTCCATTTACAGGGGATTTCGTCACTTCAGTATCTGATTCCTTAAAGACCTATTTAGTGGATATTGGAGTCAAAGAAGATAAAGTTCAGGTTTTACCTGCTGGTGTAAATGCCAAAATGTTCGCCCCACAAGAAATTTTGGCCGTAAGAGAGAAATACGGCTATACCGCAGAAGACAAAATTGTCATTTATACCGGTAGCCTAGATGCGTTTCAGCGCATAGATTATTTGCTACAAGCTACGAGTTTAATTAAAGATAACGTTTCAAATTTAAAGCTGATTTTAGCTGCAAATATTGCTAATCAGAAAGACTTAGATTCTATTAGGCAACAAATTACAGACTTAGGTATTGAGGAAATTACCTCAATAGTAGAAGGCTTAGAATTATCCAAATTGCCCGATTATCTAGCCATGTCAGATGTGGCAACATTACCACGTACAGATTGTCCTGGTCATCCAGTAAAAATTCTTAATTATATGTGTGGCAGTATTGCTATTGCGGGGTTTACCGGTGCTGCTAAAGGGCTCCATCATATGAAAAATGCCTACCTTGTTGATGATCATGATGTCGAGCAGTTTGGTGAAGGAATCGAGTTTTTGCTGAAAAATCCAGAGATTTCCAATCAGATTGCAACGAGTGCTAGACAAACCCTAGGTAGTTTATATGAGTGGACTGTGCTTGCAAAAGGTATCGCCATTATTTATGAAATGTTAAGAACAAAAGATTTTGATACTAAAAGAGCTGAACTAAAACAGTACATAAAAGATAGTTATCAACCAAAATTTTGGGATAAACGTGACGCAAATAGTGACCAAGTGCCTGCAGATATTATTGAGAAAAGAAAAGGTGATAGACGTCAACAAAACTCAAAAATTAAATTTATTGAGCGCAGGAAAGTGATCGATGCCGAATAGTAGTGAGTCCTTGTCAGTACCTAAGCTTGGTATAGCTGCGTTAAAAGTGGATTTACGCCGCAAGCGCCAACATTACACTAGGGTAAATAACTTCGTTAATAAATATATAAAAATGACCTTACAGTGGGGCTCGCTTGCTGTCATGGTATTTAGGTTACAGCAGCAGTGTCGTTTAATCGAAATACGAGTTTTAAGGTGGTTTTTGGGTGTTCTAGTGGCAATACCTGCGGGTCTTTTGAGGTTATTAACCGATGCTTACATAAATCCCAAAGCGAATATAGGAACGGGTCTGGTATTACATAATTTTGCCGGTATAGAGATCGACCCTGAATCAGCAGGCAAGAACTTAACTGTCAATCAAAATGTATGCATTGGTGTTGACTATGAAATGTCGGGCCGCCCTACTATAGGAAATAATGTTTTTGTAGGGGCGGGCGCTAAAATTTTAGGGCCTGTATCAATAGGTGATAACGTAGTTATAGCTGCGAATTCACTGGTGGTTGATTCTATTCCTGACTGTTGTTCTGTGGTGGGATGTCCTGCGCAGATTGTATCGCGCGGTGTCACTAGCGATTATTTAAGTTTCGATTGATACGGATATAGGCACAGGAGTCCTTATGAAAGCGTTAATATTAGCAGGGGGGTTAGGAACAAGGTTGAGATCTGTTTTGAATGATATACCTAAGCCCCTCGCGCCAGTTAAAGATATTCCATACTTATCTTATGTTTTAAACGCACTATATTCACAGGGGCTGCGAGAAGTCATTTTATCAGTGGGCTATAAAGCCGAGCAGTTTCTAGAGTTTGTAGCGACACAAGAAAAGAACCTTCCAGACTTGTCAATCGTTTTGGTGACTGAGTCTCAACCTCTTGGCACGGGTGGTGCCATTAAACATTGTTATGACCAATATCCTGATGATAGTTATTTAGTGTTTAATGGAGACAGTTATTGTGATTTTTGTTTAGAAACAATGCTTGCGAATAACCCGACAGACATCGCCACTATGGTTGTAGCAAACGTTCCTGACATTAGTCGTTACGGTGAAGTTTCACTTTTTGAAAATGGCAAAGTAAAGGCTTTCCATGAGAAGAAAGGTCTAGCTCAAGAAGGTTGGATTAATGCAGGAATTTATTATTTTTCAACAGATGTTTTTAAAAATATTCCAGTAGGGGAGTCATTTTCATTTGAGCATAAAATAATTCCTCAATTGCTAAATGCTGGTCTGCATACACTCAAAGCACGAGGCAACTTTATTGATATTGGAATACCTGATGATTATCAAGCCATGTGTGATAAGCCTGATAAATATTTCGCATTAACACCCGCTTGGGAACAGTAGCAAACTGAATTCGACTCGGTTTGTTATACGAGTTCTATAGATATTTACACTAGGAGGGAGTAATGAAGTATTTACTTATTTTTGTCATTACTATGCTGTTGTCCTGCAGTGGAACAGCCAAGAATACAATATCTGAAAATAGTACAATTAATAAAAGTGCTCAAATAGCAGGAGGACCAATTGGTATTTTTGTCGGGTCAGGTCCAACCGTAAGCGACAAAGTTTTATCTTTAGAACATGTCACTGGTAACCTTATTCGAGTGGGGTGGAATGAGGTAGAGCCTAGTCCTGGAAAGTATGACTTTACTAAGCTTGATGTTCTTATTGCTCAAGCTGAAAGATTAAATAAAAAGGTTACCTTAAGTATTCTTAATGGGCCAAGAGCTCCTCAATGGTTGTATACAAAGGGAGCCAAAGCTTTTAAATATGAATTTAAGAATCGGCATTCTGAACGAGGTAATAGACAAGAGGTGATACCTTTACCATGGGATCCGGTTTATCTAAAATATTGGCAGCAATTAATTGTTGCACTTGGTCAAAAGTACCAAGCTAACAACACCATATCTTTGATACATATAACGCACTCATCTAAGAACGGCTTTGAGATGCATTTACCAGAAGAGCGTATCGCTGGAAGACTTGAAACGCCTTATAACGGCCCTTGGAAAGATATGGGTTATCAAGAAACACAATATATTGACAGTTTAAAGTCAATTGTTGATACCTACATGACTGCTTTTCCAAATCACTTTTTAGATTTAGAAATCCATCCAGTACTAGGTTCTTTAAAACCAGCCACGGAAGTATTTCATTTTGCTTTTGATAAATATGGTTCACGGTTTGGTTTATTTGCGGCTTGGTGGAGTGGCAAAAAGCAACGGTGGAATACAGCTATGTACGGCATTTTGTCTGATGCATGTGTTAAAAGTTTTTGTGCAGTACAAATTATTGGCAATCAAACTCGGCAGCCAAGCAGACTTTTTGAGGGTGACTTAATTAAAACAATGGAACAGGCTCAGAGCCTAGGTGTAAATTATTTTGAGGTCTGGGATATTGATTTACGAAACGAAAGCTTGCGACCTAGGTTGAGTGAGTTTAACACTAAATATCAAGGCGGGAATTAACTTTATGGCAAGTACATTAGGGCATGCATTATCAGGTGTAGATTGCTTATTAATTGGTAGGCTGGTGTGCCCTAATTTAATAGGAAAAATAAGTGTAGGCAGTATCATTTTCATTGCATTTTTAGCCAATGTTCCTGATTTAGATCTACTTGTTGGTCCAATATTGGGGAAACACCATCACTTTTTGCATGGGCAAATGACGCACTCTATAAGCTTCTCTGTGATGTGGGGAGGCGCAATGTGGTTAGGTGCAAAAGTGATAGGGGCGGGGAGTATAAAGTGCAAAACCGCATTTATTTTTGGCTTTGTTGGAATATTAAGTCATGTAGTTGTTGATTGGTTTACTGGGCCAAATCCTGGAGTTCATCCAAGTTTTGGCACTATGATAATGTGGCCTTTTTCTTGGGAGCGTATCCACGCCCCATTTACGTTATTTTTAGGACCACATCATGGATCTTTAGAAGAATTTTTGTCACTTCATAATGTATGGGTGATGGTACGAGAGTTTCTTATTTTTGGTGGTGTTGCTGGGTTATTAATCGCATATTCGGCAAGCTTAAGAGAAGAAATAATAATAATGTGGCGAGATTTGCTCAAAAAATATTTGAAGTAACAACGAGGGTTATATGTCTGATTCAAAGGGAAATAAAAGTAAAAAATCTGAAAAGTTAATATCTGGATTTTTGTTAATACTACTTTTACTTACGTTAATCGTGATGGGGTTCTGGGCGGTTAATATTGTTTCATCTCATCTTAAGTCAAACAGTGCAAGCTTTGCTCGAGATAATAATTCGCCCATTCCGGTTAAAACTGTGTCTGTTGAAAATAAACCCGTTTCAGCAAGCTTAGTGACTCAGGCTATGTTAGTGGAAAATCAAGAGTTAGAAATCTTTCCCACTTCTAATTCGCTTGTGAAAGCTGTGCATGTTCAGGTAGGTGACTTGGTAAAAAAAGGCGATTCTCTTGTTACTTTTCACTCTGAATTGCTAAAAGCGAAAGTAGAGTTAGAAAGGTCGATGACTGATATTAGTAAAGAAGAATATGACGATGCAGTTCGAAATTTTGAAAAAGTTAAAGGTTTATTTGAAAAAAACTTAGTGGGTCAAGATGAGTTAACAAAAGCCACACTAAATGAAAAGCTAGCAAACTCTAAACTTATCAATAGCCAGTACAATCTTACCGCGGCTGAATTTGAATATTCACAAGTTGAGATTAAAGCACCGGTAGGGGGGGTAGTGACTTCGGTTTCAGCTTT
>NZ_JBDVBQ010000022.1:0-189286 GCF_039942875.1 Paraglaciecola sp.
ATATCGTATTTCATCTCATCCATGGCTTCCCCTGGCTTGATGGAAATTCCACCAGAGTCAAAGGTTAACCCTTTACCAACAAGCACCACAGGAGCTTGATCTGCTGGGCCGCCATTATGTTCCATAATTGTCATGATGGACTCATTGACCGACCCTCGGCCTACTGCCAAATAGGTATGCATACCTAAGTCATCCATTTGTTTTTCATTAACTGAGCTGACAGTTAGGTTTGGATAAACTTCGGCAAATTGTTCGGCTTGAGTCAGCAAATATGCAGGGTTACAAATATTAGGCGGCATGTTGGCCACATCTTTAGCTGTTTTAGACCCGGCTGCTACGGCCAAGCCATGTGCCAAGGCTCGTTCGCCAATAGAAAGTTCTCTACGTGTTGGAACGTTAAAAACTATTTTACGAAGAGGGCGGCGTAATTCACCTTTTTTGGTCTTGAGCTGCAAAAATGTATATAAAGAATCTTGCGTAGCTTCTACTGCTTGGCGTACTTTCCAGTAGGTGTCTCTGCCTTTTACATGTAGTTCGGTTAAAAAACTAACGGCTTCCATTGAGCCTGTCTCATTCAGTTTTTTTACTGTCTTAGAGATAATTTGTTTATATTGGCGTTCGTCTAGTTCGCGCTCTTTGCCACAGCCAACTAGTAAGACTCTTTCACTTAGAATATTAGGAACATGGTGCAGCAATAACATTTGGCCTGCTTGACCTTCTAAATCACCACGCCTTAAAAGGTTACTTATATACCCTTCACTGATATTATCTAATTGTTCTGCTACCGACGTTAATCGCCTTGGCTCAAACACTCCAACCACAATACAAGCACTACGTTGCTTTTCTGGACTGCCACTTTTAACACTAAATTCCACTGTCATTCCTTATTGTATAAATTGATTGAGCCACACCACCTTTACCTGTTGTGTTTTCCTAAACTTATAATAAAAATAAGCGAGGTTTGGGTAATGTAGTGATATTATTGTAAAATTAATGTCAGCCATACATAATCTGTAAAGGTTACATTGGCTTAGGGCCTTAAAAATAGGCTCTTCATAAATTAAACTTGTGAAAACGTTAAGTTTACTTAAAATTTCGTATAGTGCCACTAAAAATACTACTTTTCTATGGATGTATTGTGCTGATTTTCCGTTATTTAGTTAAAGAAACCCTAAAGTCTCAAGCGGCTATTTTTTTGCTGCTTATGGCAATTTTTGTGACTCAAAAATTCGTTAGAGTATTAGCCGATGCTTCAGATGGCGATATTCCTGCAGGTCTAGTTTTGGGGTTTCTCGCCCTTAGTACACCTGTGTTAGCGTCGCTAATTTTACCCTTGAGCCTATTTTTAGGGATCATGTTAGCCCATGGTAGGTTATATGTTGACAGTGAAATGAGCGTAATGCGCGCTTGCGGAATTAGTGAATGGTACATCACTCGAGTGATGTTAGTGCTGGCTATTCTGATGTCTTTGATTACCGCGTTCTTTACCTTGTGGTTAACTCCCTACTCAGTGGAAAGCCAATATCAACTTGAAGAAGAAATTGGTGCGAAAAGTGGGTTGACGAGTCTTATTTCTGGAAGGTTCCAGCAAACAGCAAACCAACAAGCCGTTGTTTTTGTACATGATATTGATGGCAGCGAGGAGCCTTTAAAAAGAATTTTTTTAGCTCAAAGAGACACTGAGTCAGAACTAGAGAACGTGCGAATTGTGTATGCAAAAACAGGTGGTGTTAAAGAGGAACTTGATGGTTCTGAAAAGTTAATATTGAATCAAGGTAAGCAATACGAAGGTAAAATTGGTCAGCAGGATTACCGTGTTGTTGAGTTTGATGAATATCAAATTCAAATTGCTGAACAACAGGCTGAAAAGAAACGGCGAAAGTTAAGTGCCTATAAAACCATTGATTTATTTGAAGATCCTTCGTTAGATGCTATTTCAGAGCTTCACTGGCGTATCGCCATTCCTTTATCTTTGCCATTTTTAGTACTAATTGCTGTACCTTTAAGTGCTGCTAACCCAAGGCAAGGTCGTTTTGGAAAGATGTTCCCTGCGTTGATGTTATATCTAGGGTATTTTTTAATGTTAATGGCTGGTCGTAAAGCCTTAGAAGATGGGACCATACCCCAGCAGTTAGGTCTGTGGTGGGTCCATGGCATTCTATTTTTTATAGGCTGGGTATTACTTGTTAAAGGACGACCATTAGGGATCAAGTTAAGAGCAGGATTGAAGGGTAATGCCAATGTTTAAAATTTTAGACTTTTACATTGCAAGGACATTGTTAACCACTACAGCAATGAGCTTAAGTGTTTTGGTTGGTTTGAGTGCTTTAATTAAGTTTATAGAACAAATGCGCCAAGTGGGTAAAGGCAGTTACGACATGACTGTAGCGGGTATCTACGTATTATTAAGTTTACCTCGAGAAATTGAACAATTCTTTCCCATGGCGACTTTAATAGGCGGATTGATTGGGTTAGGCGTCTTAGCCAGCAATAGTGAATTAGTGGTGATGCAATCTGCTGGGCAAAGTCGTTGGAATATTGTCAACTCTGCAATGAAATCTGCGCTTTTAATGGTGCTATTTGTTATGTCTATTGGAGAATGGGTAGCGCCCATAACAGAAACAAAAGCCAAAGAAATTCGTACTCAAGCTATATCTGGCGGGAGTTTGTTTGCTTCAGATCGGACCATATGGGCAAAAGATGGCGAAAATTTTGTCAGCATAGATCAGGTGTTGAATAGAGATACTTTAATTGATGTCAAAATTTATGAATTCGATGATGACTTGGTACTGAGACAAATTACCAGTGCCAAGCAAGCCATTTACAAAGAGCAACAATGGAACCTAGAAGACGTGCAGTATACCTATTTGGAGCAGCAAAAGGTTACTTATACTGAAGTAGAAAAAGGTGTGTGGGAGTCCACTCTTACGCCTGATAAATTGAGTGTTGTTACTGTTAAACCAGAGGCTCTGTCAATTCAAGGTTTGTTTGAGTACGTCAATTACCTAGAAAATAGTAGCCAAGATCCTAGCCGGTATCAGTTAGCTTTGTGGCGTAAAATACTGCAACCTGTTTCGGTAGGAGTTATGTTGCTTATGGCATTATCTTTCATATTCGGTCCCCTTAGAAGTGTGACTATGGGAGCAAGGGTTATTCTGGGGGTATTAACTGGATTTGGCTTTTTTGTGAGTAATGAAGTGTTTGGCACCCTTAGCGGTGTTTACCAATTTCCCCCCTTTATAGGCGCGGCTCTGCCAAGCTTCCTATTTGCTATGTATTCTATCTATTTATTGCGAAGGACGTAAACACTGTATCACATTGCTTACGTGACCCTAAGAAAGTGCTGCGCTATGTAGTTTGCTATTCTTGAATATTTTTCCATGAGGCATGATGATTAGCTTCTTTACTTAAAATGAGTATCTCGGTATTCGTTAACCTGTCTTGTAACGATAATTTAGATTTCACATCAAATAATACTAATAAAGTACCTAGTCCACCTAAAGAGCATATTAATCGTAATAACGCCCTACCATAACCAAAAGGTTTGTCATTGGTACTAAACAATCTGAGTCGCCACGCTCTCATACCAATAGTTTGGCCACCATTTCGCCAAAACCACAGAAAAAATATTACGACCCAAAAAGCCACCCAAGCTTGTAATATCATTGGGTAAACTACAGAGGCTTGCATGAGATCCATAAAGTGTTCATGACCACCTTTGTTAATTATGTTTGATTCAAATAATACTAAAAAGCAAATTAGCATAATTAGGCCTGCACACATCCCTATTGCCACTGCCACTAACAGGTCATAAATCATGGCTGCTAAGCGGCGGAAAAACCCCGCCCGTAAAGTTTGTTTGGTATCGTTTATCACAAGTAGTAAATATTTTTCTGAAACTTATTGTTAGTTTATCAGTAAAAAATTTTAAATATACGTTTAAAGGAATATTTGGTTATTACCAATATTGGTAACATTCAATTAATTAACATCTGTACTCCATAAGCCAAAAAGTTTTGTTATGCTATAGACTACATTACTGTTTTTTATAACAAACTTATAACAAGTAGTGAGTGCGAAAATATTATTGGTATGACCAATGGTAATAATTGGTTGACATTATTAGTGGTATTGGTTACGTTTATGACTGGAACCTAACTGGTCTTTTTTCTTCATGGGGCTGCATAACATGTCTAATGGCTTCCAGTTATGGTTTAATAAAAATTTTATCTAGTGAAGATTCAGTGGAGAACATTATGACAATGAAAGGCAAAGTAGCAATTGTTGCTGGCGGTGGTAGAGATATCGGTCGTGCCTGTGCAATCGAATTAGCACAACGTGGTGCAAACGTGGTAATTACTTACCATTCAAGTAAAACTACAGCAGAAAGTGCTGTTGCAGAAATTGAAGCACTTGGCTGTAAAGCTCTAGCTCTTCAAGCTGACCTAACAAATCAAGAAAGTGTTGATGCTACCGTTCAAGCAACTTTAGATACTTTTGGTAAAATTGATTGTCTTGTTCACGTATCTGGCGGTTTATTAGCGCGTATCAAAATTGCAGATATGAGCATTGAGCACTGGAACAACGTAATGGACTTAAACATGACGTCATTGTTCATGATGGCTAAAGCTTGTATCCCTCATTTAGCAGCGGGTAGCTCTATTGTTACACTTGCTTCTCAAGCTGGTCGTGACGGCGGCGGCGGCGGCGCTGTTGCTTACGCTAGTTCTAAAGGGTCTGTTATGACTTTCACTCGTGGTCTTGCTAAAGAATTAGGTCCTGATGTTCGTGTGAATGGTGTATGTCCTGGTATGATAAGCACTGGTTTCCACGATACGTTTACCCCTGATAACGTACGTACAATGGTTGCAGGTAATACCTGTGCTAAGAGAGAAGGTACATCTGAAGAAGTAGCTAAATTAGTTGGCTTCTTGGCTTCTGACGAGTCATCTTATATGACTGGTAACAATATCGACATTAATGGCGGTATGCTTTTCTCTTAGAGAAAAAATTAATAATAAAAGTAGAATATCAAGCTACTGTACCCTGCAAGGCCATATTATATATGGCCTTTTTTAATTCTAAAACTAAAGGGGATAGTTGTTTGCTTAGTTTTTATTGCTGGAATTAAAACGCTGCTGATAGCCCCGGTAGGTGATGTTAATAACTACCGAGTTTGGGGGTATCTTAGGATACTAGATGATTCAACGAATATAAATCACGGGTTTCACTAGTTTGCTTTCTTACTTCTTCTAAGGCCTTTGCTTCACTTGCTTCAAATAAAGCGTTTATGAGCCGGTTGAAGTGCAAATGCATTGCTGCTCTAGCTGCCTGTGCATCACGGTTCTCTAGTGCCGTGTATATGGCTCTATGTTCTTCTAATCTTTTACTGTCACTTTGGCTGCACACGCCTTTATAAGCTAGCTTTACAGAGGGGCTGCTTTCACGCATATTCCAGAGATTGTTAACTGCAAGCAAGATCGCCTTATTTCGAGTGGCTGTAGATATAATAATATGAAATTCTTTATCTGCTGCTTCAGGGTCTACGCCTTGCTCCATTTCTATCAAAGTTCGGTTTAAATTAACTAACTCTTCTTCCGAAATAGTGGTTGCAGCCAACGCCGCTGCTTCACCTTCAACTAAGGCTCTAGCTTGTGTTAATTCGAATGCGCTGACATTATGCTGCACTGCTTGTTTGGTTGTATTTTCAAGAACATAAACCCCCGAGCCAGTTTTTACTTCGACTCGTTCTAGTACTTCAAGGGCTATGATAGCTTCCCTAATAGTAGGTCTGCTAACCTCAAAGTTTTCGGCTAGTTCTCGCTCTGGGGGCAGCCTGCTGCCGGCTGGATATTGCCCTGAATTGATTAACAATTCTATCTTATCGACAATATTCCAAAATAACCGCCGGTTCTTCATTCTCCGTTCCTCATGCTACGAAAGGTACTATTAATAACTTACGCGTAGTTTATCGTTAATTGTTACGGTCGTACACAGATATACACTATCACTTTATAACACGATGTTAAGATAAAACCAAATTGGTAACATTTTGTTAACTGGCATTGGTATTACCAATGAAATCAATATTGGTAATAATTAAAATGTAAAATTGGTTAATATTTGTTTGACATTGTATTTAACAATTAGTTACATTGCCATGGTCTGTACACCAAACGCAAAATGAGATCTCACAAATGATAAAACTAAATAAGATTAGTAGCGCATTTCTAGCAACAAATAGAAATAGCGTTCTTGCCAAAAGTCTTTGTGCAACTGCACTAATGTGCATGGTTACCTTTCCAGCCACTTCTCAAGAAACAACAGAAGCCCCGGAAGAAGACCTAGAAGTTATTCAAGTTAAAGGCATCCGCGGCACGATTCAAAGCTCAAATAATATCAAAAAATTGTCAACCAGTATTGTTGATGGTTTATCCTCAGAGGACATAGGTGACTTACCTGCCTTATCTATTGGTGAAGCCTTAGAGACTTTGACAGGTGCTGCTTCTCATACAGAGCAAGGTGGTGCTACAGAAATTTCAATTCGAGGTTTAGGTCCATTTTTAGGTAGTACTGTTTTTAACGGCCGTGAAGCGGCTAACGGTAGTGGTGACCGCTCAGTAAACTTTTCACAGTTCCCTTCAGAACTATTTAATAAAATAGCAATTTACAAGACTCAAGAAGCCAGTCTTATTGAAGGTGGAGTAGCTGGTCAAATTTCATTAGAAACTGTAAAACCCTTAGATTATGGTAAGCGCCGTTTTCAGGCTCAAGTAAAAGGTAACTGGAATCCAGACGAAGCTGATATTAACGACAGTGCTCGAGATTTTGGTACTCGCCTTACTGCCAGTTTTGTTGACCAATACGAAACAGATAAGTTGGGTGAAATCGGATTTTCAATTGGTGTACAGAAAGATGTAAAAAGTAATCCAGAGCAAGAAGCCCGCTCAACCAGTGGTTTTGCTGATTGTCGACTTGATCCAAACACTCCAGTAGGTATATACAGTAGTAATGGTGATGATTGTGATGATGATGACAGCAATTGGGATAACGATGACAGTACTGATGGAGGTGTTAATTATAATATCGATCCTGATACTGGTCTGCCAATCGATGATGGCGTGCCTTATGTCTTCGCACCAAGCTCATACTCATATCGTCAAAATATTACAGATGATGATAGAGAGTCTTACTTTGCCGCTGTGCAATGGAGACCAACTGAAAAATTTGAAATGAATGTGGATGTCGAAGTATCAGAGCGTTTATTTAAAGAAACCAGAAACGACTTAGTATTTGCAAATAGTAAAAGGCTTGATGACCCAACGGTTGTTCGTGATGGTCAATTTGACACAGACTTAGTGATATCTGATTCTGGGGCGTTAATCTCTGGGACTAATTATCAACGAATTGAAACGCTTAGTACCTATTTAGAGCGTTTAGAAGAATATAAAGGCGGTGGTGTGTCATTTATTTATGATGTCAGTGATGTGTTGACTATTTCAGCTGATCTTTCTGTATCAGAAACGGAACGTCGTGAAAGTCTCTATCATACACGTCTGCAATCAGCAGGTACTGATGCTCTAGATAATGAAGTTGAAGGAGCCGAGAATGGTTATATCAATACCGCCATCGAAATTGGCCAAGACGGCTCTCTGATTCCGATTATGCAAGTTAGAAATTTTGATGTAACTAACCCTAATAATTTTTCTAATGCTGCCCGTACTCGCGTAGATTTAAACCAGTTCAGAAACAATACAGTAAGTGCATTTAGAACTGATTTTCAATATTTAGCAGACAGTGATGTGATTAGCCAAATTAAAGGTGGTCTTCGTTTCTCAAAATTAGAGTTTGATAGTAACCCTAGGTCTCGTGATGAATTTACAAATGAAGATAAAGATGTTGTAAATGCTGCTGTTGCAGAATGTCAAAACTCAAAATTTCCAGAAAGCGGATTCTTATCATCAGTAACTGGCGGTCAAAATTTAATCACTAACGTTGACAATAGTGGTGCAGTTATCTCACAGGGAACAGGTAATACATTTGCTACCTTTGACCCTCTATGTTTAGCGACAGCTGTGATTGGTTCGGCCCCAGTTATTCCTGAGCCAAGAGATACAGTGGCGAATGTGGACGTAGATGAAGAAACACTCGCAGTTTACTTACAAGCTGATTACGACACGTTAATTGGTGATTACACGGTACGTGGTAACTTTGGTGTACGTTACGTTAATACAGATGTTACCTCTATTGGCCTAAGAGGACCATTGGTCTCTAGTCCTAACTCTGATGGTAGTATCACGGTTACTGAAGTTTCCGGTGAATTAGTTGAAGTTACAGGTGGAGGTAGCTATTCAGAAATACTACCAAGTTTAAATGTTGTCATGGATTTAAGCGATGATGTAATGCTTCGTGGTGCTGTATATCGTGCACTATCAAGGCCATCACCTTCTGATTTAGGTTTTGGACGTGCATTTACTGGTTTAACTGAAGACGGTGAAGAAGCTACCGATATCAGCGCAGCTATCGGTACCGCTACTGCAAATGGTAATCCTGACTTAAAACCTTTCACATCATGGAATGCTGACTTAGCAGTCGAATGGTACCCTAATGAAGATACTGTTTTAGCATTAGGCGGTTACTATAAAAGCTTTGAAGGTGGGTTCGAAAATACGTCTGTTACTGAAATATTTAACGTTGACGGTGAAGACCTAGAAACAGTAGTAACGACGCAACAAACCACTGAAGACACTAGTACCATTTACGGTTTTGAAATGACGGCTACCCATGCATTTACATATTTGCCGAGTGTTCTAAGTAATATGGGGGTGAAGGTAAGTTATAACTGGGCTGATTCTGACTTCGAGGTAGAAGACGCAAACTTTGGTGCATCTAATGTAATTAATGCTGATGGGTCTATCACTGAGAGAGTGGGTATTGTTCCGGCTGCTGAAATTTTCGGGTTCTCAGAGAATGTAGCGTCTGCTCAAATGTATTATCAAGACGGTGGTTTTAATGCTCAGTTGATATACAAATACAGAAGCGAATATTTCCAACAATATGTATCTACTCCCGGTAACTTAAGATATGTAGGTGATAAAGGTCAGTATGAAGCTCGTGTTAGTTACAAGCTAAATAATAACCTTAAATTTTCTGTTGAAGCGATTAACTTGTTTAATGAGACTAAGAGACAGTTTAATCCGACACCTGATAACTTCTCTGAAGTTAACGTGTATGGACCGCGTATCTATGCTGGTGTGACATACAAACATTAATATGAGTCGTGGCTGAACTTGAATTTTGTTCAGCCTTACATATTGAAATACATATTGAGCTCTCTGTAATGTTTAGTATAGAGAGCTTTTTTTTTAAATTTTATAACAAGCTAAATAGTAGAGATAAGAGCACTCCTTTATGACACGTTGTTTTTCCTTAATTGTTTTAACCTGTATGGCTGTGGTTTTATTTAGCCAAGATACATTTGCTAAAGAATATTTAGTAAAAACTCCGACTGAATATCAACAGGCCTCTGAAAAATTGCAGCCCGGTGATGAAGTTATTTTAGCGAACGGCACCTGGTCAGACTTTGAAATTTTATTTAAAGCCAAAGGCACAGAGCAAGCGCCCATAAGACTAAAAGCTGAAACCCCTGGGAAAGTATTTTTGTCTGGCCTATCAAACTTAAGGTTGGCTGGTGAATATTTAGTTGTGTCAGGGCTAGTATTCAAAAATGGTTATACGCCCACAGGCGAAGTAATTTCTTTTAGGCAAAATAAAGATAACTTGGCATATCATAGTAGAGTGACTCAAGTGGTTGTGGATAATTTCAGTAACCCTGAAAAGTTTGAGCAAGACAAGTGGGTTGTAATGTATGGCAAGTATAACCGTTTTGACCATAGCAACTTGGTAGGTAAAAAGAATGCCGGTGTCACTATGGCTGTGCGCTTAAATACCGAAGAAAGCCAAGAAAATTATCATCGCATCGACAACAACTATTTTGGCCCTCGCCCTGTTTTAGGCTCAAATGGCGGTGAAACTTTACGGATAGGTACTAGCCACTATTCGCTTACTAATTCATTTACCACGATAGAGAACAACTATTTCGACCGTTGTAATGGTGAAGTAGAAATTATTTCTAATAAATCTGGCAAAAATAAAATTTTAAATAACCTATTTTTTGAATCAAAGGGAACCCTAACATTACGTCATGGTAATGGTAACTTGGTTCAAGGTAATGTTTTCTTGGGTAATGGTGTCGATCATACAGGTGGTATTCGTGTTATCAATCGAGATCAAATTATTCGCAATAACTATATGGAAGGCTTAACGGGTTACCGCTTTGGTAGTGGCTTTACGATTATGAACGGAGTGCCAAACTCAAAAATTAATCGCTATCATCAGGTCGACAATGCGCTAATTGAAAATAATACCTTAGTTGACGTTGAGCATATTCATTTAGCCGCAGGCAGTGATGCAGAGCGAAGTGCAGCTCCAATTAATAGTAAGTTTCAAAATAACCTTGTGGTGAATAAAGATAATCTTGATGGTATTTCAATTTTTGATGATATAAGCGGAATTCACTTTGAGAACAATATAGTCACTAAAGATACTACTCCGACTATCATCAAAGGGTTTGTGCCAACTTCTATTGAAATGGAAAGAGCTGAAAATGGACTGCTATATCCTGTAAGTGAGCAACTTAAAAATGTTGGCGCTTCTAAAGATTTAGTTTTAGTTCAAAAAGATACAGTTGGGGCTAGTTATTATCCAAAAGCCGAGCCTGAAGTCGCTTTTGATTCTGGACGATTACTAAGAGTTAAACCTGCTGAAAACGCCCTATTTAATGCAATAAATAACGCCTCTTCTGGTGATGTTTTAATGTTAGAAGATGGTGATTACAACATTGCTAAGGTTATCAAACTAACAAAGACAATCACTATCAAGGCTGCAAATAAAGGCCAAGTCTATTTATACCCTGGGCGCTCTACCTTTGTAGATATTAATGATTATGGCAGTTTGAAGTTAGTTGATCTTATTATTGATGGTAAACAAGCGCCAGACTCTGCTGGAAATACATTGATTCGTACTTCAAGGACACCCATGCAGCGTAATTACCGTCTTGAAATTCATGACTCTAGTATTAAAAATTTAGATGTTAATCACTCATTTCATGTGTTTGATGCAGGTAATAGAAGTTTTGCTGATGAAATCAAGTTCACAAATAGTACCTTTAAAAATATCACTGGCGATATTTTACGATTAAATAAAGAAACTGATGATTTAGGAATTTACAACGCCGAATATATCTATTTCAATAACAATACCGTTGAAAATGTAGAAGGTGCTATTGCCAAGGTTTACCGAGGTGGCACTGATGAAAGTACATTTGGTCCTCACTTTTTGATGGAAGGTAACGTTATAGAAAACGTAGGTAAAGGGAGTCGTAACAAGTCACTTGCTTCTGTAGTCCTGCACGGTTCACAGGTGACGCATATTGCAAATAATAAGCTCATGAACTCTGCTTCTGTCAATATTGAGCATACGGTTGGAGAACCAGTTACTGAAATTTCTGATAATAGTTTTATTAAGACATTATCACCAAAGGTTATGGAGCTCAGAAGTAACGGGCCACACACAGCAATATTGAAAAATAATGAAGTAAAATAAAAATATCGCTCCACTATTGCTTTCATAATTGAATATGGAAACTATTTTTAGCTTTTTTTATATTCCAGAAACCAATAGTGGGTCTCGCTTGTAAGACGTAATCACTATTTCTTATGGCCGCAAATAAGTTACATAAAGTATGGGTTTTGCGATAATCTAGAACCCTTATTAAAAATATTCGTACCGCTTTAAGAAAATTAGAATAGAGTCTGTTAAAAAAACTTTAGTTAGTCATTTAGAGCCCAAAAAAGAGTATAAAAATATGAAAATGAAAAATTTACGTTGGTGGGTTATTGCTTTAATCGCACTAGCAACAGTTATCAATTATATCGATCGCCAAGCACTAAGCGTTTTATGGCCTTATATGGGTAGTGATATTTATCCAGAAAAGAGTGCTGATGAGCTCAAACAAGTTTTAGGTACGGTAAGTGTGGTATTTTTATTCTCTTATGCAATCGGTCAGGCTGCTTTCGGCAAAATATTTGACTGGATTGGTACCCGATTAGGTTTTGTTTTATCCATAGGTGTATGGTCTTTGGCAACTGCATTACATGCATTTGCTCAAGGCGTCTTAACCTTTAGTCTTTTTCGAGCGCTTCTAGGTATATCAGAAGCTGGTAATTGGCCGGGAGCTGCTAAGGCTAATGCCGAATGGTTTCCAAGTAAAGAGCGTGCGCTGGCGCAAGGCATCTTTAATTCTGGTGCTGCTATCGGTGGTATAATTTCAGTTCCATTAATTGCATATTTAGCAACGTTTTTAAGTTGGAAAATTATTTTTGTGTTAATTGGTTTAGTAGGGCTTTTATGGTTAGTACCATGGTTAGTATTAGTCAAAGCTCCGCCAATTAAACACCCTTGGATAACTGATGAAGAGCGCGACTACATCTTGTCTGGACAAAAAACTGTTAGTTCAGATCAAGGAGAAGTTAACCTAGATGAATATGTCCCAAGTTATGGTGAAATGTTAGGCCGTAAAGAAAGTTGGGGGGTAATTATTGCTACCGCAGCCATTGATCCAATTTGGTGGTTATTTATTGTTTGGATACCTACTTATTTAGTAGAAGTTTATAATATGGATGTGAAGGGGCTGGCAATTATTGGCTGGGTTCCTTACGTAGGTGCAATGTTAGGTGCTTGGTTCGGTGGTCTTTTATCTCAAAACCGAATTAAAGCAGGTTGGAGCGTTAACAAAACACGTAAGACTGTGATTGTACTGGGTTGTTTAATTATGCTGCCTTCATTGTTATTGCTAGCTAATCCTGGTGGTGCTAATACAGCTGTACTCATTATGGCTGCTATCTTATTTGGCTTCCAAACGTCAATTGGCAGTATTCAAACATTACCAAGTGATATGTTAGGTAAAGATAGTGTGGGCTCATTGTCTGGTTTTGCTGGTATGGCCGCTAAATTCTCAGCTGCTGGCTTAACAGCAACTGTGCCATTTTTGACTGCTGGCGCCAATTACCAAAATGTTTTCATACTGGGTGCGGTTCTGGCTTTTATTGTTATGGCAAGTATCTTGTTCCTTTGCCCTAAAATAGAGCCATTAAAGAGTAATAAATAATTAATAACTAGCTTGCCTCCAAGGTAAGCTTTAATTGAAGAAAGAAGAGTTCAAATTAAGAGCTATAATTTCTTTATAAATGGACAAAATTCAAGGTTTAACATGCAAAAAGTAGTTTTATTTGGTGAGTGTATGCTTGAGCTTAAGCAGAGTGAACCTGAAGTTATGCGCCAATCCTTTGCGGGAGATGCCTATAATACAGCTGTTTATCTTAAACGTTTGTTTAGCACTCAAGATGTTAGTTTTATGACTGCATTAGGTAAAGATCTTATTAGCCAACAAATGACAGATAAGTTCGCCGGTGAAGGATTGAATAATGATTTGGTGTTTGCAGATGAAGTAAAAACACCAGGGATTTATTTAGTTCAAACAGACGATCAAGGTGAGCGTTCATTTTTATATTGGCGAGACAGCTCTGCTGCCCGCCAAGTTATGAAGTTTGTTGACGACAAGGTGCTAAGTTCTTTAACCGAGTCGGATGTGTTTTTCTTTTCTGGAATTAGTCTTGCTGTAATCGAGCCAGCTTACCGTACAGCATTTTGGGAAATGTTAAATACGCTTAGTATCTCCGGTGTTAAGATTATTTTTGATCCTAACTATAGAGCGCGTTTATGGAGAAGTGCTGATGAGGCTAAACAGGCCTTTGAAAAAGCCTTCGCTTTAAGCGATATGTTATTGCCAGGTATTGACGATTTTGAACAGCTATACGGTCTAACCACAGTAGAGCAAGTTGTAGATTTCTGTCAGCCATATAATATTGCTGAATTAGTGATAAAAAATGGTCCTGAAAGCTTGTTTATTCAGCTCGATGGCGAATTAACTGAGCTGAAAATCAAACCTGTTGAAAATGTCGTGGATACAACGTCAGCGGGTGACTCTTTTAATGGGGGATATATCGGTGCAAGGCTAAACGGCCATTCAACAGAATATTCTGCAAAAATCGCTTCTGCCGCCGCTGCATGTGTTATTCAGCATCCTGGCGCCATTGCACCTAAAGCCGATTTTATGGAGTTTATGAGAAGTAAGTTTACTGATATTTAATAGGCGTTCAAAAAAACATCACATGACATGTAAATGACACAAAAACCTTGCATGAAAATAAGTGATAGCTATAATGCCTGCCTCTCGAAAACTAGATTGATTGGTTGTTGAGACATCGAAATGCCAGTGTGATGGAATTGGTAGACATGACGGATTCAAAATCCGTTGCAGCAATGCGTGGCGGTTCGAGTCCGCCCACTGGTACCACTTCTATTTGGTAACAATAGAAGCGAAAAAGAAGTCAACTTAGGTTGGCTTTTTTTATGTCTGGGGTTTGGTAAGTGAAGATAACTGCGATGTAGTCACATACACATCCCTGATGATCGGCACCCAATCTCAGCGTCCTTGCTGAGATGTTAAAACGAACGGAGCAGTGCTCCTAAATGCTTCGTTTTAACCCACTGGTACCACTTCTATTTGGTAACAATAGAAGCGAAAAAGAAGTCAACTTAGGTTGGCTTTAGGTGTCTGAATTTACAGGTTCTTAATTATGTTAAATACATGTTGCTAACACTCGTTAACTAATCTTCATGTCTTTTTAAGCTGTTGTGTCATAGTCAGTATTGTGGCCAAGTGCTGTGTCTTTTTCATATTCTTTCAACTGCCTTTACGGTTTAAAAATCATAGCGTTAAGTGAAGTGTTAAAACTACATTTAGACAGAATAAAAGTAATTATTAAGGTGCTACTTGGCTTCTAGAGTTTTAAGAATATGTCTTATATCAATGCATTATTTATTTATGCACAATTGAAGTGCTAAATTTGTGGTTAGTGGTTAAAATATCACAGTTATATTGTGTTGAGTTCAATTGGCCCTACACCTTTGAATTTAGCTTGTTAACTTTGTATTGTCATTGGTCAGCAAGCGCACACTTTTTTTAACTTAAAATAAAAATTGGAATTCTATGAAAACTCTGTCTGATATCGGCCTAATTGGCCTAGCTGTTATGGGGGAAAACCTCATTCTCAATATGGCCAGTAAAGGTTATACCGTTACTGCTTATAATCGTTCAACGGATAAGGTTGAGAACTTTATTAATGGTCGTGCTAAAGGCGAAACCATACGCGGAGCATTCTCGGTAGAGGAGCTTGTTCAATCCCTTGCAACTCCTCGTAAGATTATGATTATGGTGAAATCTGGTGCGCCAGTAGACGCCACTATTGAACAGCTTCTGCCTTTATTAGACAAAGGCGATATCATTATTGACGGTGGTAATACTCATTTCCCAGATACTATTCGTCGTGAGAAATACTGTGCAGAAAAAGGTATTAATTTTGTTGGTGCAGGGGTTTCTGGTGGTGAAGAAGGCGCACTTAAAGGGCCTTCAATTATGCCTGGCGGTTCTGCTGAAGCATGGCAAGCGGTTAAGCCTATCTTCCAAGATATTTCAGCCAAGGTTGAAGACGGTTCACCTTGTTGTGATTATGTAGGTGAAAATGGCGCTGGTCACTTCGTTAAGATGGTACATAACGGTATTGAATATGGCGATATGCAATTATTGTGTGAAGCTTATCAAATCATGAAAGAAGTACTCGGCATGTCTGCAGATGAGATGCATGAAGTATTCAAAGAGTGGAACACTACAGAGTTAGACAGTTATTTAGTTGAAATTACCCGTGACATCTTGGCCTATAAAGACGAAGACGGTAGCCCTCTTGTTGAGAGTATTCTTGATACAGCCGGTCAAAAAGGAACAGGTAAATGGACCGGTGTTGTGGCACTTGATTTAGGTGTGCCTCTTACGCTTATCGCTGAGTCTGTTTTCGCTCGCTGTATTTCTGCACTAAAAGAAGAGCGTGTAGAAGCATCTAAAGTTATTTCTGGTCCTGAAAAAGTATTTGAAGGCGACAAGGCAGCGTTTATCGAAGATTTACGTCAAGCTGTACTGGCCGCTAAAATTGTCTCTTATGCGCAGGGTTATACTTTAATGCGTGAAGCCGCTAAAGAGTTTAACTGGAACCTTAACTACGGTGGCATTGCACTGATGTGGCGTGGTGGTTGTATTATTCGTTCTGCATTCTTGGGTGATATCAAAAATGCTTTCGATAAAAATCCAGAACTTAACAATTTATTGCTAGATGATTACTTCAAAAATACAGTCGTTGATGCGCAACAAGGTTGGAGAAATGTTGTGATAAGTGCAGTGACAAATGGCGTACCAGCTCCTTGTTTAACTGCCGCACTTAATTACTTTGACGGTTATCGCACAGAGCGCTTACCTGCTAACTTATTACAAGCACAGCGTGACTACTTTGGTGCTCATACTTATGAGCGCACAGATAAGCCTAGAGGTGAGTTCTTCCATACTAATTGGACAGGACGAGGCGGTAATACATCTTCGTCTACTTATAACGCCTAAGGTCTATTAAGTATAAATTGAAAGCCCATGCTTTTTTAGAGCATGGGCTTTTTTTATACCCCAAGAAAGAGCATTTCAGTTAAATGCTGACTATATTTCGCTGTGATTATTGCAGGGGATCATCCCATAGTGATTTGAGACTATGGGACTTAGCATTAAAACTCTAGCCTATTGTTTAAAAGCGATAGCCAAGCATCACACTGTAAACCAATGGGTCAATTTCTACATCAACAGAGCCTGTTGCACCATTTAAGTCAAAAGTGGCCTCGGTATCAATGTCTATCCAGCGTACAGATGTATTAATAGACCATTTTTCGTCAATAACGTAATCGAATCCAATTTGTGCCGCCAACCCAACTGAGTTATCTAATTCTAAATCACTAAAGCCAGCTTCGGTATTAGCTGCGGTAAAGTCTTCATCGAAAAAAATTGTGTAGTTAAGGCCTGCTCCCACATAGGGTTGAAACTTAGCGCTTGATTCAGCAAAGTAATAATTGACACTCAGGGTAGGGGGAAGGTGTTTAGTGCTTCCTAAATCGCCTACGGTATCGAGTCCTATATCGTGACTAAAAGGGGTTGCAGCCAGTAATTCTACCGCTAACTTAGGTGTGTAAAAATACAGAATATTTAAACCTAATTGAGTATTGCTATCTACATTTACACCCACTCCCAAGTCTGATCCCGCTACAGTCACGTTACTGCTAGAGTCATTGGGTGAGACTGAAGTTGCCCCTGCTCGTATGAGCCAATCTCCTTTTTCAAATGAATATGCAGGTTGAGTTGCGCAAAAAAGGATGCCAGTAAGTGCGATTGCTATGTGTGATTTTTTCATGTGTATCTCTTTTTAAAGTTGATGGGCGTATTTTATTCGCCTCTAAAAGAGATAAATTGATCTAAAGCAAGGTTGTGCTTTTTGACCTTTTTGAAGAAAACCTATCTAAAGTTCAATAATGTTTTGTTAGAACCCTGAGTTTAGACGTAGTTAATGGAGTACGCGTTTCTACGATTTGTGGTTAACCGATATTTCTTTTCTCATAAAAAAAGACGCCTTGACATAATGTTATGTCAAGGCGCCTTTGCCTATTGAGTTTGTTTAATTTCTGCCGATTTTATTATTTATTTTTATTATTGTTTTATTTTTGGCCATTAAAGAATCTGTCTGTACACTCTTTAACTAGTTCCCTACACCTAGAAAACAAACCTACTCATACTAAAGTATATAGCATGTTTCAGGCCAACTTTTATATTCCTTTTAAAACATAGGGTTACGGTATCTTGATGGTTGCTTGTACGCCACTGTGCACAAAGTTGGCCTATTTTTAATGGTAGATATCACCAATATCGAGCAATCAAATAAATTATCATCACGTAATAAAGTCTATCCAAGCCTCTAAAATGTGTTGTAAGTCAATTAATCCACACCCCGCAGATTCTTGTTCGTGCCATTCTATGTCTAATTTTGTTGATGGCGCGAGACTGGCATTGTTTAAATGTAGTTCTACTTCACTGTCATCTAATAACAAATGATAGGTGTTACCGATATAGCGATAGTCTTGAATTTTACGGGTTTGTAATTGCTGGATGACGGCCAGCAATTGTTTTGTCTCACTACTATTGTCACCCATGTCTTGAGTGAGCCAATCCCCAAATAATTCGCAATCAAGCTCACATTTGGCCGTTGGTTTCCCTAAAAAATCATATGAAAATTGATATTCCACTTAAAAAGATTACCTAAACTTAAAATGCAAGATTAACATAAGATAAAGACTTATTTAGCAGTGAATACTTTGCCTGAGTTATCTAACTCTGTTAGGTATACCCGAACATCAAATTCAACTTGATGATACTCAGGCATCATATGTTCACACAGTTTGTAAAATGCTTTGTTATGTTGTTTTTCTTTAAGATGGGCTAACTCATGTACCACAATCATTTGCAGAAATGCATCGGGAGTATTTTTAAATAAGGTGCTGACGCGTAATTCATTTTTACTTTTGAGCTTGCCACCTTGCACTCTAGAAACGTAACTATGTAAACCAAGTGCGTGATTAACAATATGAATTTTACTGTCATAAATTACTTTGCTCAGTGGCTGGGTCTTTTTCATGTACTGATTTTTTAACGACATTGCATAGTCACGTAAGTCATTGTCGTTGGCCACCGTATGTAAGTCTGGGTAACGTGAACGTAACCAATTACCTAGCTTGTTTTTATCTAGTAATTGCTGGATCTGTTGTCGCAAGTGTTCTGGGTAGTGAGCTAGATAGGTTAATTGGTTGGACATGTATGTAGTTGAGTTAGTGTAAAAAGATTTCAGATTATACGTGAATTATAGGGATAAGAGCAGAGCTGGCATAAGCTGATTCATACTATTTGGCAGCGTATAACAGGCGATAAAAATACCTTGAAAAACTGCACGAGTAATATTCCTTGTAATGCATTGTTGAAGCTATCCTCGTCGCAACGCCGAATTATTGGCTTATGGTTACTAATGATTGTTGCATATTTAGCCTATCTTGGATTGACAGATGAGTCTCTATCAATATTGGTTCTCTCTGGAATAACAAACCTATTATTATTACCCCTCTATTGGACTAACTTTAAGTAAGAAGAGATGAATAACCGAGTAAGTAACCCGGTCGAACACTTTAGAATAGAAAATAATCTTGTGACGATTGGTGATAGCAAACTGCCCGTAGAAAAAGTAAAGCGAGTCGCTATTGATGTTCAAGACAAGGTTGCTTACTGCTCGCTCCCCTTTAATCACATAAAACCGGGGATTTTCCCTAATTTCACGTTTGCTTCTGAGCAGGCTGATGAGTTAAAGCGGCATATTGGCCTGAAATTACCTTCGGCAACGATTATTGAATAATCGGCAATAAGGATTTATTTTTCTGACCAATTACGCAAATTTTAGCGGCTCAGCTCCCGCAGTTTCCCATTATCTAAAGCACCACTAACACGAGTAAGTGCCAATGCAATTAACACTACAACAGCGCCAACCCAAGGTGTATTCATCAATCCTGACTGCTCAACAATCAGTCCTCCTCCCCAAGCTCCAAGTGCTATGCCGACATTGAAAGCGGCTATGTTCAAACCTGAAGCCACATCGACGGCGTCTGGGGTGTGCTGCTCTGCTAATTTTACAACATAGACTTGTAAGCCTGGCACGTTCCCAAAGGCAAAGGCTCCCCATATTAAAATGGTAATAATGGCTGCAATAGGATTGACAGCAGTAAAGTTAAATAAAAACAATATTGCAGCAAGACCAGTAAAAATAATGGTGAGTGCCTTAATAGGACCCATTTTATCAGCCATTTTCCCGCCCCAAATATTGCCTATAGCAACTGAAACTCCGTAAACCAACATAACTAAGCCAATAACACTAGGGTCAAGCCCAGTAATTTGGTTGAGAATAGGCGCCAAATAAGTAAACGCGACAAAAGTACCGCCATATCCGACAGCTGTTATGGCGTAAACTAATAGTAATCTTGGCTGGGTTAATACTTTAAATTGGGCTGAAATTTTCGCAGGTTTAGCTTGAGTTAAATTATTTGGGACCAGTATGGCACTGCCTAGCATCGCAATTAAACCTAGTGCTGAAACGGTTAAAAATGTTGCTTCCCAGCCAAATTGTTGTCCTATATAAGTCCCTAGTGGCACGCCAGTTACCAAAGCAACTGTCAAGCCTGTAAACATGATTGCTATAGCGCTAGCGGCTTTCTCTTTGGGTACTAAACCCGTTGCAATAGTGGAGCCGATTGAGAAAAACACACCATGTGCTAGCCCCGTTAGGATTCGGGCTATAATAAGCGCTTCAAAACTGGGTGCTTGCCACGCCACTAGGTTACCGAAAACAAATAATCCCATAACAAATAGTAGAAGGTGTTTCCTGTTCCATTTACCCGTTAATGCAGTGAGTACTGGGGCTCCAATTGCAACACCTAGTGCATACAAACTCACTAGTAAACCTGCCGAAGGAATCGATACGTTTAGGTCTTGAGCCATGATAGGGAGTAAACCTACGATAACAAATTCTGTTGTACCTATTGCAAAGGCACTGAGTGCTAATGCAAGTAATGCTAATGGCATAATAATCTCCAAGTATTTTAAAAAGTGAATGGTAGAAAGTGATAGCAATAAAACTCAGCATCACTTTGTAGGCGCCATTATTAATCGCTATACTGTTGTGATAAATGGCGTTATTAACAAATTACTTTTGCAATAAATGGTAGGTATGTTCAATTGAAAACACGTTCAGATGATTTGGAACTCTTACTTTGTGTTGTCGATTCGGGAGGGTTTTCTGCGGCAGCCGAGGTGTTAAATATTCAAGTTGCTCGGGTATCTAGAGCTGTAAGCAAAATAGAGCGGCAACTAGGCGTTAATATTTTAACCAGAACAACAAGGCGCACAGAGCTCACAGATGAAGGCAGAAAATTTGTCAACTCGGTACGAAGTGCTTTGCAGTCTATTCAGGTGGCAGAAGATGACATTATTACCCGAGGAGCATTACCTGCTGGTAGATTACGGATTAATGCTGCTAGCCCATTTATATTTCATCAGCTTATTCCTTTGATCCAACCTTTTAAATTAGCCTATCCAGACATAGAACTTGAACTTAGATCCAATGAAGGGTTTATTGATTTAATAGAAAATAGGACTGATGTTGCTATTCGCATCGGTAAGCTCGAAGATTCAACTTTGCACGCTAAAGTACTCGGTAGAAGCCCCCTCCATATTGTTGCGTCACCAGAGTATATTGCTAGACGAGGCATGGCTAGACACCCTCAAGACTTAAAACATCATGATATTATTGGATTTTCGGACATTAAATCATTAAATAAATGGCCTATTAAAGGGTCTGAGGTTGTTGTTCCTACTTTAACTGCCAGTAATGGAGAGACAATACGACAACTAGCCTTATCTGGAAATGGTATCGCCTGTCTATCAGGGTTTATGGTAGATGCAGATATTGCATCAGGTGCTTTGATAGCATTATTAAATCCATATCGCTTACTCAATATAGATAGAGAAAAAGTAAATGCGGTTTACTATAAATCCTCTCCTGCGGCTAAGCGGATATCTGCTTTTATAGACTTTATTAAACCCCAATTACAACTGGAATAGTTGAACATTGCATACCAATTTTTGTTTACGTTTCTATGCCTGTACACGCAGTCAATATGGTTTTCACAACTAATTAATTGTATGAGCACTTATCGCTCAAATACGAGGTAAACGGCTCACAGGATTTCCTTATCTCTGAGTTAATCAAATCTCGAGTATAGCCTAAGGTTTATTCAATCTTATTCAAATCCCGGTATTCCAAACTTGGTGTCGCGGTTAGGTCAAAAGCATCGGCTGCGCCGCCAGTTTCTTTGATGGCTCAGCCGATGCTTTTTCAAAGTTGATTTTCGTAATGCATTAATTTTAATTATGTTTTATGGTCTTGTTACAGTGGGTATTTCGATAAGCTTATGAAGGAACATATTGATATGGATTTAGTTAGAAAAACGATTTTGTTATATTTAATGAGTTTGTCACTTTCAACCCACGCTTCGATTGACATTATTCGTACAGGTCATCAACAATTCGCCAAAGATATTAACCAAGAATATAATTTTCGTATTTTGGAAGCGGCTCTAAAAATTACTGAGCCCGAATTCGGTGCATATAAAATCATGGTGTATGGGGATGGCAGCATTCCTAAAAAAAGAGCGCTGAATCAAATTTTAAAGAAAGACGGATTTTTTAATGTTGTATTGGTAACCACCCAACCAGAATGGGAAGAAAAAGCGATACCTATTCGAATACCCATAAGAATGGGGTTGCTTAGCTATCGCTTGCTTTTAGTGCATAAAGATAATGCAGACAAATTTAGCCAATTAAATACGATAGAGGCGCTCAAGCCTATTTCTGTTGGTTTAAGGAAAAGCTGGTCGACATGGGAAGTGATGCAGGAGCAAGGTTTCAATGTTGTGAACTCTTATACTTACAATTCGTTATTTGCCATGCTTGAAAAGAAGCGATTCGATTATATACCTCGGGGTGTTTATGAAGTATTTGAAGAAGTGGAATTTCAAAGCCAAGCTAACCCTAATATTATGATAGAGCCGCATATAGTTATGGTGTTACCTACACCTTATTACGCTTTTGTATCTCCTCATGCGCCGAGAATTGCAAAGCGCCTCAATGCTGGCTTAGAGATGATGATGGAAAAGGGCATTATAAGAGACATGCTCGAATTGCATTATGGATATGCAATTGAACAAGCCAAGGTAAATTCAAGAACTGTTATTCAGGTCGAAAATAAAACACTATCTGATGAAACACCTCTAGATAAAAAACACTATTGGCTCGATTTGTTTTCTGAGTCTAGCAATCTTTAACTTAGAATCAATATTGGTAATATTAGGGTCTGAATTGGGTTAAATATATTGCTATTTACGCTAGTCAGGTTTTCTACTGTGAGGTAAAGCAGGCAATCTTCCTCCCATTGGTGCTGTCCGTTCATTTTTAAAGTTTTCACTACCTAGAGCTACAAAATATGAAAGGGTCAGATAAAAATTAAATTGAGTAGCTCATTTGGCCCACCAATGAAGTCAAACTATCCCATTCGGTCTCGGTTGAAAAACAGGCCTTAATCCAGACGGCCAGACAATTTTTGATATGCCTGCTTTACACAGTTTCAACTTGCATTGTTCTGCCTCAGTTAGCCGCATTAAACCTTTATTTGTTTTAATCTTTGACATATGAAATTTCATATATATGATATTCCATATGTTTAGGCGGAGAATATTATGATCACCCCGGTATCCTTTTATAAATGTTTGTCAGAAGACACCAGATTAAAATGCTTGTTGTTGATCACTATGCATTCAGAGCTGTGTGTTTGTGATCTTATTAGCGCCCTTCAGTTAAGTCAGCCAAAAGTATCTAGGCATCTTGCTGAGTTGCGTAAATGTGAGCTGTTGCAGGATGAAAGGCGAGGTAAGTGGGTGTTTTATCGGCTTAACCCTTCATTGCCCAAGTGGGCTGTGGATGTTTTAAAAACGACAACTAAAAGTAATGCCGAGTATTTATCGAGTTGCCTAAACAATTTGAATATCAGTAAAAATCTCACCTCCTGCTGTTAACGTCAATTAAGGAACACAAGTGAAAATTTTATATATATGTACCCACAATCGCTGTCGCAGTATCTTATCAGAGGCGATCACCAATCATTTTGCTAACGGTAAAATAATCGCTAAAAGCGCAGGCAGTCAACCTGTTGGCGAAGTGCACCCTTTGTCTATTCAATATCTACAAGAAGCGGGTATTTCGACTGAAGGCTTAGCAAGCCAATCTTGGGATGAGTTTGAAGATTTTGATGCCGATATAGTCGTGACTGTATGTGACTCTGCGGCGGGTGAGTCTTGCCCAGTATGGTTTGGTAACAGTGTAAAAGTCCATTGGGGTTTAACAGACCCATCTAAATTAGAAGGGACTGAAGCACAACTTGCCGAAGCATTTCGAGCAACTATTGCTGAAATTAAGGGCCGCGTTGAACAGCTAGCTTCAATTGATGTGGAATTGAAAGACAAGAAAGCATTGAAGCTTGCCTTAGAAAACTTAGGAGCAAGCTAATGACAATAGAAGATATCTCTTTACCGAGTCTGGATGAAGAGCAGTTTACACAACCAAACATGGCAGAATTCTCCAGTACGCCATCTAATCATAAACCTAAAATATTGCTGTTATATGGGTCGTTACGTGAGCGTTCGTTTAGCCGTTTAGTGGTGGAAGAGTCAGCTCGTTTGTTAGAAAAAATGGGTGCAGAACCTAAAATTTTTGACCCGACAGGCTTACCTTTACCAGATGGTGATGAGCCAACTCACCCTAAAGTGGTAGAGCTGAGAGAGTTAATGATGTGGTCAGAAGGGCAGGTGTGGTGTTCACCTGAGCGTCATGGCGCTATGACGGGCATTTTAAAAAGCCAAATTGATTGGGTGCCACTGAGTGTGGGGGCGGTGCGACCTACTCAAGGTAAAACCTTAGCTGTGATGCAAGTTTGTGGTGGTTCACAATCATTTAATGCGGTGAACCAAATGCGAGTATTAGGACGTTGGATGCGTATGCTGACTATTCCCAATCAATCTTCAGTCGCTAAGGCGTTTATGGAGTTCGATGATAATGACCGTATGAAACCCTCCGCTTATTACAATCGCATTGTGGATGTATTAGAAGAATTGGTGAAGTTCACCTTACTCACGCGAGACAATTCTGATTATTTGGTGGACCGTTATTCAGAGCGAATTGAAACTGCCGCGCAACTTACCAAACGCGTTAATCAGCGCTCAATTTAGGAGTTACCAATGGGATTATTTGAGCGGTATTTATCAGTATGGGTAGCACTTAGCATTGTAGCTGGTGTGATATTAGGGAGCCATGTACCTGATGCCTTTGCAACGATAGCTTCACTAGAATATGCCCATGTGAATATTGTTGTGGCTGTGCTGATTTGGTTGATGGTGTACCCCATGATGATCCAAATCGACTTTTCATCAATTAAGGATGTAGGTAAAAAGCCCAAAGGTTTAGCGTTAACATTAGTGGTTAACTGGCTAATTAAACCTTTTACTATGGCTGCATTAGGCTGGTTATTTTTTAAAGGTTTTTTTGCAGACTGGGTTGACCCTCAATCAGCCAATGAATACATAGCGGGCATGATTTTGCTAGGCGTTGCGCCATGTACGGCGATGGTGTTTGTGTGGAGCCAGATGACCAAAGGTGACGCCAACTACACCCTAGTACAGGTATCAATAAACGACATTATTATGATATTTGCTTTTGCTCCGCTTACTGCATTATTACTGGGCGTGAGTGATATTGAGGTGCCATGGAATACCTTATTGTTATCTGTGGTTTTATACGTGTTATTGCCCTTAATTGCCGGTGTCTTAACGCGGTCTTCACTGGATAAAAGACATCAAAATTCAAGTGATACAGGTGCAAAGGCCATTGATAGCTTTGTGGCTAAGTTAAAGCCTTTGTCAATTGTAGGGCTATTAGCCACTGTGGTTTTATTGTTTGGTTTTCAAGCTGAAAATATATTGCAGCAACCGCAAACTATAGGGTTAATTGCCATTCCATTGATTATTCAAACCTACGGTATATTCGCCATAGCTTACTTTTTCGCGAAGCGCTTAAAACTGCCTCATAACGTGGCTGCCCCAGCTTGTATGATAGGCACTTCTAACTTTTTTGAATTAGCGGTAGCGGTAGCCATTTCTTTATTTGGTTTGCACTCTGGTGCAGCACTGGCCACTGTGGTTGGTGTTTTAGTTGAGGTGCCAGTGATGTTGTCATTAGTGTATTTTGCCAATAAAACTCGACACTGGTTTGATTAATTGAGGTAAGGTAAGGGCTAATATTCTCATTTATATGGAAGATCAATGAAACTGTATTTAGCCCTCACCATTTTATCTTTGTTATGTCTAAGCTGTAGTGACTCTGAAGACTTACCCAAGCAAGCTTTTGCAGATGAATATCAACTAACCGATTTTAACTTAAGTGATAGTTATATCTACTGGGAAAAGCGCCGCGGTAATCTATACGGTCAAGACGAACAGGCTGATGAAGTACTGATTCAATTTGATGCTGAGATTTATACTGATTTAAGCACGGAGCAGGTCACGCTCTTAGATACCGCAGATACCAACAATGGCTACGACGCACAATGTTTACCTGAATATTGCCCTATTTATGGAGTGGCACTACTAAATGACTCAAGTTTTGTGATTGAGTCTATGACTGACTTAGTCGATTTTTTTGGAGACATAGATACAGAAGCTGAGTTATATCATTTAGTGTCTGTCGATAGTTCAGTAGCAAAAAGCTATGAAAAGAATGAAGACGGATACAGAGTTGTTGTAGAATGGAACAATTTATGTGGCCTTAAAGGCACAAACCTTATTCAAGTTTTTACTGACGGCAGCCAAGAGTTAATAAAAGAGCTAACCACAGAAGAAACAGGGACTTGTGTCTAATCACTACAACCTAAGTTGTGGGGCTACATTTGTGTTGTTGAAATTTGGAATATACAAGTGAAGTTAGGCAAAAGTTTGTTGTTAATATGTTCGATTGGACTCTCTAATATTAGTTGGGCCCAATCAGAACAACCCTCTGAAGAAGAAACCGCTGCAATACATAAATGTGTGTTAAAAGCGTTCAAGAATGCCAAGTCAGAGCAAACCGTTGCAGACATACGCAAAAAGTGCGCTTATACAAAGCAAACGTTAGTAAAAAAGAGAATTAACTTAGAGCAGCAAGCTTCAGAGAATCCTTTTGCAATCCTTCCTCATAAACCTAATTTCGTATTGCCTGCAAGTTTAACCAGCATCAATCAAGAGCCTTATGTAGACTTACCGGTGGACTCTGAGTTAGACGATGTAGAAATTAAGTTTCAAGTGTCAATGAAATACCTAGCGGCACAAGATGTACTATTTAACGACTTAGATTTACAAATAGCATTTACAGCAACTAGCTGGTGGCAGGCATACAACGGAGCGATTTCCGCTCCCTTTAGAGAAACCAATTATGAGCCTGAACTGATACTTGATTACCATCATTCTTGGTCGCTATTGGGGTTACCTGTAGAGCAAACAAGCTTGTCATTTAATCATCAATCAAATGGGCAAACGGGTTCATTGTCTCGTAGTTGGAATCGAATTATTTTAGGGTTTACCTTTGCAGCGACTGAGAAAGTGATTTGGGGCTTTAGGACGTGGTATCGTATTCCTGAAGATGAAAAAACATCACCTCTTGATGCAAGTGGCGATGATAACCCCGATATTGATAAGTATCTGGGTTATGGTGAGTTAGGAGGCCTGTGGAGCATTTCTGATAAACATTCACTGGAGTTTATGCTTCGCAATAACTTACGTAGTGATAACAAAGGTGCAATACAGTTGGGTTGGTCATTTCCTATAAATGATAAAATCCAAGGCTATGTTGAGTATTTCAATGGGTACGGTGAAAGCTTAATTTATTACAATTACCACACTCAGCGATTAGGTATAGGGTTTAAGCTAACCAATTGGTTGTAGGCATGTTAGTGATAGTGTTAAAACCACTTTTTCCAGAGCATGGCTAAGAGTAAAATCATAGCTAATACCAGCATACTAATAGCTAGATAAGTAAATGCTTCTGGATCTTCTGTACCTGGTAACCCTGCTATATTCATTCCGAATATTCCGGTTAAGAATGACAAAGGTAAAAATATAGCAGTGACTAAAGACAGGACATACATGCGCATGCCTTGTTGTTCTGCAATGCGATGGCGTAGTCCATCTTGCAGTACCATGAACCTTTCTTTGGTTACGTCTTAATTTTCAACATACCGGGTCTTACAACCTACTTGGTTTCTTCATCCAGACCGTTTTTCTTGATCTAAATGTCTATTGAAGCGATACATCGCTTCTAACGTATCGCCTATACTAAGAAACCCGAACATTGCTATAAAACCAAGTTACTCAGTTTATTTGTAGCTGCGAAATGGTTATGCACTGTGTGTAAATAGTTACATCTTTTTATGTTTTTTTACTGAAATTTCAAAGCTGTAGTAAAACCCAATATAAATCAATGCATTATGTTCTGGCATGTTATTAGCATTAGGCTGCATTCCTTACCTTTTTCAATGCTATGAGCACTGCTTTCAGGGAAAAATAGAAGGTGAGGATTTAGTGATACCCATTAATGATGTGAAGGTAGCGTGGCTCCCTTGTTGAATATCTTAAAGTTAGACTCAGAACACCACCAAGTAATAGCAGTTGTAGAGAATACGAAAGACGTCTCTAAAGTTATAAACACTATTGAACTTGAAAAGTGAGTTGTTAAAAATTCATTATGATCGAATAGATCCCAGCACTTTTAAAGTGTGATTTTTTTGTGAAGCAGGAACCTTCCATTATGCAAAAACTCTTAGTAACAGTATCAAGCTTTATTGACTCAATGACTCTAAAGGAGCATGACGCGCCAGATTGTCTCTTAATAAGTGATTTTAATTGGTTCACCCAAATAAAACTTAATTTTTAGGAACCGCTTACTATGTTTGCATCCAGTAACAATATTTTACAGACCGCCGAGACAGAATACCTTGGCCGAGTTTTTACTGAGCCAAATCAAAGGTTAATGTTTGTCGGCACAGGTAGAGCACTAGAATGTTTGTCATTATCATTTACTCAGACCTTCGATGTGATTACTACTTCTCATACTAGTGATGTTTTTCAAACGTGTAGCGATGTAGACGTCGATATGATCATACTTTACGTTGGAGACAGTAAAGAGTTGTGGGTAGAAACTCTTAGGAAAATTCGCTCTAACTCAATGTTAAATTTTATCCCAGTTATTGTGTTAACTGAAACTAACTCTATTAATGCGCAGCTTATTGCATTGGAGTTGGGAGCATTAGATTGCATGGTTAATCCCGTCAATACTTTTTTGCTAAACGCAAAAATAACTAACTACATGAAACTGATGAAAAACATTAAAGAGCTAGAATTGATTTCTTGTACTGACGGTTTGACAGGTTTGGCCAATAAAATGCAGCTGAATACCAGATTAAACAGTGAGTGGTACAGAATGAAAAGAACCAACTCATCTTTATCCGCTTTAATGATAGATGTAGACCACTTTAAACATTTTAATGATACTTTTGGTCATATTGAAGGTGACGAGTGTTTGAAGAAAGTCGCTAAAGTTATTAAAAATGTCGCGGCTAGAGACTCCGATTTTGGGGCTAGGTTTGGTGGCGAAGAGTTTACTATTTTATTACCTAATACAGACCGTAAAGGGGCCCAAAAGGTAGCTAAAGCTGTATTGCGAGAGTTACAAGCTTTACACATACCTAATCAATATGATGAGAATGAGTATTTGAGTGTAAGTATTGGTATCGGTAGCTGTGAACCTAATTCTTTTGAGGACGCTAACATTGACCCAATGTGGCTGTTAGAAGAAGCTGATAGCAACCTATACAAAGCAAAAGTCAATGGTCGCAATCAATTTTGGGTGTGAAATTTACTCGTCAATCAAATCCTAAACTTTATATTTCTTTGTTCTACAGCGTGACATTTGTAACGACTAACCTTGTGACATGATTAAAAACAGATACATACAGCGCCTTTAAAATATATTCAGTATGCTAGGTGTATTTGATTGAATATAACGATGATGATTCATCATGCGCCTTAAATAGAAAGTTAATGTCTCTTTTTTAATACATGGAGGATAAAGTTCGAACTATGTTACTAGGCTAAGGTTTATCAGATGAATACATCACTCCTTTTTAACCTGCAATCTCAGTCTTAAATGGGTCGGAATAGCTCGAAATGAGCAATTAAAACGGATGTTTTTGAAATATGGCGTAATAACTGCTTTGGTAACTTATTAAGTCTAGTTAGCCTAAAGATAAGGAAAGTAGCTTGTATCTAAAAAGTGTTTTTTTTGCATTGATATCATTGAGCTCATGGGAAGTTGCGTCACAAAATATACAGCAGGATGAGTTACCAAGCGAAAGTAGTCCATTTCTTCGCAAGCTAGTGCTACAAGCAAAAGCAGAGGCTGAAATAGATTTTGAGCCAACGCCAGCAATTGAGAACGAAGCGCTAAACGGTATAGATTATCAGCAGTACAGAGCCATAAGGTTTGAGCCGAAAGAAAGTATCTGGAGAGGGGTTTACCCTTTTGAAGTGCAGTTATTTCATTCAGGTTTTTTATACAAGCATCCTGTCAATATTCACATGATTGATTATAAAAATCGTGTCACGGGCCTGCCTTTCAACACTGAGTATTTTCGATACGATCCGCCTGCTGAGTTTTTGGCTGATGAAATTAACGAAGATGTAGGCTTTGCTGGTTTTAGAGTCCATTACCCGTTAAATAGTGAGACATACAAAGACGAGCTGATTGCTTTTTTAGGGGCTACCTATTTCAGATTAATTGGCAAAAATCAAAAATACGGTTTATCAGCTAGAGGTATAGCGATTGATACAGGCATGCCAGAAGGCGAGGAGTTTCCTTACTTTACCGACTTTTGGTTAATCGAACCCGCTAACGGTAAACAACTTAATGTTTACGCCAAAATGGACAGCCCATCAATGACGGGTACTTATAAATTTACTATGGGGTCTGAGAGCTCGGGCGACACGGTAACCGATGTTAAAGCGTGGTTATTCGCCAGAGAAGACATAGACAAAGTGGGTTTAGCGCCTTTTACTAGTATGTTTTTGTATGGTGAAAACTCATTAACAAAACCTGATGACTACCGCCCAGAAGTTCATGACAGTGATGGCATGATGTTAATTACCTCTAATAACGAACGTCTATGGAGACCTTTAGATAATCCTAACCGGTTACGTATTACATCTTTGGGTGACAAAGCTCCGAAAGGGTTTGGCTTATTACAACGAGATATCCAATACGAACATTATGTTGATAGCGAAGCACACTACCATCAACGTCCAGGGTTTTGGGTTACCCCATACAAAGGCTTTAATCAGGGCCGTTTAGAGTTAGTTGAAATCCCTACTAATTCAGAGACCCATGACAATATAGTGGCTTATTGGGTGAATGATAAACCCATTAAACAAGGTGACAGTATTCATGTGCATTACGAACTGAAAACAGTGAGTGCAGACGCTTATGCATACGATAAATCGAAGGTGATCCGCACCTTACAAGGCTCTGACAGATTACCCGGTGAAGAAGTGGATGAAGATAATCTGACACGCCGCTTTATTGTAGATTTCACCGTGCCAGATGGTGCGGTCATCAACCCAGAAGATTTGGCTGCTGATATCTCAGCGACAAATGGTAACGTTAGCCAAGTGAGGGTGTTTAAAACTAATTTCGACCATGAAATAAGAGCCACCTTTTTGTTTACTCCAGAGAGTGAACGCAGTGTAAATGATATGCGACTTTTAGTTACCCACAAGGGAAAACCTATTAGTGAGGTATGGACCTATGTTTATGAAAAATAACTTTGTTTTGAAGGTTAGAGCCCGAAAAATCCGTTTGTTAATCATGGCATTGTTGGTATTGCCAACCGCTTATTGGGCTATGTCACAGGTGTATATCATCTTTCAGCCCAATGAGTTCAGACCTTTAGAATGGGTCCAGCTAGGCTTAACTTCAGTGCTCTTTTTGTGGTTAACCATGGCCTTTTGGACATCAATTATTGGTTTCTTTCTTAAGTTGTTCAAGCGAGACCCATTAACGTTTCAAGCTGAACAACATGCTCCGGTAAGCTCGGAGCCACTTCAGAAACTCCACGCTATCGTCATGCCAGTATACAATGAAGAAACTCAGCGGATCATGGCTGGTTTTGAAGCCACAGTACTCACTATGCTAACCACACACAGTGCTAAGCAGTTTGATTTTTACATGCTCAGCGATACCCAAGATCAAACCTTACTATCTGCTGAGCTTAGGTCTTGGGAAAGTTTGTTAAAACGTTTACCAAATGATGTGGCTAGGCGCTGTTTTTATCGTAACCGTAAAAAAAATGTTGGCCGTAAAGTTGGGAATATCAAAGATTTCTGTCAGCGCTGGGGGCACCAATATGAAAGTATGATAGTGCTGGATGCAGACAGTATTATGACCGGTGAAAAAATGCTTGAGTTAGCCCAGCGTATGGAAACCAATCCAAATACAGGGTTGATTCAAACCATACCTATGCCGGCAAGACAAAGCACATTCTTTGGACGATTTGTTCAATTTGCCGCGCAAGTATATAGCCCTATGTTGGCAACGGGTTTGTCATTCTGGCAAGGTGATTGTGCCAATTATTGGGGACACAACGCCGTTATTCGAGTCAAAGCTTTTATCGATACTTGTGGACTCCCTGCGCTAAAAGGTAAGCAACCTTTTGGTGGAGAAATTTTAAGTCACGACTTTGTTGAAGCAGCGTTATTGCGCCGAGCTGGTTGGCAAGTGTTTTTGCTAACTGATTCTGCTGGTAGTTACGAAGAAGTACCGAGTAATATCATAGATTACGCCACCCGAGACAGACGTTGGGTGCAAGGTAATATGCAACATTTAGGGATTGTGACCAGTAAAGGGCTACATCTAGCAAACAGAATGCACTTCACTTTTGGTGCCTTTGCTTATGCCAGTTCTATTCTTCTGCTGTTGTCGTTATTGGCAGGTACCACGGATGCCTTAATTCAAGCGTTTACTACACCCGTTTATTTCACTAGCACCTATCAGTTGTTTCCCACTTGGTTGATCACCAAAAAGAATGTGATGATCACAACGTTGTGGGTCACTATCGCATTACTGTTTTTACCCAAGGTGTTAGGCATAGTGATCACGTTATTGCAGCGACGCAAAGAGTTTGGTGGGGGTCTTAACTTCTTAAAAAGCTCTGTCGTTGAGTTTTTATTTGCGGTGCTATTAGCGCCAGTCATGATGATGTTCCATAGCTATTTTGTACTTAATGTATTGGCAGGTAAAAGTGTTAAGTGGGAAGCTCAAGTTAGAGAAGGGCGTATGCTACCCTGGTCACAGGCATTAAAATTCAGTTACCTTTTGACTACCATAGGGCTGATATGGGGCGGGGTTACAGCTTACTACACTCCCACCTTATTCTTGTGGTTGTTACCGGTATTTTCTGGCTTGGTGTTAGCTGCGCCTATAATTAGGTTATCAAGTAGCGTCAAGTTTGGCCTGTTGTGTAAGCGTAAAGGGATATTCTTACTAGATACAGAGTGTCAGCCCAATAGCGCTATCCGTAATGTTAATCGCAGTATGAAAAACTTGCAGATGGAGCGTAAGCTTGCTGTTGTCCCTATGTTACCTGATGAAGCTTGGGTAGACATGCCCTTGCAACCGTTAGCGAGAGGTATTTATCCCCCAAAGCCGAGTAATGAAGTCGCAAGTGCAGTGGAACCGGTTGCTTCAAAACTTGGCTAGTTCACCCTAGACAATAAAGTAGAAAGCCCAGCTTACTTAAAATAAGCTGGGCTTTTTTATAACGGTTACTTTAAGACTTAGAACTAGATACAGGATTTTGTTTTTGTTGAAGCGCAGCGCTTAGAGCAGTATTTCACTTGCTCCCAGTCTCGTTGCCATTTTTTACGCCAATTAAAAGGTCGCTCGCACACTGTGCAGACCTTACTTGGGAGTTCAGACTTCTTCATTGTTTTCTATGGCCTTAAAGAAAATCTGACTATCTCGGCTAATGGCTAAGCGTTTTTCGTCTGTCATTTTGTTGAGGGTTCGGTATGGCATGCCAAGTCTGGGATTATTACCCAGCTTTTCTTTGTTTCTGTCTAAAAAATCCCAGTACAAATAATTGAAAGGACAGGCTTGCGCCCCTAGTTTTTCTTTTACGTTGTAATGGCAGTGTTGGCAGTAATTAGACATCTTATTGATATAGCTTCCGCTTGCTGCATAAGGTTTACTCGCTAATAAGCCTCCGTCAGCGAATAATATCATGCCTGTGACATTGGGCATTTCGACCCATTCGTAAGCATCGGCATATACAATTAAATACCACTCATTGACCTCATCTGGATGCAAGCCTGCTAACAATGAGAAATTACCCAGTACCATCAACCTTTGAATATGATGGGCATAAGCATTGTCAGAGGTTTCAGTTATGCACTGAGACAAGCAATTCATGTTGGTTTTTGCATCCCAAAAATAGCGGGGTAGTGAGCGTTTGGCGTTTAAAAAGTTCTCATTTTGATAACCAGGCATTTTGAACCAGTACAAGCCTCGGACATATTCGCGCCAGCCTAATACTTGGCGAATAAAGCCTTCTACTGCGTTTAACGGAGCATGACCTTGACGATAAGCATTCTCTGCTTGCTCGATAACTTCTTTTGGGGTGAGCAGCCCGCAGTTTAGGTAAAAACTGATATGTGAGTGGTACATCCAGGGTTCGCCTTGCACCATGGCGTCTTGGTAGTCTCCAAAATTATCTAGGCGTTCTGCAACAAATACCGAGAGCACTTGTAATGCTTGCGCCCGGGTAACCGCAAAATGAAACGGTTCAAGCTTGCCAAAATGATCACTGAAATTGTCTTTGACCAGGGTAATGACTTCTTGGGTAATGTCGTCTGGCTCAAAGGTGGTGGGTGGTGGTGGTGACATTCCCTTTGGCAGGGCTTTGCGATTGGCACTATCGTAGTTCCACTTATTGCCCACTGGTTTATCGCCATCCATCAAGCAATACCAAGCTTTACGCATTTCTCGATAGAAAAATTCCATGCGTAACTGTTTACGCCCTTCTGCCCAGTTTGCAAATTCTTCTAGGCTTGCTAAAAAGCGATCGTCTTGGCGGATCACCACATTAATGCCTAGTTTGTCTTGCCAACTTTGCATATCAGCCAATACACGATACTCGCCAGGGTGAGTTAGTATAATGTCGGTAATGGCTTTGTCGGTGTCTGATACTTTTTCGCAAAATGCCTTCACTTCGTCAAATAGACTTCCTTTATTCTCTTTGTCGTCATATTTCCGGTAAAAAACCTGATGGCCGCTGCTTGTTAACTCTGCTGCGAAGTGACGCATAGCAGAAAATAAAAACGCTATTTTCTTTTTGTGATGTTTTACATAGCTGGCTTCACTGCGTACTTCAGCCATTAATATCCAGTCTTCGGCTTGATTGCAGTCTTGCAGGCTAGCCAATGAGTGACTTAATTGGTCGCCGAGAATTAATCGTAAAGAAGCCATAGCTAAGCATTAGCCTGTTCAGCTAGCTGCTTAGCATCTGCCAATGCATCTAACGCTCTTTGCCTTGAGGCTTTTAAATCGACCAGCGGGTGAGGGTAGTTTGCCCCCAGTTTCACCTTGGCATAATCTAAAATATTTTGCGGCGCATCCCAGGGGGTATGAATGTATTTCTCAGGTAGTTTACTTAACTCAGGACAGTAACGTTTTACGTAGTCTCCTTGAGAATCAAACTTTTGCCCCTGTGTTACAGGGTTAAATATTCTGAAGTAAGGTGCTGCATCAGCACCTGTGCCTGCAACCCACTGCCAGCTAGCACTATTAGCGGCAAGGTCGGCATCGAGTAAACAGTCCCAAAACCAGCGTTCACCTTCACGCCAGTGAATGAGTAAGTTTTTCACTAAAAATGAAGCCACCACCATGCGTACCCTGTTGTGCATGGTGCCGGTTTGCCACAGTTCACGCATGCCCGCATCAACAATAGGAATGCCTGTTTGGCCTCGTTGCCAAGCTAGTAACGATTCGTTGTCAGTGCGCCACGGAAAATGCTCAAACTTAGGGCTAAAGTTTTGCTCAGGAATATGAGGAAAGTGATACAGCAGGTAATGAGAAAACTCACGCCAACCTAATTCACTCAGGTAGCAATCGAGCCCTTGATTGTCTATGTTGCCATTTAGTGCGTCGATCCCAGCATACCAAACCTGATTGGGAGATATTTCACCAAAATGTAAGTGAGATGAAAGCTTAGAGGTCGCCCCTAGCTTTGGAAAATCTCGGTTGTTTTTATAGTCTTTTGCTCCATCAGGTAAAAATTCACTTAAACGTTTAGCCGCGCCTTCTTCTCCTGGCAACCATGTTTTCGCTATAGTGTCATACCAGTCAATACTTGGCATAAGCGCTAACGAGTCTAAGCCATGGTCAAGGTCGGGTTTATATGCAGTTGTAAGGTTTTCAGGTTTTGCTACTGGCATACGAGGGGCTGTTTTGGTTAGGCAGCCTTTGCGGTAGTAAGGTGTAAATACTTTATAAGGCGTTTCGTCTTTTTTAAGTACTTGCCAAGGCTCCCAAAGTAAATGGCTGTTAAAGCTTTTAACCTGTATACCCATCTCCACTAATTGTTGTTTTAATTGACTATCACGCTTGATTTGCCAAGGCTCGTAGCAGCGATTCCACACAATGTGTGTGATGTCATGAGTGCTAATGATGCCTAGTAAAATCTCTGTGGCATGGCCTTTTTGCATATGTAGCTTGTCATCTAGAGAAGCATTCAGCGCGTGCAAAGATTGATGTAACCACCACTGGCTAGCCCCTCCTATTTGGGCGTGTTTAGGACAATCTTCATCAAGGATAAATACCGGCAATACTGACCCTAGCTCTGCTGCGTAATGCAGGGCCGGGTTGTCTTTCAACCGCAAGTCTTGTCTAAACCAAACTAAAGTCGTAGCGTTAATGGGAGCCTTCCTTTTAATCAAATCTCTATCTCATATTAGAAGTCATGTTACGTTTTTTACACTTGTTAAGATCAATCTAGACATTATTTTTTTTATGGTTTAGTGAACCAGAAAATTCATCCTTGCGTAACGGTGGATTATGAAAGTTGATAATCTTAAAAGTTACAGCCCAGCTGAGGTGTCACGTATTATTGAAATGGCGTGGGAAGACAGAACCCCTTTTGAGGCCATTGAGCACTTATTTGGGATGACGCCAAACCAGCTTACGCGCTTTATGCGGGCAGAATTGAAAAACGCTTCATTTAGAGTGTGGCGTAAGCGCATGGCTGGAAGAAAAACAAAACACCTTGGTATGCGCCCTAAAGGTATTTTACGAGGATATTGCAAAACTCAGTACAAACATAGGTGATAGTAGTTGCCTGTTCATTTTAGCTTTGTACACTGACAACAATAAATATAAACACAGAGTCGAACGCCTAACATTATGTTGCTGCAACACATTATAAAACATTTGCTCGATAACTTAGCTCTGCAGGGGTTTAACCCAGTGGTGCACTTTGAGTTAGAAGGGGTGTTTGAATTATCTCCATGGCAAAAGCAACTTGATTATTCTGGTATCAATCGCAGGCTAAAAAAGCTTGATATAGATGGTGAGCTGAAAACTGAGTATTGGAAAAACCAATGGGAGTATGTCTCTCTTTTTAATGGTCAATCTCCTTTGAAAGAGGCACAAAACCTCGACAAGGCTATGCAGTTACTGCCTCAACTTATGCGTCAATACGGCGCAGCAAATGTATTGATGCAGCCCGTTGCTTGGGGCGCTGATAATGGACGTTATCTAAGTGGTTCGGGTGCAATATTTTCATTAGACACGCGGTCTGTTCATATACCTAATGCCATACAATTGAACGTAAGTGTGGAGAACGACAAGGGTGAAAATTTATTTGCACAGCAAGGGTTAGGAGAGTGGGTTCAATACCACCTACTGAAAAATAGCTACCATAACTGCATTTTGTTTTTACCCGAAGAAGATGCGTTTAAGCGCTTATCTCTAAGAAAAGACTATGGTTTAGATGCTGAATTAAGTTCGCCCGTGGTGTTATCTGGCGGGCATCAAGGCAGCATCGCTTTGTACAAAGAAAAAGGCAAGCACAACCAAGCTATGGGCCAAGAACCATTATTTTTTGCGGCAGACAACTCGGTGCTGTCTTACACCACTGATTGGCAAAAAACAGCTCGGGTTGAACATAGAATAGGGGCAACGAGCCAAGCATATAACCCTTATTTAAATGTGATATTTGCATTGTTAAATGTACTCGAAGGTATAAGTAGTTGGAAAACAGGGCAACTTGCCCCGAACGTTTTAGACAAGGCGCTACCTAGGTCGATAGATGACACAGACCACGGCGACACCTTAGTTCTGGGTGCTCTGTCTTTATTTAAAAATGATAATTGGTTGGTAAATAAAGTAGACCTATATTGTCAAAATATGTTTTACGCAGATGCCACAAACCTAGGTAAAAGGATTAGAGATATGGTTTTAGCGCCATATCAAGGGTCCAATATTGCTCTGGGGTCATAAAAATTTAATAGGCTATATTTAAGCTGATAATAAAAATATTAGGAATAACATTTTGTTAAAACAAAAAGTAATTACCCTTGATAAGCCACCTTTCTTAACGGGTGATAATGTTGAAAGTAAACGGGCCGAAATCAGAACCTACTTTGAACAAACGTGGGATGTATACGAGTCATTGTTTTCATTGATTAATCAAGATGAAGCCTATTACCTTAGGCCCGAACCTTTGCGACATCCACTAATATTTTATTATGGCCACACCGCTGTTTTTTACATCAATAAACTACTCTTAGGGCAATTTATTCAAAGCCGCGAAAACGAACAAATTGAATCTGTTTGCGCGGTTGGTGTAGACGAAATGTCTTGGGACGATTTGTCGCCAGGTAATTATGAATGGCCAAGCGTAGGCGCTGTGTCTGAATACCGAGATAGTGTTAAAAAGCGCGTTTTGGCGCTGATTGATTCTATGCCTTTGGCTTTGCCAATACAGCAAGACTCACTGGCTTGGGTGTTGTTGATGGGGTGTGAACATGAACGTATTCACGTAGAAACATCGTCTGTGATCATACGCATGCTCGACTTGAATTATCTCACTCCTTCGAACCTATGGAAGTCTTGTGCTGAATACGGTGATGCGCCAAATAACCGCTTAATTGATGTGGCAGCTCAAGACCTTGTTCTGGGTAAACCTGAAACCAATGCAACCTATGGTTGGGACAATGAATATGGTCAACAGCCTCTTTCTATAGACAAGTTTTCTGCGTCTGAGTATTTGGTTTCTAACCAAGAATTTATGGAGTTTATCAATGCGGGTGGTTATCAAAATAAACAGTATTGGACCGAAGAGGGACAAGGTTGGTTAGCGTTCACTAAAGCTACAATGCCCAGATTTTGGGATGTAAAGAACGGTAAGTACTGGCAACGTAATCTAACAGAAGAAATCCCGTTACCGCTCAATTGGCCTGTTGAAGTTAATTACCTCGAAGCAAAAGCCTTTTGTAATTGGAAAGATAGCCTAAGCAAAGATTTTGTACGTTTGCCCACTGAAGGAGAGTGGCAAGTACTCAGAGACCAACTTGATACCGATTTACCTTATTGGAGTAAAGCTCCGGGTAACGTAAATTTAGAACATTACGCTTCTTCTTGTGCTGTTGATCAATTTAAGCAAACTGAGTTTTATGATGTTATTGGCAATGTGTGGCAGTGGACAGAAAGTCCAATAGATGGCTATGAAGGCTTTAAGGTTCACCCTCTGTACGATGACTTTTCGACCCCTACTTTTGATGGTCAACATAACCTTATAAAAGGGGGCAGCTGGATCTCTACCGGAAACGAAGCGACCCGTGATTCACGCTATGCGTTTCGCCGTCATTTTTATCAGCATGCTGGGTTTCGTTATGTAGCAAGTAACAGTCAAGACGTCCCTATTACGGCTGTGACTAAATGTGAGATGCAAACCGATATTAGCCGTTTATTGCATCATCATTTTAAGGCCACTAGTTTAGACTCCACAAGCGATCTGCAACAACTATTGAGCCTTAGCAAAGCGTATGTTCAAGCTGACAGCCGTGTGCTAGATATTGGGTGCGGTGTAGGGCGTTTGTCATTTGAATTAGCAAAGTTGGCAGGTCAGGTAGATGGTATTGATTTTACCGCACGGCATATTCAACACTGTTTAGATTTAAAAGAGCAAGGGCAGTTGCGCTACGCTATGCCGACCCAAGGTGAAATATTTGACTTTCACGAAGTCACTCTCGCTGAGCTAGGCTTTGAACAAGCCCCTGAAAACCTGAATTTCGCCCAAGGCGACGGACACAACCTTAAGCCGCAATTTGCTGATTATGACTTGGTTATTTGCCACCGTATCATTGAATACAGCTACCACCCAGAAGTGTTATTGAAACAATTAAGCCAACGAGTGAAAGCTGGTGGAGTCGTGGTGATAGGCAGCAGCTATGGATGGAACGAAGACATAACCGACAAAAAGCGCTGGATTGGTGGCGTAAAACGTAACGGTGAAAACCTAAGCAGCGAAGCTCATCTGTTAGAAATCATGCAAGATCAGTTTGAGCTATTACAGCAAACTGACATTGTTAGCCAGTTTGAATTAGACAAACGTACTAGCCAAACTGCTAACAACCATATTACTATTTGGCGTAAGAAAAGCTAACCCGTTAGGAACCCTTTTGGGCACAAAAATTGTAATAGCAGGGGCAGGAATTGGCGGCCTATGCGCGGCATTAGCCATGAGTAAAAAAGGTTGTGATGTTGCTGTTTATGAACAAAGCGCTGAACTAACTGAGGTAGGGGCGGGGTTGCAGTTAAGCCCCAATGCCATGCATGTATTGGCGAGTTTAAATGTAGCTGATGAGATTAAAGCATTAGGGTTTCAACCTAGCGCAGCCGTGATGCGTCATTACCAAACAGGTGCTCACTATTTTTCTGTGCCTCTTGGGGCGCAGGCCACGCAAAAATACGGGGCAGACTACCTGCACATTCATCGTGCTGATTTACAATCTACTCTTTACAAAGCATGCCTTAAAGAGAATGTAAGCGTTTACTTATCTTGTGGTGTTGTTAGTTATCAATTGAGTGAAAAAGGTGTGTCGGTTGAGCTGCAAAATTCTACTCAAGTGCAAGCTGATTTACTTGTTGGTGCAGATGGGATTAAGTCTAAGGTGCAATCTTGTATGCTGGGGCAAACTCCTGCTGTGTTTACCGGACAGGTGGCGTGGCGGGGCACAGTTGAGGCATACAAACTACCTAACAACTTGGTTAAGCCAAAGGCTAATTTATGGGTGGGGCCTGGGCAACACTTTGTAAGTTATTATTTGCGGGGCGGCGACTTAGTGAATTTTGTGGCTGTGCAAGAGCGAGTCGATTGGCAACAAGAGTCATGGAATGAGCCTGGTGATATTAATGAACTTAAGGACGCTTTTAAAGGCTGGCATCCAGAGGTAACCGAAGTACTTGATGCTACCGAGTCATGTTTTTTATGGGCTTTGTTTGATAGAAAACCGTTAAACCAATGGGTTGATAAACAGGTTGCGTTATTAGGTGACGCTTGCCACCCCATGTTGCCATTTTTAGCACAAGGCGCGGCGATGGCTATTGAAGACAGCTATGTGTTAGCCCATTATTTAGGGAGTGATTTACCCATACCCACCGCTTTAAAAAAATATCAAGATTTACGCTTAGCCCGCACTAAGGGTATTCAACTTGGCGCACGTAAAAACGCTGGCTTATACCATATGAGCTCGCCCACCAATCAAGCTAAATTAGCTGTGTTGTCTGGTTTATCAAAGTTTGGTTTAAGTGATGCCATGGCTGCGTCTAAACTAGACGATATTTACGGTTATAACCTACCGAAAAAATTGGGCTAAGAGGACAAGTGCTGATGATGGAGCCAACAATTAAAGCGGTATTTGATAGTTGTCAGCCCAATACTCAAGAGACCTTGTTAACTATTCGGCAGTGGATTTTTGATATTGCCAATACATCAGAAAGCATAGGAACCATTGACGAGTGTTTAAAATGGGGGGAGCTAAGCTACCTAACCCATACACCTAAATCGGGTACAAGTTTAAGACTATCTCCCCTTAAGTCTAACCCGCAAAAATACGGCTTATTTGTACATTGTCAAACCCGTTTAATTGAAGAGTTTAGGTTGGTTTACCCAGACTTAGATTACGACAAAAACCGGGGAATATTATTTGATAGCCACGACCCCATTGATGAAGAGTTGATTAAGCAATTTATCTTTGCTGCATTAACGTATCAGCTACGTAAAAAACACTAATCATTAAGATAAACAATCAAAAAAGTAAGCTTAATTGCTTACTTTGTTGTTTGACCCTATAAAACCTTTTAATGGGGTGATTATCTAAGATACCATAACCGCCTCTAGCGTTAATAAAACATAAAAGGATACCCATATGAGCCGTCATTTTGACCAAGCTAAAGGCCTAAGTGAAGAGCACGACCCGGCTACCCATGAGTTTGTATTTAATCAAACCATGTTTAGGATCAAAAACCCTGAGCCTACCTTAGCGTTTTATACTCAAGTGTTAGGTATGACATTAGTTAAACGTCTAGATTTTGAAGACATGAAGTTTACTCTGTACTTTTTAGCCTGTGTACCGCCAAAAGCTAGCGGTGAGTGGTCTACAGACGATGACGAACGTATGGTGCAAACGTTTGGCCGCCCAGCGATGTTAGAGCTAACCCATAACTGGGGAGATGAAAACGATGACACAGTGGTTTACCACAATGGAAACTCTGAGCCTAAGGGCTTTGGTCATATAGGTTTTTCTGTGCCTGATATTGATGCTGCCTGTGAACGATTTGAATCACTAGGTGTTGAGTTTCAGAAAAAGCCAAACGATGGCGGCATGAAAGGCATTGCTTTTATTAAAGATCCTGATGGTTATTGGATTGAGATTTTTACACCTGCTCGCTTGCCTACATTATTAAAAGGTCACTTGTCGCAAAAATAGTATGATTCATAGCCCTCAAGGAAAGCATCTGAACTACTACCTTACAGCAGCAGGATGCTTAAGCGCCTTAGCAGGGCTATTACACCTAGGGTGTATTTACTATGGCGCGCCTTGGTATCGATTTTTTGGTGCTGGTGAGCATATGGCTAACATGGCAGCAAAAGGCATGATGCAACCCACTATTATCACCTTAATGATCAACGGTGTGTTGTTTGCTTGGGGACTGTTTGCGTTTTCGGGAGCTGGGCTAATTAAGCGCTTACCGCTGGTGCGCTTAGCTCTTGTGGCTATTAGCTGTGTTTATCTTGTTAGAGGGGCAGCTGGCTTTTATTTTGTGAATTCACCAATGGGACGCAGCCCCGAATTTTGGGTGTGGAGTTCGGCTATATGCCTAGTCATTGGTTTGTTACATTTAGCTGGCTTAAAGCAGCAATGGCTAGCTTTAAAAGTTAAAGCTAGCTAGGTTATTTTTTAGATTTGCGCTAAACCACCGTCTACTTGTAAATCTGCCCCTGTAATAAACGAGGCTTGCTCTGAACTTAAGTAAAGTATTGCACTGCTAATATCGTCAACGGTTCCTAAGCGTTTCAGTGGGGTGTTGTCACTGATTTGAATTAAGCTCTCGTCTAGTACCTCTCTATCAATCCCAAATTTGTCAAAAATAGGCGTTTGCGTTACCCCTGGTGACAAGCAATTTACTCGAATACCTTTTGGTCCCAAATCTGCTGCAAATGAGCGGGCTAGCGAACGAACCGCTGCTTTAGATGCGCCATAAGCTGCCCACACACCTGCGCCACGATTAGCCTGTATTGACGAAACTAAGATCACTGAGGCATTAGGGTTTAGCAAACCCAAAGATTGCTGTACCGTAAAAAATACGCCTTTTACATTAATGTTAAGAGTGTTTTCAAAGCTTTGTTCGGTGACGTCTGATATTGCTTCTGCATGGGCAACCCCAGCATTGGCTATGACAATATCAACTCCTTGCCATTTATTGGATATGAGCTGATAAAACGCCTGTAAATCAGTCGCCTTTTCAACTAAGCCTTTTGTGAACATAAAGGTATTAGGGTATTGCAGAGCTAACGCCTCGCATTGCTTAGTGGTGCGAGAAAACGCTGCGACTTTATAACCAAGGGCAAGGTAACGTTTTACTACAGCTAACCCAATACCCGAGTTTGCACCTGTTACCGCTACTACTTTTTGTGATTGTTCTGTCATCTTATTCACTCACTCTATTCGTTTTTGAGTAGCAAGTCTGACGTTACAATGATAAGTTTTCGAGTGTATGTAAGATTTTATCCAATATACTGGAAATCAAGTTAAGAGCGTAAACCTAATCATGACGTCACAACCTATTCACGAGCACGTAACTGATAACGAACCTAACTTTGACTTTATCGGGCATTTTGTTAGAAGTTATCGGGCCGCTAAACAAGAAAGCCTGCAAGTATTAGCCGAACGCTCTGGGGTGAGCCGCTCGATGATTGCTCAAATAGAATCAGCCCAAACAACGCCCACTATAGTGGTGTTAGCTAAACTCGCTAAAGCTATGGATATAAGCGTGGGTGACTTAGTACAGCCTCCCGAATACGCCTTGAATATTAGTATATCTGAGATCACCCCCGCCAAGCAGGTAAGCAAGCAAGGCAGTGCGTTTGTATGCCACTTACTCAATAGCCAAACTCGGCATTTTTCGAATGAAATTTACCACTTTCATTTTAAAACCAGTGGTAAAACAGCTTTTGCAGCCAATGTGGCAGGGTCGACTAAGCATATATGGTTAGAGCAGGGCAGTATGCTGATGTATATCGCCAACAAGCGTGTGTCTATAAAACCCCAGCAACTCACTAGTTTTAATGCGGCGATCCCGCACCGCTTTGAATGTATTTCAACTCCACTGGCCAAAGGCCTGTTTTATGTGGTTTATTGAACTATAAGAAAAGTTAAGGTTGTTGGAACGATTGGAAGCGGGAAGTCACATTTTAGTAAACGACTCGCTGAGGCACTAGATATCACATACATTGAAATGGACGCAATACTTTGGCAGCCAGATTGGCAGCCACTAGATACCTCAGAGTTTGTTATGACCATTCAAGAAATTATCAGCAACCCCAGTTTTGTTTTAGACGGAAATCATTCTAAAACTAATAGCGTTAAATGGTCTGTCGTTGACACTATAATTTGGTTAGATTTAGGCTTCTGGCGCACGTTTATGCAAATACTTCAGCACTCAATCAAAAGGCCTTATGCCCGAAGTGAAATCTGGGCAGGAACCGGCAATAAAGAATCCTTTTATCGTAGTTTCTTTTCATCAGAATCAGTGATTTGGTGGATGCTAAAAAACTATTGGAAAACGAAGTCTAAATATCGCAATCTTTTTAAAGAAAAATCGTCGAGCAATATGCGTTTAATTCGCTTACGTTCACGAGCAGAAGTAGAAGCCTTTTTAGTGAATATAAGGCGCAGTTAGTAAAAAAGCTAAAGCAGACACCCCACGTAAAAGTAGTAATATTTTAGTCTGCGATAGTATTGGGGCATTGTAGGTTGAGCTTTAGCCCGTCGGCTTGCCTAGCGGTGACCTTCAACTGCTAAATCAACTGCGGCCTCTTTATTTCATGCTTAAACATACAACAAGCCAACTGTTGATGAGTAATTTGTAGGTTGGGCTTTAGCCTGAGGAATCCCCACAGCAATGAATAGTAAGTGCTTGAAATTTGGTATTATTTATTTCACCACAAAATAACAATAACCAAATTCAAGCACTATGAAAGTATTATCAGATTTATTTACCCTAGATTCAAGCGTGTTAGACCCTCGCATTACCACATCACTTTTTACTGCTGCCAAGAGTGTTGTAAATGGCTCAGCATTAGCTTTAACGGCATTAGGCCGTAATGTGGCTAGCGATAATGGTGTAATTGAGAAACACTGTATCAAACGCGTTGATAGATTGTTAGGCAACCCTCGTCTACACGGTGTTATTCCACAGTATTATCAAATCATTCAGAAATTATTTATTACTGAGAAACGTCCGTTGATCCATGTTGATTGGTCAACGGTGTACAACTATGACTTCGTGATGTTAAGAGCGGCCATCTCGATTAAAGGTCGAGCCATTACATTGTATGAAGAAGTTCATCCTGAAGAGCAGCATGCTCAACCAGCGGTCCATAAAAAATTTCTAGCGGCACTAGCTAAACTGTTACCGGCTGATTGCGAACCTATTATCTGTACTGATGCAGGGTTTAAAATACCTTGGTTCAAGGAAGTGCAACGACATAATTGGTATTGGCTGGCCAGAACGCGGGGCACGGTGAAATGTAAATTTGAAACAGAAGAAGAATGGCATTATGTAAGTCATTGCCATGCCTGGGCAACATCCAAAGCTACCGAGCTTCCTCCTTTCGCTTTGTCTAAATCAAGTCAATATAGTTGTCGTGGGGTGTTGTTCAAAGGTAAGAACCAACAACGACATAATCTAAATCGCAAAGGTGTGGTGACGAAAGACAATATTAATAAGCGTCATAGTAAGTCTGCCAAAGAACCCTGGTTCCTAGTCTCAAACCTCCCTGAAACTCAATACCCACCTCACCAGTTAGTAAGTTTATATAAGCGCAGAATGGCTATCGAAGAATCGTTCAGGGATTGCAAAAATGAATATTACGGACTGGGGTTGTCGCGCAGTCTAAGTCGTTGTGAGAAACGACTACAAGTTATTTTACTGGTGGCAATGATGGTACAATTTTATCTATATTGTGTTGGTAAAGCTGCTGAAAATCAGGGATACCATCTGCACTTTCAAGCCAACACTATCACCAATAGAAGGGTGTTATCCTATGGATACTTGGGATTAAGGATTATTAAACATAGGCGTTATGATGTTTTGGAGCAAATGATACTTGATGCAATAAAGGCTCTTGTGGATGATGCGAAATGTTCATGAGCCTGTGGGGATCCTTCAGGCTTTAGCCCATCAGCTCGCCTAACAGTGACCTTCAACTGCTAATTCAACAACATTGATTTAGGCATATAGCATTCTTACTGCATGTGTATTTATACAGATGCAGTAAGAAATCCGCATAACAGCAAGCTCTAGGAAAAATTCCGTATTTCCCCATGTGCTGAATTAGTCACAGGGAATAAAGTTAACCTGTACAAAGGGTTAGAGGGTATGGTAGAAATGAGTTATGTGGAAAGGCGGAAAAATTCCGTGTTTAAACACGGAATTTTTCCATCTATTAATACTGTTAGCAGCACATGGAGCAAGGAGTAATCTATGAATTTTCTATTAATTGTAGGAATCCCAACTTTAATTATTCTAGGGTTAGTCATAACCCTAAAATTAAATTCAATATTTTCGTATATCGCGATTATCTTACTAGGCATTCTATCGACCTACGCTGTAGATTATACATACTGCAATATTCTTGGATTTGAGTGTAAGCCAGATTCATTAAATGCTCTGGGTGAGGTAATCCACTCAGTATTGGTAATAATAGTTTCTTTAATTATTTATACTGTGTTGCCTAACAAGTACAAGAAACGTAACGAATAAGTTGGCTATCTAAAAGTGGTGTGCAAAGGCGGTTATCTTCTTAGCTCATCACTGTCGGTAAAAGTAGCTCACGTAACCGGTAAGTTCTGGCAATATTAATCATCAAATACTGACAAGGTAAGGCAAAGGACAATGCAATTACACAATTCAAACAAGGTAGTCACAGTTTGTTAGGTCATCAATCAAATCAAACAGCAGCGCGCCATGCGGCTGCTAACAAAAAGCTCAATCAGAAAACCACTCGCTGGCCTTCGGCCAACCCGCGTCGTGCTTTCTGCTTAGCTTAAGCGTTATGTTCCTGGAGGAATAATGAAGCACATATGGATATTTTTAATCTTTTTTTCATCACTCTCTTATGCTTCTGATGAAAACCGTGATACTGCGAAGCGTTTGTTTGAAGTATTACAAATGGATAAGCTTTTAGAAAATAAAGCTATTGCCTATAAAGACCAGATGGAAACACTTCTAGACTCAGCTGATATCAGTGAAAAAGAGTTATTAGAAACTAAAGAAATTTATTCCTCTGTAATTGACGAAGTAATTAACTTTCTTAGTACTAAGGAGGTGCTATTAGCATTCCAACAAAGCTACAGTGAAACATTCTCAAAACAAGAGCTAGAAGATTTAATTAAATTTTACAGTTCACCAACAGGTAAAAAGTTTCTAAATCAGTCCGGACAACTCAATAAAGCATTCATGGCTAAAATTGCTCCTCAATTCACAGCTATTTTAAGTAAATTAGAAACTGTAAGTAGTAACGGAACATAACAAGCCGTTTAACGAAAACGCCAGCAAACAACGCTGGCAAGGACTCGCAAAAAGCGCTCGCCCGTTAACGGAGCGTTGAGGCTGTAGAATTTCTCCCAAATAGCACTTTCAATATATTTCTGATTACTTTTGCATTGTGCGTTTTTTGACCTTGAACCGACATGTTCGCTGTGATCTAATAGATATTATTCCCCTAGAGATAAAACTTCATGGCCAACTACAAGCCTGACTTATCTTGCCAAAACAAGTTCATCCCCGTTAATTTTTCAGAGCAAATACTGCCTGGCACATTTGAGTATGCGCTTTGTTATATCGTTGATAATAAGCTCGATTTGTCTGGGTTTGATGCATGGTATAACAATGACAAAACAGGTGCTGCGGCTTATTCGCCATCAGTGATGTTGAAGATTATATTACTGGGTTATGCCCATGGCTTAATCAGTAGTAGGCGTATTGCCAAGGCTTGTGAAACCAATATTCACTTTATGAGTGTGTCGGGAGATGTGCAGCCACATTACACATCTATAGCTGGGTTTGTGGCCAAGATGCACGAACAGATTGAGCCGCTTTTTACTCAGGTACTGATGATATGCGATGAAGAGGATTTAATCGGCCGTAACATGTTTGCTATTGATGGCTGCAAAATAAAGTCAAATGCCAGTAAAGAATGGAGCGGCACATTCGAAAATGCTTCTATGGACACCCACTCTAAAAATTAGCAATATTTAAGTTTTGTTCTAGGCTTTAATGTATTCATTGAAACCAAGGATGGTCTGTTATGCCCCAGTCTCGTAAATCTCAAATTTCACTTATTGATACTCCTTATTACCATTGTGTGTCTCGCTGTGTTCGCCGTTCGTTTTTGTGTGGTGAGGATAAGGTGACAGGTCAAAATTACGAACATAGGCGTGGCTGGGTGGAAGATAGGTTGTTGTTTCTTGGGTCTGTATTTTCTATCGATATATGCGCCTATGCTGTGATGAGCAACCACACTCATGTGGTGCTGTGTGTTGACAAAGAGCAAGCGGATAGTTTGTCTATGGGTGAGGTATTAGAACGTTGGCACCGGTTGTACCAAGGCACGCTATTAAGTCAAAAGTACTTAAGAGAAGATAAGCTCACTAAAAGTGAGTTATTTACCTTAAAAGAAACCGCTGAAATTTATAGAAAGCGTTTATACAACATCAGTTGGCTAATGCGTAACCTCAATGAACATATAGCTCGTGAAGCCAACAAAGAAGATAACTGTACCGGCAGGTTCTGGGAAGGACGGTTCAAATCTCAAGCATTATTAGATGAAAGTGCAGTACTAGCATGTATGGCCTATGTAGACTTAAACCCGATTAGAGCCAAGATGGAAGCTACCCCAGAAACTTCCAAACACACCAGCATACAAAATAGAATACATGCACTTATCAAAGGCGAACAACCAAAGAAACTCATGAAGTTTGTAGGTAACCACAGACAAGATATGCCAAAAGGTATCGCGCACAGTTTAATAGATTACTGTGAATTAGTAGATTGCACAGGTAGGTGTATTCGAGAAAATAAAGCAGGGTATATCGAAAGCCATCACAGCCCCATTCTAGAACGAATAGGCATTAATTCAGAGCAGTGGTTAACTCTCACCACAGAGTTTGAACGGCACTTTCATACCGCAGTTGGCACTGAGCATATGTTACAACAATTCAGACAGCACACAGACCATCAGCGAATACGAGGGATGGCGAAGGCAAGAGCCTTACTCCAATCGGCCTAAACATCTAACACTCCTTTTTTTATTAAAGCATCCAACAAACATTGGAGCTTCTTGCTGTTTGAAATTCAGGATTGAGTAAGAATTTAAATGTATTACCTGCAGTAACAATCCACACAACGTCTGATTTCATCAAACTAAACCTCAAAAATAAGAAGCCCCTGAAATTTATGACTTGTTGATAGAGCTGCGATTGGGTATTTTATTGCCATGCGTGTCTTAGTAAAAAAGCGGAATGGATCTAACACTGAAGGTAAGTTAAAACTCGCTAAAATTATTGTTTCGGACTGGGGTGGCGTTAAAGCAAACCCTCACAACACCCTGTATGCCTCACCTTTGCTAAGTGACTATTTTTTGTATCTATGTAATTTTTCTATACTCGTTGAAAAACGCTCATAAATTCCTTAGCTTGAAGGATTAACTTGCTAAAGGTAGTTTGAAGTTTATTGTTGAGACTTAAATCAGTTAAAAGGAAACAGGTTATGGAAAATTTAGGATTTATATTTGGGGTTATGGGTATGTCTATGGGTATAACTAGCTTTGTTTTTAGTGTTATCTCAATGTCCAAAGTTGATAAACTTGAAGAAAGACTGAAGGAAATTGATGCTCTAAATCAGGACGTTAAGTCAAGTTGATACCTATCCTTTACCTTACCAGTCAATTACAATATGACAACTTTACTATACCGACGGAAAATTGTTGTGTAGTTATTGGTACGTTATGCCTGTACCCATTACATCAGAGATAAACATGAAGTATTTAGGATTACTTGTTATATGGGCTTTCTCAGCCAATATTTATGCGGCACAGAATAAGATAGAAAGTCTTTACAGGGCCAACAATATTAATGGGACAATGCTCATTGAGTCTGAAGATGGCAAGGTTAAGTATCAATATAACGTTGACGATAGAGAAAGCTTTGTTCCAGCTTCAACATTTAAAATCCCTAATACTTTAATCATATTAGAGGAAGGATTGATTAAAGGTCATTCTGAAGTCATCACTTGGGATGGTGTAGACCGTGAATATGATGTTTGGAACAAAGATCAAACACTGAAAACAGCCTTTCAGCATTCGTGTGTATGGTGTTATCAACGCTATGCAAAAAAAGTAGGTCATACTAAATATCACAAATATCTTAAAGATTTTAACTACGGAAACCAATTAACAGGTAGTGAAATTACACGATTTTGGCTCGATGGCGATCTAAGGGTCTCTGTACAAGATCAAATTAATTTTTTGCGTAAATTGTATGATGAGAACCTCCCAATTCAGAAGCGGCATATTAAAACACTGAAACGTATTATGTTGTCAGAGAGCAATAGCCAAATAAAGGTTTGGTCTAAAACAGGTTGGTCTGGTAAGGATGGGTGGTATGTGGGTTATCTTGTTGTTAACGAACAAACATGGTTTTTTGCAAACCACATAGAGATAAATCAAAGTTCAGATTTGGCGCTGAGAAAGAAGCTTACAATGGATGCATTCAAAGCTTTCAACATTGTTCAATAATAATTAGGTCTGCACTGGTACGGCAGCTGTTCTTTGGAATATATTTTGGTTACTTATGTACTTTTAACTAGCCCGCGTAAAAAATTAAATCGCGTGCTATCGCAAACTCAAGCCCCGACTCTTTTGGTATTTAAGACTTGATGTTTACGCCTCTTATTTAGCTGTTAAACCGATTAACGGAGTGTTTATGGAAAATTATATAATATATGTTGGCGTTGCCATTGCGACCATTCTTTTGCCAGGCCCTGCCGTTATGTTAACTCTAAATAACTCTATTCAAAGAGGGTTACTAAAATCATTTGCAGGAATACTTGGTATTGCTTTGGCGATATTGTTGGTAGCAACTATTTCGGCCACAAGTTTAGGGGTGGTATTAGCTAGCTCAGCTGTTGCGTTTACTATCATCAAAGTTGCTGGGGCCGCCTATTTAATTTATTTAGGTATAAAAATGCTGCGCAGTGAGGTGACTAATAATACTGTGATAAAAGGGCAAGAAGACTCCTTTCTAAAATGCTTTATGGAGGGCTTTTTAGTTTCAGTTTCGAACCCCAAAGCGGTTATTTTCTTCATGTCTATCTTTCCTCAATTTATAGATTTGACTCAAGAGTATACTCCACAGTTTATTTTATTGGCCGCTACATTTGCTTTTTTAGTGATGGTTATTCATACAATTTATGCTGTTTTCGCATCTTTTGCTAAATCAAGACTCTCGTCTCATAGAGGTAGTTCTATTCTAAATAAAATCAGTGGCGGTGTGTTTGTTAGTTTTGGAATTGGTTTAGCTGCATCTAGTAAATAGGTATAAGGCGGTGTGGAGTTTATCCTACTCGGAAGTATCAGACTGAATGAAAAAGTTACAAATTCTGGCTATATCGGGAAGCCTTCGCAAGGCGTCATATAATTCTGCAGCAATAAACGCGCTAAAGTTCTTAGCGCCCAGTGATGTCGAAATAGTTATTGGGGAAATTGGAGACTTACCTTTATTTAACCCTGATCGTGAAAATGAGCATATTCCATCTTTAATAAAACTTAAGAACGCTCTAGATAAATCTTCTGGGTTAATTTTAGCCACGCCTGAATACGCCCATGGCATTAGCGGCCCCCTAAAAAATGCTCTGGATTGGCTTGTCAGTGGGGAAGAGTTTCCTTATAAGCCGATAATGCTAATAAATACGTCACCACGTGCATCTCATGCGCAGGCATCCCTAAAAGAAGTCCTGATAACCATGTCGGGTAACTTAATTGACAATGCCCATGTTTCTGTTCCGTTGTTGAGCAGTAAACTAGATTCTGGCGGCATTCTTAAAAGCGAAAAAATCGCCAATATATTGAGTATAGGTCTGAGTGAATTTTGCAGTGAAATTAAAGCTCAAAAACTTAACTCAACAAGCAATTAAAAGCAGCCGGTGTCGGCGCTTTAGGAGCTAGATGTTAAGCAAAATCATATGCAATAATGGCAATGCAAACTAAGTTTCCAGACGTTGTGCCTTTAATGACAAAACATGAAAAATTGGCACTTGTTAATCAGCTCAATCGGCACACACTTTGTTCATCACTTGACTGCATACTAGGGAGCGGCTTGTGTAATTATAACCCTATCTTTTCGCTCAAAACTGAGTGTTATAGATGGTATTCATTATTAGGAATTGATTATGATGATTAGAGATGCGAGGTTAGAAGACTCGCCACACCTTGCCAATATTTATAATTTTTATGTGACAAATACTTGCGCTACCTTTGAAGAAGCGCCAGTTTCAAGCGAAGACATGTCTAGTCGGTTAACAAAGGTATCGGATGCGAATTTACCATGGATAGTTGCCGTTAAAAACGGCGCTGTGATTGGGTATGCGTATGCAACAAAATGGAAAGAAAGAACTGCTTACCGGTTTTCGGTAGAGTCAACTATTTACCTCGATAATGACGCTCAAGGAGAAGGGGTGGGCACTCGTTTATACGAGGTGCTTTTGAGTAGGCTTAAATCCCTAGGTATTAACAATGTAATCGGTGGTATAACGTTACCTAATCCAGCTAGCATTGCCTTACACGAAAAACTGGGTATGAAAAAAGTCGCACATTTCTCTAATGTGGGCTTCAAATTCGATAAATGGTTAGATGTAGGGTATTGGCAATTAAGCCTACGTACTGAAGCTGTTACAGAATAGTTATTTTAAATTCTGACGGGTAGTCACAAACAACAGGAGCAGATATTTGGCATACGATGATAAATATCGGTTGAGTAGCCATGGGGTCATTTTGAATGAAATGGGACAGGTGCTATTACTTAAGGCTAATTATGGCAATCGCCCTTGGGGGCTTCCTGGGGGAGCCCTAGATGCTGGTGAAACCATTCACGATGCACTTGTCCGTGAATGCGCTGAGGAGCTGGGCTGTGAAATCGACATTCAATATTTGAGCGGTGTGTATTATCACTCGCAGCATGGTTCACAGGCATTTATTTTTAGGTGTAATATAAAAGATAAGGCAAGTATTACCCTGAGTGAAGAGCATTTGGAATATCAGTATTTTAATGTTGATGAGCTGTCAGAGGTTCAAAAACAAAGAGTTCAGGAGTGTTTAGGGTTTGATGGGTACGTGCAAAGCGCGCGCTTTTAAGCGGTAAAGCTAACCAATTACGTATTTTTCTAAAAAATAAGCTTTACCAGATTAAGCTCCAATATAGCGGGTCGGTTAATTCGCCACTTACAAAGTGGCGACTTTGAGAAGGTTAGGTGTTTTTTACTTCTTTATAAGCCCATTCAAGCCAAGGTAGCAAGGCGACTAAATTACTGTTTTCGATCGTGGCTCCACACCAAATACGCAAGCCTGCCGGAGCGTCACGATAAGCGCCTATGTCATAAGCAACGGCGTTATCATCAAGTAGTTTGATAACCGATTTAACTTGTTCGGGGGATAAATCAAGGGTTAAGCATACGCTGGTGTTTGAGCGAACGGTTTTGTCTTTGGCTAAAAACTCAATCCATGCATGTTTAGCAACAAAGTCTTCAATTGTGGATAGATTGTTGTTGGCCCGTGCAATGGTTTCGTTAACACCGCCAATAGATTCAACCCAATTTAATGCGTCTAGGTAATCTACCACACATAGCATCGAAGGCGTGTTAATCGTGGCCCCAGTGAACAAGCTTTCAATCAATTTACCGCCTTTGGTCATGCGGAATATTTTAGGCAGTGGCCAACTTGGGGTGTAGCTTTCAAGCCTGGCGACGGCTTTAGGGCTAAGAATTAGCATGCCGTGGCCGCCTTCGCCACCTAATACTTTTTGCCAGCTGTAGGTGATAACGTCTAGTTTTTGCCATTCTATGTCTTGGGCAAATACGGCTGAGGTTGCATCGCAAAAGGTTAGGCCTTCGCGGTTTGTGTCTATCCAGTCAGCATTAGGTACACGGGCGCCAGATGTGGTGCCGTTCCATGTGAAAACCACGTCATGATCACAGTTAACCTTTGAAAAGTCTGGTAATTGACCATAATCAGCACTGTGAATATTGACATCTTTCAGTTGTAATTGCTTAGTGATGTCTGTGGCCCAACCTTGGCCAAATGATTCCCAATAAAGTACGTCAACGGGGCGCTCGCCTAGCATTGACCACATAGCCATTTCCATGGCACCTGTATCAGATGCTGGGACCACTGCCACGCGATAACCTTCTGGTAGCCCTAATATTTTAGCGGTATCTAAGCAGGCACTTTTAAGGGCTTCTTTCCCTATAGGTGCGCGGTGTGAGCGCCCTAAGACTGTTAAATCTAAAGTACTCACATCATAACCAGGGCGCTTAGCACATGGGCCAGAAGAAAAGTTAGGGGTAACGGGTTTTTGGCTAGGGAGCATGAGTTTTCCAAGGTTTAGAACAGTCATAATTAGATGTGTAGAATACAAGTGATTGCTTGGCTCTGCTAGTGTCCAATCGCTATGAAGTATGCCAATACAGCCTTACCAAGTTATGGTTAAGGCTGTGATTGTGGGCTGGGAGCCTAAAACGCCAGTTGGTATCCAAGGGTGAGCATGTTGTCCATTTCCATTTGTACGCCATTTACGTCTTGGGTGACGGGGATTTGATATTCAAAAGCAACCCTATGTTTTTTGGCTATCACTGAATTTACACCTACTGCGGCTAAAAACGTGGTGCCACCGTAATTAGCGGGGTTTGCTGTAGTAACCGGGGCGGTGAGGTTTTCGTCTTCGCCGACTATTTCTTGGCTTTTGATATAGGTTAGCCGTGTGGTTGCGCTAATTTGATCTGAAAAACCATAATTAGCCCACGCAGTGATTTGCAGGGTTTTTCCGGTTTCGTAGTCTTCATCATTTTCTGAAAATGCTAGGTTATATAAGCCTTGTGCCCCCCAGCTTATGTTTTCGTTATTACCATTGTAAGTTAACCCGAACTCCCCTCTATGGCTGCCACCACCTAATTGCATGCTGTAGGGTAAGCGTAGGTTGCTTGTCATGTTCATGGGCGTAAGTACATCGCCAGTCTCTTCAATTGAGCCTGTTGGCAATACCCAGCTAAGGTTGACATGAAACTTATGTTCCGGTGTATCTATTAAGCTGTATAACATGCTCAATTTGGTATCGCCTAAGCCAGAGCTTGCGGTGTTAAAGTTATCTAATACTGTGGTGCCAGATGAGCCCGAATAGGTGGTGAGCGTCATATCGTTGTCTATGTAGTTCAGCATGGCCATTAGCGTGACTGAGTCTGTAGGAGCATACATAAACCCTAGCATATGCATGTTTTGGGTCATGGTTTGCGGTACCACTCTTACCAAGTTCATTGAGCTATTGGGGGCGGTAACTGAAGTGACGATTTCGTCATTTGATATGCTGTCGCTTCCTTGCAAATTATCCGACATAGACATTTGCATGAATCGATACGAAAACATGAATTCACCCTTATGGTGTAGGTGATCTCCCATCACGCCTATGGGGGCATGGTCAATAGCTTTGGCGGTAACTAGGTGATCTTCATCACCTATGGCTTGTAAAGGTAGGGTCATTAGTGCAGCGCTAAGTGCGCTTAGTTTTAAGGTGTTAGGTTTAAGCATTACAATCTCTCTAAATTTGAATCAACATTTTGAACGTTATGGATAACGTACGGGTTAATTTTTAAAAAGGTAAACTGAAAGGAGGGCCTCGTGTTAATGAAAGTTGATGCTTTGAATTGGGGTATAGCGCTTCGAAGTAGTTAATGTTGAGGTTTACATCAATAGGGATGACTAGGTGATCAAAGCTATTAATAACTAAGTCATTGTATTTTGCATCGCTCAGGTATCCATAAACACATCTAATATCTTGCGAGTTATGTGGGGTATTCTCAGGTGGCTCAATATATTCAACTTTACCTGTTAGTTCATATACTGAAAGCGACATCCATTTGTAGCTGCTGCCTGTGCAAATCAACACGCTATCTTCCGCTGCAAAACCTTTAGCATTATTCAGCATAGATGCAGATACATATAGACTGGCTATAGCGTTAAATAACAAAGCAAATATCACTGCTAAGGTGATATTTAAACGGCGTTTTTTAACTGTTTGTAACAAAGAATACGTCCTTATCTTGATGCGTGTAATATTCTACGCATCTCGGTTAGCGAGGTGCAAACCTTTTTGCTACTGATGTCATTTTTTTGCTTAATTCGTTTTTTGTTAAAAAGCATTAAGCTCGGTCGTCTTTTGCTGATTCCATCACCACATGGGTACTGATTGTGCTAACTTGTGGCAAAGTGCCTAGTACATCGGTATGAAAGGTTTTGTAGCTTTTCAGACTTTGTGTTTCTACTCGTAATATGTACTCAAACGACCCAGTAACATTGTGGCATTCTTTGACTTCATTGGCTTTGATAATGGCTTGTTCGAAAGCTGACTGAGAGCTTTTTGTATGCTCACCCAACCCAACGGTTACATAAGCGACAAATCCTTGCCCTAGTAGCTCTTTGTCTAGAATGACGCGGTAGCCTTTAATAACTCCGCTATTTTCTAATTCTTGAACACGCCTTAAGCAGGCTGACGGAGAAAGGCCAATTTTATCGGCAAGCTCGGCATTGGAGATTCGGCCGTTGTTTGATAATGCTTGCAATATATTATCGTTTATTCTGTCATTTTTAATCATATGTTGTTTGTATGTTGTATTTTGATGCTTATTTCGCACGAAATTTAATAATAACATTGTTTATAATTGCGTTAACTAAAAATAGCTAATAAGACATATATTTTAAATGAACCTTGAAATTTTGACCGCGTTGTTACTTTTTACTTTGGCTTCGTCAGTCACCCCTGGTCCAAACAACCTTATGTTAATGACCTCTGGTGCTAATTTTGGTTTTAAACAAACCCTGCCTCATATGTTTGGAGTCAATTTAGGGTTTACCTTTATGGTGGTATTAGTAGGGTTGGGTTTGACGCAAATTTTTGATGCTTATCCAATAAGTTACAATATTTTAAAGGTGGTGAGTGTGGCTTACCTTTTGTATTTAGCATTTAAAATAGCCACATCAGATACCTCTATGGCGAGTAAGCAAAGTAAACCTAAACCCATGACGTTTATGCAAGCGGTTATTTTTCAGTGGGTAAATCCAAAAGCTTGGACAATGGCATTAACTTCTATCAGTGTTTATGCACCTTCTAAAGATTTGCACGCTGTGTTGTTTGTAGCATTGATCTTTGGGATGGTGAATTTGCCGAGTATCACAGTATGGACGGTATTAGGAAAAAACATCCGCCACTTTTTAACTAACGCCAAACGTTTAAAGACGTTTAATTACCTAATGGCGAGCTTGTTAGTGCTGTCTTTGTATCCCATTTTTTGGGGGTAACTAATTGATTATTCGAGCGAAGAGTTTTTAAGAGGAAGGTACTTAGCGATGGCCTTTTCTAAAGAAACGTGGCTGATTGGTTTGGTTAGATAGTCATTCATACCAGCAGAATTTGCCTTATCGTAGTCTTGTTGCATTGCATTAGCTGACAAGCCACATATTATTAAGTCTTTATATCCTAAGTCTCTGATTTTTCTGGTGGCTTCGTAACCATCCATTATTGGCATTTGTATGTCCATAAATATCATGTCGTAGTGTGGCGACTTTAGTACTGCTGATACGGCTTGATTACCGTCATGGGCAATATCGTAGTGCACGCCCATAAATTTTAGCATTTCGCAGGTTACGGCTAGATTAATATCATTATCCTCTACTAATAGCACATGCCCTGAATATTGAGTATTTGCTTCGTTTTGTCTATCCGTCATATCTGGAAAAGAAATTACTTTTCGATGAGTAAAGAGCGTCATCAAAAAATTACTACACTGTTCGGGGATAAAAGGATGATATAGAAACTCTGCATTCCAAAAGTGTTTTATTTGATCCGGTAAACTTTTGGAATGTGAGTGGGAAACAAATCCTATGTTAATAGCGTTTTTGTGAAGGTAGTCAATGGCATCGAAAAAAGTCCTAAAAGCACTTTTTTCGTCTATGTCTAAAACAACCACGTCTCCTTTTTTAATGTCATCAACCGCAGATGAAAGTTGAGTCAGTGGCATGTGGTGATAATCTAATGCCAACTTATCTAAATAGCTATGGTGTAAGAAACTCTGTCTACTGGAACTGAAATAGTACAGTTTAGACGTTAGACTAGGCGCCTTTGCTAATACTTGTTCTGATTTTGTTGTTGTTTTAAGTGGGAGGTTCACTGTGAATGTACTTCCTAGTCCTTTTTCGGAACTAACATCTATATGGCCTGACATTAAATCAACCAACTGCTTTACGATTGATAGTCCTAATCCTGTTCCTCCAAACTCCCTACTTGTTGTTCCATCTGCTTGGGTAAAAGAGTTAAAAACCTTGTTTACCTGGTTTTGGAGCATCCCTATGCCAGTGTCTTTAACTTCTATTACCAATCTTATATTTGAGTCGTCTATTTTAGAAAAATCAATATTGATAAAAACAGCACCATTGCGTGTGAATTTAATGGCGTTGCTACATAGGTTCAGTAAAATTTGATTGATACGCAAGGGGTCGCCAATCAGCGCGCTAGGTAAGTCTGGATTAACATAAATGCGAACGTCTAATTTCTTGTGTCGTGCGCCACTTTCTATATTGGCGAGTAAATTACTGAACATATTGTTGACGCTAAACTCAATGCTCTCAATATCTAATCTACCCGCTTCAATCTTAGAAAAGTCTAGAATGCTATCAATCAGGTTAAGTAGTATTTGTCCAGAGTACGAAGCTTTAGCTAGTTTATCCATTTGTTCCGCGGTAAGCGAAGAGCGCTTAAGTACTTCAATCATCCCTATAATGCCATTCATTGGGGTGCGAATTTCATGGCTCATATTTGCTAAAAACATACTTTTAGATGCGGTTGCTTGTTCGGCTTTTGTATTGAATTCGATGAGCTCTTTATTCAGTAATTCTTGCTGCTCATTTAACCGTTGGGATTGTTCTAATAATGATATGGTTTGTTTGTTTTTTTTATGAAAAATATCTGCGGCTTGTGCCAGCTCACCAATTTCATCTGTGCGCTTTAGGCCTAGAATACTTTCTATATTCTCATCCTTTGCAAGTTTCCTAAATATGTTGGTAATGTGAGTAATTGGAAACATAATTTTATAAATTAAGAATAATGCGGTGACTAGAGCCAAAACACTTCCCAAAAAAGAAAACGTAATTGAGCTTAAACGAGAATTTTCAAATGACTCTTTAACCCCTAGATTGGTTTCTTGGAGGCTGTCTGTGACTAGGTTGTTTAAATCTCGAGCTAGTACTAGAAACTCATTTGCTGAACCTGTCATAACTATGTTTGCTATAAATAAATAGCCTCGGGTAATTTGTGTGAGGCGACTAAACTCAGTTTCGACTTTACTTAAAGTTTGTAACGCAGTTTGAATTTTCAATTCATCTGTATTAATGAGTTTAATATCATTTTTCACAGCAGATATGAGTTGATTAAAGGGCTCTATAATAGATTGATCCGGTGCTAATAGGTATTGTAATAATAGGGTTTCAGCTTGCGCCAAATGAAATTTAGCAGATTGATAATTTCGTTCATTCGTATGGGTTGATTGGGGCATAAAATCAAACCCTTCAAATGCAGCCTCTAAATTGTTTAATACCCCTTGTTCATAAAATTGATTTCGTTTGGTTCTGCCCACAATAACGCTATTAAAGTTCTCTTGGTAATCATTAAGGTGTGCTTGCATACGCTTAATGTAGTCTAGGTAAACTTCTTGCTTTTCTTCTTTGGCTGTAAGATCTGCTAAGGTGTTGAGGTTTTCTAAACTTTTAGTCATTAATGTACTGAAACGATTCAGAGAGGTATCATTAGCTAAATTTTTATATATCAAAACGTTGCGTTGTAAATCTATGACGTCTCTTTCTAGCTCCCTAACTAAACTCACTTTGACAGCCATTTCTTGAGTTACGTCTAAACCCTTTTCAAAAGTGGACTGAATATTTTGAGATAAAAATACTTGAGAGAGCATTAATGTCACTAATATGGCTGATACTAGTAACATTTGCGATTTAATGGTTCTAAACACTGTGCAAGTTAACCTTGTTTAGAAATAAGAGATAGTAGGGGGTGGCTAATTCTGATGTAATATTCATGATTCATCCTTAAAACAATCTCGAAACACTAATACAAAGTTAGATACCCTTCCATTATTCTTTAGTCTATAGGAAAAATCGGTGTTTTATTTTGGCTTACTCAGCATAAAATTTGTGTTGAAATTTTAACGTTTGTTGTTGGGTTCCATTATTTATGTTGATTGTGATGCGGTATTGCTCTAAATCGCTAAAAGCGAGTGGAGCTAAATAATAAATCGCATCACCTTCGGTAACTTTTTTAAACGATAACTTTTTTACAACTCCAAGTAAATTTTTTGCTTCGCCAGTTAAAATGACTGATTGTGCTGTTTTATCTTGTTTATCAAGCACAGAGATATTAATCAGCCCGTTATATTTACTGCGTACAATCCCGTACTGCTTAGCCGTTTCAGGAGTTAAAAACGTACTGTTTATTGCAATGTAATGGACTTCCCAGTTGCCTAAATCGGCTTTTTGCTCAGCCTTAACCAAAGCGGTAAACATACCCAGGGCGCATAACAAAAGTCCACGCCATATAAAAGCTTGATGCGTGTTTTTAGTAGATACCAAACCATTCACCTAACAAGTTTTGAATAAAGAATAAAAATAATATTACCACCATAACAGACAGATCTAAGCCGCCTAAGTCAGGCATACGCTTACGTATTGGCGCAAGTAGGGGCTCTGTGAGTTGCCCCATTACTAATTCAATTGGATTACGACCTTGGCTAACCCAGCTTAATATGGCCCTGAGTATCAACACGTAAATTAATAAACTTAAAGCTTCTTTGAGTACTGTGATAGCAGATAAAATGGTTATTTGTAGTGGATTAATTTCAATTCCACCAACCACTAAACGTATGACTACTAGCTTAACTGCCGCGACTAGTAGTGCCAGAACCAATGTTGCTGTATCTAGTCTTCCTATCGAAGGCAGGACTCTACGTAATGGCCCTACCAATGGGTGAGTGGCTTTCACCACAAATTGACTAAATGGATTGTAAAAGTCGGCTCTTGCAAATTGTAGCCATAATCGGAGTAAGACTACCATCAGGTATAAGTTAAACAGTGTATCAATAAGTATTAAAACTGAGTTCATTGGGAGTTGCTTTCCTAAAATTTATTAAAACTGAAGAGACATTTCTTCGGCTCGTTTAACGGCAGCTTGCATTGCTTTGGCAATAACTTGCTCTAAGCCTTGGTCTTGCAATGCTTCAATCGCTTTTGCAGTCGTGCCTCCTTTAGAGGTGACTTGGGTCCGTAGCTCGCTTAATTCAAGGTCTGGATTGTGACAAACCATTTCGGCTGCCCCTAACATGGCTTGTTGTACTAACAAGCGGGCCGTGGGTTTTTCGAAACCCATGGCCATGGCTTCTTTTTCCATCGCTTCTAAAAATAAGAAAAAGTACGCTGGGCTGCTACCTGCTGCAGCAATTACTCCGTCCATCATGGGCTCTTCGTTAACCCAAGCTATTTTTCCAACTTGCGTTAACAAATTACCTGCAAACTCTTTATCGGTATCTTGTACTTTTGCATCAGCAAATAAGCCTGTCATCCCGAGAGCCAAAGCGCTTGGTGTATTAGGCATAGTACGAATAACGGCATAGTCACCGCCCAGTATTTCTTTTAGCCTAGTGGTAGTAATACCCGCAGCAATAGATACAAAAAGTTTATCCGATAAATCTATTGCATTATCGAATGCACCACTGACTTGTTCCATTAATTGTGGTTTTACAGCAAGTACAATCACTTGAGCAAATTCGATTGCTTGGTTGTTATCTTGGGTGATATTGATGCCACACTCAGCTTTAAGTGCATCTAGTTTGGCCACAGACGGGTTACTGGCTATGATTAAATCTGCCGGATAACCGTTTTTGATGAGCCCACCTATGATGCTTTTGGTCATGTTACCAGCACCGATAAAAGCTATTTTTCTATGTTGCATTAGATTCCTTAGTTTGGTTACGTTTTCCAAATATAGCTGTGCCTACTCTGATCATGGTGCTGTCATTATTGATAGCTTGCTCCATATCACCGGACATCCCCATGGATAGGGTATCTATATTGGGGGAGGTCGTTTTCAAGGCATTAAATAGACCGGCCATTTTTCGAAAACTGTCTTGTTGTTGCTCAGGCGTCTGCTGTCCTTTAGGAATGGTCATTAAGCCTCGCAACAGTAAATGTGGCATCTTAGCTATCGCATCAACAAAATCGTTTAACTCCGCTGACTTGATACCTGCTTTGTTTGGGTCGTCATCAATATTGACTTGTATGCAGATGTTGAGTTCTTTATCTGCAGGGCACTGATCATTTAAACGCTGCGCAATTTTAAGGCGGTCAACACTTTGTACCCAGTCAAAATGGGTGGCGACAACCCGCGTTTTATTTGACTGCAGTGGGCCAATAAAGTGCCACTCAATATCATCTAGGTTTTGTAATTCTTGTATTTTTTCAATACCTTCCTGTACATAATTTTCACCAAACAAACGTTGTCCAACTTCATACGCTTGGACAATATCAGATACGGGTTTAGTCTTACTAACCGCTAGTAATTTTACACTATTTGGAGCACGATGGGCTTCTAACGTTGATTGCTTAATCGTGGTTTGTACGCTTTTAAGTCGTTCTGCTATTGTTTCCATACTGCAACATAATATACGGAGAATATTGCTTTGGATATTACCGAACTTTTAGCCTTTAGTGTTAAAAATAAAGCTTCAGATTTACATCTTTCTGCCGGATTACCACCAATTATTCGTGTTGATGGTGAAATGCGCCGTCTTAATATTCCCGCCTTGGAGCATAAAGACGTCCATGGCCTCATTTATGAAATCATGAATGATAAACAGCGCAAGGAATATGAAGAAAATTTAGAGACAGATTTCTCGTTTGAGGTAAAAGACCTTTCTCGCTTCAGGGTTAATGCTTTTATGCAAAACCGTGGGGCAGCCGCAGTACTCAGAACTATTCCCAGCGATATCTTAAGTTTAGATGATTTAGGCGCCCCAGAAATATTTAAAGATATTATCAATCAACCCACAGGTATTGTTCTAGTAACAGGCGCTACCGGCTCAGGTAAAAGTACTACTTTGGCGGCTATGATTGATCACATCAACAAGACCAAGCGTGAGCATATTCTTACAATTGAAGATCCTATTGAATTTGTACATGAGAACAAAATGTGTGTTCTCAACCAGCGTGAAGTTCATCGTGATACTCACAGCTTTAACAACGCACTACGCTCAGCGTTACGTGAAGATCCAGATATCATTTTGGTTGGTGAACTTAGGGATTTAGAAACCATTCGATTAGCCATTTCGGCTGCTGAAACGGGGCATTTAGTATTTGGGACTTTGCACACCAACTCAGCGCCTAAAACTATCGATAGATTGATTGACGTATTCCCTGCGGCTGAAAAATCCATGATACGTTCAATGTTGTCTGAATCTCTTCGTGCCGTTATCTCGCAAACCTTATTGAAGAAAAATGGTGGGGGACGAGTCGCCGCCCATGAAATTATGTTGGGTATTCCGGCTATTCGTAACCTGATCCGTGAAGATAAAGTGCCACAGATGTATTCGGTGATTCAAACCGGTCAGTCTCACGGTATGCAAACTATGGATCAGTGTCTACAAAAGCTAGTGGCTCAAGGACTTATTTCTCCACAAGACGCGGCAGCAAAGTCTGTCGATAAAAAAACCTCTCCTGGTTTTTAAGGATTTATTATGGAACTCACCCCTTACCTTGAAGCAATGCAAGACTTAGGTGCCTCAGATTTATTTGTCACTGTTGGTTTTCCTGTTAGTGCTAAAGTCAACGGACAAATGACACCCGTTGGTAGCAGTAATTTATCAGAAGATGAAGCATTGGCTTTAGTTCATGACGCCATGAACGACAAACAACGAGAAGAGTTTGAGCGAACCAAAGAGTGTAACTTTGCCATTGCCCGAGATGACATAGGTCGTTTTCGTTGTAGTGCATTTTGGCAAAGAGACATGGCCGGTATGGTGGTAAGGCGTATTGTGACGCAGATCCCTCAGGTTGAAGCTTTGGGGCTACCTGACACATTAAAAGACGTCATCATGTCTAAAAGAGGCTTGTTGCTGTTTGTTGGTGCTACTGGTACGGGTAAATCAACCTCATTGGCCGCTTTGATGGGACACAGAAATCAGCATTCTCGTGGGCATATTTTAACCATTGAAGACCCAATTGAATTTGTACATGAACATGGTAATTGCGTGGTCACTCAGCGGGAGGTGGGTATTGATACCCAGTCTTTTGATGATGCGTTAAAAAGCTCTTTACGTCAGGCTCCTGATGTTATTTTGATTGGTGAGATCCGTTCTATGGAAACCATGGAGTATGCCATGTCATTTGCTGATACGGGGCATTTATGTGTGGCAACACTGCATGCTAATAATGCGAATCAGGCCATTGAACGTATCATGCACTTAGCGCCCCCTGAACAACATGAAAAACTACGCTTTGATTTGAGTTTAAATATGCGAGCGATAGTGGCTCAGCAATTGGTGCCTACGCCAGACGGTAAAGGCCGAGTCGCTGCCATAGAAATCCTTTTAAACTCACCATTAGTGACTGACCTTATTCAACGTAATGAAATTGGTGGCCTAAAAGAAGCCATGAAAAAAGGTAAAGAGATGGGGATGCAGAGTTTTGATATGGCTCTATACGAATTATACAAAGCCGGTAAAGTGACACTTGAGCACGCAATTCACCATGCTGATTCACCGAATGATCTGCGATTAATGATTAAGTTGGATTCTGATGAAGGAAATCAGCTAGGATCACTGTCTAATGTATCGATTGATATGGATTAATAGGTAACTTCAGACATTAATTGGTGGCAGAGTGAAAAAAGTATATACCCATAACGACCGTTTTATGGTGTTTCAAGTAAAACAACTGTTAGATGATAAAGGCATTGATTGCTTTATTAAAAACGAGTTTGCCATTGGTGCGGTTGGCGAATTATCTGCGGTTGATGCTGCCCCCGAGGTATGGATTGTTGATGAGGAATGGTTACCTAAAGTTGAACAGTTTATTCGTCGCTTCGAGGATCAGCCAGAAAGTTCAGAGTCTTGGCTTTGCAAAACATGTAATGAGCTAAACGAACCTAACTTCGAAGTCTGTTGGAAATGCGGTACCGATATCTATGACAATTAGTCACACAGACAAAGAGCAAATTGAAGCTTTTATTGAAGCTATGTGGTTAGAAAAAGGTTTAAGTGAAAATACCCTAAGTGCTTACCGCGCAGATTTAACTAAGTTTGCAGTATATTTGCAGCAATCATCTGCAAAACTTACTTTGATAAATTTTGAACAGGAGTTCCTGAATCAATATATAGCAACGCGGTACGATGGCGGTTTATCAGAACGCAGCACCTCAAGGTTTTTAAGTAGCATCCGCAGTTTGTGCCAATACATGTTGCGGCAAAAAATTCGTGCTGACGACCCAATAAGCTTAATGCAGAACCCCAAGCTACCGCAGACATTGCCAAAAACCTTAAGTGAATCTCAAGTTGAGGATTTACTCAATGCACCGCAAACAGATGATCCCATACAGCTTAGAGATAAGGCTATGTTAGAGGTTTTGTATGCTACTGGGTTAAGGGTAACTGAGTTAATTAGCCTAAGACTTGACCAAGTCAGTTTAGTACAAGGCGTAGTAAGAGTGACAGGCAAAGGGAATAAAGAGCGACTTGTGCCATTAGGTGAAGAAGCAATTGAATGGATAGTGCAGTTCTTAAAAGAAGGTAGAACTTTATTGTTGAAGTCTGAAAGCGATATAGTATTTCCTAGTAAACGAGGGGTTGCTATGACTAGACAAACCTTCTGGCATAGAATAAAAATTTATAGTCAATTGGCTGGCATTAAAACCGAGTTATCTCCCCATACATTGCGTCATGCGTTTGCCACTCACTTGTTGAATCATGGAGCGGATTTACGAGTGGTTCAAATGTTATTGGGCCATAGTGATTTATCCACCACGCAAATTTATACCCATGTAGCAACAGAACGATTGCAAAAGTTAGTAGCCGAGCATCACCCAAGAGGCTAAAGTGTTAAAAAATCCCTATTAGGCTATTGGGTTACATCTTAGCTTCGGATAAACTTAACGCTTTACAATTGATAGTCTTTTATTTGAAATTATTTTCCCTTTTTAGGGTCATATAGATATTGAAATTACTTGGAAAACCCAATGAAAAAGTGGACAAAAATTAGCAACATCATAGCGGGCTTACTATTAAGCGTTAGTTACACTGCATCTGCGGCAGACGAGACTGCTGAATATGATCAAGTGAAATCTAAAATTGAGAACAATTTAAGGATGCAAATTAGCTCCATTGGTGATGCACCTGTATCTGGTTTGTTACAAATTTTGACTGAGCGTGGTTTATTTTATACCAGCACAGACGGTAAGTATCTATTGCAAGCTCGCATCTTTGATGTAGAAGATAGCATGCGTAATGTGACTGAAGACACTTTAGGTAAGGTTCGTATTGATGGTTTAAAGACTTTTGAAAATGACTTAATTGAATACAAAGCTAAAGATGAAAAATACGTTGTGAATGTGTTTACTGATATCACCTGTGGATATTGTCGTAAGCTGCACAATCAAATGGATGAATATAATAATTTGGGTATTACCGTACGTTATTTGGCCTTTCCTCGAGCAGGTTTAAATAGTGAGTCTTACAACGACATGGTATCTGTGTGGTGTGCTGATAACCCTCAAAAGGCAATGGATAATGCAAAAGCAGGAGCAAATATTGCTAGCAAAAACTGTAGTACCAAAGTTGCAGAACAGTACGTTTTTGGTCAGCAAATTGGAGTAGGCGGTACGCCAAATATTATTCTGCCTGATGGGTCAGTTATCCCAGGGTATCAACCACCAAGCAAATTAGAAGAAGCCCTTAAAGATATACTGTAAACCTTCTTTTAGATTTTATATAAAGCCCGTAATATACGGGCTTTTGTTTTTGTCCTTCAAAATATAGATAGTCCTTATGCCTAATGTGCAAATACGCCGCAGAGAACATCAAAATAGTAGTCACTTACCGGATTCAATCCACCCTAGAATCAAACAAATTTACGCCGATCGAGGCATAGAAAGTGAATCGCAGCTGCAGAAAAACGTACAATCTTTGCTGCATTATCAAGATTTAACTGGGGTATCTAAAGCAATTAAGTTACTCGCTGACGCTATTGTGGCAGAGCGAAAAATTATGATTATTGGTGATTTCGATGCTGATGGTGCAACCAGTACCGCCTTGAGTATGTTGTCTTTGTCATGGATGGGCTCAAAGCACCATGATTACCTAGTACCTAATCGCTTTGATTTTGGTTACGGTTTAAGCCCAGAAATTGTAGATGTAGCTTATCAGCAAAAAGCACAATTAATTATGACTGTGGATAATGGCATAGCTTGTTTTGCGGGAGTAGAAAAGGCTAAGTCTTTAGGGATGGGTGTGGTGATCACTGATCATCATCTAGCGGCAGAGTCTCTACCCAATGCTGATGCTATTGTTAACCCGAATCAACCTGGGTGTGAGTTTTTATCTAAAAACTTAGCTGGGGTGGGGGTCGCATTTTATCTGATGTTGGCGTTAAGGGCTGAGTTGAAACAAATAGGGTGGTTTGAACAAAAGGGAATACCCATACCAAACTTGGCAGATTTACTCGATGTCGTCGCCCTAGGGACTGTCGCTGACGTGGTGCCTCTTGATGCCAATAATCGAATATTGGTGCATCAAGGCTTACAACGTATTCGCGGTAATAAATGTCGCCCTGGTATAAAAGCCATTATGGAAGTAGCTTCCAGAGATAAGCGCCGCATGCAGGCATCTGACTTAGGTTTTGTGATTGGTCCGCGCCTGAATGCAGCAGGGCGTTTAGATGACATGTCATTGGGTATTGAGTGCCTGCTGACAGACTCTGACACTAAAGCACGGCAAATAGCAGTACAACTTGATGGCCTAAACCGAGAACGCCGTGAAATTGAAGGTTCAATGCAACAAGAGGCAGTTAAAGCATTGGATAACCTAAACCTAGAAGCTAATAGCTTACCTTTTGGTTTAGTGCTTTTTGAGGATACCTATCATCAAGGGGTAATTGGTATTTTAGCGGGGCGCATAAAAGAGAAATACTATCGCCCGACAATCGCTTTTGCGCATCACGATGACCATACCCTCAAAGGTTCTGCTCGGTCTATTCCAGGGTTACATATTCGAGACTTACTAGAAGAGTTAAATAGTCGTTACCCAGATATTATTAGTAAGTTTGGTGGCCATGCGATGGCGGCAGGCTTAAGTTTACCTTTAAAAAATCTACAAGCTTTTAAGCAAGCATTTAACCAATTGGCTGAAGAAGCCCTAGAGGGTAAACCTTTAGCAGGCGAGTTGGTGACAGATGGTGATCTAGATGCTGCAGATTTTACCTTGGGTTTCGCACAGCTAGTAAAAGATGCCGGACCTTGGGGTCAGCAGTTTCCAGAACCGTTATTTGATGGTGAATTTCAACTGATGGATCAGCGCCTTGTGGGCAGTAAGCATTTAAAAATGATGCTCAAACATGCAAGTGGAATATTAATTGACGCCATTGCTTTTAACGTTGACTTAGCGTTGTGGCCAAATCCAGATTGTCGCCATGTGAGCGTGGCTTATAAATTAGATATCAATGAATTTCGTGGAAAAACCAGCTTACAATTAATGGTTGATGGTTTGCTTGCTTTATAATGCTGCTGTTTGAAGCTTAAGCATTTATGAAATTCCCGAAAAGTGCTAGACTAGTTTTTTTATCGAATTAAAAAATGTTATGGCAAAAAAATCCGACGTAGAAAAGTTACTAGATAAGCACGATAACCTCACACATTCAGAAGATATGTCTGTGGTCTCTCATGTTCAAAGAAAAGACGATGATTGGTTTGCCAATACGCTGATGATTGAAGGGACTGATGTGCCTTTTAAATTTCGTCGTAGAAAAATGTATAAAAACCTCACTGGCTCTAGAGTCAATTTAACGTATTATCCTATCACCGAAGATATCGCTGGAATGGAATTTGAAGCCATGAAAGTGGTACGCATTAAAGTCAGTTAAGCAAACGCTTAATTAATCCCATACATAAGGTTATTTCTGTTGGTTTCTGAGCCACTACATGGTTTTGTATTGCACCGTCGAGCATACAGAGAAACCAGTTACCTAACTGATCTATTTACCCTAGAAATGGGTAAGATAAGTGCAGTGGTCAGGGGCGTCAGAGGGAATAAAAGCGATAAAAAAAGCTTACTACAGTCTTTTCAACCACTGTTATTTAGTGTTTCTGGTAAACATGAACTTCGAAACCTCAATCAGCTAGAATCAAACGGTAGAATGCTTAATTTAGGTGGCCATCAGTTGTTTTGTGCCATGTATTTAAATGAGTTACTGAATCGGCTATTACCTAAAGAAGTCCCTCACCCAGAGCTTTACGAGTATTATTTTCAAAGCTTGATTTTACTGCAAAGTGATTGTGAAGTTGAACCCTGTTTGCGTCAGTTTGAGCTTATTTTATTGGATGAGCTGGGATATGGAATAGACTTGCTCCATGATTTTGAAACCAGTCAGCCCGTTGAGCCCGATATCGATTATTGCTTAGTGTTAGAACAAGGCGTTACAGCTATAGGTGCGGGCTCGATAGGTTCTAATTGTTTTTCTGGTCAATCTCTTATTGCGATGGGTAATGATAATTGGACGACAGATAGTTTAAAATGTGCAAAGTACATAACGCGTACTGCATTAGCCCACTTACTAGGACATAAACCGTTGAAAAGCAGAGAGCTTTTTCAACAAACATGGACTAAAAGTGGTTTTAGAAAAAGTGAGGAGCTTAAATGAAAGAGATTTTGCTAGGTGTGAATATTGACCATATAGCGACACTGCGTAATGCTCGGGGAACACAGTACCCAGATCCTGTTCATGCGGCTGAAATTGCCGAACGAGCGGGGGCAGATGGTATAACTGTGCACCTAAGAGAAGATAGACGACATATTGTTGACCGCGACGTACAAATTTTAATGCAAACCATTCAAACTCGAATGAATTTAGAAATGGCAGTAACCGATGAGATGTTAGTGATTGCCGAGCAAACTCTGCCTGAATTTTGTTGTCTTGTACCTGAGAAGCGTGAAGAGCTTACCACAGAAGGCGGTTTAGACGTTGCCGGTAACCTAACTAAAATGACTGCAGCGTGCGAACGCTTGGCGGCAGCAGGCATTTTAGTCTCTTTGTTTATCGATGCGGATAAAACGCAAATCGATGCCGCGATAGTCGCTGGTGCTCCTTATATCGAAATTCATACTGGTCAATATGCCGAGGCCGAAAATGAAGAAGCGCAACAAAAAGAATTAGCTGTTTTGATTGAAGGTATAAAATACGCTCACTCAAAAGGTCTTAAAGTTAATGCGGGCCATGGTTTGCATTATCATAATGTTAAACCTATTGCGGCCATAGAAGAGTTGTATGAACTAAATATTGGCCATGCAATCATAGCGCGCGCAGCTTTTGATGGCTTGGCAAAGGCTGTGAGTGACATGCGTAGACTTATGCAAGAAGCTAGGGTGTAATGAATCTATGGCGATAGCAGGGTTAGGCACTGACATAGTTGAAATTGTGCGTATGGAACACCTTATTAGTCACTCTACTCGTATAGCCGAGCGCATTTTAACTTCGGCCGAATTGCAAATATTTGAAACTCATAAGTTTCCAGCTCAATTTCTAGCTAAGCGATTTGCTGCGAAAGAGGCCGCGGTAAAAGCCCTAGGCACAGGTATTGCAAACGGAGTAGGGTTTAAAGATGTCGAAGTTATAAATCTTCCATCAGGCCAGCCCAGTCTTGTTTTTACAGGTAAATTCGCTGAAATTTGCGAACAAAAACAGATTACTAATAGTTTTATATCGATTTCTGATGAAAAACACTACGCTGTTGTGACTGTGGTGTTAGAGTCACTTTAATAAAATGCCCTCGATTGGTGCTAAAATTGTCCTTGTTGTGGCAAGACAAAGCGGATGATTTTTAGGTTTAATATCCAGACCTGTGAGAGACACTCACGAAAGAGCAATGGATTGTGAAAGTCCCAATTTACATATCTAAATAGATATATCTGAAGTAAGGCTTGTTTTATGGTTTCAATTCGTAAAGTACATGAAGAAAAGCGCCCTCCATTCTCAGAGTGGTTAGCGGGGCTCAACTTGCCTGAATCTAGTAAACAGAAGATTCGTGACGTTTCGGATATCCCTGAAATATTATTGACCGGCCAAGAAATGGTGGAAATTCTCCATGAGTTACATATGGATGATGAAACCCTACAAGCGGCTCTTATCTATCCTTACTGTGAAGTTCACCAATTAAATGAAGGTGAGATAACCGAGCAATTTGGTGAAGGCATTCAGAAGTTAATTGTCGGGGTAAGGCGAATGGATGCCATCAAGTCTTTACATACTCGCGCTAACAGTGCCCGCAAAAATGATGAAGCACAAATCGATAACGTTAGGCGTATGTTGCTCGCTATGGTTGAAGATGTAAGAGCTGTAGTGCTGAAACTTGCAGAACGTATTTGTGCCTTACAAAAAGTAAAAAATGAAGATGAAGAAACTCGAGTTCTAGTGGCTCGTGAATGTGCCAATATTTATGCGCCATTAGCTAACAGGCTGGGAATAGGCCAGCTTAAGTGGGAATTAGAAGATCACTCGTTTCGTTATTTACACCCTAAGTCATATAAACAAATTGCTAAATTATTAGACGAACGCAGAACCGATAGAGAAGTTTATATCGTTGATTTTGTAGAAGAATTACAATCTGTTCTCGATGCGCAAAAAATTAAAGCTAAGGTCTATGGAAGGCCTAAACATATTTATAGCATCTGGAAAAAGATGCACAAAAAAGACCTAAGTTTTGAGCAACTGTACGATATCCGTGCTGTCAGAATCATAGCTGAACGCCTGCAGGACTGTTACGCTGCTCTAGGTGTGGTGCATGCCCATTGGCATCATTTACCACAAGAGTTTGATGACTATATTGCAACACCCAAAGCTAACGGATATCAGTCTATTCATACTGTGACTTTGGGAAAACAAGGCAAAACCATAGAGATACAAATTCGTACCGATAAAATGCACCAAGACGCAGAGTTAGGTGTGGCTGCCCATTGGCGTTACAAAGAAGGTACTGCTTCTGGGCGCACAGGATATGAAGAGCGCATAAATTGGCTGCGTAAAATTTTGCAGTGGCAAGATGAAGTTTCGGACTCTGGTGATTTGGTAGAAGAGCTCCGAAGCCAAGTGTTTGACGATAGAGTGTACGTGTTTACACCAAATGGTGATGTGGTTGATTTGCCGTTGGGCTCTACTCCTTTGGATTTTGCTTATTACATTCATAGTAATGTTGGTCATAGGTGTAACGGTGCCAAAGTAGGAGGCCGAATTGTGCCTTTTACCTATCAATTACAAACGGGCGACCAAGTCGAAGTGTTAACGGGTAAACATTCCAATCCTAGCCGAGATTGGATGCATCCTGGGTTAGGATATGTGTACTCTTCTCGGGCGCGGGCCAAAATTCAAACTTACTTTAAAAGACAAGATAAAAGTAAAAATGCCATAGCAGGAAAAGAGTTACTTGATAGAGAGCTAGGTAAATTAGGCATTGATGGTAAAGTGGCCAGTGATGCGACTGAGCGCTTTAATATGCAGAGTCTGGAAGATTTATATTCAGCCTTAGGCGCGGGCGATATTCGTATTATGCAAGTTGTTCATTATTTGCAGCAAAAGCATGCGCCAGAGCCTGAGCCTGCATTAGATCTAAAAATCGTATCTCGAAAACCTTCAAACCTTAAAAAAGACACTATAGTAGTAGAAGGTGTGGGTAATTTGCTGCATCAAATTGCGGGTTGTTGTCAGCCTCTGCCAGGTGAACCAATTCAAGGCTATATTACTCAAGGTCGAGGGGTAAGCGTTCACAGGGAAGATTGCGATCAATTAGCGCATTTACTTGAAACACACCCAGAACGTCAAATAGATGTAAATTGGGCGAGTGATATTCAAGGAGCATTTCAGACTAAAGTGGTGGTACAAAGTACCGACCGAGCGGGTGTACTCAGAGACGTTACCACCGTATTAACCAACGAAAGAGTCAGTTTGTTGGGGGTTAATAGTTCAAGTGATACCCGGCTTAATACCGCTAAGATAGAGCTGAATGTTGAGGTGAAAGATTTAACCACCCTTTTGAAGACCATTGCTCGCCTCCAATCAGTGAAAGGTGTAACTAATGTATATAAAAGTGACAATAGTTAAGTACAAATGAAATCTGCAGATACCGCTATAAAGCAGCTACTTGATATCATGAAAACCTTGCGAGACCCTGTTTCAGGGTGTCCTTGGGATCAACAACAAACTTTTGAAAGCATAGTGCCCTATACCATCGAAGAAACCTATGAAGTGGCCGATGCTATTGCCCGTAAAGATATGAGAGATATAAAAGATGAGCTTGGAGATTTATTGTTTCAAGTGGTGTTTTATGGTCAGTTAGGGGCAGAACAACAAGCATTTACCTTTAACGATATTGTTCGTGGAGTAAGTGATAAGTTGGTGCGTCGTCACCCCCATGTGTTTGCAGACAGTAAAGCTAAAAATGATCTAGAACTATCAAAACAATGGGATGCCATCAAAGCACAAGAACGAGCTAACGCCAAAAAAGATAGCGATGAGAGTGTTTTGGCGAACTTACCTAGTGGCCTAACCCCTTTATTAAAAGCTCACAAAATCCAAAAACAATGTGCCAAAGTCGGGTTCGATTGGTCTACACTTGAGCCTGTTGTTGGAAAGGTTAATGAAGAAATTCAAGAAGTGTTGCAAGAAGTCCAAGCAGATAATCCCAATCAAGAAGCAATAGAAGAAGAAGTTGGTGATTTATTATTTTCTGTGGTTAACCTTGCCAGACACCTTAATGTAAATGCCGAAAGTGCTTTAATTAAGGCTAATAACAAATTTGAGCAGCGTTTTAGACAAGTAGAAATAACGTTAAAAAATCATGAGTCTTCAATTCAGTCAGCAGGATTAGATGAAATGGAAGCCGCATGGCAACAAGTGAAAAGCTAAAGAAGTAGTTTTTCTATAATTCGACGTTTGGTTTGTTTAAAATTTAAACTAATATGTCGATACTAACTTATGAAATGAGTAAATAAAGGATCTCTATGTTTGTTTTTTCTTCACAGCATAAAAAAGTAGAATCACAGAGAAAAGAATTACAGCAAACTGTGGTTGAATTATCGCAGCAATTAGACGCTTTACGAGCAGAAAATATAGAACTTAAAGCCAACGCGGAGGCTAAATCTTTAGCTGCATCATCACCTGACAATTACGAAAAAATATTAGTTAAATGTACTATTGATTCTATGGCCCAGGTTGAAGGTATCAGGCAGACAGTGCTTGATTCATTTCAACGTATTGAAAAGCAGAGTGAATCCATAACAGATATAAACCAGTTATTTGACACTTCAACAGAATCTTTAGACACAATAGCTAAGTCAATGGCTGGCTTAAGTTCAAAAATGGTTGCAATGACTACCAATATCTCAGGTCTTTCTGATAAAGCCGATAATATAAATACATTCGTAACGACTATCACAAGTATATCAGATCAAACCAATCTATTAGCCTTAAATGCTGCTATAGAGGCAGCTAGAGCAGGCGATGCCGGGCGAGGCTTTAGTGTGGTTGCAGATGAAGTGCGTTCTCTTGCAAATGAAACCAATAAATCAGCGAGCGAAGTAGCAGATTTAGTAGGTGATATTATTTCATCAACCAAAAGTGCTGTGGATTCGGTGGATGAAATCAAAGATAACAACGATACTCTATCTATTGGCGTTAGTGAGTTAGACAATAATTTCAGTTCAATTATTGCTTGTTGTAATACCATGAAAGATGCAATAACCACTAGCTCTCATCGCTCCTTTATTCAAACTGTTAAACTAGATCATATTGTTTGGAAAAGTGAAGTTTATGCTGTTATTTATGGAATGAAAGATAAGGGAATTAATGATTTTGCAGACCATAAAATGTGTCGTTTAAGGAAGTGGTACCAAGGTGAAGGAAAACAAAAGTACTCTGATAATACCTCTTTCAGAAGTTTAGACCGCTCCCATGCTGAAGTGCATTCAAATGGCTTAAAAGCAATGCAGCTCTTCGCTGAGAACAATAAAGATGAAGCCGTGAAATATCTAGTTAAAATGGAAGGTGCAGGGCAAGAGGTTATGTCTTGCTTAGATGATTTGGCTGAGTTGATATAAATTCAAAAAGACACAAACTCACTTAGTTAAAAGTGAGTTTGTGTCGCTGTTTTCTAATTGTACTTGGTTTACTTATGCATCTTTTGTAACCCAAATCTACCCATTAAGCTACCTAACATCATCAGGGTTAGCCAAGCCATACTCCCTCCACCTGAAGAGCTACTAGTTGTAGTGATAGGGGTTGATGTTTCAGTGTCTACTGGCGTAAAACTGACGTTCTGAATGAATCCTTTATCATCACCAGCACTGGTGTTTAAGTCTTTACTATAAACCCAAGTAATAAGGTTTTCACCTGCTGATAACTCTATGCTGTACTCACTGAACTCAACTTCTCCAGATATATAATCGAGTAATTCATCATTTAAGTACACGAATAGTGCGTCATAGGGTTCGTAGTCCTCATCTGAGGCCTCCAAAGAGGTATTTTCCTCTGATGAAACAGCCCACTCAAAGGTAAATGTACCCTCGCCATCTACTAAAGCTGCAACTGTACTTTCTTGTAAGTCACTAATGGCGCCACTTTCAATACCTTGGACATCATTAGAAACCCAACCTAGACTTTCAGAACCTCCACTAAACCAAGTTGCCGCTGTTTCTCCTACCAAAGCTCCAATTGAGTTGGACTCACCTAGTGCTAGTGCGGTTAAACTCAAGCTGTTTGCTGGTATGTTCTCGTCATCAGTTACAATACTAACAATTGCATTTAAGTCTTCACTAATTGATGGAGTGTAAATTACCGTTACTTCACAGCTTTCAGTTGCTTCAAGAGTAGTGCAATTGTTGCTATCTATACTCACAGCTGTACTACCTGTCACCTCAAAGCTTAATGTAGCTGTTGATACACTATTATTAGATACCGTAAAGTCTTCAGTGTAAGAATTTCCCTCTATAACACTACCAAAGTCAAACTGGGTTTCGATGGCTACACCACCTGTTATGTTATTTATCCAGTCAATATATTGAGATACTCGGGTATACACTCCAGGGTAGCCTTCTGCGGCACAGCCAAACCCAAAGCTTACTATGCCAACTTGTTGTACCCCTGAACCAGTATTAATAACTAATGGCCCACCGCTATCTCCTTGGCAGGAGCCTTTACCACCTTCAGGAATAGCAGCGCAAATCATGTTACTGGTTATATCTTCGTCATCAACTAACACATTCTCATTTAATATGTCTATGCATTGTTCATTAGTCATTAACTGTAAGTCGACTTCACGTAAGATGTCAGGGAAACCTGAAGTAGCGCCTTCTCCTGGTTCATAACCGGTTGTGCCTCCCCAACCTGCCACTGTGGCTAAACTGTTTTCAATAGCATATTGAGAGGCTACCTCTGAAGTCGCAATGGTTACCGCTGATGTATTTACTGATTCTACTAATTCAACAATGGCAATATCGTTTTCAAATGTGTTGCTGTTATATGAAGGGTGTATGTATACATTAGCAATGTCTATGGCGTTATCCGCGCCGTCTGATAAGTCGTACTCTCCTATATTCATTTTAAGAAAGCTAGCGCTACCGTCTTCCACACAATGGGCCGCCGTTATTACCCATTTGTCTCCAATAAAAGAGCCTCCGCAAACTATCTCTTGTGCTAGGGAAGTTGAGTCACTAACACTTATACTTGCTATATTGCCTAACTCTTCTAACAGAGTTAAACCATCTGCTCGAGTAATTGCTAATACAGGTATAGTACCTGTGTAATCCGCTCCTAAGGTGCCTTCAATGTTTCCCTCATCTTCATTATTATAAATGATTGCGCCTACACCGCCTGCAGCTTCACAGTTATCAGCTTTTTCAGAAAAGTCTATTTCGCCTCTTTCAATGAGACAGATTTTTGCATCGGCATCCACACATATTTCATCCGCAATGCCACATGACACAAGCTCGGCACTTGCGGAACCAGCTACACCGTAAGTAAAGTAATCACTTGTATAGCTAATATTGTCAACTTCTAAGCTAGTAGTTATAACATTGATGGTGTTTACATACGCCGCTATCCATGGCCAATCACTAACATCGGCTACCTCACCGCCCACTATTCGAGACTCGATTAAAGAGTTATTGCTTTTAGTATTTAATAAGCTGCTGTCACTAGCGGAAAATACGTAAGGAGAGATAGTAAGTATCGCCCAAGGGAAGATAGCGGTAAGCAGTCTATTCATTAAAAAAATTCCTAAATAATACAAGTAGTAGTCATAAGTTAAAGAGATAGCTTGTTGTAACTATAAAATATAGCGACTAAAAGTCTGACCAGACATTCTGGTGATTTAATTTGAAATGTCAAAGGTTAGGTTACGAATATATAGATTTACCTAAAGTCTTTGCTATCAAACGCGATAAATATAGTAACGAGTACTTTATTGGTGTAAATCTAAATTGTTAAGTTCTGAAAATACATTAGACAAAGGCTCTGCGGAATTCGCTTTGTCCAATGATTTTGAGTTTAATGGCGACATCAATCGAGCGTCGCAACAAGGAGCTAAATTTTCCTTGTTAATGGCAATGCTAGAGCCAAATAGCTTGCACAGGCCACGCTTTGAAGACTCAGAATCCGCTTTACATCCTATGGGTGAAAATTCAGAGCTTTATCACTATCGAAGTTCACCATTAGAAGCTAACCAAGAATATTGGCAAGGCTGTAATAATGCAGGGAAATTAATAGAGACGGGTTATTTAGCTTCTGCTCAGCTCTGGATGGCCATGCATCCTGAGCCTTTGTCACAACACAATAACTGCCTCAGCATAGATGAAGATGTTCTCTCCAATGCAAGTGTGTATGCTCAAAGCAGAATGAAAAATCAAACAGTAGCAGATATTAAAGTCGACGAAACAGGGCTATTTGATATTTTGGATGAACTCAATCCCATATCAGCTTAATTACCTCATGGGATGTTATTGCTTTTTATCACTGGGTTAGTTGCTAGGTGTCTCCGGTGTTTTATCTTCTGCTTTTTTCACGCGTATTTTACTATCTCCAAGTTCTTTATAATTTAGGTTTTTTATTGCTGCTTTTGCTTCTCCTGCCTTTGGCATTTCAACAAACGCAAAACCTTTTGAATTGCCACTGACCTTATCTACAACTAAATTACAAGATTGCACCGTTCCATATTCGTCAAACAACAGCTTAAGCTCATCTTCTGTGGTTGCCCGATCTAAGTTACGAATTAATATTTTCATAGAGTGTTCCCATGTGAAAAAAATGCCTGAGCCAAGCCTTAGGCCAACTCGGTATTTTTTAATGATTTAATGGCGCTACTATGCCACATGCGCTTCTCCAAAGGTTATTTTTACGAAAATATGTGTGTGTTCTACATCTAAGTATTTGAAATATAAGTAAATAATCACATTTTAATAGCTAGCTTAAGAGAAAAGGAGCTGATGGGCGATTTGGTTGATCATTGTTTTGATATAAGGAAGGTATTTTTAGTGCCTTAGACACTGAAAACACATTTTAGGAAGAATTTAAAGTTAACAATAGTTAACCTTAAGTTGTGTTTTTTGTCCTTTTAGCTGGGTAGCATGACGAATGCTACAATATCGTTATTGTAGTCACCTGTGGTTTTATATTCTCTATAGCCATTGGATGCTGATATTCCAACCGCATAATTTGTACCTTTGTAATTCAGTAATAACGAATCTTGTTGGCCATTGCCTAGCATTAATAAGGATTTGTCTAAATCGAGAATTTCACCCACTTTTTGCGGTGAGTTCTGGGTATGAGAAATAATCATGCCGTCTCTTTGGCAATAGAAAGCAAAGCATCCTTGTAATGCAACACCTTGCTCATCTGTCGGTAAGGTGTCGTTCAGCATTTCTTTGAACTCAGGCGTACTATCGAACACTATACCAATACCGCCAATGACTGTAGGCTGCTGCATACTAGTAATGGATGCATTATAAATATAAGTGTAATCGTCTTGATATTGGTTACTCGGAGTAAAGCTTGATACCGAGTATGTCTGAGAGTTGGTGTTTTGCAGAGCTTCTTGTGCCCCACTGTGCTGCTCGGTGGGTTTGCCTATCATGTCCGCCTGCTCTTTGTTTGAGACGGCTATGATAATGCCATTTTTATCGTATACATATAGGTTGGTATAGACAGTGTATAAGTCATTAATGTAATGCAGGATGTCTGTAATTTCTTGTTTCGCTTGCACGGTTAGTTCAAGTTCTTGCAAATGCTCTCTAAAAACAGTGGTTAATGCCCACCATCTGCAATCATTGGCTCTTTCGTAAAGGTTACGATCCATTATATCTATGGCTAGACTTGCGAAAAACCTAACGTCACTCAACCTAGCACTTAATACTGTGTCTTGAAGGTTATCTATAGAATCTGAAAAAATAGAGGTTATACCTTGGCCCGTTTTTTTGATTTCGGAAAGCACAGGCATAAATTCAACAGCATTATTTCTAGCAGCCGCAATAATACCATTTAGCACCACTAAGCTAAGGTCGTCATTGATTAAACTAGAACTTCTATATATTTCTTTCAGATCGTCAGAAAATAATTCAGAATCTAACAAAGTAAAGGCGTCTTTTTGTGAATCTTGGGTATCTTTAGAGTGCTTAAAAGCTTCTATTAAAGGAGTCATAACCTGGCCACACCAAGATAGCCCCATAAAACCTTGATACCCTTTGGTATGAGATTGGGTCGACAAATATTCGTGCTTGTTAAATTTTACTATGATGGGAGCTTCATGTTTAGGGAGTCTATCATTTAAAGATATTTTATCTGGGTGATTAGTCGCAATGACAGTCCCTTTATTGTCCACAATCGTAATGGTACTGGCAGCGCTCTCTGCCTGTAAATTATTAAAAATTCCTTGCATTTCATCATCAAACCGAAAGCATAAACATAATACACCCAGCGTATCTGCGTTTTGATGGTTGTTGCTTTTAATTGCACAAGAGTAAATTAATGAGTGCTCAAGTTGTGGCTGCAGATCACTTTTACGAAAGGTTTCTACGTAGTCTTCACTGGTGTTTAGTGTGTTGGCAATTAAAGGGTCATCACTGTGGGTGATCTTGCTGTTAGGGTCTAAGTTAACTTGAACATTTCCTTGGGGATCCAGAATTATGATTTCATCATAAACACTATATTTCTTAACATACTCTTGTAACCGTGCTTGAAGTGTTAATACATCATTTGCGTCTTTGTTTGGCTTTAATAAAAACGCCCTAATATCATCATCGGTAGCCAAAAAACCTACATCCGCTGTACGTTCAAACAAATTCCTAATGAGAATATCTATAGCCACTTGAGATTTGTTGTGGTCGTCTGCAATACGTTTTTGTAAGTGGGCTTTTAATAAATTTTCAATTAAGCGTCCTTGTAGTTTTGAAAACTTTTCCCTTGTGTAGTGCATTTCTTCAAGAATACTATCAGACACATTTTGACTATTAATCTTACCAATTAGAGATATTTTTCCCCACCAATGGTTGAGTGCTTGTAGGCGTTCATCGTAGGTTTTAATGAGTGGAATGGCAGATTTTAACTGTTGTTCATTATTAGAAAGTAACGTATTCAAAATGCTTTGGCCTATTTATTATTATTATTTAACAGACATCCTTATCTATTTAGAGTAATCGGTCGCAACTTGTACAAACTTTAGTATTAAATGCAAAAATTGACTGCTATGCAATCACTATTTTATGAATAGGCTAGTATCTAACTATTTGAATGTCATAATTAAATTTTTGCCTTATAGTCACCTTCGACTTTAGTATTGGTTATGTTCTGTATTGCTATGGCTGCAGTGAGCGTTTATTATTTTTTATAAATAGACCTTTCATGTCCAAAAGAAATAATAATGAAAATAATCACAGCATGTGCGTTAGCGGCTTTTTATTGTGTTAATGCCTTTAGTAATACTACGACTATTCTAAACCAGCCAACTGAAGCTCAAGTCATGAACCGTTTCGCGGAGTTAGCGCTTGAATGCGTTCATAAAGAATACCCTAATATTGTTAAACATATGATGACGGGCGATGAGCATGTAAAAACGCCTAAACAATTATACCCAGCATTTTACGGCTGTTTTGATTGGCACTCATCGGTGCATGGGCATTGGTTGCTAACCCGCATTGCTAGTCAATATCCAGAGTCTGAGCATTATCAGGATATTCTAGATAGCCTTGAGCAAAGCTTTACGACTGAAAACATTACTGCAGAACTTGCTTATTTTAACCGACCAAATACAGGCACAAGTTTTGAGCGCCCCTATGGTTTGGCTTGGTTTTTACAACTAACGAGTGAATTACGCCATTGGGATAACCCTAAAGCAAAAGAGTGGCTAGCTATCCTTAAGCCTTTGGAAGATAAGATTGTTGCAAATGTGAGTGATTGGCTACCTAAGTTGGCTTTTCCTATCCGTGTAGGTGAGCACAGCCAAACCGCTTTTGCGTTTGGGCTTATGTTAGATTGGAGCGTGACTACCGGCAATCAAGGCTTTCATGACTTACTAACGACAACCGTAAATCGTTTATATAAAAACGATGTGAATTGCCCACTCAATTACGAGCCTTCTGGACAAGACTTTTTGTCGCCTTGTATTGCCGAAGCAGACTTGATGCGCAGAGTATTAGCGCCCGCACAATACGCTAAGTGGTTAGCTGATTTTTTACCTTCTATACCCACTGATGGCAGTGCTAATTGGTTAACCGTTGCCACTGTCTCTGATAAAAGTGATGGCAAACTTGCCCATTTAGATGGGCTAAATTTAAGCCGCGCTTGGATGTTAGAGGGCATTGCGTCGGTACTGAGTGATCAAGATGCCAGAAAAAACGCAATCATCAACGCAGCTAAAAACCATAAAGAGGCTGGCATAAACTCGGTTATTCACGATATGCATTACATGGGAAGCCATTGGTTAGGTAGTTTTGCTACCTATTTAGAAACACAGGCAGGTTTACAGTAAGCCAACACTTCGATTACCCATAACCTTTAGTTGGCAGACTATGTACTTGTCATTTAAATGTTATGGGTGCAATAAAAACTATCACAGTGACTCCCAAACTATTGAATATTAGCCCCCAATTAAAAGCGTTTGAAAACGCATGTTTTACTGACTTCACTGTGTCTATTGAAAACTATGCATTGCCGGAGCGTTTTACATTCCCATTTTATTATGAGCCACATCCTTTGTGCATGCTTGCTGCAGAGCAATTGCAAGGCTATCTGCAAAGTCAAAAAAGTTGGTATCACAATTTTGGTTTGTCTGATGACCCCAATCTCATTATTGGCAAGATGTTTGGTGTGTTACTGGTGCGCAATATTCAAGGAAATATCGGCTATATTTCTGCTTTTTCAGGTAAGTTAGCTAAAAAAAGTCATATTAATGGTTTTGTCCCGCCTGTATTTGATTTGCTAGCTAAAGATAGTTTTTTTCTGGCTGAACAGGTCGCGATTAACCAGTTAAATGAACAAATAGAAATCAAAGAAAATGCCCCTAATTTAGTGGTTTTAACACAGCAGTTAGAACAGGTTAAAGCTGATTGTGAGCAGCAATTAGCAACGCTTAGAGAAGAGTTAATAGCTAACCGCAAAGCGCGAAAAGCCAAGCGAAAAGCGCTAACAAACCAAGAAGATAATGATAGCCGCGAAGACGCTCTTAAAGAATTAGCGGTGCAAAGTGTTTATGATAAATGGCGCTTAAAAGACCTAACCAACGAAACGCAAAGCGCGATAGAAAAAACGCAGCATCAGCTTGCAGAATTGACTGCAGATATCGCTACGTTAAAGGGACAACGAAAAACTTTATCTGCCAACTTACAAAACAAAATATTTTCTCAATATCAGTTTTTAAACCAAGCATTAGTGCCTAAAAGCCTACTAGACATATTTGCAGAAACCGCACTTAAAACACCTCCTGCAGGAGCAGGAGAATGCGCCGCACCTAAATTGTTACATTACGCCTTTGAACATCAGCTTACGCCTTTGGCTATGGCCGAGTTTTGGTGGGGGGCGTCACCTAAGTCTGAAATCAGGCAGCACAAACAATATTACCCAGCTTGCATGGGCAAATGCCACCCTATTTTAAAGCACATGCTAATTGGATTAGAGGTTGAGGATAACCCTCTTATTCAAAACTGTGCTGAAGGTAAAACCTTAGGAATCATCCATCAAGATGAAGATATCGTTATTGTTAATAAGCCCACAGAGTTTTTATCTGTGCCCGGTAAAGAAATATCTGACTCAGTGTATTTGCGCATTAAGCAGCAGTTTCCTGATGCTACTGGCCCTTTAATTGTGCACCGGTTAGATATGTCTACATCTGGATTAATGGTGTTAGCGCTTAACCCCAAAGCGAATAAATTTTTGCAAAAGCAATTTATACACAGAGATGTCCATAAAGAATATGTCGCCTTAATATCAGGGCTACCAGAGCAAGAACAAGGTGAAATAAACCTGCCAATGCGAGGCGACTATTTCGACAGGCCCAGGCAGATTATTTGCCACAAAGACGGCAAGCCTGCAAAAACCTATTGGCAAGTGCTCAAGCGTTACCCGGATACCAACCAAGCTACAGTATTGCTTACTCCGCATACGGGCCGTACTCACCAATTAAGGTTGCACTGTGCCCACGCAGACGGGTTAAATATGCCCATAGTGGGAGACGATTTATACGGCGTTCGCACTAATCGTTTACACCTACATGCCCAAAGCCTGACGATTAGACACCCCAAAAGTAACGAGTTAATGACCTTTAAAGTTGAAGCAGAGTTTTAAGGTTTGAATTAGCTTTTAAAAATTAACCCTTAGAGAGAGTAATAACTATGACAACCCGAATTGCTATGTGGTCTGGCCCTCGTAATATTTCGACCGCTATGATGAGAAGTTGGGAAAACCGCAGCGATTGTGAGGTGGTAGATGAGCCTTTTTATGGTTTTTATTTAAAGCAAACCCAAAGTCCTCACCCTTGTTTTGAAGACATACTTGCCGAGCAAAGTACTGATTACCAAGAGGTCGTGACAAATTTGACCCAAACACACTGTAAAACGCCACTTCAATACCAAAAACATATGACTCATCACATGTTAGATGGTGTGGACCTTTCGTGGACCAAAAATCTTAAACATTGCTTTTTAATTCGTGACCCCGCTCAAGTTGTTAATTCATACACAAACAGCATGGGGCAATGCCGTGCTCAAGATATAGGTATTGTTAGACAAGCAGAACTGTACGATGAGATAACGCAAATTACTGGACAGAGTATTCCTGTTATTGACTCAAATGATGTTCTTAAAAACCCAAAGTATATCTTGTCAGAAGTGTGTAAGGCGTTAGCGATACCTTTTGATATGGGGATGTTAGCTTGGCCAAAAGGTCCTAGAGAGTCTGACGGAGTATGGGCCAAACATTGGTATCACAGTGTCGAGAAATCTACAGGGTTTGCACCTTATGGGCAGCGAGATTTTGCCCTCAATGAACAACAGCTAAACGTGGTAAAAGAAGTACAGCCTTACTATGAAAAAATGGCAAAGTTGCGGATCATGTTACCTGATGCCGAAAGTAACTAAAAATTAGCGGTAGCCAAAGAGGCTACCGCTAATTAGGTTGCTATCTTTTAACTCCGCTTATTCGCTTGGGATCATCGGCAGTATAATGCTAGACGGATATTGTTTGCTCATGTGTATGGTTTGATTAGCTATCTTCATCTGTGAGGTTTTCGCAAAGTCTGCCCCAGTGTTAAGGTTTCGGGCCAATCTTGGGTAATTACTGCTAGTTACATCAATACGAATACGGTCACCGGGCGACAACATATAACTGCTGGCCCACATGTCGATTTCATACTTATAGACCTTTCCGGGTTCGATTAATTTAGGGGTATCAAAGCCTTCTCTGTAACGAGCTCTAATTACACCATCAACCAAGTTAAAGGCAGTGCCGTCAGGCTTCACAATTATGAGTTTTGCCATAAAATCTGTGTCGGGTGCACTGCTTGATGCATAAATTTCAGCACTAATTGGGCCGGTAAACTCTGTCGCTTTAGTAAAAGGCTCTGTCACAAATCTAAGAATATCTTTGCGGCCATCAAGGGGCTTTTGATCGTATGGGCCCCGTAATTTAGGCATCATAATATTGCCGCCAAGGGTAGGAACTGGGTCGGCAGGATCATAATCATAGTTAAGGGCGCCTGATGTTGCGGTAGGCGCTTTATCAGACAACGACTTATCGGCATGTAAGTAATAGGGGCGATACTCGGTTCTGGCTAATGGCCACTCTTGTTCGTCGCGCCATACGTTTTCACCCATAATAAATATGCGTACAGGGGCTTTTCCCGTTACCAAATTTGAATTGGCATCACTGCCTTTCATCCAGTAGTCAAACCATTCGATTAACATGTCGGGCGTATCAATCAGTGAGGTTTCACCAAACTCTACGTCACCTAATTTTGAAGACTTGTTCCAGCCATGTGGCCATGGTCCAATGATTAAACGCTGACCGTTTCTAGAGGTGGCCGACGCCGACTCTTTCGTCATTGTTTGGTAACTGCCTATGGTGCTGCGTAAAAACACATCAAACCAACCGCCAATATTGAGCGCTGGTACAGCCATTTCTGTGGCACGGGCTTCTAAATTTAAAGGTTTCCAATAGTCATCGTAAGAAGGATGGTTAAGCCAATCTTGAAAGTGAGGGACCTTAAAACCAACATTTTCAGCTAAGTTCTCTAAAGGTAAGTGGCTAATACCATTGACCCAATCAATAGGGAACGACATATTGGTTCTACTGCCCGCTAGGCCTATACCCCAACTCGCTCGAGATAATAAAGAAAACGCACCGCCTGGATAAGCCACATCTCGATAATAATTGCCCGGGCTAACCGCCGGCGCAATGGCAACCAACGCAGGGTTTTTATTGATAGCTGCCAACCACTGCACTGAGGCAAGGTACGACGAGCCAAACATGCCCACTTTACCGTCAGACCACGACTGCTTTGCAATCCAAGTAAGGGTGTCATCACCATCGTTTATTTCTTGAAAATAAGGATACCATTTACCTTCTGAGTCATACCTGCCACGAACAGATTGAAACACCAAGGCATAGCCGTTAGCGGTCGCAAATTTGGCATATTTTTGTCTGCCGGCGCTTGAGCCATTGGTATACATGTCGCGTATTAATAGGGTGGGGTACTTGCCGTCTGCGGTAGGTAAATAAATGTCGGTGGTAAGGTTAACCCCATCGCGCATGGTGACAGGCACGTGGTACATCACCTTAAGGGTGTCTGGGAATTCTTGTTTAAAATCTGGAAAACTTTGCCCGTGGCTTATTGTCGATAACGATAACGTTATTATTAGCCCAAACACTAGTTGTCGCATACTCATAAAATCCTCACATGTTTTATTTTTATTAGAATGAATGTCGTGGATACGTCAACACTACTGCTTTATTAATTTTAAGTAAACTAGGGCGAGTGCTAATAGCTACAAAGCTAAGCTTTAAAACATGCGCTTTACTTATTGGATTATTCACTTCATCCATTAGGCTTTCGTTTTATTTCCACATCGCCAAATCTCAGATTTAGAAAAAACTGACTTCGTTGCAAACACTTAGAGCATATGTCTAAAATAGCCTTACGGATATATACGGCAAACACTGTTTTTAAACACGGGTGTTTGCGTCTTATTAATATTGTTAGCACAGCAAGGAAGTGTCCTATGAGCAACGATAAACCAAGGGAAATCGAAATAAGTAATGATGGTATCCTCAGAAGATACTTACGTATTATGCGGAAAAGTAAACGCTGGAATATAAGTTTCTTCGCTTGCATAGACCATGTTGATATTTCACCTATACATAAAGATTGGCTCAAGTATCTGAGTGGTGGCCGAGTATCCAAAGATTGGCCTCGATTAGTAGAGGTTTCGCTGGACAACGATGAAATATTAGAGGCTCGCTATAGCGAAGATAATATAATCTATGAAAGCACTACAGATATTGCTATGGATCTATGTGTTGAAACATTAGAGTCAGTAAAAAACGAAAGTCAATTTATTTATATGGTCGAAAACGTCAGCGAATCGAAACTAATTTGTAAAGATCTTGCAATTTTGTCGAAATCAATACTCGCTATTCGTGATGGAGAGTTAGGGCCGGAGCAAGCATTGTTAGAGTCTGAGTCGATTTATGGAAAAACTCTTAGAGGCCGAGAGTATTTTTCCAGTGCTAACAAGAAGCTCCAGCGGACCTTCGGCTGCTGAGCTTGGCGTTAGGCATTTAGGAGTATGCTCAAAGTGAGGGTTAAAATATCTCAGCCAAATAGTGGAGAAGAGCTTCACTTGGTAAGCACAGAAAGACTTTTGGCTGTTATTGACTCAAAAGACTTAGCTTGCCGTTCTTCTAAAGAAATTAAAGATGCCTTTCATATATATTGGTTTACGGAAAATGATGAATATGAAAAAGAATTTATAGCTCCTAGTTTATACATAAGTAAAGGCATTGCTTACTTTATGAATGGAAGGCATAGAACTGTTTTATTATCTAAATACCTTAAGGAAATCCCCTTAAGGTTAGCTGGTTTAGAAGGTTCTGCTTTTTCTACGAAAGAAGATTTAAAGTTAAGTACTAGGGTTTTAAAAGAGATTTCTATTCGAAAGATTGAACCTCAAGACGAATTTGAGTTTCCAGATCTACGAATTGAGTATTTAGGTTATGACGTTAACCTTGGCAAGTAGATGCCTAACAAACCGTGAACTTATTTAGACTCCCAATATTAATGAACTAGGTGGTGCACTTCCAGTTAGAATCTAAGCGAGTTTATGTAAGTATTTTATCTTGAGTGTCTAGTTTGAGAATCTGTGAGAAATTTACTCGATGACAACGTGCTCTATACCCTAATATGATCAATGTGATGACTATAAATGAATACTAAGCTTCCCAAGTACATTGGAATATCTTTAGGTGTACTGTATGGCCTATCAATAAGAGTATTGTGGGAATTAGAAGCCTTGAGAGATCTTGGGGGAGTCGTGACCATTTCGTTTATGTTTTTTGTTCCCTTTGTTATTGGATTTATTCGCATACATTTTGAATGTAAAGTTCAACAGAATCTCACTCTAGGGGAAATGATAACGATTTCGTGGCAGCCTATTTTCTTTTTCTTGCTTGCGACCGTGGTAACTTTATTGGAGGGCAGTATCTGTGTAGCAATGGCTTTACCTGCTTTTATGTTTTTTTCGAGTGTGGGCGGGGTCACTGCTGGATATCTACACCGGTATTTTTCAAAAAAACGTAATGCAACCTTAATGTCAGTGGCATTATTTCCTCTTCTTATTGCTCCGCTCGAAGTCAACTTTGTAAAACTCTCAAGTACTTATACTGTTGAAAATAGCATTACCATTCATGCGCCCCCAAATGTTGTTTGGGAACAGCTTGGAAGAGTTGCTGACATAAAACCTGATGAAATGGGGATATCTCTAACTTCTTTAATTGGTGTTCCTCAACCAATTAAAGCAAGCATGAATGCAGATGGAGTTGGCGCAGTTAGGATAAGTGAATGGGAAAAAGGTGTGGTATTTAAAGAAGTGATTACATCCTGGGAGTTAAATAGAGAAATGACGTATTCGTTTGATATTGACTCTGAGGCGATTCCGGATAACGCATTAGATAAGCATGTAAAACTAGGTGGTGAATACTTTTCGCCACTGACGGGGGGATACTTTATTGTTGAAAACCCAGATGGCAATACAGTCTTAACCTTAAATACTACTTTGGTAGACAATACAAATTTTGGTATGTATTCAAGAATTTGGGGAGAGTTGATCTTTCGAGACTTTCATCATTCCTTGTTAAAGTTAATGAAATCAAGAGCTGAGAAAGTAACCATAACAAGTTAAGCCAGCAAGACCTTGCTGCGTAAATCATGTTTAATAATCAATGGGGCTAGAAACGTTGATTTAATATTTAGTCATCTAGACTTACGATATTCTTTATTTTAAGGGGCGAAGATTAAGATCTTATCTAATAGCTTATCTAGACACCCACCCAAGATAAATTTGGATGTTTTTGATAGCTTAGATTCTAATTGGAAGTGCACTTCTTGATGTGTTTTTGCATACTGTACACTTAATTTTAAGTCTGAGTCTTTTTCAACAGTCTCGTTAAAGGGGTTATTCACAATGAGAAATGTGTATCTTTTATTAGCCATACTAGGGGGCGTTATTCCCTATTTGTATTTTTTCCAATTTATACAACTAGAAGGTTTAAATATTCCTTTATTTGTAGAGTCTCTATTTGTAAATGGTGCGGCTGGAGGCTTTAGTGCTGACTTGCTTATTAGTTCTTTTGTGTTTTGGTTATTTATGTTTAAAGAGTCAAAAATACCTTCTAACCCTAAGCCTTTTTTGTTTATTGCGATAAACCTTACTGTAGGGTTAAGTTGTGCATTACCTGCCTATTTGTATGCCAAGTCGAGCGCGAAAAACCATAATTAAGCGCAATCAACTATACATTTGAAAAGTGTTGTTTAAGGGGGGATGGGCTGCCTAATTCTTATTACTTGTATTCTTTTGTCGTTTTCAGCAGATAAGAAATAAACAAGGCACGTATTTTTAAAATTAGCTAAATTACAGCCCAGCATCAATATAAATGTTGGCGGTATACTGCATGACCCCAAAGAAGTATGGGTTGCTTATGAGGTTAAACATGAATTTGGCGTTTAAATTTACATATAACAAATTGACTCATTATCACGTCTGTCTTAACGGCCCTGCTGCACAGACCATTGGTACGCTGCACATACTCGAAAGTAATGTGCTAAGGATAAATAAATGAAAAGTATTATTTACTCTCTGTTATTTTTTTCTCTAAATGGATTGGCTACCCCCAACTCAACTGACGTTTTTAGCCTTGCTAAAATGCCTTGTTTTGGTACATGCCCAGTTTATGAGGTCAGTGTGTTTTCAGATGGTGTGATTGTCTTTAATGGAGAAGCTCATACAAAACTCAAAGGAATATATAGGCTTCCAAACGATTCTGACCTCTTTCAAAGGATATTGCGCCTGTTAGATAACAGTGATTTCCAAACATTTCGTGATAACTATGGATGGACGCCAGAAGGAGAAGAAAGTCCATGCAAAGAAGAGTGGACTGATCACCCAAGTACGATGTTAACGATGCAATATGCAAATAGTAACAAGACCGTTTATCACTACCACGGTTGTAAAGGATTTGAGCGAGAAGAAGAATTAGAAGCTATAGAGAATTCACTTTTTGAACTTATTGGTCTTCAGAGCTATGTGAATCCATAACAACTTGTATAGGTGTTGACTGACTAAAAAAACGTGTTTTATATTGGTTTGGTATACCTAGCGATTACATGTTGGAGTTTCAATGAAAGTTAAAGTGGCGGTGTTTGGAATACTTAGGTTTCCACCAGAAAATATTGAGTCTGTGTTACCTCATCTGAAGAGCTTTGTTGAAGCGACTCAAAAGAACGATAACTGCATTGCTTACGATGTGGCGGAAGACCCTTTTGATAAAGGCCTTATTCGATTTTCTGAATTGTGGCCAGATAGAGATAGTTTAGAAAAACATCTTAACGCTCCTCATATTTTACCTTGGCGTAATAGCGCTAAAAAATATGGTTTGGTAGACAGAAAGTTTTCTTCATATGACATATCGTCTGATGATATCCCCGTCTAAGAGCTAAATAAGAACACGGGGCAAGGCGCGTCAATCACGCTAAGAAAGTTTGTCGGCTGAATGTTTATTCTCTTCACTTAAGGTTACAACAAGGGCACCCATTTTACCCAGTGTTTTGAGATTTTGCTTTTGTAGTAGAAGGCGATAGCGGTTTTACCCTTCTGGGTTCGAGTTCAGATTAACTAAACTAAATTACCCGCTTATCAGCCTTGATTAAGGCTTCTCTTTGTTAGTCAGCATAGTAATGAATTTTGTAAAGCGCCTTTGCCTAGTTTCTGGCTTTTTGGCACTTGTTAGGCCGTAAGCAATGGTATTTCGATGGGATTTATTAAGGGTGTCGTAAAAACGCTTAGCACAGGGGAGTGTATCTAGTGCGGCTATAAAATCTTCGGGTATTTCCATTTTACTGACCACATAGGCCTCATCCCAACGGCCATCGGCCTTCGCTGCTCGAACATGAACCAGCCCAGGCTCCATAATGCGCCCTGTCGCTATTAGTTGTTCAACATGCTGTGTATTTCTTTTAGACCAATTGCTACGGGATAATCTTGGGGTGATACGTTGCAGATAGGTTTGCTCATCAAGTGATTTTTTGATGCCGTCAATCCAGCCCCAGCATAAGGCTTCTATCACGACATCATTCCACGTGACACTATGCACATTAGTGTGTTTTTTGAATATTTTAACCCATAGCTCAGTTTCGGTGGCGTAGTTTTGTCGAAGCCATGTGTTGAGTGCTGCTGGTGTAGCAAATGCCATTATCTTCGATGGTATAGGTGTTGGCACTGCAGTCGCTCCCTTTGAAATTGGATTATTGTTTATATATTGGATTTTGCAAAATAGTAGCGAAATAATTCATAAAACCGTGTGAGGTGTATGGGTTTTTCACCTTGGTACTTGTGTAAAAAGTAGAAATGCCAAGCTCTGCCTCTGGTATCTGGTATTACTCGCTCTATAGAGCCCTCTGCCAGATGTGGCTGCACTAAAAATTCGGGTAACAACGCGATGCCCATATCATTTACCACTAACTCTAGCGCTGTCACTAGGGTATTCACTTTTGCACTATGAGTAACCTTTACTAAGTGTTTATTTTCTAGTGCGTTATCAAATAGCTGCAATTCATCATGTTGCCAAGCTGTCGCGATAAACTTGTGTGCTGATAGGTTTTCAATTTTAGTCAGTTCACCTTGCTCTTGTATATACCGACGAGACGCACAAAATATTTCAGACACTTTTCCGATAGACAAGGCTCTATAATTTGAGTCTTCTATGTGACCACCAAAAATGGCGGCATCTAAATTATGCTCAATTAAGTCTAACCAGGTTCCAGATACAACTATTTCGGGGGTTAGCAGCGGAAATTCCAAGCATAACTGCCTTATGGCAGGCACCACAAAACCCTTCTCAAAAAATGGCGGCACAGCCACTTTAAAGCTTCCTGATGGTTGTGCTTTTGCACTACTTAACTCGGTTAAGGTAAGGCTAAGTTGTTGGCTTAGCAGCTCACTTCTTGCCAATAAAGCCTTACCCACAGAAGTTAGCACTAAGCCTCTGGTGTTACGTATGAGTAACTGCTGTCTTGTTGCTTCTTCTAAGCGTTTTATTTGTTGGCTAACAGCTGATTTACTCAAGCCCAGCTTTTTTGCCGCAGCGGTAAACGACTTTTTCTTGGCTACTTCAACAAAGATCAAAATTAATGGTGCGAGTTTTATATTGTCCATATTTTTAAACTATGTGTTTATTTTGTGGTTATTGTTCATTTTTATGCGTGAAGTTAAGGTGTGTCAACCTAATACCTAAAGAGATAGCAAAATGAAAACATTAGTCATAGTTGATGTAAACCCAATAGATAAAACCGTTATAACTGAGTACAGCCAGTTAGCTGCCAAAACATTAGAAGCCTACGGAGGGCAATTTATTGCTAAAGGTCCCATTGAAAGCTTGCATGGTGATGCCCCTTACGCCATGAAAGCTGTGATTGAGTTTCCAGATAAACAAAGTGCTCGAGATTGGTACTCCAGTGATGCTTACCAAGCAATCATTCCACTCAGAAATACAGGAATGGATAGCCAATTTCATTTGGTATAGCTAAAAGGAGGTGCAATGCGCAGCTTTGTAAGCTGCGCTAAAATCAATCTATCCCAGTTGCTTAGCGACTTTGAAGCTGAAGGTAAGCCAAGCGTATTGGCTACGTAATTTGAAAACAAACTGCTTTTTAGGGCGAGCCAACATGGATACCCTCTTATATTATTTTAGAAGTTATACCTTAAGGACAAATTTGCACCTAAATAGTTGTCTTCTTGGCTGTTGGCTTCAGGGTACTTTATTTGCTGTATCTCATAGGTTATCTTATAATTTTTGATGCGCCATGACATGCCTACTGCAGAACTAATGTTTACTAAAGTCTCTTGCTCGAAGTCTGACTTATAACGTGTATATCCAGCGCCAAGACGAGCTGTAAAACCAAAAATTCTTCCTAAAGGTTTAGTCGCTCTGAGACCCACAAATGCAAACTCGTTGCTTTGTGTAAAATCTACATATAAATTTGAATAGGAGTCTTCAAACCGTTTTTTTACGGTATTGTGTTTTGATATTTCAGCTTCAACAGATAGCCATTCTGTTAAATGATATCCGCCGAGTAAACCATACATCGCTCCTTTGTCATTCACTGTGTCTTTATTATTCATCACTCCAACAGAAACACCTGCGTACCAAGGTTTAGTCTCATTTTCAGCCATGCAAGTCGCACTAAATAAAATGGTAACTAAAATTAAAGTAGTGCTGATAATGCTATTCATCATATGTTTCTCGTAAGTTTGTTAATGTTATAGACAAAGCTGAAAGTTTTTGTAATCTAAAGCTCCCACCCGCTAGGTTTTCGTCTATGGAGCCATATGATATTGGATACAAACTAATAGTAACTTCACATTGACTGTTATCACCGTCGATACTAAGTAAACTATTGGCAGGTATTGTTAAAGAGGTTTGTGCTGGAGTTAAGGCAAAAGAGGCTCTACCCACACAGTCGCCAGTTAAAAATAGCGTATCATCAATCGGTTGACTCTCCCAACTGATAACTAAATCTTCAGAGTTATGATCATAAATGTCATTAGCTAATGGTGTTATGTAGGTTATGTCTTCTGGGACAAAAGCCACCGATTTTAGCGTCGAACCATTTGCTCTTGAGAAAACTAATGTAAACTCATCATCAGTTTGAATCTCTGTCGTTAACGCTTCTGTTTCTATAAAGGTAATGTTGTCTTGCTGGTCCCCGTCGTTCTTATTAATAATAAACTGCAGCGGGTACTGCTCATTGTTGTTAATTGTTAGAAATTGATGCTCGTTATTATTTGAGAGATAAATTTCACCATCGGAACTGAGATCTGTTAATACTTGTATCGCGCTATCATCAATTGATATTTCGATATTTTGAAAGAGAATCCCATCGGGGTAATCATCTGAAGGCTCAGCTGGGTTGCATGAACTCAATAGCAGCAAGGCGCTTGTAATGCCGCATAAAACGAACTTATTATTTATAGTGGTTATCATTTATGCCAACTTAAACTTAAGGTAAAGAATACAATAGAGGCGCCACCATAGCGGTAAATTATTCAATGGTCACGCCTTAATTCTTGACTAGCCCTAACCGCTGAAAGTGATTAAAACAGAGTGTCTTGATGATTCGCATTATTGTGACTTCTTCGCTATGTATGTGCCTCGCCGCATGTGGCTTTTTGGTTGCGACGTTAAAGAAGGCGAATGTTTGGTGAGCATACTGAATAATCTTAATAAACGTCGCGCATGCAACCAGTGGTTCAGCCACAGAACCCTTAGTTATTGACTTAGATCATTGACCAAAAAACAAAGATTAGCTACCATCCGCACCCTAATTTTTTGCTCTGGGATTACGCCCCAAACCGCAGGTAATATTATGTCTGAACACGCTAATTCAGTACATGCAAAATACGTTGTATGTGCGCTATATAAATTCGTTTCTCTTGAAAACTACAAAGAGCTGCGCCAGCCTTTACTTCAGTTCATGGAGTCTCAAAACATCAAAGGTACTTTGCTACTGGCTGAAGAGGGCATAAACGGTACAGTTTCGGGTACCCGTGACACTATTGATGCTTTACTTGATTGGCTAAATGCCGATGAGCGTTTAAATCCTATTTCTGTGAAAGAGTCTTTAGATGAAACCCAGCCGTTTCATCGAACTAAAGTAAAGTTAAAGAAAGAAATCGTGACTATGGGCGTTGAGGGTATTGACCCTCGCAAGACAGTGGGGACTTACGTTAAGCCTGCTGATTGGAATGATTTGATTTCAGATCCAGAGGTATTGTTAATTGATACCCGTAACGATTATGAGATTGAAATTGGCACCTTTAAACACGCAGTGAATCCTAATACTGAGTCGTTTCGCGAATTTCCTAAGTATGTGAAAGATAATTTAGATCCTGCTAAAAATAAAAAGGTCGCTATGTTCTGTACTGGTGGTATTCGCTGTGAAAAGTCTACAGCTTATATGAAAGAGCAAGGGTTTGAAGAGGTGTATCACCTTGAAGGTGGTATTCTTAAGTATCTAGAAGATGTCCCTAAAGAAGACACCTTGTGGGAAGGCGATTGCTTTGTATTTGATAACCGTGTGGCAGTTAATCATGATTTAGAAAAAAGTGATTATGACCAATGTTATGCCTGTCGTTTACCTATTACTGAAGAAGATAAACAAAGTGAGCAGTTTGAGTCTGGCGTAAGTTGCCCTAAATGTTTTGGTACTCACAGTGAAGAACAGTTAGCGAGATTTAAAGAGCGTGAAAAGCAAGTGAACCTAGCTCGAGAGCGTAAAGAAGAGCATTTAGGGACCGAGGCTCGTAAAGCCATTAAGTTAAGGCGCCAACAAAAAGGTGCAGCTCGCCGTGCACAGCGCACAGCAATGGGGAAAAGTAACGGCTAGAAGGGTGATTTATTTACCTTTTTGCTTCTTGTTCACAATAGTGCATAGACACTCACTCGTGATAAGCGTTAGACTTAAGCCATTGAATTAATAGTTGAAGAAATTATGTCTTTAAATACAGAATCTGAACAACCACTTGCACCAGAAAAAATTGCAGAAGCCCGTAAAGAGTTTGATTTTTTTGATGCTGACGGTAATGGTGAAATAGGCTTGAAAGAGTTTATTGAATTATTAACTGTTTTATCACCTAAAACTAAAGCAAGCCATGTAGAAGAAGGCTTTAACTTAATTGATAAGAACCACGACGGGTCTATCGATTTTGAAGAGTTCTTAGAATGGTGGCAACAGTCGTGGTGGGAATACTAAATTAAACTTTAGTGAAACAATTGTAAGATTTGCTAAAAGCTCAAACTTTGTTGTTTGGGCTTTTTTTATGAATGGAGTAAAGTAGATTTGAGCTGTTTTTAAATACTCTGCTCCATATACAAGCTGAACAATTTATAAGGATATAAAACTATGTATCATCGCCCATCAAGATGGTTGTTATTAATCACCGCTATTAACGTCTTATTTCTCTCATGTGAGCCCATTAAAGTGACCGAACAGAAAACCGAGCAAAAACCATATACTCGATTGACTCAATTAGCGATACCTGCGCCAATTGCCAAGCAACAAGCTTTCAAAGCCGAATACCATGGAATAGAAATATCAGATGACTATCATTGGTTAAAAGATCAAGGCTATCCCACAGTAGATGATGTGTCTGTACTTGATTATTTAACAGCTGAAAATCAATACTATGCAAAGTTCATAGAGCCGAATCAGGCCCTAGTCAGCAGTTTAGTTGAAGAGTTTAAGGGCCGAATTAGCGATGCTGAAACCTCTGTGCCTTGGCAAAAAAATGGCTATGAGTATCGCTGGTATTTCAGGGTAGGTGAAGATTACCGCGTATGGGTAAGACGAGCTCTTGATAGTGCTGAAGAACAGATTATTTTAGATGAAAATAGATTAGCGAAAGAGTATGAGTATTTTGATTTAGGCACTATCAAGTTTAGCCCTGATAATAATTGGTTGGCTTATTCTTTCGACACAGACGGCAGTGAACGATACACAGTTAAAGTTGTGAATTTAAACACTGGGGAATATCTAACAGACAATATTTCTAATACTTATGGCTCGCTGCTGTTTACAAAAGAAAATAATGGTTTGATTTATACCTTGTTAGATGAAAAAGAATTACGAGCTAAAAGCGTGAACTTACATTCGTTTGGCGACGAACAACCAGAAGACCGTGTTTTAAAGGCTGAAGACGACACTGAGTATTTTTTGGGATTTCATGCCACCAGTAGTGGTGAGTATTTAGTTATCAAGTCGGGCAACTCTGAGGCGACTGAATCTGTGGTGTTTGATTTAGATGATTTAACGAAAGCCCCTGAGTATCTGAGTAGGCGTGAACAAAGGTTCTTATTAGAGGTAGATCATGGCAATGGTTTCTTTTACCTTCTAAGCAATGATACCCATACCAATTTTAGGCTCGCGAAGGTGAGTGACCTCGACCCTAAATATGAAAACTGGCAAGATTTTATTGCAGGATCAGATGATAATTATCTTAAAGACTTTCAAGTATTTAAAGACTTTGTGGCCGTATCTAACAGTATAAAAGGTATTCAGTCATTAAGTATTTTGCCTAACCATAAACCTGCATATGATATTTCGCTTCCTGAAAAAGTAGCCAGTGTTGGGTTAAGCCTTAATCCTGAATTTAATCAGCAACATGTACGTATTGCTTACGAGTCTATGATCACTCCTGAAAGTGTCTATGACTTTGATATGACAAGCAAAGCCTTAACCCTCAGAAAAGTTAAAGAGATACCATCGGGTTATGATAAAACCCAATATTACACAGAGAGGCTGATGGCCCCTGCCAGAGATGGTGTTGCAGTGCCTGTTTCTATTGTTTACAAAAAGGGCTTTAAAAAAGATGCTAGCCAACCCGTGTATTTATATGGATATGGAGCATATGCATATGGGATGGAGCCTAGCTTTTCACCTAACATATTAAGTCTACTCGACCGTGGCTTTGCGTTTGCTATCGCCCATGTTAGAGGGGGGGATGAAATGGGGTTCCAATGGTATTTAGATGGCAAGCTAACTAAACGCCAAAACACCTTTAATGACTTTGTGGATGTAGCGCAGTTTTTGATAGAGCAACACTATGTGGCAAAAGGTAATATTTCTATTAGTGGCCGCAGTGCGGGTGGCGAGTTAATGGGGGCAGTGGTGAATCAAGCGCCTGAACTTTGGCGTTCGGTTAAGCTAGGTGTACCTTTTGTGGATGTGTTAAATACTATGCTAGACGCAAGCTTACCTTTGACGCCACCGGAGTGGAGCGAATGGGGTAACCCAATTAAGAGTAAAGCATCTTTTGAATACATTAAAAGTTATTCTCCCTACGACAATATCGAAGCTAAAGCCTATCCACCTATGTTGGTGACTGGAGGCATCAATGATCCTAGAGTGACCTATTGGGAGCCCGCCAAGTGGACGGCTAAATTACGAGCCACAAAAACTGATAATAATTTACTGGTGATGCGCATCAATATGGGCGCGGGTCACTTCGCTAACACTGGGCGATATGCACAATTAAAAGACTCAGCAGAAGAGTACGCATTTACGCTTCTCGCTCACGGAATAAAAGAATAGTGTGTTTAAGGGAATTATTCGCTGGGGTCTTCGTTCTAATATTAAAATAACCCTGTCTGTGGCAAACCTTGGTTTACTTCACAGCACCATAAGGAATGATTTATGACTGATACACGTTACACGCCCCCTAAAGTTTGGACGTGGGATGCGAATAGTGGCGGTAAATTTGCCAATATTAATCGCCCCATTGCCGGTGCCACCCATGATAAAACCCTACCCATTGGTAAGCACCCTCTACAGTTGCATTCATTGGCTACGCCTAATGGTGTAAAGGTTACCGTGATGTTAGAAGAGTTATTGGCGGCTGGTATTAAAGATGCCGAGTACGACGCTTATATAGTGAATATTATGGAAGGCGACCAATTTGGTAGTGACTTTGTTGATATTAACCCTAACTCAAAAATACCCGCGCTCATGGACAACAGCACCTTGCCTCCAACTCGTGTTTTTGAATCGGGGGCTATTCTGTTGTACCTAGCTGAAAAATTTGATGCCTTTTTACCTAGTGAACCAGCTAGAAAGCCAGAGTGTTTATCTTGGTTGTTTTGGCAAATGGGCAGTGCGCCTATGCTAGGTGGAGGTTTTGGGCATTTTTATGCTTATGCACCAGAAAAGTACGAATACCCCATTAATCGATATGCTATGGAAATTAAGCGTCAATTAGACGTATTAGACCGCCAATTAGCTGATAAGGAATTTATCTGTGGTGATGAGTACACCATAGCCGATATGGCTATTTGGGCTTGGTATGGCGCGTTAATGTTAGGGAAACTCTATGATGCAGCTGAGTTTTTACAAGTTGAAAGCTACACTAACGTAATGCGCTGGGCTAAACAAATTGATGCTAGACCAGCTGTAAAAAGAGGGAAAATGGTAAACCGCACTTGGGGTGAGCCTTCAGGCCAACTGCACCAACGTAATGATGCTAGTGACTTTGAGAATAAAACCCAAGATAAAATGGACGGAGAAGGAGTGAAAACTCTTTAAGCTTGCAGTTTCTAACATTGCCTCACCCTTTGGGGCAATATTTCTGTTTTCCCTTTTATTGAGGTTTGTTTCTTTGCTATTTTGATTGAATTACGCACTGTCGAGGTGCGAATGTGAACAATTTTGATCTTCATCTTTTTATTCTACTAGGTATTCAACGTTTCATCTCTGTACCCAGAAAACGTTTAAGTGCTTATTTTTATTTGGTATTTTCTTATTATTTCTGGTGTGAAATTCCCTTTGGCCCAGTGTTTGCTTTGTGGAAGTTAGAATCAAAGTCAATAAAGACTTAAAATAAAAGATTCAACGGATAACGACGTCCATAAATTCATTAGCTAGCGCTAGTGAATTTATGGACGTTTTTTTTGCTTAAAAATCACACATAAAATCAAAATACGAGGATTAAACATGTCTTACTTAGAACCAAAAGAGTTTGCCACCAAAATGGTAGATGCCGGTGAACAGAAAATTTTTATGTCCACCAAAGATACGTTAGTTAGAGCATTTATGGCTGGTGCCATTCTAGCTTTGGCTGCGTTTTTTGCGATAACTGTCATTACTAAAACAGGTAATCCTTTGCTTGGAGCAGTTCTGTTTCCTGTAGGCTTTATCATGCTTTACTTGATGAAATATGACTTGTTGACAGGTGTATTTACTTTGGTTCCTCTTGCGGTAATCGATAAAAGGCCTGGCTGTACTGTGAAAGGTATGTTGCGTAACTGGGGATTAGTTTTTTGTGGAAACTTTGCAGGTGCCTTAACGACTGCATTTTTCGCTTCGTTTATTTTAACTTACGGCTACCAGATAGATGGTGGTGCCGTTGCTGAAAAAGTGGCGACCATAGGTGAATCAAGAACCCTAGGTTATAAAGAGCAGGGCATTCTAGGTTGGTTCACCATATTTATCCGCGGCATGTTGTGTAACTGGATGGTATCTATGGGCGTGGTTGGTGCTATGATTTCTACTTCTGCTGGCGCTAAAATGGCCGCAATGTGGATGCCTATCATGTTGTTCTTCTATATGGTGTTTGAACACTCAATTGTAAACATGTTCCTTTTCCCATTCTCTATGATCATGGGCGGTGAGTTTGCTATATCTGATTACCTAATATGGAATGAGATCCCAACTGCACTAGGTAACTTAGTGGGTGGTTTCTTATTAGTCGGCTTACCTATTTACTACACCCACGTGCGTGAAAGTAAAAAGCGTAGCGCTTAAGTTTCCCTTTGGTACTTGCTGGCCTAGCTATAGTTCAACAGCCTATTGTTTTTAGTCAGCAGGTATCATTTTTTATTTTTGAATATAAGAGAGTGATGTAATGAATCGTAATGAAGTTACCGAACTTATTGTTTTACAAAAACAACTTAAAAACATGACTTGGCCACAACTAGCTGAAGCTGTGGGTCAAAGTAAAGAATGGACTACCGCTGCTTTATTAGGGCAAATGACTTTAACAGTTGAGCAAGCGACTAAAGTAGGTGAGTTATTAGACCTGCCGGCTACAGCCGTCGCGCAATTACAAGTGGTGCCATATAAAGGTTCGTTGCCGACAGCAGTGCCTACGGATCCCCTGATTTATCGTTTTTACGAATTAATCAATGTTTATGGAACTACATTTAAAGCGCTCATTCATGAAGAGTTTGGTGATGGCATCATGAGTGCTATCGACTTTGACATGGACTTAAGCCGTCAAGAAGATGCAAAAGGTGATAGAGTCAAAATCACCATGACAGGTAAGTTTTTACCTTATAAAAGTTACTAACATTTTGTATAAACAGTAAGGAACCTCACGCCATGCCCAGTCAATTAGTTGTTTCGGTGGGGCAGTATTCTGATAAAGGCCGCAAAGCGGTGAATCAGGATTTTTATGGTGTGATGGTGCCTACTGAGCCTCAATTATCTACCAAAGGTATTGTTGCTGCCATTGCAGATGGTATTAGCAGTAGCGAGGTTAGTCACATTGCCAGTGAGTCTTCAGTCAGGAGCTTATTGGATGATTACTATTGTACTTCAGAAACCTGGTCTGTTAAGAAGTCTGCTGAACGAGTACTTACTGCAAATAATACGTGGTTACATTCTCAAACCGAAAAGAGTGAACATAGGTTTGATAAAAATAAAGGGTTTGTTTGTACCTTAAGTGCTTTGATTCTCAAGTCAAACACCGCTTACACCTTTCATATTGGCGACAGTCGCATCTATCATTTTCGAAATGGTAATGGCGCTTCATTAACAGCAGATCACCGTACCTGGGTGTCTAGTGAACAAAGTTACCTCAGCCGTGCCATGGGCATGTTTAGTCAGTTAGAGTTGGATCACGATTCCCTGACAGTTGAAAAAGGGGACGTGTTTATTCTTGCTACAGATGGTGTATATGAGTGCGTAGATAAAAATCTAATGTACCAATTTGTAGAGAAAAATGCAGCTAACTTAGACGAAGCCGCCGCAAAAATAGCGGAGTATGCTTTGAATCAAGGCAGTGATGATAACCTAAGTGTACAAGTGGTTAGACTTGATAACTTGCCTAGTCAAGATGTAAATGAGCGTGTTAAAGAACTGACAGTATTACCTTTTCCTCCTGTGATGGAGGTACGAGAAGAATTTGATGGCTTTAAAATTTTGCGGGTCTTGTACTCAACTAGCCGCAGCCATGTATATTTAGCTGAAGACTTAATCAGTGGTTCTGATTTACCTGTGGTGATAAAAGCTCCATCTATTGATTTAAAAGATGAACCAGCTCATCTTGAACGTTTTTCAATGGAAGAGTGGATAGCTAAACGTATCAATAGCGCCCATGTACTTAAACCCTGCAACGTGACTCGTAAACGAAACTTTTTGTTTACAGCATTTGAATTTATAGAAGGCCAAACACTCACCCAATGGATGAGAGACAATCCTAAGCCTAGTCTGCAAAGTGTCCGTGAAATAGTGGCGCAAATTGCTACAGGATTACAAGCGTTTCACCGCTTAGAAATGCTGCATCAAGATATTCGTCCAGAGAACATCATGATTGATAAGTCGGGTGTGGTGAAAATAATTGATTTTGGCTCTACTAAAGTCGCTGGTTTGATGGAAATGACTCAGTCTATAGAGCATGAGAATATTTTAGGCACAATGCAATATACCGCACCTGAATACTTTTTAGGGGAAGCAGGGGCACCGCGATCAGATTTGTTTTCACTTGGGGTCATTACTTATCAGATGTTAACAGGGAAATTGCCTTACGGTACGAGTGTCTCTCAAGCCCGCACTAAAACAGCTCAAAATAAGTTGCGATATCAAACTGCATTACATGATGACCGAGAAATTCCTGCTTGGGTAGATGACACCTTGAAAAAAGCCCTGCACCCCAATCCTTACAAACGTTACCAAGAACTATCAGAATTTATTTTCGATTTAAACCAGCCTAGTAAACGTTTTTTAAGTAAAGCCAAACCACCGCTTATTGAACGAGATCCTGTGGTGTTTTGGCAAACTATATGCGTGATTCTTATCTTGATTATTGTGTGGCTGTTGGCAAGGTGACTATAAGTGCTGCAGGCAGTATAGTATGTGTAGGTATTTGGCGATAATTAGTTAACTTTGTTAGGTATTTGCCGTTCAGAGTATTTAGTTTAGTTGTGATTTTTAGGGTTTTAGCATGTTTGATGATGGCGAATTTATAGATAAAAAAATGTTGGTTCTTATAGTTGAAGATGATCCCCTTAGTGCGGTCATCTCAATGCAAGCACTGGATGGTATCTATCAGACACACCATGTTTCTAGCGGCTTAGAAGCAATAGATTTTTGTCAAAATATTGCTCCAGATTTGGTGCTGATGGATTTCAATATGCCCATAATGAGCGGTTTAGAAACCTGTAATACCTTAAAACGAAGATTTGCAACCAAGGATATTTCAGTATTTTTTATAACGGGAAGAACAGACCCTGAATCCGAAGATGAGTGCTGGGATGCGGGATGTGTTGATTTCATCGCTAAGCCGTTTTCGACACAAACTTTAAGACATAGGGTGATGTCTTTTCTATCAATGAAAGCTTCAACAGATAAACTTAAACATCTTTCAATATCTGATGAGTTAACTAGTATTCCTAACAGACGATTTTTCGATGGTTTCTTTTTTCAACAGGCTAAGCTAGCCGCTAGAAACAATACTATACTGGGTTTATTAAAAGTGGATATTGATTATTTTAGACAATACAACGAAGAGTACGGCCAATTTGAAGCTGATAATTGTTTAAAAAAAATAGCAAAAACCTTAGCCAATTTTGCCCGTAGGCCCACAGATTTTTTGGCTCGTTTGGAACAAGACAAGTTTGTTTTAGTATTGCCAGATACAGACTCTGCAGGTGTCGAATATATTGCGAATTGCTTGCTAGAGACCATTCGAAATTTGAGTATTCCACATCAGCCTTCGCCTTTAGAAATAGTTACTATATGTGTAGGTGGTACGGTTGTTGGTGATGGTTCGTTAGATATAAACCCCATTATTGGTAGGGCTGAAAATAGCTTGTATCAGGCTAAAGAAAACGGCCGTAATACGTTTGTTATCGCCTAATTTTTGCCCCAAAAGCAAGCCTTGGTCATAGGTTTGCTTTTGGGATGAGTATTATGCTTAATTCAGTTTAATTACTAGTGTTTAGCTGCATATTCTTCGTTAATTTTCCAAACGCGCATAAAATTACCACTGAGTATTTTTATGATGTTACTGTCGCTATAACCACGATTAAGTAAACCTTGAATTAGGTTTGGGTAAGTTGATACATCTTTAAGATCCGTTGGTAAGGAATCACCTACACCATCGTAGTCAGAACCAATCCCCACATGGTCTACACCTATTAACGCTACCACGTGATCAATATGGTCCAAAACACTATCAAGTGTGGCGTAAGGTAGAGGGTTTTCTTTACTATATTTGTCAGTAAAAGCCTTAAATTCAGCAGTGTCTTTACCTAGCTTTTCTTCTGCAGCTTTGCGGTCTGCTCCGCGTTTTTTACTCCAAGCATTGGCGTTTTTAGTAACAAAAGTAGAACCAAAGTTAATTTGAACTACGCCGCCATTTTTGCCCAAAGCTTTAATCATCGCATCATCCATATTACGTTCAAAACCAGGAGTAAACTCACGTAATGATGAGTGCGATGCAATAACAGGTGTTTTACTGATTTCAATGGCTTGATAAAACGCATCATCTGATACATGAGAAATATCGACTAAAATGCCTAGGTTATTCATTTCTACAACTAACTCTTTACCAAAAGGGCTAAGGCCATTCCATTTTCTACGTAAATCGTAAGATGAATCAGAGATATGATTTGCCAGAGAGTGAGCAAGTGTGATGTAACGAATGCCTCGGTCATAGAAATGTTGCAGGTTAGCTAAGTCACCTTGAATAGGTGAGCCGTTTTCCATCCCTAAAGGCAAAGAGATTAAACCTTTTGCAAATTGTTCTTCTACATCAGATGTGCTGGTGGCGATTGCAAATTTATCAGGAGCACGGCCAACGATAGCTTCCATATAGTCGATAAGTTTGTCGGCTAATTTAGTTGAGCCTGCTGAGTTGTCTAAACTGGCTGGAACATAAATAGACATAAAAGGAGCATTTAGACCCCCTTGCTTGGCTCGGGGATAATCAAAGTCACCTCCTTCAGTGGCTTTAGTGACATCTACCCATTGTTTTTCAACGCGATAGGGTACGTCGATATGTGAGTCAATAATGATATTCTGTTGGGCTAATTGATGGGCCTTGTCACTGACTTCTATCGCTGTCGTTTGCCCTACATATAAGGCCGAAGCAACTAATAAGCCGCCCAGTTTTATTTTGGTTTTAATTGTTTTCAAAGAATAGTCTCCCGCTATTTTTAATGTTTGTAGCAACCACTGACAGAGTTAGAGGTGCTTTGAACGTTACATTTGTGTTTGCTGTTAATGCAGTTTATAGATTGGCCTCATAAAGTAAAGTCAGCTTTAATGTACCCATTTGATTGTGTTCTTGTTTTGATTTTGCTTTTATAGGCGCACAAGATTCGACATTTGTTGATTAACAAGCATGGGTTTTAAGTGACCAATTTAAGAAAAAGTAACCTCAAGAAACTTCCTGTTAAAATATTTGATGTTTTAGTGATTGGGGGCGGTATAAATGGCGCGGTTTCTGCCGCTGCTTTATCTGCAAAAGGTGTGAAGGTGGCATTAGTGGATAAAGAAGATTTTGCGGGTTTTACCAGTTCTAACTCGTCGAATTTAGCTTGGGGCGGTATCAAATACTTAGAAAGCCATGAGTATGCATTGGTCAATAAGCTGTGTAAAAGCCGTAATCATTTGATGGAGAGCTATCCGTCAACGGTGAAAGAAATCCGTTTTTTCACTAGTATTCATAAAGGTTTTCGTTTTCCCGCATTTTTTATCTACATGGGCACACTTTTATATTGGGCAATGGGTCGCTTTTTTACGAAAGTTCCAGTTTACTTAAAGCCCAAGAAACTGAAAGCATTAGAGCCTGTGTTGAATACTCAGAATGTGGTGGGTGGTTTTGAGTATTCTGACGCTTACTTACATGACAATGACGCTAGGTTTGTTTTTAACTTTATTCGATCAAGCATGAGTTACGGTTGCATCGCCGCCAATTACGTTGCCGTAACGAGCTATAAAAGAGTTAATGATGAGTGGCACACTCAGGCTAAAGATAGCTTGACCGGTGAGGCGTTCATTATTCGCTCTAAGGTTATCATCAATGCCGCAGGGCCTTTTGTTGACTTGCTTAACCACGTAAATCATCAGCAAACTGAACACCAACATTTGTTCTCAAAAGGCATTCACCTGATTGTTGATAAGATCACTGATAGTCATAAAGTACTGACATTTTTTGCTGATGATGGGCGTTTATTTTTTGTAATACCAATGGGACCTAAAACCTGTATTGGTACCACTGACACTCAAGTGGAAGACCCAAACGCAAAAGTCACGGCTCACGACAGGCAATTTGTTTTAGATAACGTAAATAAGCTTTTAGATTTACCCAAACCATTGACTCAGACCGATATTATCGCAGAGCGCTGTGGAGTGCGCCCCTTGGCTGTTAAGGGAGCTGAAGGTACTGCCGACTGGGTACAATTGTCTCGTAAGCATGCCATTGATGTTAATCAGGCTGATGGCTATCTTTCTATCTTTGGAGGCAAACTCACTGACTGTATTAATGTGGGCGATGAAGTAGCAAGCATAGTAAAAGATTTAGGTATCGAGTTCCCCTACCGGCATTACAAGTGGTACGGTGAGCCTGACAGTACAGTTCGAGATGAGTTCTTTCATAGGGCTCAGTTAATGGATTTTGACTCTCTTACCCCTGCCTCCTCAACTGAGCCGTTAACCACAAGGTTTTGGCGTCGTTACGGCCGTAATGCTATTAATATGTTAGAGAAAATTCGCGAAAACCCTGCAGAAGCCGAATTATTGATTGAAAACTCTGAGTATCTTAGAGTTGAAATTGAACATGCTGCAGAGAGAGAAATGGTGACCAAATTAGAAGACTTCTTACGCCGACGCTCTAAAATTTCGTTAGTGGTTCGTCAGGCTGATATTCTTGCTGACCCTGGGTTACGAGAAGCATGTGAAATATTATTTGGTCATGAAGCTGAGGCTAAGCTACATGAATATGTGCAGTCCGTTACTTAGTATTAGCGAGCTGTCATTCATATATTGAGAAGGGTGAAGCGGTAAAAGTAAATCACCTGTTTAGGTTTTTGAGCGCTAAACAGGTGATTTATTCAGCACATTTAATTAGGCCGCAACAGCTACCTTACGTTTGGTCGCGCCAAAGAATGCAATATAGCAGTAGCATAAGACTAAACATAAAAATGCAATACTTAGCCCACTACCAGTAGATAAACCGTTTGCATCTGTTCCAAAAGTATCTGCAATTGTGCCAGTTATCTTAGGAATGAATGCCCCACCTACAATTGCCATAACCAATAATCCTGAGGCTTGCGCTTTTAAGTTATCTAGCCCATCTAATGCTAAGCTGAAGATAGTAGGGAACATGATAGAGTTAAATAAACCCACAGCTAAAATTGCAAACATGGCGGTAATGCCGCTAGCGGTAACAGAAATAACAATCATGGTGCTTGCCAATAAGCCAAAGATCATTAGTAGCTTACCACTACTGATAAAGCGCATTAAAAACGCTCCAACAAAACGCCCAACCATAGCTCCACCCCAGTATAAGGTGACAAATGAGCCTAATACGGCATTAGCATCAACGTCTGTGATGTCTTTTCCAATCAACAAAAATGAAGACAAATTGCTTAAAAATGGACTGTTTTTAATCGTGTCGATTACTTGTAACTCTTGGAAGTAGTTAACCAAGAAACTCCCGATAGACACTTCAGCACCTACGTACATAAAAATAGCGAGTACGCCTAATAGAAACTTTTTATGTTTAAATAATTGAGCGTAGCCACCTTTAGGCGCTTGTTGGATCAGTGATGGTAAGCTTTTAAAGCCAAAAATAGCTGCTAGAGCAAATAGAACAAGGGCGATAATGACAAAGGGTTGCTGTACTGACAATGCTTCACTTGCATAATACTCAACCTTAGCGGCTTCACTTAATTGGTTAATACTATTGGCATCTAACACTGTATCACTTAGCAAGAACACAGCGCCGGCGATAGGCGCAAGTAGCGTCCCAAAGCTGTTAAAAGCTTGGGATAAATTTAATCTGCTAGAGGCCGACTCTTCATCACCCAGTAAGGTAACATAAGGGTTAGCAGCCACTTGTAATAGGGTAATGCCCGCGGCTAAGATGAAAAAAGCGGTGATGAATATCCAAAACTCTCTGATGCTTGCGGCAGGATAAAACAGTAAACATGCCAGGCCCATAACTGATAAACCCACCACTATACCTTTTTGGTATCCAATTTTTTCTAACAAAAAACTAGAAGGGATAGCAAAACAAAAGAAGGCACCAAAAAACGCGAATTGCACCATGATTGATTGACCATAAGTCAGCTCAAATACGTCTTTTAGCCTAGGTACCAAGGCATCGACTAATACTGTTATAAAACCCCACATAAAGAAGAGTATGGTTAAAAATGCAAAGGCAGATTTATAATTATTTTTTGAACCCATCTAATCGTTTCCTGATTTTTGTTTGGTTATAAAGCCAGCACTCTATTATGTTGATTGGCTTTGATTTTTATTAACGTGGAAGATACGTTACTCGCACCTATTAATACAAGCAATTGATGCAGATTAACAAAATGCTAACATCTAGACGTCTAGTGACCAAGTAGAAGACGTTGAGCGGTACTCGAAAACAGGATGAAAGGTTCATTTAGTGTTAGTTTGCATAAGAAAACACTTCGAGGTAACGTATTAAGTACTGTTTCAGTTATTACAGACTTTTTAATGAGGGGCAGTTATGAATTCTAAAGCCTTGTTAATGCTATGTGTCATATTCATGGTTTCATGTAGTGATGACCTTGCAAGCGACTCTGCAGTTAAATTGGTTACTATATATATTAACACTGCTGAAACCCAATGTAATGATGATGGCTTAAGTTTAGAAGAGACCTCTTCTTATTTAACTGATGCTAATATCGAATTCACTGAGCCCCAGTGTGGTTATATTACAGGTGCGAACTACCCTGCAGTATGTGGTGGAGTCACTAGTAATATTTATATTTTTACTATTCAGGAACCAGATTTGCTGGAGTCTGAAAACTTAGGGTTTGCTGGTTTGTCTAGTTTAGACTCACCTCTTGGTTATGAAACTGTAAATTGCTCATGATCATAAATAGGTTATTTATGGGTATCAACTGAGGCTAAATCTTAAGTTGAAGGCTGGCGGGGTGCTTTTTTTACATTAGCTGATTACCTGGCCTTTCTATTTTCAAATAAAAATTGTTGGTATCTGTTTTTTACTTGTAAACGAGATAATCATCCCCAGATCGATTTGAGCAAAACTAGCTAAAGCGATAAATTTTATCGTTTTATCAAAAAAATAATTAGAGAATTTTCCAATGACAATGAGTTACATCCCGCTAGATAAAAATAAACATAAAGATCTTCACGTTAAATTAAGTAGTGACTTTTCCCATGCAAAAGATTCACATTTAGCAGCCGCATCTATTCGCGAATATGCTCAGTTAGCCAGTTGCATGCCTATCATCTTCATCAAAGATCCTAAAAGCAGTACCACCCACAGTGTTGTAATGTTAGGTATTGAGCAAGGCGTTAACTTGTTTGCAAAAGAAAGTAGATGGGAAGGGCATGTTGTGCCTATGAACATTCAACGTTATCCATTTGATGTTCGTCCTGATGGCGAAAAGTTGGGTGTGTATATTGATGAAAATTCAGATTTAGTTGGTACAGAAGGCGAACCTTTATTTGTCGATGACGCAGCTAGCCCATATCTTGAAAACAGACAAAAATTATTGTCCGAGTTAACCAACAGTGAAATGGCAACGCGTAAGTTTATTGCTAAATTAGAAGAGTTAGGCTTATTTGATCCAATCGTAATTCGTGCTCAGTATGTGAATGGTGAAAAACGTAACATCAATGGTATGCAAACTATCAGTGAAAAGCGTCTTCAAGAATTAGATTCAGAGCAAATACTTGAGTTACACAAAAGTGGTTTCCTAGGGGCAATCTACGCCGTATTAATGTCATTGGGTCAGCTTAACCGCTTAGTACAATTGACGGCTGATAGTGACAATCCAGTGCACTCATTGCAGCTTTCTTTAGACAAACCTGAAGAAGCCACTGCAGCAGATACAGCTAAATAACCTTAGTTAATAAGCATAATTTTAAAACCCGTTACAGCTAGCTTGTAACGGGTTTTTTATTGTCCAAAAAAATAGTGATTACCTAATAAGCTATCTTGATGTACTTATTTTCAGGTATTATTACAGCTAAATAATGTCAGTTATGGTTAAGTTATGCCTGCGTTTCTAACGTACTGAACAGTTGAAAATAATAATTAATCCTCTGAATTGGATAATAAAGCTTAATTTCTTTGAAATTTTTTATCCTGAACTAAGGTTATACAGAAACTCAAATCATTGAGTCGAGCGTTAAGGTATAAGATGTTAAAAAGTCCCGTGGTTTTAAGCTGCATTGTATTGTTATGTCTGTGCAATCACACCTTTGCGAATGAAAAGGATCGGGTAAAATTACAGCTTAAATGGAATACTCAGTTTCAATTTGCTGGTTATTATGCTGCCTTAGAAAAAGGCTTTTACGCGGAGCAAAATATTGACCTTACTATACTTCAACCTAATTTTATTAAATCCACGGCAGATTCAGTTCTTGATGGTGAAGCAGAATTTGGGGTGGCGGATTCTAGTTTAGTATTAAGTCGTTTAAATAATAAAAAGGTAGTGGTTTTAGCCGCTATATTTCAACATTCGCCTGCAATGTTATTAACTAAAAAAGCCGACAATATTTTTGGTCCATTTGAACTAGCAGGTAAAAATGTAGCACGTAGACCTGTTGAAAGTGATGCTGCGGTAACCGCAATGTTAGAAGTTGAACATGTCAATCTTTCTAATATAAATGAAGTCTATTATACCAGAGATGATTTAGGGTTATTGTCTGACAACGTAGACGCTATGACAGTATATTCAACAGACCAACCGTTTTTGTACCATGAGTTAGGTATAGCTACCCATCTAATTAACCCCTTAAATTATGGTATCGATTTTTACGGCGATATGCTTTTCACCAGTGAAACCTTACTAAGAGAAAACCCAGATGTGGCTATGCGTTTTAAAGCTGCTTCTATTAAAGGGTGGCGCTATGCTTTTGATCACACTGAAGAGGTTATTGATTGGTTGAAAAACAAATACGGTGCAGCTAAGTCGATTGAGCATCTTAGGTTTGAAGCCAAGGCCACAAAAGAAATGGTATTGCCTGACCTAGTTGAAATTGGGTCATTTAATCCAGATAGGTTTGAACGCATTGCTAACATATATATCGGTCAAAATTCTGAACTTGAAGGACGGGAGCTTACTGGAATTGATTATCGGTTCCACACTAACAGTGTCATTTCTGCTCTTTGGGTTAAATGGATTATTATTATCGCAGCTGTTTTAGCGGCCTTGTTAGTTCTTTTTATATTTTTAAGCAAAAGGTTGCGGACGTTAGTGAATGAGCGTACCAAGGCGTTACAACGTACCAAGCTAGATTTGCAACACTATGTAGACATAGTAAATAAAAATATCATTATATCGACTGTCAATATTGATAATTACATTATCGATGTTTCTCAGGCTTTTTTAGACATTTCGAAATACTCACGTGATGAATTAATTGGACAACATCATAGTATTATTCGTCACCCAGATATGGCCGCTACCATATATGAAAAAATGTGGGAAACGATTCACAGCGGAATAAGTTGGAAAGGGGAGCTTAAATGTTTAGCCAAAGATGGAAGTGCATTTTGGGTAGATGTGGTGATGGAGCCCGATCATGATGAGCATGGAAATGTGATTGGGTGTACTTCTATCCGCCATGATATTTCTGATAAAAAGCGTATTGAAAAACTATCGGAAACCGATCACCTAACCGGGTTATTTAATCGAGCCAAAATAGACACCTTCTTTAATTTAGAAATGCAAAAATTTCATCGATATAAACAACATGTCTCTGTGGTGATGTGTGATGTCGATAATTTTAAAACGGTAAATGATATGTACGGGCATCAACTGGGTGATAATGTCTTAATCGAAGTGGCAAGAGTTCTCTCTAGTAACATCAGAGAAGTGGATATAGTCGGCCGCTGGGGCGGTGAGGAGTTTATGATTATTTGTCCGTCTCAAGATATTGAAGGTGCCATGGCTTTAGCTGAAAAGCTACGAATGTGTATTGCAGCGTCAGAATTTCCAGAATTAGGCAAAGTCACTGCTAGTTTTGGTGTAACAACCTCTAAAATTGACGAGGATGAGACCCGAGAATCGATTGTAAAGCGCGCCGACGAGGCTTTGTATATAGCTAAACAATTAGGGCGAGACCGAGTCATTCATTGCTAGTTGGGTATTTAATTAGAACTTCATTATTGGTAGTAAACTATTGAAGTCATCAGTCCAAATTAACGGATTTGAAGTATGATCTTTTAGTGTTTTTTCGATCAAGTTTGTCCTAGCTGATGCTTTAAAAGATTTATCATTGGTTATCACTACCCACTCGCTTCCATAGTCATACTTGCTTACTTTAGAGGTATTAAAGTAACTGGCTGTCTTATTGTCATTTTCAGCTAAGGCAAATAATAATGGTACTAAATCGACATGGTTATTGGATGTGTGTATGACTAGCAAACCTTTATCTTTTAAGTGTTTCCAATATATTTCATAGGCTTCTAACGTTAACAGATGACTCGGTATTGCACCACTTGTAAAAGCGTCAATGATTAATACGTCTAGTAGATTTTTAGATTGTTTGGCTTTTGGTCTTATTAGCGCTTTTGTCAAAGACACACGGCCATCACCCATAACTATTTGGGTGTCAGCTTGTGTATTTTTGAGGTAATCAAATTGAGATTCGGCTAAATATTTAACCGCAGGATTTAGTTCATAAAAGGTGAGGTGGTCAGAAGGGCGGCCAAACCCTGCAAGTACACCTGCACCTAAACCAATCACCGCCATATTTATTGATGTTCGCTGTTGAACATGCTTGAGCGCTAGGTTGATACCTGTATTTGGCCCATAATAAATTTTTGTAGAGTCTATAGCGGTGTTAAACAATTGCTCTCCATGAACAGTTGTGCCATCGACTAGCCTGCGGGATATACCGTGTTCAGTTTCTACTTCTTTGACACTTAAGTAGCCGTAAAAATTACGGATATTAGCAATGTCATAACGAGTATAAACATGACTAAGGGCATAGTAGGATGCGGGTAAAATCAATAAACCTAGACACCAAGCCATGCCTTTTGCATTTAGCGTCTTAGTCGATTGAGGGAAATAAATCACACCTAAAATCAAAAAAATGCCAAATATAGCAATAGGAAACTCTGTTAATTGCTTAAATAGCTGTGGAGCAATGATGCTAACAAATACCCCACCTAACATGCCCCCTAGTGCCACGTATAAATAAAACCTGGGTAAATCATGTGAAGATGGCGCTATTTTTCGTAATTCGCCATGACAAATGACAGCTACAACTAGCAGAATAAAATTGTACATGGCTATTTGGGAAAGGCTGTTAAAGTGACTACCAAAAAAGAACATTAACAAGCTAGCTAAGACACAAAATGGAAAAAATGTCAGCCAGGGACCTTTTTGATATATGTTAAGGTTTGAAAAGCCAATGATATAACTTAATAAATACAGACTTAGCGGCACTATCCATAATAAGGGGCTAGGGCTGATATTCAGCGTGAGTAGTTGAGTTATACTCAATAACAAAACCACGGCAAGCAAGGGTAGTACCATCCACAATACTTTTGATTTTAGAGTTGGTGTGTTGAAATGTTCAGGAGTTAGATTGCTATGTTTATCAGAGCTTGTCTCTGAATTTTTGTAAGTTAAGGGCTTAAATATAGCAAAATGTTGTTGGCGATATAGATTTAATATCAATATTAAATTGAATACAACAAAGCCGAAATAAGTGTATGACCAAATTAACTTTTGCTGAGCTAGGCCAATATAAGGCTCGATTAAAAATGGATAACTTAATAGTGCAATTAATGAGGCTAAATTAGACCAAGCGTAGAAAGGGTAGGCGCCAGTTTCTTGTTGACAGTGTTTTGAATACCAATGTTGCAAAAGTACACCAGTCGAAGACAGTAAATAGAAAGGAACACCAATTTCGAGAAACAATGAGAATAAAATTGAAGCTTCAGGAGATGAAATTTTGGCTAAATATGGGGGTGTTTTTAAGAGGCTAGGAATTAAAGATAATGAAAAAAGTAAAAATAAAGCCTGTAATGTAAGTTGGGATTTTACATTTTTAATGAAACTCATACAAAATGCGTGAGCATACCCGAGTAGTAACATGCTTTGAAAAAACAGCATAGATGTGGTCCAGACAGAGCTGCCACCACCCCAAGTTGGCAGTAAATTTTTTGCAAGAATAGGTTGTATTTGGAATAGTAAAAAAGCACTGGTGATTATGGTAATTAAGAATAAAAAATACCGCATTTATACATCTTTTTGTTAAAATTTAGACTGGATTTAAAATGCAATTCATCTATATCGATTAGCAATGTAGCTTAGCTTGAATTTTTCTTAAGAATTTCTTAGGTATTGATTAATATAGTTTTTTGGAGAACTTGTGACAAAGTTGAAAATTGGTAAGAGTATGGTCGACTTTGAACGGTGCCAAATTATTAATGCCGAAAATGTGACTTCAGTAGAGCCTAAAGTAATGGATGTGTTGGAGTGTTTACAGCAGCATAAAAATCAAGTTATCAGCCAGCAGCGCATATTCGAATCCGTTTGGGGTAATGCCATTTTTAACCCTAGTTCGGTGCAGCGCAGTATTGCGATTCTACGAAAATTATTAGAGCAAAACACCAAATCTCCGCAGTTTATCATTACCCACCCTAAGCGTGGTTATAGTTTAGTATTAGATGACCAAGAGCGTACTAATTTCAGTTTTAGTAAAGCTTATATTTTACCAATTTTATCTAGTGCTTTAATAATGATACTTAGTCTTGGTCTTTGGTGGGCGACTAGCTCTGAATCGCTACCAAAAGTCGATTTTAGCTTACTCAAACCTTTAACTTCTAGCGAGGCGAGTGAAACAAATTTGGTATTATCGCCTGTCACAGATGTGGTGGCGTTTGTCAGAATTGGTCACAACAAACAAAATCAAATTTGGCTTAAAAAACTCTCGACGGGTGAAGAGCGTCAGATCACCCAAACCGCGACTAAGTATTCTAAGCTGGGGTGGTCGAAAGATGGCAGTGCATTGGCGTTTCTAGAGTTGCAGCAGAGCCAAGAACATTTACGTTACTCAACTATCGACTCTTACCAGTTAAGTGCGAGTGCGGCTATCACGTTAGCGAGCTTTAAAGAGTGGCAGGTCAATAGCTCACAGTTTCAATGGAGTGCCATAGGAGACATCTATTTTTCGACTGAGGGTGAAGAGGCCGTGACACAGCTAAAACGTATTTCGGTGAGCACTCAACAAATACAAACTCTTAAGACTTTTAATGGTAATGAACAATTACAGTCTATTGCACTGTCACCGGATGATCGTCAGCTTGCCTTAGTTTTTGATGTTCACCAGAATAAATACCGCATTGATATTCTCACCCTTGAAAGTCTTCACATGAGTGAGTTACATACATTAGAAAACAATGTTCACGACATAAGTTGGCATCCCGATGGACAAGCACTATTGGTTAGTAACAGAGACAAGTTGAAGTTAATAGATATGCAAGGTGAAGTAACCAATATAGATTTTGATAATTTTCACTATATTCGTAATGCCCAGTACACCCATGATGGTAGTGAAATCATGATGGAGTTGGTTAGCATGGATATAGACATAATGTACTCTGACCTGGCGGCTCCAAATGATTACAAGCTATTAGTGGATACCCAATCTTTAGACTTTTTACCTATTTATTCTCCAGATGATTCTAAATTTGCGTTTGAGTCTCATCGCAATGGTTTTAAACAGTTATTTGTCTATGAAAACGGTAAAGAGCGCTTAATCTTTAGCAACCCAGATAACGAAGACTTGTTTGGGGTGGTGTGGTCACCAGATGGCCGGCAAGTTATTACAGCCAGCAAAGATACCTTGTATGTCATCAATGAAGAGCTAGCAAAGTACCAGGAGATAAAACATGAATTTGGTCCCTTCTATTTATGGGAGTCATATCAGAACGAACATGCTTTATTGGTATCGCGTAAAACAGATGGTGGCATAAAGCCCGCAAAATTTAATCTGGATACCCAAGAGCTAACGTTGCTGTTTAACTCCCCAAGTAATTTTGAATGTGTATATATGGGACTAGACCAACAAGGTAAGTTGTATGTATCCGACCACAACAAAATATATGGCACCCAAGACGGGGAAGGGCTAGATGTGTTTTGGCAAAGCGATTCAGGAAGTGTGGAGGGGTTTACTTTATCTGATGATGGGTATTTTTCAGTGAAAATTACCCACTCAGAAGGCTTTGAGCTCATAAAAGTAGACTCTATCAGCCAATTAGAAACGCCTCTTTTAAGCCAGGCATACGGTGATAACATGTTTCTCACTAATGCAAATAAAAATGCAGACAGATTTTTGTTTAGTCGAATTGAAGATATTAAACAATTAGTGCGTTTGAGGTAGTGCGAAATTTAAATTTATCTTGCTTGATTATTCTTCATTTTCAATAATTTGAACTTTTCCTTTGATTGCTTTGTTTTCTAAGCAGTGTTTAATTATGTGCAACAGAGTTTCAGTGACCTTTTGACCTTTTCGAGCCACTAATTGATTGCGTGTGGTTAGTAGATTTGTGTTAATAATCATATTTTCTTTTAACTTTGATAATTCGATTATAACTGTGGGCACTTCTACGACTATATTTAAAGATTCTTTAAATGCAGCTAGTATTTTAGGATCGTAATATTGGCGTTGTTGCTCTAGTAAAGAGTAGGCTTTTTCAGTTGATTGCTCCTGTTTTTCAAAGCGAATAAAGTCTATTACTACTTTTAGCATTCTGGCCCCAAGGGGAATTTGAGTACCTTTTATGTCATCCATAGGTATGCCTTCACCATTGAAACATTTTTCTTGATATAAAATGTTTTCTGCAACTTTTTCCATTCTAGGGATACGTCGCAACAAGTCGGATGCCAAGCAAGGATGTTGTGCAAATAATTATTTTTCTTCTTCAGATATGGCCACGCCAGAGTCTATATTCTTAATGGTTTCTTGAGGGAAGATTACACATCCTAATTGCGACAATTGCACCATGGGTTCGAAAATCCAAGAATTGGGAACTTTGAGTACTTTTGCCAAGCTTTTCATGTGTTCCATCATTATAGTGCCATTATCCATTGCATCAGGGTTAACCAAAGCTAATACTTCACTGAGTACATTGATCACGCCTTTTAAGGTTCTATTTAATAGTACTCGCTCTGCAACTAGTAAGTTATGTTGTGTTACACCTGCTTGGATCGTGACAATCAATGTTTCTTTGTCACAAGGTTTAGTTATAAACCTAAAAACATCACCTTGATTCACGGCATTCACCGCTGTTTCTTGGTCTGAGTTACCTGTTAGCATGATTCGAATCGTATCGGGAGCTACTTCCATGGTTTTTTTAGTAGCTCAAGGCCATTCATTTCGGGCATTTGCATATCAGTTACTATGACAGCGTATTTCTTATTACTAGATAAATGCTCTAGTGCTTCCTGAGCACTTAACGCTAAGTCAAAATTAAATTCATTCCTGAGCGTTCTGCGATATGAATTTAGAATATTTAATTCATCATCAACCATTAATACATTAGCAAGCTTCATCTTTACTGCTCCATCATAGATTTTAGTTTTATCGATATATCTTTGCGATTACTTAGTCTTTCATCCAGCTCTTGATTGCTTTGAAGTGATTTCGCTAAGTGTAAAATAACCTCACAACTCAATTCTTCAGTTACTAATTTTTCAAGGTTGTTCTGTAAGGTGATTGGTCTTATTAAGGAGTAGGGAAAGTGCCAAAGGTGCAATAGATAACTGGTTATTTGGGTGTTATCTACTTGAAATAGGGTCGTTTCTAATACTGTATTGTCAGCACCAATAATTCTTTTGGCTAGATACCCTTCCATGTGTTCAGGACTGATTTCAGGCAGTAGTAACTCACCTAGGTTATGTAGTAGTCCTGCTAACATGGCTTCATCTTTTATTGGTTTGCCTGCAATTTGAGTTGCGATATTAGCCGTATCTAATGCTCGGTTTAGTATTTCTGCAATATAGGTATTGGATGTGTCTCCCATATTTGAATACATTTCAGAAATTGCCACTATATTACAAATAACATCAGTACCTAATCTAATAATCGCGTCTTCAACTTTATTAACATTGGCTCCGGTGACAAAAAATGATGTATTCGCCACTTGCAAAACTTTGGCTGTAAGGGAGGGGGTTTTAGATATTTCAATAGAGATATTTTCCATAGAGATAGACTGCTTATGTAACATAGCTTTTAATTTGATAAACAATTTGGGGATACTAGGTAGTGAATTAATTCCCCCCAATAATGCTTGTATCTTAGAATAAGGTAAGTCTGCTCTAACTTCGTTGATTAGCTCGATTTCGCTTTTGAGTAACTCAAGATTACATGGTTTGTCATACCATTGGTGGGCCACATAGCTGGCTCTAACACTTAGTTCTTCATCCGCATGGCCTGATAATACAATTCTAACTGCTGAAGGGTAAAGCTTACTTACTTGTTCTAATAGCTCTGCTCCATTCATACCGGGCATTTTCATGTCAGTAATAATAAAGTCAGCTTGGAAACTCTCTAATAGTTCTAAGGCTTCTGTACCATCTTTCACATACTTTATATCCCAACCTGACCGATAAAATGCCCGTTTAAAAGCACTTAGAATAGACGTGTCATCATCAACAAACATAATTTTCATCATGAAATCCCTATGTATTAGTTGTTTATGAAATGGGTAAGGATATTTTGAATTGCGTTCCTACGTTGACTTCGCTTTCAACTTCAATTTTTCCATTGTGTTTTTCTACTATCACCGAATATGCCATGCTTAACCCTTGGCCTGTGCCTTTTCCTACATCTTTTGTAGTGAAAAAAGGGTCAAAAATTCTGCTTTTCACTTTGCTTGTCATTCCTATTCCGTTGTCACAGATTAATATTTCCATATATTGACCTGCTTGGGTCACGTTAATCTCAATAGTGCCTAACTCAGCACTTTTTTGACCATTCTTAGCTTCAATTGCATGGGCTGCATTGACTATACAATTGAGGATGACCTGATTAAATTCGTCTCGTAAACACTTTATTTTTGGGAGGTTTTCTGTGTAACTAGTTGTCAGTTCTGCGATATACCGCCATTCGCTTCGAGATACGGTTATATTTGAATTAATTGCTTCAGCTATATCTACTAGGCTCATTTCACCTGGGCTGGAATGGGAAAATGACTTCATTGCTCCTACTATCTTTTTGACTCTTTCAAGGCCATATATTGATTGTGTTATTGCTAGAGGTATTTCTTCGATAACAAATTCCATATCGTTTTCTTTAAATAATGTAATTATCTCTTTTAGTTCACTTGATGAGATTTCTGAAGGTTCTTTGTCTACTAAAGCTTGTGTTTTACGTAAGATTTTTAAACAGCTTTCAAAGGCTGTATTTAAGAACATAGTATTATCTGAAACATATTGTGCGGGTGTATTTATTTCATGTGCAATTCCAGCAGATAACTGCCCTATGGACTCTAACTTTTGTGACTGCCTTAATTGTTGTTCTAATTGAACTCTTTCAGTTATATCTCTTACTACACAGTTAAAAATAGTATGATTTTTGGTTGTTAACAATATTCTGGAAAAATGAATCTCCACTGGGAAATAACTCCCGTCTAGTTTAATACCATGTGTGACTAAGGTTTTTCCTAGTTGTTCTTTTAATTTTTCATGTAAAGACGCTGCTTTTAAATCTTTAACTTTGTCTGTATCAATTAGGGTTTCAATATTGTTGCCAATTATCGATTCTTTGGGGTAACCAAACATTAGTGCCCCAGCAGAATTGATACTCTCAACTATGCCAGAGGATCTCATTGTCAATAATCCATCTGCCATATGTTCTAGTATGTCTTTTTCTCGAATGGCATTTTCTTCAATTTTTTGCTCTGCTTGTTGTAACTTATCTTCAATTAATGCACAGAGGATCGTAGTGGCAACAATAACAAATACGATACCAGCTATGGCCAATGAAAATGCTATAGCACTATCGCTCATCGATTGATGTTTTAAAACAGTATGAGCATCAATATGATAATTTGCAGCGGACATTGCAATATAATGCATGCCTGCAACGGCTGCCCCCATCGCAATTGAGCTTGGAATTTTAGCGATTAAAGTGTGTTTAACATTGCTGTTAAACGCTTTAATTGAATAAATCGCTATCATGGCCAAAATGAAAGCAGTAGCAATAGAGGTTATAAAAAGAGATAGGTTGTAGCTCATAATCGCATTCATTTTCATTGCCTCCATACCAGTGTAATGCATAGAGCCAATTGCTAGGGCTAGGTAGGTTGAACACAACAATATTGATACAAAGGAAAACTTTTCTTCACTTAACCTACCAAGAGCTAGAAAAGTCCCAACCATAGGGGTGATTACAGATAGGATAGTGAGACCAATGTCATATGACATGTGAATAGGAAGAATGAAAGCCATCATGCCAGTAAAGTGCATGGCCCAAACACCTAAGCCAAACACTATACTTCCAAATATTTTCCACAACAGTCGTGTTTTACTGGTTTGAGACTGCCAAGCTCGCTCTAGAACCACAAAAGAGCAAAGGCTGCAAAGTTAGAAATTAAAAATGAAAGAATAATAACGAAGAAGTTATATTCTCCTTCTATGACCTGAAGGTTTTCTAAAGAGGTGGTATTAAAGCGCCAAAATTCTAACATCGTACCTTCCTTTTTTACTTGGCAATAGTATGACTATAATTTAGGTTTACCTTTTTGATTTCCTAAAGAAATTGAAATGCAATCTATCACTTAATTTACCTAGTTTAAAACAGTACCTCGTATTCTGTTACGGAATAAAACTCTTCACCTGACTTCAAAGTGGTGCTCGGGAATGCCGGTTTGTTGGGCGAATCGGCATAAAATTGAGTTTCAAAACATACACCATGTCTAGCGTGATATAAGGCCCCGTCTTTACCTTTTTTGTTACTTAGATGGTTGGCGGTGAATATTTGCATGCCAGGCATATTGGTATATACCTTCAAGGTAATGCCCCCATCTTCCGTTTGAGCCTGTGCTGCATAAGTCGCAACCTTTGATTCAGCTGAGTAATAATCTAAACATAGGTTATGGTCTAAACCATTGCCAAACTGTATTTGTTCATTTGTTGTAGATAAAGGTAGCGCAATATTAGTTAATGGTCTGAAATCAAAAGGAGTATCGTCTACTACCGCTATTTCTCCAGTCGGCACTCCTTCGTTATCAATGGGGGTGTATTGGCTAGCTAATATTTGTATCTTGTGTTCTTTAATTGTCCCCTTGTTATGGCCATTTAAATTGAAATAACTATGGTTTGTGGGGTTAAATACTGTGCTTTGAGAACTGCTTGCAAAGTACTCTATTTTTAATCTATTGTGCTCCGTTAAGGTGTAGATTACTTTGACATGAATATCTCCCGGAAATCCTTGGTCACCATCTTCACTTCTCAGTTCTAACAAGATGGAAGGATTTTCAGAGTCAGATAAAACAGAACTAGCCCATATTTGTTTGCTAAAACCTTGGCTACCACCATGTAAACAGTGATCACCTAAATTGATATCAGTTTGATAATCAACACCTTCTAAAGTGAATTGTCCTTTAGCAATGCGGTTGGCATAGCGGCCAACTAATGCGCCAAAAGAGCTGTCATCGTGTAAATAGTCCTCAAGGGTATCGTAACCCAACACAATATCTGTTGTCGTGTCTTCTGAGGTAGGGATTAGCCAGCGCCTAATCACACCGCCGAGATTTAGAATGTCAAGGCTCACTCCTCGGCTATTGCTTAAGGTGTACTGAGTAATGGCTTTGCCGTTTTCCATGGTTCCGAAAAGAGTTTGTTTAATCATGCATTAAATCCTAAGGTACTTTGAATGGCGCTAGACCATCCTTTAAGTAATTTTTGTCTTAATTCTTGAGTCATATCTGATTCAAAATGAGCTTCAATTTGGTTCATTGATATTAGCTCTTCTTTTGATTGATAAATTCCAGCTTGTAATCCAGCCAAATAAGCCGCACCTAAGGCTGTGGTTTCCATTATTTTCGGCCGTTCTACTTTAATATTTAATATTCCAGCTAGAAATTGGCAGACCCAATTATTAGCGACCATACCGCCGTCTACCCTTAAAAGTGTTGGTTTTACTCCATCTTCACTCATTGCTTTAAATAAGTCGAAAGTTTGTAAACAAACTGACTCTAAGGCAGCTCTAACTAAATGCGCGCTAGTGGTTCCGCGGCTGAGTCCGTAAATAGCCCCTCTGGCATTGGGCTCCCAATAGGGCGCGCCTAAACCTGTAAAAGCAGGTACTAAATATACGCCATGGTCATCACCAATACTTTGAGCTAATAATTCAGTTTCTGAGGCCTTTTGAATTAAGTGTAACCCGTCTCGCAACCATTGAATTGCAGCTCCGGCAACAAAAATGGAACCCTCTAAAGCGTAATGAGTTTGCCCTTTTATGGTGTAGGCTACAGTAGTAAGTAATTTATTTTTAGATTTTAAAACTTTATTTCCGGTATTTAGCATCACAAAACAGCCCGTACCATAGGTACTTTTTATTGCCCCATTTTGAAAACAACACTGGCCTATGCTTGCAGCATGTTGGTCACCAGCGACACCCAAAATAGGAAGGCTGTTTCCTAGAGTCTTGGCGCAGGTTTCTCCGAAGTCATCGGTGCATTCTTTTACAGTCGGCAACAGTGACTGTGGTATGCGAAATAGCTCGAGTAAGTCTTGGTCCCATGCAAGGTCGTGGATGTTGAACAGGTTGGTACGGCTCGCGTTGGTTACGTCAGTGGCATGGACTTTACCTGCAGTTAAACGCCAAATTAGAAAACTATCTATTGTGCCAAAGGCTAACTCACCGGCTTCAGCTTTGTTTCTGGCGCCATCTACCTTGTCTAGAATCCAAGATACTTTTGTGGCTGAAAAATAAGGATCTAATAGTAAGCCTGTACGATTTTGAACCCAATCCAAGTGCCCAGCATCTCTTAAAGTTTTGCATTGTGGGGCGGTGCGTCTGTCTTGCCATACTATGGCGTTATAGATGGGGACCCCCGTTTTTTTATCCCAAACAATTGTAGTTTCTCTTTGGTTGGTGATACCAATAGCGACAACTTCAGCGCCCTTCTTTTTGGCTTCGTTCAAGGCCTGCTTGCATACTTTAAGGGTAGATGACCATATATCTTCTGGGTCATGCTCAACCCAGCCATCATTTGGATAATGTTGCTCAAACGCTAGCTGGGCAAGGGTTACTATTTGTGAGTCTGGGCTAAATACTATCGCCCTTGAAGAGGTTGTCCCTTGGTCTATAGATAAAATACAATTTTTAATGGGCATAAATAACAGGCTCAAATGCAAATTTTAGTTATTGTAGTTGGTATTATTTCTAACGCTAAACTCTGACCCTGTTTAAATCTAGCCATTATTAATTTTAGAAGTATTACCTGAAGATAAGCCTTTATGCTTATTTTAAGTGTCGCTAATTCCTACCACCCATTGTATTTCTCCCGCTATATCAAACACTTCGGCAAGTCCAATAAATTCAAGGGCTGACAACCTCTGAAATTGATGGTTTTAGTCCTTGACATGATGGACGGGTGGTACATAAACTGTGTAATGTGGGTAATAGTGGCACAAAGTGGATCAAAATGGTCTAGAAACAACAAAATTCTTACGAATGTGTTGATAGTCACTTGCACCGATTAATTTTCGATAGATAAAGACAAAGGTTAGACAATGTTTCGCGGCGCCAGTGCAATCAATCTAGATATAAAAGGACGTGTAACGATACCCACAAAGTATCGCCAGTCTTTGCTGGATGATTGTCAGGGGCAACTAGTATGCACTATCGATACCCAACAGCCATGTTTATTGCTTTACCCCCTTCCAGAGTGGGAAGAAATCGAACTAAAGTTAAGTCGCTTGTCTAGTATGAACCCCCATGAACGCCGCATGCAACGTATGTTACTTGGTAATGCAAGTGAAGGTGACATGGACAAAAACGGTCGTTTTTTGCTGAATGCACCATTAAGGCAGCATGCAAAATTAGATAAACAAATTATGTTAGTTGGACAATTTAATAAATTTGAAATTTGGGACGCTGAGGTGTGGCAACAACAAATCACTTTAGATGTTGTTACCGAACAAGAAGGCAATTTTGAACTGACTGAACGACTACAGGATTTTTCTCTTTAATGGATAATGACTTCTCCCATCTGTCAGTTCTCCTGAACGAATCTATCGATGGTTTGGCTATCCAACCTGACGGCATCTATTTGGATGCCACATTTGGTCGTGGTGGACATTCACGACAAATTCTTGCTGCACTATCTGATAAAGGTCGCTTGATCGCTATTGATCGTGACCTAACTGCTATTGAAGCGGCTAAGCAATTTGCAGACGACCCTAGATTTTCTATTCATCACAGAGCGTTTTCTGAATTACAAGAGGTAGCAGAAGAGTTAGGCCTAGTAGGTAAAATAAACGGTATTTTGATGGACTTAGGGGTGTCTTCCCCCCAGTTAGATGATGCTGAACGCGGTTTTAGTTTTATGCGTAAAGGCCCCCTAGATATGCGCATGGATACGAGTAAAGGTATGAGCGCTGCACAGTGGCTAGCCATAGCAGATGAGCAAGATATTACCCAAGTTATAAAAGAGTTTGGTGAAGAAAAGTTTGGTAAACGCATAGCCCATGCCATTGTGAATACCCGTGCCGTCACGCCTATCACCGATACCGCTCAATTGGCACAAATTATCGATGAAGCTGTACCTGTCAAAGACAAATTTAAACATCCTGCGACCCGTGCGTTTCAAGGTATCCGTATTTATGTAAACAGTGAGTTGGATGAAATTAAAACTGGCCTTAAAGCTGCTCTGACTACTTTAGCGCCTAAGGGCAGATTAGCGGTTATTAGTTTTCATTCATTAGAAGATAGATTAGTTAAGCGTTTTATGCGGGAGCAAAGTAGGGGCTTAAATGTACCCCATGGTATGCCGATTATGCAGTCTGAAATAGACGCATCTAAAGCCATGAAAACCGTTGGTAAAGCAACTAAACCTTCCCCTCAAGAATTGGGGGTTAATGTTAGAGCTAGGAGCTCAGTGTTAAGGGTGGCTGAAAAATTATGACCAGTGCCAAAACAAACTTTAATCTCCTTAGTTTTGTTGTTGCTGATTTAGCCCGCCATCCAGTGCGGGTTTTGTTGTTTCTAGCGGTGATGGTTAGTGCTGCCTTAGTCATCCTGAGCGCCCATCATAATAGGCAGATGTCTATTGCCATTGAGCGTCTGATGCAAGAGAAAGATCAATTGGATGTTGAGTGGCGTCACTTGGTATTAGAACAGAGTGCTTTGACTGAACATAACCGCATTGAAGCCTTGGTTAAAAAGCAATTGAATATGCATCGTCCAAAGCCTAGTCAAGAAGTGGTGGTGAGGATCAAATGAGCCGAGCTAAAGCCAACACCCGTAATAATAAAAAAGCTAATCAAGCTAAGATAAACGCTATGCCAGCTCTGCTGCATTGGCGTTATGTGGTTGTGCTCGGGGCTATTTTATTGGTGTTTGTTGGTTTGAGTGCTAGAGCCGTTTATATTCAAGTGGTCTCTCCCGATTTATTGATTAAACGGGGCGATAACCGCACTCTACGAACCAAAGATAACCCATTACATAGAGGTTTAATCACCGACAGAAATGGTCAGCAATTAGCTGTAAGTGTGCCCGTTAGAGCCATTTGGGCAGATCCTAAAGCCATTCATGAGGCTCAACTTGAGGCTCAAAAAGCTGCTGAAGATGATCCAGAGTTTGACCTTGGAGGTTTTAACAAGCAGCAAGCTAAACGCTGGCAAGCACTTGCTGATGTTTTGGGGCAGAATGTAGATTCTTTAAAAAGTAAGATTGCTGATCCCAGTAAACGTTTTGTGTACGTACAGCGTCAAGTGTCACCTGCAATGGCTGACTATGTTGAGCAACTAGAGTTGGCCGGCATTTATTTACGTGATGAGTCTAGACGCTATTATCCAAGTGGTGAGGTGTCAGCTCATGTTGTTGGCTTCACTAATGTAGATGATACTGGCATTGAAGGTGTTGAAAAACTATATGACAAATGGCTAGCGGGTTCTCGCGGCAGCCGTAAAATTCGCCGAGATGGCAAAGGTCGTATGGTTGAGTTGATTGAATTTAAAGAGGGCGAAGCCGCTCAAGATATTCAATTAACAATAGACCAACGGATTCAAGCGATTACCTACAAAGAGCTGAAACAAGCGGTTCAATATTACAAAGCGACTTCAGGTTCGGCTGTGGTGATTGATGTCAACACAGGAGAAATTTTAGCTTTAGTTAATAGTCCCTCATTTAATCCTAATAATCGTTTTGGGGTATCAGCACATCGTATTCGTAATCGAGCAGTAACTGATGCTTACGAGCCCGGCTCATCAATCAAACCTTTGGCTGTACTTAGTGCCTTAGAGTTCGGTGCGGTTGAAGCTGATTCAATGATAGATACATCTCCAGGTTGGATGCACTTAGGAGGCAATATTGTTAGGGATGCTCGTAATTATGGTGAAATTAATTTAACAGATATCATTCGAAAATCTAGCAATATGGGAACCTCCAAATTAGCACTATCCGTACCCAAGGAGTTTTTATTAGATACTTATTACAATGTTGGGTTAATGAGTGATAGCGGGGCTAACTTACTTGGTGAGAGCAACGGTATATTTAATGAAAGGAACCGTTGGTCTGACTTCGAATTATCTACACTATCTTTCGGTTATGGTATTTCAGTTACCGCATTACAGCTAGCTAGAATGTATAGCATTTTAGGCGATGGCGGCATTAAGCGCCCACTGAGTATAGTTAAAACTGATACGCCGGTAGATTCTGAGCGAGTGTTAAGTGAACACGCTACTAAGCAAGTTTTAAACATGATGGAAAGCGTGGTTCAAAAAGGCGGCTCAGCTGAAAAAGCACAAGTACCAGGCTACCGTGTTGCAGGTAAAACAGGTACCAGCCGTAAAGCTGTGAGCAATGGTTACGGAGAAGAGTACGTTAATATTTTTGCTGGTGTCGCACCTGTATCTAACCCGCAATTGGCTGTAGTGATTTTAATTAACGAACCTAAGGGCGAATTATATTATGCCGGGCACACAGCTGCCCCTGTTTTCTCTAAGGTAATGGCTGCTAGTTTACAAATGTTGAATGTTCCCCCAGATAACAAAAGTGTGCCTTCTTTGACTGTTGCATCTCAAGGCCAAAGTGCCATGGAGGCCGCTAATGAAGGCTGATATGGTAAGTATTGATACGCAATTTCATACAGCTTTTGACCAGAGTATTAAGCCGCTACTGGCTAACTTTGGTATTGACGCACCAGACTTATGGGTAGGTGAATTAGTATTAGATAGCCGTAAAGTCGAGATACATAAGGCTTTTGTTGCAGTTAAAGGTTATACCCAAGACGGACGTGACTTTATTCCTCAAGCAATTAGTTTAGGCGCTAAAGTGATTTTGGCTCAATGTGAAGATCAAGCCATGCATGGCCATACCGAAATGCGTGAGCAAACTGTCATAGTGTCCTTCTATCAATTATCAGAAAAATTATCTGAAGTGGCCGCATGTTTCTATCAATATCCTGCCAATTCCATGTCTGTCATTGCTGTAACGGGTACCAATGGTAAAACGTCGACAGTACAACTTATTAATCAATTGGCTGACCTAATGGGCGAACGCAGCGCATCCATTGGTACTTTAGGGTCGGGTGTTTATACAAGCTCATTACAAAATGAACTTAAGACAACGGCTAATACAACCCCAGATGCGATTAGTATGCAGAGTCTGTTGGCAGGATTCGTAGGTGATGGCGTATCACAAGTTGCCTTAGAGGCATCATCACATGCCTTAATACAGCATCGTATCTGTGCCATTAAAACTGACATAGCTATCTTTACTAATTTAAGCCGAGATCACCTTGATTATCATGGTTCTATGTCTGAGTACGCTGCGGCGAAAAGAGTTTTGTTATCACAACCACAGTTGCGATATGCCGTGGTTAATATGAACGACCCTGAACATAAAAATTGGTTGTTAGAAGTTTCAAGTGATGTTTCAGTCGTCCTGTTTGGACAAAACGTTAGTACTGCATCTATCCCTGAAGGGTATCAATACTGCGTCGCAAATAATTTAAGTTTTACCTCTGATGGTATTCGCATGACAGTGTATTCCTCATGGGGTAACTGTGAACTACGTTTATCCCTGTTAGGGGGATTCAATGTATCTAATGTATTAGCAGCAATTTGTAGTCAGTTATGTTTGGGTAAAAGCATGAAACAGATCGCTTACCTTGCTCAAAAGATAAAACCCGTTGCAGGCAGAATGGAAGTCTATAGCCGAGTAGGTAAAGCCAGTATAGTCGTTGATTACGCCCATAGCCCAGATGCACTTGAAAAAGCATTGATTGCATCTAGGCAACATTGTAAAGGCAGGCTTTGGTGTGTATTTGGTGCTGGTGGAGACAGAGATACGGGTAAACGGCCTTTAATGGGAGAAATAGCTGAGACCTTAGCAGATCAGGTAATTTTAACCGATGACAACGTTCGCAGCGAAAATCCAGAGCAGATCATCAACGATATCCTAGCTGGGTGCGTTAAACCTCAAAATATCTTAGTGGAGCATGATCGCAAAACCGCGATTCAAAAAGCATATTCCCATACTTCTAGTGATGACATGGTTTTAGTGGCAGGTAAGGGCCATGAGAATTATCAAGTGATTGGCAATAACACAGTACCTTACGATGAGCGGTATTTCGTTTCACAATTTCAGAAAGGCAAAATAATATGATCCCGGTTTCACTGTCATGGGTTGCAGACAAAGTTAATGGGCAACTAGTTGATTTAAGCAATCAAGATTTAGTCATTGATGGTGTAAGCACTGATACCAGAAGTATTCAAACTGGTGATTTGTTTGTGGCCCTTGAAGGCCCTAATTTTGATGGCCATAAATTTATCGAACAAGCAGAACAAAAAGGGGCGACAGCCTTAATCATATCGAAACATGTTGAAACCTCGCTACCTTACATTTTAGTTGAAGATACTAGCCTATCCCTTGGCGATTTGGGCGCTGCTGTGAAAGTAGAGGTATCACCTAAAACCGTAGGTATTACAGGTAGCAGTGGTAAAACGACTGTGAAAGAAATGGTGGCATCCATACTTTCTCGTAAAGGCAAGGTTTTAGCTACAAAAGGTAATTTTAACAATGATTTAGGCGTGCCTATGACACTGCTTAGATTAGAGGCAGATCACGAATTTGCCGTTATTGAAATGGGTGCTAATCATTTAGGTGAGATTGCCTATACCACCAAATTAGTGAAGCCCGATGTCGCTACAATAGTTAACGCAGCTGCAGCTCACTTAGAAGGTTTTGGCAGCTTACTCGGCGTAGCCAGAGCGAAAAGTGAAATATTTAAAGGCTTATCAGACGATGGCCTCGCCGTTGTAAACGCCGATAGCCAATTTGCCGATTTTTGGTTAGGGAAGTTGAAATACAACAAGGTTCAAACCTTCGGTATTGAAAAGCCAGCCGATATTTATGCAGAAGATATTATCTTGGATCTTGATGGCTGCGCTCAGTTTGAATTAGTGACACCTCAAGGGCGTAGAGATATTACTTTGTCTATTCCTGGGATTCACAATGTCAGTAATGCATTAGTCGCTGCGGCAATGGCGTTAAACGTAGGTGCTAGTTTAGAAGATATTCGCGAAGGTTTAAGGACTATGGCCCATGTTGCAGGGCGCTTACATGTTAAACAACTGACTAATCAGGTGAAAATTTTAGATGATACCTACAACGCAAATGTTGCCTCGGTGAATGCTGGTATTGATTTGTTATCGAGTTTTGCAGGTAGAAAAATACTTATCTTAGGTGACATGGGGGAGTTAGGTGAAAAAGCTCGTTATTATCATGAGAAAGTTGGTGAATACGCTAAAGAAAAAGGTATAGATCAGTTATTTAGCCTAGGTGTGTTAAGCCAATCTGCTAGTGACGTGTTTGCTGGTCAAGGTAAGCATTTTAGGACTTTAGAGTCATTAGTTGCATACATTAGTGAAAATGTCTCCATAGAAAAATGTGATATCAGTATTTTAGTTAAAGGATCAAGAAGCGCAAAAATGGAATTAGTTGTAGCGGCGTTGGAGGTATCCCCCTTGGGAAAGCTTGAAAGAATTAGGGAGCGAATTGCATGTTGATGTGGTTAGCCGATTGGCTACAGCAATTTGATAGTGCTTTTAGAGTGTTTTCTTATGTGACCTTGAGAGCGATTTTAAGCACCTTAACGGCTTTACTGATCGCGGTAATTATTGGCCCTAAGATGATTAAGTGGTTGCAAAATATGCAGATTGGTCAAACCATTAGAGATGATGGACCTGAATCCCATTTAGCTAAGTCTGGTACGCCCACTATGGGTGGTCTGTTGATTTTGGCTGCCATTGTATCCAGTGTCTTATTGTGGGCAGACCTGACTAATAGATATGTTTGGGTAACGCTGTTTGTGGTGGTGAGTTACGGCATAATAGGGTTTGTAGATGACTATCGTAAAGTAATACGTAAAGACTCTAGGGGGTTAATTGCTCGTTGGAAATACTTTTGGCAGTCAGCTATCGCTATTGTGGTGGCATTTTACTTGTATTCTAGCCAGCAAAACCCTGCTGAAACCGCACTCTTGGTGCCATTTTTCAAAGAAGTTATGCCGCAAATGGGTCTCTTTTTCTTAGTCACTACCTATTTTGTGTTAGTAGGTTTCAGTAATGCAGTGAACCTAACAGATGGGTTAGATGGCTTAGCGATTGTGCCCGTTATTTTAGTGGCAGGGGCCTTTGCCATTTTTGCCTATGCCACCGGACATATTAACTTTTCAGCTTACTTAAATATTCCTCATTTACCGCTGACGAGTGAACTTGTCATTGTATGTACAGCCATTGTTGGAGCGGGATTAGGTTTCTTATGGTTTAACACTTACCCAGCACAAGTATTTATGGGAGATGTAGGTTCATTATCATTGGGCGCAACTTTAGGAGTGCTGGCTGTATTAGTTAGACAGGAAATCGTATTTATTATCATGGGTGGTATTTTTGTTATTGAAACCCTATCGGTAATCTTACAAGTGGGGTCATTTAAATTGCGAGGTAAACGTATATTTAGAATGGCACCCATTCATCATCACTTTGAATTGAAAGGTTGGCCAGAGCCAAGAGTGATAGTGCGCTTTTGGATTGTGTCTTTAATCCTGGTCCTAATAGGGCTTGCAACCTTGAAATTACGTTAAAGGATTGTCCAAAAAGTGACTAAACTAAACTTAGCTAATAAAAAAATTGTTGTCGTAGGGATGGGCCTGACGGGCCTATCTTGCGTGCGCTTTTTAAAAGCTAAGGGGGCGAAAGTCACTGCCATGGATAGTCGCAGCGAGTTGGCTTTAAAGCTAGACGTGCCTCTGTTTTTAGGGCCATTTGACGGTAGTCGTTTAAATAAGGCTGATTTAATCGTATTGAGTCCAGGTATAGATTTGCACTTACCTGTTATTCAAAACGCAATTCAATCTGGTGTTCAAGTAATTGGTGATATTGAACTGTTTGCACAGTTTAATGAAACGCCAGTTATTGCCATAACAGGCTCAAATGGCAAGTCTACGGTTACACACCTCGTAGTTGAGATGTGTAAAGCTGCCGGCAAAAAAGTCTTAATGGGTGGCAATATCGGCATTCCCGTTTTAGATTTGCTGGAAAAACCTGCCGATATCATTGTTTTAGAAATATCGAGTTTTCAGCTTGAGACTACCTACTCGTTAGCGCCATTAGCGGCAACGGTTTTAAATATAAGTGAAGACCATTTAGACAGGCATGGTGATTTAGAAGCTTATCAAACCATTAAGCTAAGTATTTATCAGCACGCTACAAATATCGTATGTAACCGTGATGATATCTTGTCATATCCGATAAACTCCAAGCCAGCTCTTACGTTTGGAACGTCGAACAGTTCCAATGGCTTTTCTTGGGATAAACAACACAACCGTATTTTGTTGAATCAATTAGCTTACTTAGATGCTCAAAGCTGTTTGTTGGTGGGTGACCACAATATGTTGAACATTCAGGCTGCTGCTGCATTAGCTAAAGTAACGGGTATTGAAGATGAGTATATTAAGCAGGGAGCTAGAGAGTTTGGTGGCCTGCCTCATCGTTGCCAAACGGTTTCTTTGGTCAAAGATATTAGATGGATTAATGATTCTAAAGCCACAAATGTTGGAGCAACCTTAGCGGCCATCAAAGGCTTAATGTCTGACGTAAAAGGTCAGTTAATTCTGATTGCAGGAGGCGAAGGGAAGGGGGCTGATTTTACGCCTTTAAACGAATGTATAGGTGAGTCAGTTGATGCACTCATTACCTTAGGTAAAGACGGTAAACAGATTAGATCTGCTAAATCGGCTAGTTATTCTGTGACCAGTATTCAACAGGCTGTGCAACAAGCTGCTAAGTTGGCAAACTCTGGTGATACTGTTCTCTTATCCCCTGCATGCGCTAGTTTAGATATGTTTGTGAGTTATCAGCAACGTGGCGATTGTTTTGCTAATGCCGTGAAGGAATTAGCAAAGTGAGTACCGTAATTGACAATAACCTTAGTAGCCTTAGACAGTTGTTTACCCAAAAACACGATGCTACCCAGCCCCAAGATAAGTTTAGGCCTTACGACTTAACTTTATTGCTATTAGCTATTGCTCTTATGTCCATTGGTTTAGTGGTGGTTACGTCTGCGTCTATGCCTGCTGCTGAACGTATTTTTCATAATCCATTTCACATCGCAATCCGTCACTCTATCTATATCGTACTAGCCATGATTGCTGCCATGATAGTTATGCAAATTCCTATGCGTTGGTGGAGTATGAGTAATGTTTGGTTATTATTATCTGCGATAATTTTATTAATTGCAGTTTTAGCTGTTGGTAGAACCATTAATGGTTCTACTCGATGGTTGGTGGTAGGGCCCATTACTATTCAAGCAGCTGAGCCTGCTAAATTGTATTTCTTTTGTTATTTGGCTGGTTATTTAGTCCGCAGGCATGAAGACGTGACAGAAAGTGTCAAAGGTTTTTTGAAGCCTTTAGCGGTGTTTTTTGTACTAGCCGTACTGCTATTGGCTCAACCTGATTTAGGTACAGTGGTTGTCATGCTATTCACAACTATTGGTTTATTATTTTTAGCAGGAGCCAAACTCTGGCAATTCTTTAGTTTAGCGATTGCAGGAGTTTTAGCTGTTGTTTCTCTGGTATATGCTGAAGAGTATCGCATTAAACGTATTACTTCATTTTTAGATCCTTGGGCGGATCCATTTGGTAGTGGTTATCAGCTTACCCAATCACTTATGGCTTATGGACGGGGTGATATATTCGGTCAAGGGTTAGGCAATAGTTTACAAAAATTAGAGTATCTTCCAGAAGCTTATAACGATTTTATCATGGCTATTTTGGCTGAAGAACTTGGCTTTGCCGGGGTGTTATCAGTATTGGTTATTATGTTTTGCATAGTAATGAAAGCTATGCGCATTGGCCATTTGGCTCTGGGTAAAGAAAGACCTTTTGAAGGTTACTTGGCTTATTCAATCGGTATTTGGTTCAGTTTGCAAACTGCTGTTAACGTTGGTGCTAGCGCCGGAATTTTACCTACCAAAGGTTTAACCTTTCCATTATTTAGCTATGGCGGTTCGAGTATGATTATTATGTCTATCGCTACGGCTCTGTTGTTGCGTATTGATTTTGAAATGCGAGTAGATGGTATTCAAGCTCTCAATAAAGGTAAGAAAGCCAAAGCTCAAAAACGAACACGTATCAAGCAAGCTAAGCAAGAAGTAACCGATGTAATTGAAGATGTAGAAGTGTCTGCGCCTTATTTCGATGGAGGTGCCAAACATGACTAAGAAATTGTTAGTGATGGCTGGTGGCACCGGGGGGCACGTATTTCCGGGTTTAGCGGTGGCTTCAGAGTTAGCAGCAAAAGGTTGGGATATTCACTGGCTAGGTACCAGTACTCGGATGGAAGCTAACTTAGTACCTAAGGCAGGTTTTTCAATCAGCTTTATTGACGTAGTTGGTGTACGTAACAATGGTCTAGTCACCTTACTTATGGCGCCATTTAAAATTATTAAGTCAATTTGGCAGTCTCATAAAGTGATCAGGACCTTCAAACCTGATGTGGTGATTGGTCTAGGTGGCTTTGCTAGTGGCCCGGGTGGTGTTGCAGCTTGGCTTAACCGCTTGCCCCTTGTGCTCCATGAGCAAAATGCGGTGCCGGGTTTAACTAACAAGCTGTTGTCAAAAATTGCCACGCTAGTACTAACTGGATTTGATCGCACTTTTCCTAAGCAGCTGCCGACTAACTCTAAGTTTAGCTGGGTAGGTAATCCTGTTAGAGCTGAGTTTTCGGCGATACCTGTTAAAGACGTTATTCAGATGCCCTTAAATTTACTAGTTGTGGGTGGCAGTTTAGGCGCACAAGTTTTAAATGAAACTGTGCCTCTCGCTATAAAAGATTTAACTAATATCAATGTACGCCATCAAACTGGAAAAGGTCACTTGCATACAGTACAGCAAAGCTACAAACAGTATGTTAGTGATGAAGCGTGTTACCAATTGAGTGAATTTATCGGTGATATGGCACAAGCATATCAGTGGGCTGATCTGGTTATTTGCCGCGCTGGGGCGTTAACGGTAGCAGAGGTTGCGGCCGCAGGTGTACCCTCAGTATTTGTTCCTTTACCTCATGCTGTTGACGACCATCAAACAAAGAACGCACAGGTATTAGTAGACGCTAATGCAGCCTACTTATTACCTCAGAAACAGTTAACACCAGAAGGGTTAAAAGAAATTATAAAGTCTTCACAGAATTTACCAGAAACCTTATTAGCAATGGGCAAAAATGCAAAAGCAACGGCCCACTTAGATGCTGCAGAAAAAGTTGCACATTTTTGTATTGAATTAAGTGAGCAAGCAGCATGAATATAAATAGCCCCATCCATTATCAAGTGCCAGAGATGCGCAGGATCAAAAATATTCACTTCATTGGAATAGGTGGAGCTGGTATGGGTGGGATTGCTGAAGTTTTGCTAAACGAAGGCTACAACATTTCAGGCTCAGACAGGCAAGCTAACGGTATGACCGAAAGGTTACAAGAGTTAGGTGCAACGATTTATTTTGGACATGCAGAAGCCAATGTGGCAACTGCCAATGTAGTCGTGGTATCGAGTGCCATTGACCCCACTAACCCAGAAATCATTGGAGCGACTGCTAAACGGATCCCGGTCATTCGACGTGCTGAAATGTTGGCAGAATTAATGCGGTTTCGATATGGTGTGGCGGTTGCCGGTACACACGGTAAAACTACTACTACTAGTTTAATTTCAACCATATTTGCAGAAGCTAAGCTAGACCCAACCTTTGTGATTGGTGGCCTGCTAAATAGTGCGGGAACTAACGCCAGATTAGGGGCAAGTAAATACCTAATTGCTGAGGCTGATGAAAGTGATGCGTCTTTTGTACATTTACAGCCCATGGTTTCAGTAGTTACCAATATCGAAGCCGATCACATGGAAACGTATCACGGTGATTTCCAAAAGATGCAGGATACCTATATCGATTTCTTGCACAACTTACCTTTTTATGGCTTGGCAGTATTGTGTGGTGACGACCCAGTTATCCAAGCTTTGTTACCTAGGGTTGGTAGAAAGTACCTAACTTATGGTGTTTCTGAGCAGGTTGATGTTCGCGCCATTAATATCGAACTGGGGTTTAACCAAAGTAGTTTTGATGTGGTACGTAAAGGTAAGGCTAATTTACGAGTTACAGTGAACATTCCAGGGCATCATAATGTCTTAAACTCTTTGGCTGCCATTGCAGTAGCAAGTGATGAAAACATTGACGATGAGTCCATTGTCTCGGCTTTAGGAGGTTTCTCGGGTATTGGCCGTCGCTTTGAGTTATTAGGGGACTACCAGACGAGTAAAGGTCAAGCTATATTGGTTGACGATTATGGACATCACCCCACAGAAGTTGCAGCTACCATAGAGGTTGTTAGAAATAATTGGCCTGACAGGCGTTTGGTGATGGCCTACCAACCCCATAGATATACCCGTACCAGAGATTTGTACGAAGACTTTGTAAAAGTGTTATCAAAGGTTGATGTATTGTTATTACTTGAGGTGTATTCCGCTGGAGAAGAGCCTATTGATGGAGCTGATAGCCGTGCCTTATGTCGCTCGATTCGCAAGCGCGGTGAAGTAGAGCCTATTTATATATCTGACATTCAAGAGTTACCGATATTGTTAGCTGAAACCCTAGATGACCAAGACATAGTGCTGACTCAAGGGGCTGGCAACATTGGGCAAATTGCTAAATTTTTACAGAAGGTTGAATTACAACCAGAATTATTGAGTAAGGGTCTTAAAAGTGATTAATGTGGATCAAAAAGCACCTGAATCATTTGGTAAAGTGGCGGTGATGTTCGGTGGCAACTCGGCTGAGCGAGAAGTCTCATTAAAATCCGGTAAAGCGGTATTAAATAGCTTGCTTGAGGTTGGGGTGAATGCCCATGAGTTCGACCCTGCAGAAAAACCATTAACTGATTTATTAGTCGAAAAGTTTGACCGTGTTGTCATCATGTTACATGGCCGCGGTGGCGAAGATGGATCCCTACAGGGAGCACTTCAGCAGCTTAATATTCCTTATACTGGTACTGAAGTTTTAGGCTCGGCTTTGTGTATGGATAAAATCCGTAGTAAGCAAGTTTGGCAAAGCTTAGGCTTGCCCACTGCGAAATATAAAATTGCTGACAAAAGAAGCTATGATGCGGGATCATGCAAGGTTATAATGGATAGCTTGGGTAATGAGGTTATGGTCAAGCCTGCGCAAGAAGGTTCTAGTATAGGCATGGCCAAAGTAGATAATGCGCAACAATTAGAAACTGCCATTCAAGACGCTTTTAAATACGATAATAAAGTGCTGATTGAACAGTTTGTCCATGGTTCTGAATATACCGTCAGCATATTGAATGGTGAGGCGTTGCCATCTATCAGTATGACAACTCCCAGAGTATTTTATGATTATGCAGCTAAGTATCAAGCCGATAGTACTGTGTATTCTTGCCCAAGTGGTCTATCACCCCAAAAAGAAGCGGCTTTAGCTGAGCTAGCATTAGAGGCTTTTGATGCCGTAGCAGGCTCTGGTTGGGGGCGAGTGGATTTTATGCAAGATAAATTAGGGAAATTGTATTTGTTAGAGGCGAATACAGTACCTGGTATGACAGAAAAAAGCTTAGTGCCTATGTCGGCTAAACAAGCAGGTTTAAGTTTTACAGATTTGTCATTAGCTATATTGGCGACATCAGAGTTGCTTGAAGGTAAAGAAGCCTAATGAGTGAGGTGCCTTTACTTGAAAAGCCCAGTAAAGGCTCGCAGTTTTATGTGGGTTTGGCGTTTTTTGTTGCCGTAATAATTTTTTTAATTATAGGCGTCATAAAACTGAATGCATGGTTAGAAGACGAGCAACAGGCACCCGTACAAAATATTGTAGTGTCTGGTAACAGAACATTTATTGATGATGTTGAGATTGAAGCTTTAGTTAAACGAACTCAATCAGGCAGCTTTTTTGAGCTTAATGTGAATGAAACCCACAAAACGGTAGAAGCACTACCTTGGGTATATAGAGCATCGGTTCGTAAACGCTGGCCCAGTGGGTTAGAAATATTTGTGGTGGAGCAAACCCCTACCGCCATTTGGAACAGTGATATGTTGTTAAATAAGAATGGCGATGTATTTAATGCTCAAATAAATGACCCTACTGTGGTGAAGCAATTGAAGCTGCCAAGTTTATTTGGTCCAGGTGGTAGTGAACAAACAGCATTGCAAGGTTATAGAAATATGCAATCGCTTTTAGATTCCACCAGTTTACATATAGTGGAAATGTTTTTAAGTGAGCGGTTTGCTTGGAACATTCAATTAAACAATGGCATTAGGTTAAACCTAGGCAGAATTGAATTTATAGATAGATTGCAGAGGTTCGTGGATTTGTATCCACTAATTTCAGAGCAAGATAAGCAAGTAGATTATGTGGACTTGCGTTACGACACAGGTTTGGCTGTAGGCTGGAAAACAACCGCAGACCAAGTTTGAATTAGATAATTGAGAATTAAATATCGTGAGTGTGAATATTGAGAGAGCTTGGCAAAATGTCTAAGGGTACCGAAAGAAAGTTAATTGTTGGCTTAGATATAGGCACTAGTAATGTTAAAGCGATTGTGGGCGAGCTGCTTGACGATAACTCTATTAGTATTGTGGGTGTAGGAAGCCATGCCTCAAAAGGTATGGATAAGGGCGGAGTAAATGACCTGAATTTAGTTGTTCAGTCCGTTAAACGTGCAGTACATGAAATGGAGCTAATGGCTGATTGCAGTGTGTCATCCGTATTTATGGCAATTTCCGGACGTCATGTGAAATGTCAAAATGAAAGTGGCATGGTTCCTATTAACAATAAAGAAGTGACCCAAGAAGATGTAGATAATGTAGTGCATGCTGCTCGGTCTGTACCAATTGCTGCAGAGCGCCGTTTGTTACATGTATTGCCTCAAGAATTTACAATTGATGTTCAAGAAGGCATCAAAAACCCTATTGGAATGTCTGGGGTTAGAATGGAAGCCCAAGCGCATATTATTACTTGCGCTGATGATATGGCTAAAAATTTGGTGAAGTGTGTTGAACGTTGTGATTTGACCGCAGACCAACTGATATTTTCAGCGCTAGCTTCTAGTTACGCAGTGGTAACCGATGATGAAAAAGAGCTAGGTGTCTGTGTGGTTGATATAGGCGGCGGCACCATAGATTTAGTGATTTATACCGATGGTGCTATTCGACATACCGCGGTAATACCGGCTGCGGGTAATCAAATTACGAGTGATATAGCGAAAATTTTTAGAACGCCGATAAGTCATGCAGAAGAAATAAAAATCAACTATGCCTGTGCTTTAAAAGACATGGTGAGTATGGAAGAAAGTATAGAAGTGCATAGTGTTGGCGGTCGTCCATCAAGAGCTATGTCCAGGCATACTCTTGCAGAGGTAATTGAGCCTAGATATCAAGAACTGTTTGAGCTGGTGCATGATGAAATACGTGCTAGTGGGTTCGAAGAACAAATAGCCGCAGGCATAGTGTTAACTGGCGGAACTGCGAAAATGGAAGGGGCTGTAGAGTTTGCCGAAGAAATTTTCCAAATGCCGGTTCGAGTAGGAGAGCCTTTAGAAATGAAAGGGCTATCTGAATATGTCGACGATGCAAAATTTGCCACTGCAGTCGGATTACTGCAATACGGTAAAGAACATTTAGTGAGTCAACTTGCTAGTAAAGCGAAAGCTAGTGATGGGGCTTGGCAACGAATTCAAAGTTGGTTTAAAGGTGAGTTTTAATCATTTAAGCCAAAATAATATGGCAACAGGCAAGGACGGATCCCTGATTGCTTTTATGTACAAACCGGAGAGTAAATATGTTTGAGTTAATGGATAGTCATAGCGAAGAAGCAATAATAAAAGTTATTGGTGTTGGTGGTGGTGGAGGCAATGCTGTTGAGCATATGGTTTCCCAAAGCATTGAAGGTGTTGAGTTTATTGCCATTAATACCGATGCGCAGGTGTTACGCAGCTCAGCTGCTAACGTGACTTTACAAATAGGGTCTGGCGTAACTAAAGGGTTAGGAGCTGGCGCAAATCCAAATATTGGACGCCAAGCTGCAGAAGAAGACCGAGAAACTATTCGTCAAAGCCTTGAAGGTGCCGATATGGTATTTATCACTGCTGGCATGGGTGGCGGTACAGGTACTGGTGCTGCTCCAGAAGTGGCTAAAGTGGCGAAAGAGTTAGGAATTTTGACTGTAGCTGTTGTCACTAAACCTTTTCCATTTGAAGGTAGAAAGCGTACTGATTTTGCTGATCAAGGCATAGAAGAGTTATCTAAGTATGTTGATTCGTTAATCACTATACCTAACGAAAAACTTTTAAAAGTGATGGGTAAAGGTACACCTTTATTACAAGCGTTTAGTGCTGCAAACGATATTTTAAGTGGCGCCGTTCAAGGTATTGCAGAATTAATTACACGTCCGGGTTTAATAAATGTGGATTTTGCCGATGTAAGAACTGTCATGTCTGAAATGGGTACCGCCATGATGGGTAGTGGTAGTGCATCTGGTGAAGACAGAGCTGAAGAAGCCTCTGAAAGCGCTATTGCATGTCCGTTATTAGAAGATATTGACTTATCTGGTGCTAGAGGCATATTGGTAAATATTACTGCGGGTCCTGACTTCTCAATTGATGAATTCGAAACTGTGGGTAATGCAGTTAAAGCCTTTGCTTCTGAAAATGCGACAGTGGTAGTTGGTACTGTTATCGATATGGAAATGAGTGATGAGCTAAGAGTAACGGTTGTTGCTACAGGCATCGGAGCTGAAAAAAAGCCGGACATCTCACTTGTTTCTAATAGAGCTAGCAAAGTTATTGCTGATGGTAGTGAATTCAAACTACAAGCTAATGGCTCAAATGCAATGCCAAGTGCGAATGCAATGCCAGAGCAAGCAAAATCTGTTGCCAGCGAAGAGAAAGTCGATCCGGGAAATGATTTGGAGTATTTAGATATTCCAGCATTTTTACGTAAACAGGCGGATTAGGTAATTAAAGGGAATTATTTTGTAATTATAAGGTCTTAACTTAGTATCGATTTTAATATTTGCATTAAGATAGATATAAATGTGACACTATTTTGACAAAGTAACGATTTTTTTATACTATACGCGCCGCTTTTTATTCCATTAGGTTATTGATCGAAAGGTTATGATTAAACAACGCACTATCAAACAATCTGTAAAAGAGACAGGGATTGGTCTGCATAAAGGGGATAAGGTCACTATGACTCTCCGGCCAGCGCCTGCGAATACGGGGATCGTATTTCGCCGCGTGGACCTTGAACCTTATGCCGATATACCTGCTCGTGCTGATTCTGTGGGCGACACTATGTTGTGTACCTGCATTAGTAACTCTGATGGTGTAACTATATCTACCGTAGAACACTTAGCCTCAGCATTAGCTGGCTTAGGTATTGATAATATTATTGTTGAAGTGGACAGTGACGAGTTACCTATCATGGATGGTAGTGCGAGTCCGTTTATTTTCTTACTGCAGTCTGCAGGTATAGAAGAAATAAACACAGCTAAACAATTTATTAAAATTACCAAAGCGATTAAAGTTGAAGAAGACGATAAATGGGCTGAGTTGAGACCATATGATGGTTTCAGAGTAGATTTTAGAATTGACTTTGATCACCCAGTGATAAGTGAAACCCGCCAGCATATGGTGTTGGATTTTGATTCTTCATCTTATGTTGATGAAGTGAGCCGCGCGCGAACCTTTGGGTTTATGAAAGATTTAGAATATATGCATTCCCATAACCTAGCATTAGGTGGAAGCATGGAGAATGCTGTAGCTCTTGATGAATATAGGGTGCTTAATCCAGAAGGATTGAGATATAGTGATGAGTTTCTTAAGCACAAAATACTTGATGCTATTGGTGACTTATATTTAGGTGGTCATAGTATTGTTGGAGAGTTGGTTGCATACAAAACAGGCCATGGCTTGAACAACAAATTGTTAAACGCTCTACTTCAAAACAAAGAGTGTTGGGAGTTTGTTAGTTATGACACGCCAGAAGAATTGCCCATTCGTTTCGCCTCTCCATTTTTGGTCACAAACTAAGCCAATGTTAAATGCATTGCTAAACTTGGCAATGCATATTTTCTTACATCAAAAATTTCAAAAAACTCGTATATTTAGCCTGCACCTAAGGTTATCTTATGTGTATACAAAAGATGTCTTACGTTGCTGTTGTAATACCTTGAATCACTTTAACTTGTTGATATCGTGATTTATGCTATCGTACCTAGCTTGATGCACTTATGCGTTAGCATGACAGGGAGGTGTGTATGATAAATATTTTAAAGGTAGTCATTAGTAATGAAATTAACGTTACTGTTTAGAAGTAAAGAAAAAAAACTAGTTCTAAATATTAATAAGCAAAAGTTAACGCTTGCGCTTGTGGCTGTCTGTGGAATTTTCTTAGTATCTAGTCGCTCTACTTCTTCATTAGAAGAAGATATTGTACGTATTCACTATGCCAAGTCAGGTTTTGACGAGCAGGCAAACGAACTCGATTCTTTAAAAACCTCTACTGAACAACGTATGACAGGGATGATGTTGAAATTAGCTGAAATTGAAAGCGAAATGCAACATTTAGACTTGTTGGGTGAAAGGCTGGTTGCAGAAGCAAACCTTAACCCTGAAGAGTTTAGTTTTAGCGAAGATCTAAGCCAGGAAGTTGTCACTCCCCTAGCGAAGGATGACTTATTAATTAAAATGCAAAGCATGTTAGAACAGATTCAAAATAAATCTGTTCAGTTGAGTGCCCTTGAATCTTTGATGTTAAGTCGCCATATACAAGATGAAAGTAGATTAGAAGGGAAACCGATAAAGTCTGGCTGGTTGTCGTCTTATTATGGTGTGCGTAAAGACCCCTTCACTGGTAAACCAGCTTTACATAAAGGTTTAGATTTTGCCGGTAAAGAAGGTGAGCCTGTGATATCAACAGGGTCTGGAATAGTCACTTGGGCGGGCTCCCGTTATGGATACGGCAATTTAGTTGAAATTAATCACGGTAATGGATTAACAACGCGGTACGGGCACAATAAATCACTTAATGTTAAGATTGGTGATGTGGTGACAAAAGGTCAAAATATTGCTGTTATGGGTAATACTGGCCGTTCTACTGGTGCCCATGTTCATTATGAAGTGATTCGTAAAGGCAAGCAACTTGACCCCTTGCCATTCGTTTATCGTAAAAAAGGGTCTTAAACCCAGAGTTAGAAACCGTAGCGTTTATTTTATACCAGCAATCGGCTCTTATGAGCCGATTGTTTTATGTTAGATTCGGGCCATATTGGCCACATGTATTTGTGCGAATGCGCAATGAAATTTGTAAATTACTTAGATTGGAACCTGTAAATCGATGTTTTCGAGTATTCTCACCAAAATTTTCGGCAGCCGTAACGACCGAACCTTAAAAAAACTACGTAAATCTGTCGAACAAATTAATCAGCTAGAAGCTGAGCTTGAGGCGTTAAGCGATGAGCAAATAAAGGCCAAAACAGAGGAATTTAAACAACGTTTAGAAAAAGGTGAGAGTACAGACGATATTCTAATCGAAGCGTTTGCGGTCGTTCGTGAAGCCAGTAAGCGTGTATTTGGTATGCGCCATTTCGACATGCAAATGTTGGGCGGGCAGGTCTTACATCAAGGTAAAATAGCAGAAATGCGTACCGGTGAAGGTAAAACCTTAACGTCAACCTTGCCTACCTATTTAAATGCAATTTCCGGTAAAGGCGTCCACGTAATAACGGTTAATGACTATCTTGCTACCCGTGATGCTGATTGGAGTCGTCCATTATTTGAATTCTTAGGATTAACTGTAGGTTGTAATATTCCAGGTATGAACCATGAGCAGAAAAAAGCGGCTTATGAATCTGATATTACCTACGGTACCAATAATGAGTTTGGTTTCGATTATCTTAGAGACAACATGGCATTTAGGCCTGAAGATAGGGTTCAGAAAGCGCTGCACTTTGCAGTAATTGATGAAGTGGATTCAATTCTAATTGATGAAGCTCGTACTCCATTAATTATATCAGGCCAAGCTGAAGACAGTTCTGAGCTATATCGTCGAATTAATGTGATTATTCCTGAGCTTGTTAAGCAAGAGAAGGAGGATGAAGAAGGTGAATCTGGTGAAGGTCACTATACAATTGACGAAAAAGGTAAACAAATACATTTGACTGAAAATGGTCAAATCTTTGTAGAAGAAGTTTTACAACGTGAAGGTATTTTAGCTGAGGATGAATCCTTATTTGCAGCTGCAAATATTTCCTTGTTGCACCACGTAAATGCAGCCCTCAAAGCTCATAAGTTGTTTACCAAAGATGTAGATTATATTGTCAAAGACAGTGAAATTGTCATAGTTGATGAGCATACCGGTAGAACCATGGAAGGTCGTCGTTGGTCGGAAGGGTTACACCAAGCGGTGGAAGCGAAAGAAGGAGTAAAAATTCAGAATGAAAACCAAACCCTAGCTTCAATTACATTCCAGAATTACTTCCGTTTATACGAAAAATTATCTGGTATGACTGGTACGGCAGACACAGAAGCGTTTGAGTTCCAAAGTATTTACGGCTTAGATACAGTGGTTATACCTACCAACAAACCTATGGTTCGTAAAGATAAAGCGGATTTGATTTTTTTAACGGCACAAGAAAAATACGAAGCCATAGTTGAAGACATTAAAGATTGCGTGAAACGTGGACAACCTACTCTAGTAGGTACTGTTTCTATCGAAAATTCTGAATTAATTTCTCGTATTCTAAAGAAAGAAAAAATCCCCCATAAAGTATTGAATGCTAAGTTTCATGAGCAAGAAGCAGACATTATTGCTCAGGCAGGAAAAACGGGAGCGGTAACAATTGCTACTAATATGGCTGGTCGTGGTACTGATATTGTATTAGGCGGTAACTGGCAAGCAGAGTTGGATAAAATACACGATCCTAAGCCTTCTAAGGTTGAGAAAATTAAAGCGGATTGGCAAGCCGATCACGATGCAGTTTTAGCTGCCGGTGGTTTGCATATAATTGGTACAGAACGTCATGAGTCTCGTCGTATCGATAATCAATTACGTGGTCGTTCTGGTCGTCAAGGTGATGCGGGGTCTTCTCGTTTTTATCTATCACTTGATGATGCGTTAATGCGTATCTTTGCCTCAGAAAAAATGGGCAATATGATGAAGCGCTTAGGTATGGAACATGGTGAGGCGATAGAGCACCCATGGGTAACTCGAGCAATTGAAAATGCCCAACGTAAGGTTGAAGGTCGTAACTTTGATATGCGTAAGCAACTACTTGAATATGATGATGTCGCTAATGACCAACGTAAAGTTATCTACGAGCAACGTAATGAGTTGTTAGATGAGGGCGAGATCAGTGAAACAATCACTGCAATTCGAGAAGATGTGGTAGGCGGAATTATCGACCAATATATTCCGCCACAATCTTTAGAAGAAATGTGGGATGTAGAAGGTTTAGAAGAGCGCTTCAAAGGGGACTTCTTACTCGACCTGCCAGTGAAAACTTGGTTAGAAGAAGACGATAAGTTATACGAAGAAAAATTACGTGAGCGCATTATTGACGAAGTAGCGTCTGCCTATAAAGCGAAAGAAGATATTGTAGGTCCTGAAGTTCTTAGGCAGTTTGAAAAAAATGTCATGTTGCAGAACTTAGACAGTAGCTGGAAAGAACATTTAGCCGCTATGGATCATTTACGTCAAGGTATCCATTTAAGAGGCTACGCTCAGAAAAATCCTAAGCAAGAATACAAAAAAGAGTCTTTTGAACTTTTCACTGAAATGTTAGAGAGCCTTAAAGTAGAAGTGGTGACGATTTTAAGCAAGGTTCAGGTAAAAGCCCAAGAAGATGTTGAAGCGGTAGAAGAGCAAAGACGTCAAGCTGACAATGTGCCTAAAAAGTTTGAACACCAAGAAACAACATCAGCGAGAAGCGAAGAGCCTAGTACCGAAGTTAGAGAAGGCCCTAAGGTTGGCCGTAATGATCCATGTCCTTGTGGCTCAGGTAAAAAATACAAGCAGTGCTGTGGAAAATTAACTTAACTAGAGTTAGTACATTGTGATGTTTAAAAGTCGGGCTAGTGTCCGACTTTTTTATTGGGGAGTTAAAAATGAAAGTTGTTGAAGTTGCAGTGGGTGTCATTAAGCAAAGTAACGAAATTTATATAAGTAAACGGGCTGATGATTTACACCAAGGAGGTAAGTGGGAATTCCCGGGGGGCAAACGTGAGGCTAACGAAACCATAGAGCAAGCACTGAGCAGAGAGCTTTTGGAAGAGATAGGTATTGTGGTCACACAACAAAGTTCATTTATGTTGATAGAGCATGACTACGGCGATAAGAAGGTTTGTCTAGACGTAAGGCTAGTTGAAGCATTTGATGGCACTGCTAGCCACCAAGAAGGTCAAATAAGTCAGTGGGTTAAGATTCAAGAATTACCTGATTTCACTTTCCCTGATGCTAATAAGGTAATCATTCAAAAATTAATGCAGACATACCTGTAGTTAACAGATATGTCTCATACTTAAATTTACAGCTTAACGATTAACTTACCTTTATTAGCACCGGTTAATAACATGTTTAAGCCGTCAATAGCCGATTCTAGTCCTTCTAATACATGAGCACGGTACTTAACCTTACCTTGCATCACGTAAGGTGTCAGTTTGCTAACTAACTCAGCAACTTGGGGGAAATGATCAGGCATAGCATACCCTTGGATTGTAATACGTTTTTTGATAATAGGGATCCAATTTGGGCCTGCACTTGGGGTCTCTGCCGCATAATCTGAAATCATACCGCACACCACCACTCGGCCATGGGCATTCATGTTTTCAATAGCATGATGTTGTATCGGGCCGCCGGTATTCTCAAAGTAGATATCTACGCCTTTAGGCGCAAACTCTTTGATTTTAGCGTCTATATCGTCGCTTTTATAATTAATTGCACCATCAAAGCCTAGATCGTCAACTAACCATTTGCATTTTTCATCACTGCCCGCTACACCAATTACATCTAATCCTTCGGCTTTCGCAAGTTGACCTACAATAGAGCCAACTGAGCCTGCTGCACCACTGATTAATATGGTTTCGCCGGGTTTAGGGTGACCAAACCCAAATAAACCTTGGGTTGCTGTTAATCCTGGTAATGCAAATACCGATAAGACCATCTCAGGATCTAAACCTGGTTGAACTTTACGCAAACCTTCGCCAGTACTTAATATGTATTCAGACCAGCCTGTCATGCCCATAACGCGATCACCTACCGTAAACTCTGGATTTTGGCTTTCGACTACTTCACCTAAACCAGATGAGCGCATTACATCACCTAAAGCTACTGGTGGTATATAACTCTCAGGATCTGGGTTCATCCAACCTATCATTGCAGGGTCTAAAGACATATGGGTTTGCTTAACTAATATCTGGCCAGGTCCTACACTAGGGATCTCTTTTTTTATTACTTCAAATACATTAGCAGGAATAGGTCCTGGGGCAGGGCGTGCGACAAGGTTAATTGCAGTATAAGTACTCATAAAAAACTCTCTTATTAAAAATCATAATCAAAGAACCATATCGCTAATTAATAAAAATCCATAATTACTTTTATGTATAGGTCAATATAGAAGAGACTAAGTTGATATTTTTAATGTGTGACTGTGATATTTATAATCTAAGAGTAAAACCTAACGTTAGCCCATATGAGACGGCATTACATCCTTACATCAATGAGAATAGCTTAATAACTTCAATAACATTAAATATTTAGCTTATTTTAATATTATGGTATCGGGTATATAATGAAACGTGAAATATCAATGATATACTTGACCTTACAGGAAGCTAACTAAACGTGCCGAAACAGCAAAGCAAGCAAAGTGAACCAACTGTTTCTTTAAGCCAAGCTGCTTATGAAAAAATTCTTCAATGGGTATTCGATGGTAAGTTAGCCCCCGGTGCTTTTATGTCTCAAAGCGAATTATCTCAATTAATGGATATTCCTACCCAACCATTACGAGATGCGTTGCGGGTGCTAGAAAGCGAGAATATGCTGGTTATTCATCCTAGGTCTGGTATCCAGTTTAGAAAGCCTGATTTAGAGTTTATCCGAGCTACCTATCAATTTCGGTCTATTATTGAGAGTTCTGCCGCTAGAAATTTTGCCCAGTACGGTAAAGAAACACTCATCAATGAATTACTAGATGAGCACCTGAAGTTAATAGATAAAGTTGACAAAGAAGGTATCAATAATAGTATTTTAAATAGTATTGAAGCTATTGAGCAAAAGTTTCATGGGGCAATGATCAATAGCCTCAATAATGAGCTTGTAGAAGTGACGGCTACTAGATTGAAATATTACATAAAACTGATTCAGCTTGAACATCACTTTACGCCAACCTTAGTTAAAAGCACGTTAATGGAACATGTACGTATTTTAGAAGCTTGTGCAAATAGAGATCAAGAAGCAGCGTCTCAATGTTTGCTAAAACACTTTAAAGAAGCACTGCATCGTCATATGCGTTTGTTCTAAAAGCTAGCGCGTATTGTTTCTAATTGTTGTTGTAATCGTAAGCTGACAGAATGTGGCATATCTGGATGTTCCAGTTGATTATTATTGATGGCAACACCTACTGCAGTTGCTTCAAAATGTAATCCTGAGCCTGGTGAATTGTCCTTAAAATCTGCTACTTTTTCATCAAGTTGGTACAGGCCACACGATTTTGCTCGCCAGAAATTGGGGATTTTTATGTATCCTTGATCTCCAATGATTAGTGCCGCATTTTGCATTCGGCATTGAAAAGAGCTGGCTAAGGAAAGCGTAACCCCATTACTAGAAGCGAGTAACGCCACGTCCTTTTCTACTTTGCGTGGAGCGAACTGAGTTTTAACCACCACATCATTTAACGGACCAGCGTTAAAGTATTGCGCTAGGGCTAGAGGGTAAATCCCCATATCAAATAAACACCCGCCTGCTAAGTCTGGGTTATACATGCGACCCTCAGGTTCATAGGGAACTAAATAACCAAAATCTGCTTTTATGTGCTTGATTGTGCCAATACGCCCTTGCGCAACCCATTCCTTTGCTTTTAATAAAGAGGGTAAGAAGTAGGTCCACATGGCCTCCATTAACAATACATTGTTTTGCTTAGCTAACGCTGCAAGTACGCTGAACTCTTGACTACTGATAGTTATAGGTTTTTCACATAGTACATGTTTGCCAGCCGATAATGCGTCGTACACATTTTTAAAATGGAAGGTATGAGGTGTGGCTATATAAATAATGTCTAGGTCTTTATCGTCAAATAGAGATTGGTAACTTTGGTAGGCTTTGTGGATATTATGTTTAGCCGCAAAGTCGCTGGCATCTTTCAGGCTTCTGGCTGCAACCGCAGCGACTGTGCCATTTTTAACATAGGCCATATCATGGCAAAACTTATCTGCAATACGGCCAGTACTGACAATACCCCATTTTAAAATTTTCGTTTCAGTCATCTATTACCCCCGCGTTAGGTTTTTATGTGCAAACGGGCTCTAATGCGAGCCCATTATAAATCAAAGTAGAGCTTCTATTTTTTACGGATATTAACGCGTTTATTCATTAACCCTATTAATAGACACGTTAACATGAGTAATAAACTAGAGGCCGGTGCAGGTACATCAATAGCCGTTAATTCAACATCCGCACCTGTAACGTCAGCTAGATAGGTATCACTTACCTCAAACGAACCACTGAATGCTTGAACGGCGGTGAAGCTTACTTGACCTAACGAAAAACTTGTTCCCGGCAGATCTGCGCTATCAAACCAAAGTACAAAGACTTCGATAATGTTGTCATCAAAAAACGATAAGTCAGCCATTGGGAAAAAGGCGCTACTTAATACGTCCATACTAAAATCAAAGGAGTCAAAGGTTAAAGCTAGGCTATCAAAGTTAACATTGAATCCAAGTTCCGCTGCAGCTGGGTTGATGTTAGTCACAGAAATATCAAGCAAAACCGTATCCCCTGAGTTATAGCTAGCTTGGTCTGTGCTCAGGTTAATTAAAGACGCTTGGCTCTGTAGGCTGGCTAAGGTCAGTACAAATGTTGTGATGATTACAGCTAATTTTTTCATTGTTAATCCTCAATTGTATTTAAATGGCATTGCAGTATTTACTGCAGCTAATAAAGTGATTGGTAAAAAGGTGTATCTGTAAATTAAGTAAAATCCAGCTAGTGACCATGCCACTAGCTGTTTCTGTTTTGGGTTTTATTCAGTGGCGCAACTAGCTCTAGTGCATAGCGACATAAAGCCTCTTACATCGCGACTCGATATAAGGCCATCACCTGTAAAGTCATAACTCAAGTCAGTTAGGGTTTGCGCTCGGATATGCTGATAGAAGATATTTAAATCATCACTATCTACATCTAGATCTGTGTCGAAATCACCAAATATCGGTAAGGGCGAGTCGTAATCAAGCTTAATGAAATCAATGTTAATCCAACCTGTATCATCTGCATCGAGTTGATAGGTGATGGTGTTGGTACCAGCTTGCAAACTAATGAGTTCAGTCTGATTGCTCCAACTGTTCCACTCAACTGTAGTGGCAAAAAAGCTCTGCACCACGTCTACACCGTTTACGTATACACTCATTGAGCGGTCGCCTTCTGGGCCATAGGTTCCCATGGCGTAGCGCATATCAAGGGTGTATTGACCAGCATCTTCAACTTCAACTGTAAACTCAACCATGTCACCTAGGGTTATGATGTCACCTATGTAGCCCGTGCCATTGAAGCCGTCGTGTTCACTACTAATCGTGATACGCTCGCCACTAATTACGGCGTTTTCAGCTTCATAGACACCGGTTAAGTCAATGTCGTCATCGTCATCGTCATCATCTTCGTCAGTCGTAGCTGTAAATGTTAGTACCATAAAGTCTAAGTTAACCGAGCCGGTATCATCTACATCAACTTGGTAGGTGATGGCGTTCTCGCCAGCTTGTAATTGGATGGTTTCTGCTTGATTACTCCAACTATCCCAATCGCCAGTGGTAACAAAGGTGCTTTGAACTTGGTCTTGGTCATTTACGTAGACACTCATGGTGCGATCCCCAGCAGGCCCAAACTCTCCCATGGCATAGCGCATATCAATGGTGTAACTGCCTGCCACTGCTACATTCACCGTAAATGCCACAGAATCTCCTATGTCGCTAATATCGCCCACAAACCCAAACCCACTGAATCCTTCATGGCTATTGTCAGAGGTTACGCCCGCTAGGGTTGCTTCTTCTGCCTCATATATTTTGGTAAGACTGAACTGATCTAAATTAACAACACCAGTGTCATCGGCATCTACTTGCAGTTTGATATCGTTACTGCCCGGTAACAGAGTGATAACCACTTCACTTTCATCCCACAGATTCCACTCTACTGTTGAAGTAAATACGCTTTGTGCAACATCATCACCATTCACATAGACACTCATAGTGCGGTCGCCTTCAGGCCCATATAGGCCCATAGCGTAACGAGTGGCTAGTATGTATTGACCACCCTCAAGGGCATTGACGCTAAATTGCACAGAGTCACCTATGTTAAATATATCGCCTACAAAACCTGAGCCTTCAAAACCAGCATGCTCTGTACTCACTTGTGGTGAACCAAGTAAAATACCGTCTTCGGCTTGTTGAACTAGGCTTTGGTCTACTAGTCCAATGAAATCTAGGTTAATAGCCGAGTCATTTTCATCATTTTGCAGTGTTAGGGTTGAACCTTCAGGTATGTACACAGATAGGGCTTCAGAATTAGTATATGGACCTGTCCAACTGCCTGTTGAAGAGTATGTTAAATCTGCAGCATGTTCGCCATCTACATAAACACTATATGTACCTGATTCTTTTGAGGCATAAGAGACTAATAGTGAGGTTGCGCTACCTACGTTTGTAAATTCAATACCTGAACCAAGAGTGTGAAGGTTTTGAACTGCTAAACCACCCGATGCCTCACTATCTTCAACTGTTATAGCACCACCTAGTAATGTGCCACTCTCAGCCTCTAAGATGGAGTATCCATCAGTACTCACCAACCCTGGTATCTCTGGAGGTTCAGGGATGCCGTCTAGTAACGATAAATACTGATCTTCTAAACCAGCATTATCGATAATATCTAAAGCTTCTTGCGGCCAATCTGCATCGGGCACTACCACTAAATTAGTGATAGTCGAGTCAGGTGCGCCAATTTGGTAAGCTCCAGAGGTGGAGTAAATAGTATCGTAATGGTTATCACGTTTATCTCGCCATGCATTTAACTCAAAGTTGTCTTGCCCTGGCACAATTTCAAATACTAAGTCATTACCTGTGTAATAAGCAGTGCCTTCGTCAGGGTGGTATACGCCCTGAAAGTGTGTAGTAGGTGCTTTTACATAGTTGCCATTTGCAATTGAATCGGGCTGGTTACCTAAGGTATAAAACGCACCGCCATCTTCAAGAGTCGTCATAACATTATAAACACGGTTATTGCTAAAGGAGTTATTTCTAGCGACCGTAGTGGCTGCTTCGCCGATTTCTTCTGGACCAAAATTATTCCATCCCCAACCTAAGCTAACACCAGAATAATTAGTGTTTTGAATTTGGTTATGTTCAATGATGAGACCATCGGTAAAAAACGCCGTAATAGCTGCATGGCCCCAATAGACTCTAGTGGCATCATAGATGAGGTTATTTTTCACTAAGATATTTTGAACTAAGCCCTCTTCATCACTGGCATATTTTTCGTACTCGCTGTCAGTACTTCCGTCGTCGCTATCACCAATATATACGTGTTGTGGGTGAGCGATATTGATGCCAGAGCCGCCAATATCGAGTATGGCATTACCGACTATTTGAGATTCAAGTACATCATTAGTGAAGTTAATGCCTTCGCTACCAATATGTTTGATCACGCCATCTTCAAAGCTGATATTTTCTGCATGGTTCACATTGATGGCACCAGACATAACATCATAAGCTCGGTAAACATCGTTATGCCAATTGCCATCACTATAAGCCATTTTATATGTGGCGGCTTGAACCGTTGTTTTACCAGCAGAGCCCGCTACCTCAGGCAGAGTCGCGTCTGTGTAGGCAAAGGTAAGCCCTTTAAAAGTAATGTTTTTAATGCGGCCTGTTTTTGAGTCACCATTGAGGTTAACTAGTTCACTAGCATGGGGAGCCCACACTTCAGCGCTATCTATATTGCCTGTCTCACTATAGTAATAAAGGGTGTGTGTGTTGCGATCAAAATAAAACTCGTTCGCCTCATCCAAAAACTCATAGGCATTCATTAAAGTATGATTACCACTAGTAGTAAAGCCACCCCAATTTTGGTTCATGGCTATGGCTGCATAGGGTTGCGAAAACTTCATTATCCTTTGGTCATCTTCAACTATCGTCTCGCGAACCGTTACAAAGTTGGTGTTCCACTTTGTTTGATTCATGATTTCTACATCAGTGATATTCGTAATGGAAGGAATATCAGATAGGTCATAAAACACGCCATCAGCATGAGAGCCACTTGTTCTAGCCCAATCGGCTTCGCCCTCGGTAATGGTATAAGTGCCCCAGCCTCCATTCGCACCTACTCGCTGACTGGCCATATAAGCGCGCTCGCCATTCACAATAAGAGTACGGAGTTTTTCATTTCTATTTAAGCTTGCTTTGTAGATATTACCATCGTGCTGGGACCAGTTTTCTACTAGGGTAGCACCATTCAAAATCGGCTCTTCTTCATTGTATGCTTGATAATAAATGCGGTAGTCATTGGTACCTGAGTCAGCAGACGTTAGCTCTATAGTGTCGGTTATAAGGTAGTTACCACCACGTATATAAACAAAGATATCGCCGCTCATATTAGAATTTATTTCTCTAACTGAATCTCGGGCTTTTTCTAATGTTTTAAATGGTGCTGCTAAGGTGCCAGTATTGTCGTCGTCGCCATTTGTGGCCACATAGAATACTTGCTGGGTGTCAGCGTATGTTGATATTGAGTATAAGTTAGCTGTGGCCACTACAAATGGTACTAACAGCTGCTTTTTAAATGTTCGAGTATTGAGTAAGTCTTTCACTGCTCATTTACCTCCAATGTACTTGTAGTTAATGTATATCTTATTTTTTATTTGTAAGATATCTGTGCGGATCATTGATATATCAAAGGTAACGTTAAATCTGTTTATCCTCTATGTCAAACTAATGTTAATTTAATGTTTAAAATAAATTTGTATGGTTAAGTTGAAATATAAGGATGAACTCAGAGGATATTTATCGTAACTAGCTCTCTATCAGCGATGATTTATAGGAGATTGGTGAGGGCGAAGTAAGGTCGTATTGGGTATTTAATTGAGGCAGATAGGCTAGTTGTGCACGGCAAATAGCCTATCTGCCGTTGCTTGGTCTTGTGGGTTATTAGCGGCTTTCAGATATTGAAGGTGCTAAATCTTGGATAGCACTTTCGCACAGCATCAGCCCATGGCCCGGAGTGTCAGGTAATACTATATGACCATCTTCAATCTCAAAGGGCTTAGCGACGATATCATCCCAATTTAACATTGAGTGTTCGGTGTAAATAGTTTCAGGAATAGCTGACGCTATATGAGCTCCTAACTCCATAGGGGTATTGCCTAAAGATATAGAGATGCCTTTTTCAGCACACAACCATGCGATTTTTTGTGCCCCTGAAAAATCTCCGTGAATATTGATAATGTCGGCAGCGTCGTTCTCTACTAGTGTTTTTTTTCCGCTTAAATTAAGGTATTCACCCGCGTTAATATAGGTATCTTTTAAGGCTGTCTTTATTTCAATGAGCCCCTTAGTGTCATGGCGTAGGATAGGATCTTCAATCCAATAAATGGGAAAACCCGCAGCTTCAAAAGCGCGAATTCGACGAATCGCTTCTTTGGGAGACCAAGCCTCATTAGCATCAATCATAAGTAAAGGGGATTTCCCCACAGCATCAGTAACTAACTGTAATCTGGCTATATCTCTAGCAATGTCAGGGTGGCCAACCTTTACCTTATAACCACTAAAATTATGCTTTGTAGCTGCAGAATAAAAATCAAAAACTTCTTTATCTGTCATATGAAAACACACCCCACTTCCATAGGCTTTAAGTTTATTTACTGTGCCACCAAAGTACTGGTACAAGGGTTGCTGTGCGCGTTTAGCAGCCAAGTCCCATAAGGCTTGATCAATTGCTTGATCTAAGTGGTATGGCAAAGCTTGAATATTGCCACCTCTAGGCCTGGTTAGTTGATGAATAAGGGATTCTGGGGTTCGATTTTTCATGTTTTTAAAACATAATTGTTCGAACAAGTTGCTAACAAAACTAGCGTCAGGCAATGGCATAGACAAGGATTGGAAAAAACCAAGACCACTACTGCCTTCACTATCAAAAAGTTCTAAAGCCCCAATCCAAACTTCGCTTGAAGATATCTGTGAATCGCCTATTACTCTGTCTCTTGGAAAGTCAAAGCAGTGAATGCGGGCACGCTGTATTGTTGAAGTCATGGTATTTCCATCTCATATTTAGCGTTGATGACTGTTAAAAACCTAATGGCATTTCAAAAGAGGTGTCGTTACGCCTTATTGGCCTTTAAATACTTCTTGTAATTTATTTGTTAACTAGGTTAGCAATATCTCGATCCATCAACTTGGATTATTTATATGTTTATTCACAGTTCGATAACAATAAAATATCTATTTTTGAACAAAACCCACGAAAATTTATATCAATTTTCATTTTATTTCGTATTATAGTTAACAAGATATAGTTAATTGTGTCAATTTGATATTTCAATTAATTTGTTAAATATATTTTAAAATATTGTTGATATTTCACATGCGGCATGTAATATTCCTTTTGAAGTTGGTGATGAGAGGTGACCGAAACCTTTACTCAGCACAAATATAATAAAGGGGAGTAAGCATGAAATTTAATAAATCTATACTAGCAACAGGCATTGCAACTGGACTGCTATGTGTTCAATTCAATGTAAATGCACAGGCAGTTGAGGACTCATCAGAGTTATCTACTGAAACAAATGATGTTGAAGTAATTGAAGTTCGCGGTGGTATCAGAGGTAGCATCATTAATTCTCAAAATCTAAAGCGTAGTGCCCAAGGCGTGGTTGATGCTATTACTAGCGAAGACCTAGGTAAATTCACCGATGATAATATAGGTGCTGCCATTGCACGTATTCCAGGGGTTCAAATTCAACGTAATGATAATGGTATTGGCGGTGACAGGGCTTCGATTCGTGGAATGGGGCCTTTATTTGTTAGCACTACTGTTAATGGTCGTACTCCTTTGTCCCACGGTGATGAAGGTATTGGCAATATTCGCCAGTTCAACTTAGATGTTATTCCAACAGAAATTATCAGTGGGGTAGTGGTTCGCAAGATGCCAACGGCTGCAACCATAGAAGGCGGCATTGGTGGTTCGGTTGAGCTACAAACTATGGAGCCATTGAAAGCCCATAGCTTATATAAGAATAACGACAACTTTGGTGGCGTGGTCACTGTCTCTGCTATTAACGACAGTTTAACTGAAGATTGGTCTCCTAAGTTTTCAGGCGTGTTTGGTGCTCGTAACGATGATAATACGCTAGCGGGTTATGTGGCGATTGTCACTTCAGATGCAGATTATTCAGTCGATGAGGCTTATACCCGAGCTCAAGAGCGTGATATTCAAATAGATACAGACGGGGACGGCGTTGCTGACAGAGTAGAAGAAGACGTAATTTCACATAGTCGTATCACTTTAAATGCTATACGCGGTAGTAAAGAGCGACAGTCAGTTTCTTATGGCCTTGAATGGCAAGCAAACGATGATTTGAAGTTTGGCATAAATGGCTATACCTCTTCATATGATGTTTATTCGCAACGCCCCACAGTAGATTTATTTTTTGATTATAATGGTGTGTTTGATGAAGATGCTATCTCTATCGAAAACAACTTTGTGCAATCCATTGATGGCTCGGGTGTTACCAATCCAGGTGGTGATTTTAAAGTAGAGAACTTTGACCTTTTGTTTGACAACTTGTCTGAAAACAATGTCATTGGCTTTAATGTGGAATATGGTGCCTATAGTGACTTTAGTTTAAAAGCAGATATCTCTTACTCAAGCGTAGAATTTGTTCAAGACTTACGTTTGGGCATTATGGGCGCTTATGGTCTAGATCCAGCTGATTTCCGTTTTGATGGTACAGGTGATGTACCCTCATTTACCTATGGCAGTGAAGTGAATGACCCTGATTCGTACGTCAGTGTGGGCTTCTTTGGTCGAGATCGCCGCGGTAACAATGAGCAACTGGCATTAAAGCTAGATGCTGAATGGGTACTTGATGATGGCATCAAAATTAAAGCCGGTGTTCGCCAAGCAGATACAGAAATTGACGTGCGCGAAACTGGGCGTTTCACCCTTATATGGGACGACCCAGCTTTAGCAGCTGCTTCTTTTACTGGTGACTTAACCGAGACTTTGTTTCCTGGTTCGGGTATCGAATTCAATCAATTCTTAGAGCCTGATTACGACGCTCAAGCAGCTGTATACCCTGAAATATTCAACGAAAGAGCGTCTTCTTCGGCAATAAACGGTTCACTGTTAAATGCCGACGACAGCACAGGTTTGCCATTAGACAAAGCCAACTCATTTGTTGTTGAAGAAAAAACCACTGCTTTTTATGTTCAAGCAGATATGGAAGGCGACATAGGCGACAAACTCTTTACTGCTAACATGGGGGTTCGCGCCGTAGCCACCGACCGCACTGTTTATGGTTTTCAAACCACACGTGTCGTGAATTCGTTAAACGCAGTAGTCGAAGAGCTAGGGTATATAGGAGCCAAAGCTGACAGTACTGATTTTCAGTTGCTACCCAGCGCTAACTTTATGCTTGAGTTAAACGAAAACACTCAGTGGCGTGTGGGCTTCGCTAAAACCATGTCGCAACCAGAATATACCGACTTAAAAGTAAACGGTTCGGTTAACCTTCAAGATACGACTTACGTGGGCTATGACTCAACCATAAATTCAACCGCTGAAATTGGCAATGCCGACTTAAACCCATATACCGCTTGGTCCTTTGACACCACTCTTGAATACTATACTGAAGAAGGCAGCGCTGTATTTGCGAGTGTCTTCTATAAAGATGTTTCAGATTTTGTGTTAACAGAAGCTCGAACAGATGTGGCAATAGATGGCTACGACCAACTATTTGATACCACGCAGCCTATTAATGTGGCGAAAGGACAAGTATACGGTGTGGAGCTTGGAGGTAATATCGTCTTCGGTGATTTTGGCTTGCAAGCAAACTACACCTTTGTTGATTCAGAGTTTGAAAATTCAGATAACAATCCTCTGTTAGAGCATGGTTTCCCGGGCGCATCAAAACATAACTTTAATGCAGTGGCTTACTATGAAACAGAGCAATTTTCTGCTCGTTTAGCCTACATTTATCGTGATGATTATTTCCAAGCCTTAGGCGGCGGTTTTGACCGTGCCAACCAACCTGCATTTGGTGAAGGCGCAGGGCAAGTGGACTTGAACTTCTCTTACACAGTTATGGAAAATGTTGACCTAAGTTTAAATATCATCAACTTAACTGAAGAAGATGCTCGTAATTACATAAATGAAAGCGCTAACTTCCGTGATTATGTCACCAGACCTAGAACCGCGGTACTGAGTGTTCGCGCCGCTTTTTAAGTACTAAAACTTAGAACGGTAACCAAAATGACGTTAAGTATTTAACGTCATTTTTATTCTTTAAATGTACAAAATATACGGTTGAAATTGCAGTGCTCCATTCAATAGATTACTACGTTATTGGTATTTACATAGTGTTGTTAATGGCTGTGGGTTTGGTGGTGTCTATGAGACAAGCCAAAAACAGTAGCTTGTTTGTTGGTGACAAAAGTGTTGGTTTTGCCAGTATCGGTATGTCTATCTGGGGCACAAACATTGGCCCTTCTTTCTTGATTGCTAGCTTTGGTGCTGCGTATAGCTCAGGTATGTTGATTGCAAATTTTGAATGGTTTGCATGGATATTTTTATTGTTGTTAGCCATGGTGTTTACGCCGTATTACTTATCTTTAAACATCACCACTATTCCGCAATTTATTAAACGTCGTTTTGGCGACACTATGTATCGTCTGTTAACAGCTTACTCGTTGCTTACCATAGTGATTATTTGGTTAGGTGGCGGATTATATGTGGGCGGTCTATTATTCTCACAATTTACCGGTTGGGAGTTATGGGCCTCGATCGCACTGTTACTTTTTGTGGCGACTAGCTTCACTGTGGTAGGTGGTTTAGCCGCAGTTATCGTCACTGATGCATTTCAAACTATTTTAATGATAGTGGGCATGACGGCTTTAACCGTCATTGGCTTATATGAAATTGGTGGTATCGACGGCCTTATGGCTAAAACCCCGCCAGACTATTGGCATCTTATCGATTTTGATTCTGAACAAGTACCTTGGTTAGCTTTTGTTTTAGGTTATCCGGTAATGGGGGTATGGTTTTGGTGTACAGACCAAACCATAGTGCAGCGAGTGTTTGCAGCAAAAGACTTACCCACAGCGCAAAAAGGAGTGTTACTCGCTGGCGTATTGAAAATTCTTCCCCCTTTTATTTTTATTCTACCGGGGATAATCTTTTTCGCTTTACAGCCAGGACTCGAAAATACCGACGGTGCCTTTCTGGCTATGGTTACCGATTACATGCCGGTAGGCTTTCGGGGCTTAATGATTGCGGTATTAATGGCGGCACTAATCAGTACTTTAGATTCAGGGCTTAACTCCTTCAGTACCATTTTCACCCTTGATTTCTACGAACCTGTTGTCGCTAAAAATAGAAAAATGTCTAATAAAGAAACCCGTATGGTAGGGCGTATTGTTACTTTGGTGGCAAGTGTACTCGCGTTCTTTTGGGCACTAGCTATGGAGAACGTTGCAGCTAATTTGTTTGAGCTGTTACAAAGCTTAATCGCCTTTTTAGCGCCCCCCCTTACCACTTTATTTTTAGTCGGGTTGTTTTGGCGCAGGGTTACCGCAGCGGCTGCTACTTACAGTTTTGTGATCAGCTGCATCGCATGTATTACCGTTGGAGTGTTTAGTACACAAGGGCAAACCTTTGGTCTGTTTGAGCAATGGCCACACTTCTTAATGTTGTCTTTTATCTTATTTGTTGCTTCATGTGCGCTTACTATTTTGTTGTCTTTGGTCACCACACATTCTGAACAAGAAGAATTGCTACCTAGCTACAAAGACTTGTCTACTGATAATCCTAACCAGAGCAAATCTATCTGGAAAGGCTGGTTGCTATTAGCCGTTGTGATGGTTGCACTCTACGGCGTGTTTGAATATTTAGCGGCACAGCCAGCGAAGAGTGATTTGGCTAACGAAGGTTCATCTCTTCCTGCAACAGAGGTTCATGTGTATCGAGGCTTAACTCCTACCTTTGACGGTTTTGTTGAAAAAGATGAATATCAAGATGCTACCCATATTCCAAACATTCACCAATGGATAGCTAGATTCTCTCCTGTTTTAAGTAAAGACGATTTAACTGGAAGTGTGTATATCAAACACGATGGTAATTATCTTTATTTTGCTTTTGATATTACCGATGACCTGCTTTACGGCATTGATACCCCCCGCTGGTTACCTGAAGAATACCCAAATGCCCATGAACTCACCCGAGATGGTTTCCCGTGGTTTGGTGATGGTGTAGAAGTGTTAATTAACGCTGAAAACAATACAAGCTATCAAGAGGGTGAGCTTAACAAAGGGAATTCGCGTAGCTGGCAAATGGTAGCAAGTACTCACAAATCAAGATTGGGCGGTATTGGAGTTGCAGGCCTGCTAGAGGGTGAAGAGCGCTCTATGTTATCTGCCTGGAACAATTATCAAGCATGGATCTTAAACCAAGATATAGAAGCCAAGGTTCAACTCAAACGAGATCAAGATAGGCAAGGTAGCGGCTATACCATGGAGTGGCGTATTCGACCTGAAACCACCTTAGAGGTTTCTGATGGTGTGTTTTGGTCTGCCGATTTAGAAACCACAGAAATGGGTTTAAACATTGCTATTTCAGATCTTGATTTACCTGAAGATGGCCACGCTAACTGGGGTAATTTTCACCATGAAAATTGGCTTTCAGGAGAAAGGCATAAACATACATCGTTAAACCAGTGGGGAACTATGTACCTCCATGGTGGTGTTAAAAAGCCTGTAACGAAAACCAACAATTACGATGAATAACAAGGCACGACTAAGACGAACTTAATCATGAACGACTATTTTAATCATAAATATCCAGACATTTCAGACTTGCAACGACAAGCTAAAAAACGCATTCCGAAATTTGCCTTCGACTATTTAGAAGGTGGCTGCATGGAAGAGTTGAGTGTGGCGCGAAATCGAACTGAAATTGAAGGTGTGCAGTTACGCAGTGAATTATTAAAACCCTTCAATGGTAGCAAACTAGATGTTGAACTATTTGGTCATACCTATAGCTCGCCATTTGGTGTAGCCCCCGTAGGGCTACAAGGATTAATGTGGCCAAAAGCGCCAGAGATATTAGCCAAAGCGGCAGCCGATAAAAACATTCCTTATGTGCTAAGCACTGTGTCTTCAGGGAATTTGGAAACCATAGCCGAAATATCTGAAGGTAAAGCTTGGTATCAACTTTATAACCCCACAGACGAGAGCATTCGAAGCGATTTGCTAAACCGTATCCAAACTGCGGGTTACGGCGTGTTAGTGGTAACAGTAGATGTACCCACCTTTGGATTTCGTCCCAGAGACATTAAAAATGGTTTGGCCATGCCCCCTAAAATGACATTCACAAACGTCATGCAAATGTTGTCAAAACCTACTTGGTTTTTAGAAACTGCTCTAGCGGGTAAGCCTGAAATGAAAACCCTTAAGCCTTATATGCCTAAAAATATGGGAACCGATGAACTTGCCGCATTTATGAATAACACAGTAATGGGGCGGGTAGATCTAGAAGGGTTAAAACCTATTCGTGATTTTTGGAAAGGCCCATTGGTTATAAAAGGCTTAGTAAATGAAAAAGATGTGGCAACAGCAATTCAATTAGGTGCTGACGGTGTGGTGATATCAAACCACGGCGGTAGGCAATTAGATGCCGGCGAATCGCCTATTAAACCGCTGCAAAACATAACTAAAAAATACCAAAATCAAATCAAGATCATGATGGACAGCGGCTTGCGAAGCGGCACTAATATCGCCGGAGCTTTAGCCTCAGGTGCGGATTTTACCTTTTTAGGCCGCCCTTTTGTTTATGGTGTAGGTGCATTAGGAAAAAAAGGCGCCTATCACACCATTAACACCTTAAATACTCAGTTAACGCAAATCATGAATCAACTTGGTTGCAGTGATGTGACTGAGTTACCCCATTACTTAGTAAGTTCGGAGAGTGCTAATGGCTAATGCTTTGGCTAAAAACTCCTTAGGTAAAACTTCGTTACAAGTCTCAGAGCTAGGGTTTGGTGGCGCATCTGTGGGGAACTTATATCAAGCTATTTCTGATGATCAGGCTAGCCAAACATTACAAGCAGCCATTGCATCTGGCATTAATTTATTCGATACCGCGCCACGCTATGGTTTGGGGTTAAGTGAAAGGCGCATAGGCGATGCGCTTAGGCAATTGCCTGCTCATGACTATGTGTTATCTACCAAGGTAGGCCGAATTCTTAGCCCAGACCTTAAAGCCAATGTTAACGAAATCAGATACGGTTTTGAAACGCCTATGCCCTTTGATGCCCATTATGACTATAGCTACGATGGCATTATGCGATCGTATTTTGATAGTTTACAAAGATTGGGCCTTGCTAAAATAGATGTATTGTTAGTTCATGATTTAGGGGCTGACACCCATGGAGAAGAAGACAGCTTTTATTATCAGCAGTTTAAAAACAGTGGTTACAAAGCATTACAGCAGTTGCGCCAGCAAGGTTTAGTTAAAGCCGTGGGCTTAGGGGTCAACGAAACTCAAATTTGTGAAAGGGTGATGGATCTTGGGCAGTTTGATTGTTTTTTGCTTGCAGGTCGTTATTCCTTAATCGAACAAGGCGCACTCACTCGCTTTTTACCTAAATGCGTGGCCCACGGGGCTTCGATTATTTTAGGTGGCCCTTACAACTCAGGGATCTTAGCAACAGGTGTTAGCGGTTCTACCACACCTTTATATAACTACGAGCCCGCCCCCCAAGCGATTATTGAACGGGTCGCGAATATAGAAAAAGTATGTACTGAGTATGACGTAACGCTAGCGGCGGCTGCCTTGCAATTTCCCTTAGCGCACCCTTGTGTGGCAAGTGTGATACCGGGGTTGGGCTCTGATGTCTTGGTACATAAAACTACAGACTTATTAGCCCAGTCAATCCCTACTGAGTTTTGGCTCAGCCTGCAACAGCAAGGTTTGCTGAATGAGCTCGCACCTCTTCCGGTTATGGAGCAATAAGGTGACTTGCCAAGTATCTCATACAGTCAACTTTTCTTTATTGGATAGCCATCAGCATATTTGGGCTTTAGATAAAGGTTATTACCACTGGCTTACACCAGATATCAGCGACCTGTACCGTGATTTTTCTGTGGATGACTACAAGCAAGTCGCCACTAGCTCATGTCGTGCTAATACCAGCATTAATACCGTATTGGTGCAGGCCGCAGCTTCTGATGCAGAAACTGATTACATGTTAGCACAAGCCGCAAGTCACCCCTTGATTGCAGGCGTGGTGGGCTGGGTAGATTTTGAAAAAGATAGTCAGCAAATCTGTGAGCGATTAAAGATGCTAGCAGCAAATAGCGCTTTTAAAGGGGTGCGCCCCATGCTGCAAGATATAGATGATATCAACTGGATTTTGAACCCAGAGTTTGCCCCCATTTTTAAGCAATTAATCGCATTGGACCTGTCTTTTGATGCCCTTTGCAGAGTGGAGCATTTACCTAATATTTTGCGCTTAGCCACGCAATATCTAGATTTACCCATAGTGATAGATCATTGCGCTAAACCTAATGTCAGTGAAGGTGAAATCGCCGTGTGGTCTGGCGCTATGTCGGCATTTAAGGACTTACCCAATGTATTTGTAAAAATATCTGGGTTGACTCTAGAAGCCAGCTTAAAGCAACAAGACTGCAAGAGTTTCAGGCCCTACTTCAACTTACTGCATCAAACTTTTGGTGCTACTCGCATGATGTGGGGAAGTGATTGGCCTGTGGTTAATATCAACAGTGACTACTGCACATGGTTGCGAATATCAGAGCAATTAGTTGAGCAATGGAGCATTACAGATTCTGAACGTTTTTGGTCAGGAACAGCGAAAGTATTTTATAAAATAGGAGTGCAATAACAGTGAACCCAAAAATTACAGTATCGGTTGTGACAGGGGGGGGCAGTGGAATTGGCTACTCTATATGTAAGGCATTATCAAGTGTTGGGCATAACGTTATGGTGCTTGATTTAGATGAAGCCGCAGCGAACAACACTGCGCTAGAAATAGTGGCCGAAGGTGGACAAGCAAAGGCCTATGCCCTTGATGTGTCAAACCAAGAAAATGTGAACCAAGTGTTTGCAGCCCTTATCAGTGAAAACGGCCCAATAGATGTGCTGGTAAATAATGCGGGTATTGGTTCCATTGGCACGATTGAACAAACCTCTGACGCCGAGCTAGACAAAGTATTCAAGGTTAACGTTAAAGGCGTTTACAACTGCTCATTGGCCGCCATACCCAGTATGAAAGATCAGCAAAAGGGCATCATTATCAATATGGCCTCGGTGGCATCCAGTGTGGGTATTGCCGATCGTTTTGCCTACTCAATGAGTAAGGGCGCGGTACTCACCATGACGTATTCAATTGCTAAAGATTATATCGCGCAGGGTATTCGCTGTAATTGTGTGGCACCTGGTCGTGTACATACACCCTTTGTTGATGGCTATCTCGAGAAAAACTACCCAGACAACAAGCAAGAGATGTTTGAAACCCTGTCTAAAACCCAGCCTATTGGGCGCATGGGTAAACCTGGTGAAGTGGCCGCACTCGTGAAGTTTTTATGTTCTGACGAAGCGGCGTTTATAACAGGTACAAATTTCCCCGTTGACGGTGGATTTGTGACATTGAACAACTAAGACATATTTAAGGTCGCTCTTTTTAATAAAAATTTAAGACAATTTTTAAGGAAACTATATGAAATTATTAAGGTTTGGCCCTGTAGGTCAAGAAAAACCCGGCGCCTTAGATAGTAATGGTGAGATACGAGATTTATCTGCTGTCTGCAGTGATATTGACGGTGCAGTACTGCAGCCAGAATCATTAGCTAGGTTACAAGCTCTAGATTTAACTAGCCTACCTTTGGTTCCAAAAGGCGTACGCATTGGCCCATGTGTCAGCAAGGTGGGTAAGTTTATTTGTATAGGTTTGAATTATGCTGACCACGCAGCTGAGTCGAATATGCCAATACCTGAGGAGCCAGAAGTCTTCTCTAAATTTACCAGTGCCATTAGCGGCCCTAACGACCCAATTATTAAACCTAAAAACAGTGACAAGCTAGATTGGGAAGTGGAACTTGCCATAGTGATAGGTAAAGACGCCAGCTATATATCAGAAGCTGAAGCCGTTGCGCATATTGCCGGTTACTGCGTGTGTAACGATGTATCAGAACGTACCTTTCAATTAGAGCGTGGCAACCAATGGGACAAAGGTAAAGGGTGTGATTCTTTCGGACCCATTGGCCCTTATTTAGTGACTACTGATGATATACCCAATCCAAATAACCTCAGCATGTGGTTAGAAGTAAATGGTAAGCGTTTTCAAGATGGCAGTACCAAAACCATGATTTTTCAACCTGCTTATATCGTGAGCTACCTGAGTCAGTTTACCACGTTGCAAGCCGGTGACATTGTCACTACGGGCACACCTCCCGGTGTGGGCTTAGGACAAAAGCCTCCCTTGTACTTAAATGTTGGAGACAAAATAACATTGGGCATTGAAGGCTTAGGCAGTCAGCAACAAGTGGTAAAAAGCGTTTAGTAAATTTATATAAGTCAACAGCATATAGAGGGGGAGAGAATGTATTTAGGAATTGATTTAGGCACATCAAGCGTTAAGGTTATCGTGTTAGATGATAATGACACTTTAGTCGCGCAGGCTTCATCACCCCTTCAAGTTAGTCGCCCAAAGCCTTTGTGGTCTGAGCAAGATCCACACGCTTGGTGGCAGGCAACGAACTTAGCCATGGAAGAGTTGAAGGCCAGTCATAGTGAATTACTAAAAACTGTGGTGTCTATTGGTTTGTCTGGGCAAATGCATGGGGCTACTTTGCTTGATGGTGATAATCAAATTATTCGCCCAGCAATTTTGTGGAATGACGGACGATGCGAAGCCCAGTGCAAAAGCATTGAAGCCAACGAGCCAACCTCTCGGGCTATCACAGGTAATATTGCTATGCCTGGGTTCACGGCTCCTAAATTACTTTGGGTGAAAGAAAACGAACCAAGTAACTTTGAAAAGATTGCCAAGGTTTTGTTGCCTAAAGACTATCTGCGTTTTTTAATGACAGGAAAGTTTGCATCTGACATGTCAGACAGTGCCGGAACCCTATGGCTTGATGTGGCAAAAAGGCAATGGTCAACCAAGATGTTAGCGGTAACAGGCTTAACCGTTGAACACATGCCAGTGTTATTTGAAGGCACAGATATAACAGGCTATCTCACTGATGATGTGGCTAAACAATGGGGCCTTAACAATATTCCTGTTGTAGCTGGTGCAGGTGATAACGCTGCAGGGGCGGTGGGCATTGGTGTGATAGAGCCTGCACAAGCGTTTTTATCACTAGGCACCTCAGGTGTGTTTTTTGTGGCAACCCCTAGGTATAACCCAAACCCCGATAGTGCAGTGCATACATTTTGTCATTGTATTCCTGATACTTGGCATCAAATGGCAGTGTTCTTAAGTGCTGCTAGTTGCTTAACTTGGGTGACACAGTTAACAGGTTTCAAAGATGAGAAAAGTTTATTGGAAGAAGTCGAAAAGTTAGATTTTTCGAAACCATCAAGCTTAGTGTTTTTACCTTACTTATCTGGGGAACGCACGCCTCACAATAACCCTAATGCTCAAGGGGTCTTTTTTGGTTTAACCCACAACACCAGTTCTGCTGAATTAGGCAGAGCGGTACTCGAAGGAGTCGCTTTCGCTTTTGCAGATGGTCAGCAAGCGTTGTTGGCATCTGGTACCAATATCGCTGAGATCTCTGTGATTGGTGGTGGTTCTCGCAGTCATTTGTGGGGGCAAATTTTAGCCAGTGTTTTAAACAAACCCTTAACTTATCGCAAGGGCGCTGAAGTGGGTCCAGCCTACGGGGCTGCTCGCTTAGCAAAAATTGCGGTAAGTAGACTGGATGCTAACACTGTTTGTACTTATGGCGAGCTTGACTTTGTGATTGAGCCAAATCCAGATATGAGCAGTTACTACGGTCCACAGCACCTTAAATTTCAAAAGCTTTACCAGAGCTTAAAAACCTACTTTTAAATCATTTTAAACACTTATCAAAATTTATATGGAGGCTCTCATGAGCGAAGAATTTTTTAACACTGTTAGTAAAATTACCTTTGAAGGTGAAAAAAGTACAAATCCTTTTGCATTTAGATACTACGATGAGAATCGTATCATTCTTGGCAAGAGCATGAAGGAGCACCTAAGGTTTGCCGCCTGTTATTGGCATAACTTCTGTTGGGCTGGCTCTGATATTTTTGGTGCTGGTACCTTTGATAGACCATGGATCCAACCTAGTGGTAATCAATTACAGTTGGCAGAGCAAAAAGCCAGCGTTGCCTTTGAGTTTTTTGAAAAGCTAGGGGTGCCCTATTTCTGTTTCCACGACGCGGATATTGCACCAGAAGGCAATTCACTTAAAGAGTTTCACGCTAATGTGAATCACATTGCGGATATCTTCGAAAAAGACATGGACCGCACAGGTATTAAGCTACTCTGGGGTACCGCTAATTTATTCTCGAATGCCCGCTTTTGTGCTGGTGGCTCAACTAATCCTGACCCGCAGTTGTTTGCTTACGCTGCAGCCCAAGTGAAACATGCTATGGACGTGACACATCGCTTAGGGGGTGAAAACTACGTACTCTGGGGAGGCCGCGAAGGTTACGATACTCTGCTTAACACCGACCTAAAACAAGAAGGCGAGCAATACGCCCGTTTTCTTAAAATGGTGATTGAGCATAAACACAAAATTGGCTTTAAGGGCGCTTTGTTAATCGAACCTAAACCACAAGAGCCCACTAAACATCAATACGATTACGACACAGCTACCGTAGCAGGATTTTTGCACAAGCACGGTATTCAAGACGAAGTAAAAGTGAACATTGAAGCTAACCATGCCACTTTAGCTGGCCATAGTTTTCATCATGAAATTGCTACGGCATGTGCTGAAGGAGTTATGGGCAGTGTTGACGCTAACCGTGGTGACATGCAAAACGGATGGGATACTGATCAGTTCCCTAACGATGTGGCAGAGTGCACCTTAGTGATGTACGAAATCTTGAAAAATGGTGGTTTTACTACTGGTGGCTTTAACTTTGATACTAAATTACGTCGTCAGTCTTGTGAGCGTGACGACTTATTTATAGGTCATATTGGTGGTATGGATACTATGGCTAAATCACTTATCAATGCCGCTGAATTGATAACAGACGGGCCGCTATCCAACTTTGTAACTAAGCGTTATGCAGGCTGGAGCCAAAAATTAGGTGCCAGTATTATGTCTGGCGAACACTCATTAGAAAGCTTATCTAAGTTAGTGTTAGATAATAACATTAATCCAATCCAAGAATCTGGTCGCCAAGAGCTACTAGAAAACACAGTAAATCGTTACATTTAGTCAAGTTTGTAGGGGCGAAAGACAAGGAAGTTTTCGCTTTTTTTGGGGTTTTACAGTAACAGTATTTTTGTATAACGTTATTCACCCAATGTTGCTTGATAACATACAACTTGATTACGACCATTTTCTTTCGCTGCATATAAAGCGACGTCAGATTTTTGCATAATATCTATCATGGTATCGCCTTTGCTCCATTGGTAAATCCCGATAGATGCAGTTATTACCAAATTAGGAATGCCTATTTGTGTTGTTAATACTGGCATTTTTTTTCTTATTTCATTCATATAAATAAGCGTATCTTGAGCGTTGGTATTGGGAAGCAATATTAAGAATTCCTCCCCTCCTATTCGGCCTATATAACCATGGCCATGTAAATTTTGTTGGCAGAGATGAGCGAAGTTTTTAAGGACTAAATCTCCAATAGCGTGTCCAAAATTATCATTAATATTTTTAAACCAATCTAAGTCAACCATAGCGACACTAAAGCAGTCATGTATCTTGTCGGGTTCACTCATGAGCTTATTTAAATGGTCTAAAATATGTCTCCTGTTGAACAAACCTGTCAGTTCATCTGTGGTGGCTAATACTTCTAATATTTTGCGATGATTATGGGTTCTGTAACCTAATACAGCCATTAATATGCTGACGCCAATTGCTAGAAAAGTAACAATGAAAAAGTAGATGTTTTTATTTTTTTGGAATTCAAGCTCTTGTTGTTGTAGAGCATTTTGATCTATGAGTATTTGATTTTGTAACTCTTTAGATTGTAAATCATACTCAACTCGAGTTTTGTGGAGTAAGTTGGTATTTTCTTGTTCGCGATAGTTCCGATATCTACCGTAAACAGAGCTTAATAGTTCGTATGCGGCTTTATAATTGTTATTTTGAAATAGTAATTTTGACCTTATATAGTCAATTTCAATAGCATGGCTAGGCATGTTTTCTGTTATGAGCAGGTCTTGAGCCTCGTCAAGGTATTGTTTGGCTGAGTTTGTATTTTGTTGATGTAAAGAAACTAAGGCTAATCGCATTGAATTTTCAATAATGACAAGAGGGTTGCCTGCAACTGAAAATATTGCTCGTGCTTCAAGTAAACGTTGCAGTGCAAGTGGGTAGTTTCCCTTTCCTATATTGATGGAGGCTAGTTCTGCTAAGGCGTAAGCAACGCCTTGGGAGTCTCCTACGGCTTCAGCGATAGTTAAAGATTCTTCAACTTGCTGTTCTCCAATCTCTAGCTTATTTATGCCGTGGTTTGCTCTCCCAAGCCCATATAGCGCAATGCTTAGTGATACCAACTGATTACGTGCTCTAAACTCTGCCACCGCCTCTTCGTAAACAGGAATAGCCTGTCTATATTCATCCATTTCATCATAAATTTGAGCAATCAGCATAGTAAAGTCATGGCGTTTGTAGCCATCTAGCTGATGGTTTGTTAAAGCATACCCTTCTTTTGCTGACTGTAATGCAAGTGTATAATTACCCAGTTTTGTATTGATAAGTGTTTGTGTATAAAGCGCCATGGCATACACATCGAATGCCTCATTTAAGTTGGACCAAACTATTGCATGCTTGAGGCTTTCTATTCCCATAAGAGGTTGCCCTACAAGTTCAAATGCCATAGCTTCGTAGACACGTAAGGTGTGATACAGCCAAGGTTGTTGAGTTTCAGAGATAAATGTTAAAGATAACTGCGCGTTTTCTAAGGATTTTTCCGGATAAATTAATGTGTAATATGTTTGGCTGAGTAGTCCGTAGTATTGAGCTTTTAGAAGCGGTGATGCATCAACTGATATGGGATTGGATTTAAGTTTTTCTAGGATTTCAGAGGGTACAGTTGACAATAGTTGTACATATTTATCATAAGGTGCATTAAATTTTTTAATCGCAGAGGATTGAGCGTTTGTCATTGGGCTTAAAAGTACGCCAATTAATACGACACTTTTTACTAATAGAAACCATCTCAATCTTAGTGTGTGATTTTTCATACGAGCATTCCATTACATTTTTAGTTGTAATGTTGAGTTATTTAATGGAAACAAAGTAGCATTTTAGTTCCTGACATACATCCTAACCAACCATACTCTCGTATAACAATAAACCGGTAAAAAACAAACTATTAATGTCTAGCCAACCAGTTTCTATCGGTTTTAAGGAGGAAATTAGCATTGAGTATAGTAGAGAGGGTAACTGTTTCCACAAGCGATAATTTGTATTCAGCTGTTAAATTCTGAACAACATATTTTTTGATATCAATAATACTTACTTTAATCTTAGTGAAAGTACAAAAATAGCTTTTGTACTAAGCTTTCTTGAGTTTTTAATATAAACCAGTTGCTGTGTTTTTCTTTTCGCTTTGTTTCACCTGATACATAGACTCGTCTGCTAGGATTAACATGTCTCTTAAGGACTGAGGTGCTTCATTAAACGTTTTACATCCAAGGCTACACGTTACATCGAGTGTCAGTTTTTCGTCTATTTTTAGTGCAAAATGCTTCAAATTATTTACTATTTTGTCTCTAAAGTATTGAGCTGCTTCTTCATTTCTAAAATAGGCCGCGATAACAAACTCATCACCGCCAATACGGCCTAAATGCTCGTCTGTCTCTAGTTGCTTGCTAATTTCAGATGCAATTAGCATTAGCACCTTATCACCTACGTCATGGCCTAAGTTGTCATTGATTTGTTTAAAGTTATTTAAATCTAAATACACTAAAGCGCTTATCCCCCTTTAGCCCGCTGTTCATTCAATATTTGATTGGCTTTATGTTCCCAACCTCGGCGATTCAATACATTGCATAGTTCATCGGTATTTGCTTGAAGCTCAGCTAGCAATTTATCTTGTTTGATATTCTTAACTTTTGTGAGCACTACCACAGCCAAAATAAAAGCCTCAATAGAGAATGCAAAAATAAGGGTGTACCGGTGTAAGAAGGGGCTGAAGTCTTGTAAAAACGTCCTAAATAACATGGCTATTACCATCAGGCTTAAACTGAATAATACCCAATTAGCCATTCGTTTTTTAGCATAAACTTGAACCGCTACAAGCATAAAAATACACAGCATTAAGGCTAGGGTTAGTTTTGACATTCCTTGACCTAAATAGGCTGATAGCGCGTTGTGATCTAACTGCAACATCATTATGGACATTAATAAAACCACTACACCGCTAGGCTCTAAAAAATATCGAGTGACTTTAGGCCACTCTTTTTTTAAATCAGTTAATCGAACAATAAACAAGACCGCAGTGACAACGGTTAATCCCGCAAATAAAAGATAAAATTGGTGACTTAATAAAAAACTGTGTTTAGGCAGTACAATATTTAGTTGTCCTTCTTGAAGCAAAAAAAATGTGGCTGCGCAAAAAGTATACAAGCTATAGAATTGAAAGCGGTTGTCACCCAATACTCGGCCCATAAAGAATACATAAAATATTAAGGTTAGGGACAGGCCATAAAAAGCCCCCATAGTAATATTATTAATTAAGTTGCTATTAAAAAATGTTGCGGTTGATAACCAAGAAAACTGCTGTAAAAACTTATGATGTGTTTGAAAAATAAAGTCAATCTCAAAGGTGCCAGCAGGTAAAATGTAAGACGGACTATTCGCCAGTACTTGTTCAACATTAATCCCACCGGTATCCAAGGTAACATTTAGTATTTCGTCTTTACCAAAGGTGAATATGGCTTGTTCATTTAAAGTACAGCTTAAACGTAAACGGTTTTCACCCGTGGCCAGCTGTATAAAAAGAGCTGTGTTTTTAGGCAACTCTTTCGTTTCGCTGGTATCACTAAGTAATTGAATATGGCATTGCTCATTTGGGGATAATTGTTGTGCATTTAAATTAAATCCACACATGAAAGTGAGCAAAAGGGCTAAAAAAGGTCGCAGTAGTTTGATACTAAAAACTGGTGATACCCAGTGGTTAAAATATGGCAAAGTAACCTCAGCTCCTACGCAATGAGTAAATCTACTTAGTTCGAGCTATCTATAACAAATATTACTTTAGAAACAAAACATTAAATTAAACTCTAGTGTTATAAATACATATAAATATCAAGTTTTGTAAATAGAGTGAAATCCAATCATTACTGTTGATTAGAGTTTTGAATAGGCAGATGTGACGGTGTCGATAGATTTTTGTGAGCAATGGCTTAAAGTCTTTAGTCTTTATAGGCGCTTTTTAGCGCTTGATAAGCCTTATAAAGTTCTATTGTTTTACTTTGAGTCCCCCCTTTATCTGGGTGATGCTTATGTAACATTTTACGATATTGCTGTTTTAGTCGTTGCTCAGAAAAAGGAGAGCTTAAATTAAGTAAATCTAGGGCTTGCTGTAACGTCATTTGGTTGTTGTTAACGGTACTAGATACACCAGAAAAAGCATCCCAAAAACTATTCAACAAATCCTCAACCTGAGATTGGTTAGTATCCTTGAAATTCTCCCAATCAAGATAATAAGCGCGGAGATTATCTTCTGCGACTATTCCGTGTTGTCCTGCCTGCCATGGCAACCTTCGAATACAGGTACAGTGTATATCGAGTCCCCCCATTTCAGTTTCAACCCAAGAATCAGCCAGCTGGTATAAAGCGTTGAATAAAATGAAATGACTTTGAAACATAGATAGCGGGTTTTGTAGTGCGTCTTGGCTAAACAGCTCATAGGGTGGCGCTTTGAGTATTTGAAATATATCGAACTCAGATAAACCATCACTATGGCTCAAAAGTATGTGTTGTAAAATAGGCTGTAGTGGTGCCCAATCGCTAGGTGTGTGCTGCATGGTAGGTCATATAGAATGAGTGTCTTGCCATTAAATAAATAGGTGGGCGTTTCAATATCTTATTGATTAATCCTAGTCTGATTTAGGTGCGAGGTAAATACTCAATGATAAAATTAAAAAAGCCTAATCAAAATCTGATTAGGCTTACTTTAATTTGACTCAAAGTTATTTTAGTTACCCCAAATCTCTGCTACAAAACTTGGATAATCTACAAATGGATTACGGTTGCCTTGATGAGAGTAAGCTGCTTCATTTCGATTAAGCTCTTTTGGGCTCACTGGGTCTTGGTTGTGCCAATCTTTTAGCATATCTAAAAACCAGTCTTCATAGACTTGATCACTACTACCGTCTAGTACCGCATCTGCATAGGTGCTATTACTATCCCAACCATCAATGTCACTTTGATAGCGAGTGGCCATATAAAAATAAGCTCGGGCTAAGTCACCTTTGAATTCATCTATGGGCTCAAATACTGTTCCTGTATAACCTAAGCTACTGCTACCGGTGCCTAATTTAGAGCCATTACTTGATGTATAAGTAGTTGAACTAACTTCACCATAAGGGTAACTGCTGCGTTTTGAGTTGACGTACCCGTCTGTAGCAAAAATATGATGAATGTCGGTATTCATTGGGCTAATTGCTCCTCCAAACCAGCTTCTTGGAAAAGAATGCTCACGGTTATAACAGTCACCTTCACCTGAATAATTGCCGCATTGATCACTAGCTGATGAATAGCTAAAGCTGTCTGTACCATTAGGGTTTTCTGAGTAAATATCTAAAATACTGCCGTCATTTTCATAGTAATTATCTAATGCTGATGCAGTATAAAAGGTCCAAATATCGGCATAACTTTGAGTCGAGTGACCATTTATAATGTTGTACAGGGCTGTTTTTAAGCTATAGCCAGTTAAACCTTCTGCTGTGTCGTAATAACTACTAAGGTCTGTTGAACCTCCACCTGAGGAGCTTCCTACCATAAAGCTTGTTGACTCTGTTGAGTTGAAACTACCTCCATTTGCAACTGATGAACCATCAATAATGAGGTTATAAGAGCCTGATCCATATGAACAACATATTCCATCACCATAAGTATCGTTTATGGTAAATACATAGTCGCCATCTTCCAAACAAACATCTTCTGAGTAAGTGGTTGAGCTTGAGTAATTTGAGCCAGAGTATAATTCGCTTGAGCTTGAATCTGTGATACTCCAGCTAGTCTCGTATCCATAATTATCAGTAGTTAGACTTAAGTTACCTGCACTGCAAGTACCGGTATCAGAACCCCCTCCAGAATCTGAGCCGCCACCAGAATCCGAATTATCGTCAGTATTAGGTACAAAGTCGTCCACATATACAAGCTCACTACCATCAAACCCTGAGACATCATAAAATCTTAACCCTAGCTCAATGCTTGCGGTGCTGTTAGCAGTATAGGTGTAGCTTATTTCTTGCCATTGCCCAGTCGTGGCAGCGGTTGAGTAACCTTGATAGCCATCAACATAAAGGCGGGCGCGCATTCCTCCTTCAGTATGATAAACCCACACACTAAAATCATAGGTTTCGCCAGACGTTACGGTTACAGATTGACGAAAATCCGTAGAGCTTTGAGAGCCAGTATTGACTGTGATTGCTGCTGCGCTTGAGCCGCTTCTTACAATTGAGGTGGACTCGCTAACACTTATGCCTGTATCTATGGTGCTCCAATCATCTGGCGTGGAACCCGACCAGCTTTCAAAGGCTCCATTTTCGACATTTGCCAATGCCACTTGGCTGGCTAATGAGCTTGCTATTAAAACACTGAGCTTTACTGATTTTTTCATTTTGATACTCTATTTTTTAAGTTTCTATGAAGGTCTGTGAACCATTTCTCTTTCCCAGAGTGCGTGTAAATTATTGCACCAATATTACATCTCGATGCTAGATGGGGTATTTACTTAACCATGGGCTGGTCTAGTTGGTCAAGTTTTAGTGGGTTATTTTTTACGCTTGAAATGGAATTAAGACCATTCGAAGAAAATGTTTAATTTAGTTGGAGAAGTGGTGCATAAAATCTATTAGTTTTTCTAATTTGGAATGTTTAAAAAATGTACGTTGAATATCCTTGCAAGTACCTCTACACTCCGCGCCCTTGTATTCGTTATGGCAAAATTTGATTTCCATAACATCACCTTAATTTTTGAAGTAGCACTAGAGAAATGGACACAGTAGAGTTTATCCAAATTCGTCGTTTTATCCTCAAGTTAGGTAAAATGTTACACAAGTACGGTTCGCCTTCATTTCGTCTTGAAGCCTACTTAACTGAAATTGCAACACATCTAGGTGTGCATGCTTCTTTTATTTCTACGCCTACGTCTTTAACTATGGTGCTGTGGAGTGATGGCCACGAAGATGAATATAACCATTCGGCTCGCATGGAGCCAGGCGAGTTAGATATGAACTCGTTATCCCGAACCGATGAACTAGCCAGCACTTTGTTGTCTGGTGATATCACCTTAGCTGAAGCCGACATACATTTGGATGAAATAGATGTTATGCCGAGCCCTTATGGGAAAACCCTCACTGGGGGGGCTTTTGGGTTATCTACCAGTGCTTTTGCTATGTTGATGGGGGCTGGGTGGTCTGAAATATTCTATTCGGGCCTATTGGGATCAATGGTGTACTTTTGGACTCTTTGGGCCTTAAACTCGAAACGAGTCAAATTGATGTTAGAGCCCGTTGCTTCTTTTTGTGTGGGTTTTGGGGCCTGTGCGATTAACCACTATTCGTCATCAGGCTTTAATATTTGGTTAATCATTTTGTCCTCGCTGATCATTCTAGTTCCTGGTCTGTCACTTACCATGGGTTTGGCAGAAATTTCATCACGTAACATGGTGTCTGGAACCGCGCGCGTGATGGACGCCACTATGCAGTTGTTTAAACTGTACTTTGGAGCCTTTTTAGGTGTGAGTTTAGGATACCAATTGTTTGGCCAACAAGAGTTGGCATTAGCAGAAACCTTACCTTTTTGGGTTAACTGGTTAGGTGTGCTGTTACTGAGTATAGGATTGGTAGCAATATTTCGAACCCGCTTAAAACATGTGCTTTGGGCTATCACTTCTACCTTTATTGCGTATGGTGTGTCTACTTGGAGCTCGGCTTATCTTGAAAATGGTTTAGGTGCCTTTGTTGGCGCTTTTGCTTTAGGGGTGTTTGCAAACATTTTTTCTCGAATTGCCAATGCACCTTCTTCCATCGTTGCGATGCACGGCTTAATTGTATTGGTGCCTGGCTCAAAAACGTATATTGGTCTTAACTCCTATATATCTGGTCAAGACATCATAAAAACAGAACATATTGGGCAAGAGACATTTTTGATTTTGATGTCATTACTAGCTGGGCTTATTTTTGCTAATGTGGTTATGCCCACTAGGAAAAGTTTGTAGTTTAGTTTTTTGTGGGAAATTGCAGTGTTGACTTGATTTGTAAACAGTTCGCCCTCAAAGCCTCATCGTTTCACTTTAGGGTAAGTGAGCGATGAGGAGTGAGTAAAGCAACCTAAAAGTATCATCAAGTGAGATTAATTAGATGCAACTGTGGTTACTTCAATATTACTACTATATTTACCTGCAGTTAGAAAGTTATTGATATCTTCAACGTTAGTACCGTGCTGCTCTACAAAAGTAACTAACTTTTGATTATTACAGGTTACGTTTTCGGCGACATAATTTTTACTTAAACCTGATTTTTTAATAGCTTGCGACAATCTTAATTTGCTGCCTTCGGTAGCTACCACGCATAATTTGCTAGTCACATAATCATCAGCGGCTACGTACTCAGTTGCCGCACTAGCCATACCGATTGAGCTAAGAGTTAAAACTGAAGTTGCGATTATTTTAGTAAATGTGTTCATCATATTTTCCTATTTAGTTAAGTTAGTAAGTCGTCTTAGTGACTTACTTTAACTTTTGCAACCGTGATGCCAATTTATATTTTTCATATAAAACAATGGGTTATGTTTTTTTGTGATTTTAGATAATAAGGTTGAAATATATTTGACCAATAATTTGGTTATTTTGACTATTATTTGGTTGGTTTTTTATTTTGAGTGTAGGGTGGATCTTTTGTGGGGATAAAATGGCTTTATTAGTGTTTGTCACAGGCCATCCCAAAGTTAAAATTAAGGAGATAAGTTGTCTAAGTTACGGTCATTTTTTGAAATTAGCAGTTATGGGATTTATGAAAGTTGGGATGAAAAAAGTAAAACCCTGCCACAAATAAAAAATTTCACTACTAAAGTACCTGCTGAGTTGGATATTGAATTCGGCTTTATCTTAAATGCTAAGAAAGCTAAAGGTAAACGTTTAGAGTGGGCCATTTATCATCCAAATATCCATGATAAAAATGGTGAGCCAATGGAGCCCTTTGAAGGTGATGTGTATGTTAGAAATAACGATTGGGATTTCTATCTAGGTGATACCATTTGGGAGCCTGTTCACGATAAAGCGGGAGATTGGATTATGCAGATTAAATGCGATGGCAAAGTAGTAGCTAAGAAAACCTTCGACCTTTCAGTTGAAAATGGCGATGGCGAAATACAGTTTTGGAAAAACCGTGGCTTTTAAACAGTCGCTTACTTAAATGATAGCTTATTTAGACCGTTAGTAGTTTTGATAGATGCTCCTACAGCTGAACAACTTTTAGTTTACAGCTAGTTTGTTTGCAGGCTAAAGTGCATCGTCATAATTTTAGTCACCTCATCAAGGAATGTATTATATGAAGTATATGAGTTTGGTCGTCACCGCTGTGATCTTGATTGTAACGAGCGTAAATTCCTATGCAAAAGTGTTAGTCCAATTAGAGCAATTCCCAAAGTGGTTTAAAGACGCTACAGCCCGTGAAACAACAGTCAAAAAGACCTCAAAACTTAAAGTCGAACAGTTTAATGTTGATGGCACAGTTAAAGGTAAATTCAAGCTAGTAGAAGAAGGTGAGGGCACTTGGTATTACACTGTTGATATCGGCACTGATTCGCCAGTAGAGTGTTATATATTCACTGAATATGATGGCCCTGCTAATTCACTTTATGCCATTATCGAACATAGTCTGACAGGTGTAGAAGCCCTTAATAATAAAAAGCTATCAGGTCAATTTAACTATGCTATTGATAGCGGCGCTATAGATAATATTCCCTATTTGCAATTAGATACCCTATACAACCTTGGTGAAGGTAACAAAAAAGTAGCGGGTGTATTAAAAGGTTTTTCTGCTGAAACCGCGCAGAGTTTACAAATTTGCTTACATAATGAGATGGGCTACAACCAAGCTTTCTTTGATGTGTTTGAATCTTTTGTCACTGCAATGGTCGAAAATGAGCCAAATTCCGCTTTTTTCGAGCCTATCTATCAATTGACCCTTAGCGGCATCCCTATTGGGTTTGGCCGTGAGGTTTACACCACTGATGCAGATGGTGACGTTAGCATTGAAAAGCACAGCGCATTTATAGTGCCTGTTGATGCTCATACCGTATCTAGAACTGACTCTGTCACAACAGAATGGAGTAGGCCCGATGGCTCAGTGATTAACGGCAATGCATATACAGTTGAAAACCAAGTGATGACCTCACAATATTCACTGCAAACCCTAGATGGTAAATGGCAGGTAGAGGGTGAATTACAAGGCAAACCCATTAAAACAGAGTTAGCTTATACAGGTTTGTTGTTATCTGGGTTTGGGAGTCACCTAGAAACTTTGAATTTACAAGCTAGCGAAGTAAATTCGACTGAATTTAATATGTGGATGCCTGACGCTGACCCTATTGCAGCATTGCCTATGAAGTTGAGTAAAATTACTAACAATCCAAATGCAAATTTAAAAATTGATATTGGGCCTATTGTGATGGATTTTATGGCTAACAAAAAAGGCGTTTTCGAAAACGGTACGATTAATCAAGGGCCACTAACTATGGGCATCAAATTAATCTATGTGCAGGGCGAACCTACACTTCCATGAAGTACATTGCCGCTGTTTTAATTTGTTTGGTCAGTACTATGTTAAAGGCTCAAAGTACGCCTTTGCTCGCTGAACAAACAATAGTACTTCATGCAGAGCAACGTTTACCTCTTGGGGATCAAATTGGCTTTGACGTAGTAACATCAAAGCCAACGCTACTCGCTGATAAACTTGAAGGTTGGAGTAACATTAAAGTTACTCAAGTAGAGGAAAATGGTTTGTCTATCATTATGACAGCTAAATCTAAGTTTTTAGGTAAACCTATTAGTCAGTATTCAGCCTCGAGCTTTGTGATAGATATAGACGAGTTGGAGACCCAATCCTTTATCGCTAGCTTTGTTGAAGACAATAAAGACTGGGAGCCAAACGACCTTGCTGCGTATGTTAGTGGCTACATTAAAGATACCACCTACATACATGGTTTTCATATTGCCTCTGTGGTTGCTAAGCAAGCTAGCGGTGATTGTACCGAGTTCGCAGTACTGGTGACGGCATTAGCACGTGGACTAGGATTACCAGCAAGACTAATTATGGGTACAGTCATTATTGAGCAAGAGAATAACGTATCGTCATACGGGCATGCTTGGGCTGAGGTATACAGTGACGACAAGTGGCACCTGCTTGATGCTGCTTTATATGGCTCTGAAGCTAAGCACCATTTTTATTTGCCAGCATCAGAGCTACAAAATGAAGGCCCAGGATATGTGATGTCAATCGCAAGGGGGGCTGCATTAATGTCAGAGGAAATTACTAACCTTAAAAGTCATTAACTAAGCCTGTTTTTATAATAGTGTGTGCAGCAGGTTCAACCTAAAATCACTAAGTTGTAATATTTAAAAAATGAAAAATAAAGTATCTCCAGAGCTAGAAGCTCAAGCCTTGAAAATTGCTAAAAGTAGGCAAAAACAAGGGCAGACCAAAGAACAAACTAAATTGATTGCTCAAGGTATAGAAAAAGGTATTGCTGAGTATAAAAAGCAACAAAACAAACGCTTACGAGAGTTAGATAAACAGCGTAAACACACCTTAAAGCAAGTAAACCAAACCCCTAGCGACGTTACAGAAGAAGCGATACCAGAGCCAAAATCCAACATGCTACCTTGGGTATTACTAGGGGCAAGTTGGTTAGGGTTTATTAGTTTTATTTTGTTCGTGTAAAACAAACTGCAACCAATACCAGCTCAGAAATAATCTATAAACTTATCTTTTGAGGCCTTGTATCTACAAGTTTCCCCAGTACTTAGGAAAATGCGCGAATCGTACATTTTTGTTGAACCACCAAAAACCAAAAATGTAAAAAATTCTTTATATAGCAAGGCGTTATGGAGTTTTTTGCTAATAATACAAACTAAAAAAGTGCACGAAATATAAATAGAAATATATAGTAATTGCGCACTATTAAATTGCTATGTGACCAAGTAATCAGAGAATTATGGCAAATGTAAATACTATCCAATAATTGTGTAAGGATGCTAAAGGTACACTTTGGGCGTTTGTAATCATTAAGGTAATTGCCTTCTTATTTTGGGTTAATAGGCAGTCCACAGGATGAAGTAGCATTCGCCACCTTATTCGTCTAGTCTGCCATTTAACCTTGTTGCAATTTAACGCTTTTTCTACAAACGAATTGTAAGGATTGAAACCGCCCTATAGGGCGAAGTGTTCTCTAAACTTCTCGTCATAATCATAGCGAGCTGTTAATGCTGCTGCGCATGCTTCATGAGCCATATTCTTTACATCTCTTGATTGACAAACGTGATGCCAAGTTTGCATGTTAGTACTCAAATTGGAGCAAGATGACTCGAACCGAGGCCCCTCTTCATTAACCTTATTTCTTAAACGTAAAATACTGGATTTTGCTAGCCCAAGCATGGGAACAGCATCATAACTGTTACTATATTTGTATTCTTGGTAAGTCTCTTCAGCTTCTTTTAATTGTTCTATTGTTCTATTAAGTTTAAAATTTAATTTGCCACAAGTAATGAGCTCATTAGCCATTGCATAATCTACCTTGTCCTTCCATCGTTTTTCATGCTCTTCTTGAAGTTCTTGCTTTAAATTTTCGTAGGTGGATGTGGATGCCAAACTTTGATTCGCTAATGACACATTCGTTATTACCAAAACTAGTAAAGTGGTATGTCTTAAAAAAGTCAGTTTCAAGCTGACCAATTTACTGAATATTGATATTTTTTTCATGATTTACCTCTTTTTCTAAGTTGAATCTATCTATTAAGTTTTTAATTTACAATACCAACAGATGTTAATGTCTACACCTGCTTCTATTCACCCTAATGCAGCCTAAGCTGCTAAATTTGCTATTCAATAATTAACTGATTTCTACCGTTTTCTTTGGCTTCGTAAAGCCGTTTGTCAGCTTCAGTGATGAGCTCTTCAAGGTTAGTGCTGGTTTTGGTACTAATGGTCGCACCCATGCTAAATGTTATAGCCCAGTCGATAGCAGGGTTATTGGCTTTAATATCAATACAGTAGCTAGCAAAATTTTTACTTAAACGGGTGAATATATCTTGGACCGCAGAAATATTGGTAGTGTTTAAAACAAACAGCCATTCTTCACCGCCATAGCGACCGAATTTGTCATGTTTTCTCAAGGTTTTTTGGGCTGCATCGGCAAATGCAACTAATACTAAGTCGCCTACATCATGGCCAAACTGGTCATTAATTTTCTTGAAAAAATCTAAGTCAACTATGGCTATTGTGAGTCCTTGCTTTTGAACCTTATTTGCAGCTGCTTGCATTATGTCCCGTCGATTAGGGCAGTTGGTTAAATAGTCGGTTAAGGCGATAGAATGATACTTCTGCCTTTGGCGCACTTGCCTAAAAAACAAAAGTAATGAAACGGCTATTAAAATTATTGCAATGGCAGTGCTGAGCCGCCAAATAAGCTTTTGTTGGTACTCTTCTTTTGCTTTAAATTCGCTAATATCTTTTTGATGGGCCAGCCTTAAAATTTCGTCTTCTTTTTCTTTCACTTCAAACTTAACCTGCAAGGTTTTTATATTGTTTTCGCTGGTCGCTTCCAAGTGTTTCTTGGTAAAAAATAGCTCTTGTTCAATTGCTTCAAATGCGTCATCTGTTAAATTGAGACGGCGCTTTAATTCATAACGTTTAGCTAAAAAGTTTGATTTATAAGAGCTTCTAGTAAACTTGTCTAAAATTGAAAATACTTGGTCGTTTACTTCATTTGCATTTTCGAATAAACCTTGTTCTAAATAGATATCACTAATTAAAATCATTGATGCTAGTTGCATATCATATACGCCAGCAGATTTAGCTAAAACTGCGTTCTGATTGGCTAAGGATAAGGCATCTTTATATTGCTGCTCTGAAAACAACACTGAAGCAAGGGAATATTGAGAAAAGGTCAGCCCTTTAAGCATATTTACAGATTTAAAATAAGCTAACGCCTTCTTCAGGTAGACTATGGCTTGTTTGGTTTCTTTAGCTTCTAAAAGAGTGTTACCTAAGCTCCAATGTGCTTTTGCGGTAAATAGTTCATCTTTGGTTTGTTCGTAGACATTAACTGCACGTTGAGAAAACTCCAAGCCTTTGTCTTTTTCTTCTAAAAAATTATAGGTATCGCCAATTTTTCTAAGAAAGAATCCTTGAGACGCTAAATCGTCATCGGCTTTCGATAACTTAAGTCCAGTAAGTGCCACATCGAGTGTGTTTTTTAGCCCGTCTTTATTGGTGTGATAGTAAGCAAGTGTGCGTAGTATAATAATCTTTTGCTTAGGATGTCGCTCTGGTAGCCACTCTTCTAGTTGCTTTGCTAGCGATTGTTGGGCGGCGGTATCTTCTTGGCGTAGCAATAGTTTTAGCTTCGATTCTTGAAATAGTAAGTACAAGTCCCACTGTTGTTTTAAGGCTTCAACCTCAATGTAGGTTTCAAGGTGCTCTGCTAATGCTAGATATTTTTCTTGGCGAAAAAGTAGTTCTGAATATAGGGCCGCGGCTTCTAAATGTAGTGCTTCCCAGCTATTTTTTTTTATAGTTTCAAACGTTTCTTCGAGTTGCAGTGCATGTTTGAGGTAATCAAGCTGATTACCCCTAACAGCGTTGATTAATTTCTTAGCTGATTGGTAACCTGCTGATAGCTCTGGCTGCTGCTGTGCCTGTGAGAAATTGTTTAGTAGCACAAATATAATCACAATAATCGAGGCCCATTTACAGTGGTTAACTCCAAACCATGGTTTGATTTTGGAACTCAGATTAATATTTAGATATAAGCCTAGCATTGTTGGGATTTCTTACCAAGATATTGATTAATAAATACTTTTATAGTTTTCTACTGTTTTGTAATTAGTTGAAAATAGTATTTCTTTAACATATTCGATAAGTTTACCAGCTAGCTTTAGTTTTGAAGTTGATTAAAAATTAAGTTATGTATGATGCTTTATACTTAAAGAAGTCATTAGTTTTACATAATATTGAATTTGGGTGCTGTTTTTAAAAAAGGATTGAGTTGTTGCTAACGCGGCTAGTTCAAAATAGGGCTTTGTTTTTAAGGTTAGATATATGAGAAAAAAAGGAAAACTGGTTAGTTGGAAAGACGACAAAGGGTTTGGCTTTATCCAGCCTAATGGAGGTGGTAGTCAGATATTTATTCACAAGACTGCTTTTGCCAATAGAGCTAGAACTCCTAAGGTTAACGATATCATCACGTTTTCTGTTGGCAAAGGTAATGACGGCAGAGCAAGCGCTCGCGACGCCACCTTTTCTGGTGAAAAACTACAAAGTAAACCAGAGAATAAGGGGGGGAAAGTTTCTGTCTATTTAGCTTTATTATTCTTAGCGGTAATCGCAGTGGGGCATGTGGCAGGTTATATTCCTGAAACTTTATTATTGGCATATGTTGGCTTTAGTGTACTGACATTCTTAGTTTATTGGGTTGATAAAGCAAAGGCTCAGCGTGGTGCTTGGCGTACCCAAGAAAGTAGCTTACACATTTTGAGTTTGCTAGGGGGCTGGCCGGGGGCGGCTATTGCTCAACAGTTATTAAGGCATAAATCTAAAAAGCGAGAATTCCGCCAGGTATTTTGGATGACAGTAGTGCTAAATATTGCTGTCTTCACTTGGTTATGTTCACCATCGGGCAGCCAGTATCTTAGTTTGTTTTATTGACCAGAAAGTACTTCTAAAACTGATAGGTAATCCCCATTCTTACCGTTCGAGGTTCGATAGGGTGGTAGTGGATATCTTCAACACCTTCTTCGGCTTCACCTGATAGCCTACTTGTGTATAAATAGTCAATATCATGGTCATCGCTATCTAGCAGATTGAGCACTGATAAGTCGAATCGCCAGTCATTTAATTGGTATTGCGCATTGGCATTGACAACGGTAAAGCTATCAGACTGAGTATCGTTAAAACTGTCTAAGGTGCGTTTTCCAAAGTGACGGACTCTTAAGTTAGTATTTAATTGATCGTTAATTTCCCAGTTGATCCCAAGGCTAGCTACAAAAGGCAGCGAGCCGTCTATGTAGTTTCCTTCGTCATCGGCAGACTCACTGAAGCGAGAGTGTGTCCAAGCCAGTTCTAGGTCAGTGGTTAGCGTGGGCGTAATCCAAAAGTTACTGGCAAATTCAACGCCTTTGCGTATTGAAGCTCGGCTGGCTTCGGTGTTACCTGCATCGCCCACAAATACTAACTCAGAGTCGTTTTCTAACCACCATAACGACAAAGACATATTGTATCTGCGAATCAATGACACTCTTAGGCCTACTTCTGCGCCTTGTCCCCGTACCAATAAATCGACTGGCTCAGCCGTTTCACCTGTTGATGGGTCTACACTTATGACCACGCCTCGCGCATCGTTAGAATGAAACGATTGGCCTGCATTGGCATAAGCCTGCCATTGATCGTCAATTATGTAGCTCAAGCCTGCTTTGATGTTGGTCATCTGATCGTTAGCTTTACCACTATTAACGGCTAAATCACTGTCGACATCTACCGATAAGTAATCATGTCTAATGGCAGCATTGGCAATCCAATCTTCCCCTAAATAGGCATCTACTGTATAAAATAAGCTAGCAGACCACTCGTCAACCGAGTCAGTGCGAACCGTGGACAGGCGTTCTCTTGCTTTAGTTTTGTACAAACCAACTTCGGCAATATCATCATATTGCACATCTAGTCCTACTTTTTGGTGTAAGTGGGAGTCGTCGGTATCTAGTGAAAATACCTTAGTAATATTACCGCCGTAGATGTTTCTGTCGTCTACTTGTTCAAATTGATCGCCGTTAATTGGATCATCAAGAAAATAGGTAAAGTTTGAATATAAGTCTAAGTCGCTGGTGATGGCATAAGCTGACACAAACCAATCTTGGTTTTGCCAATTAGCTGACAAACTGTAACGGTTAGACTCGCCACCTACTGTGGTATCTAATGATCCGAGTGGATCAATCAATCCAGAGGTTACTGCTCGCTCGGGGATTTGGTCTGCTGAGTTCCAGCTGTTGTCGTAGCCTAAAAAGGTAACGTTTAACATGCCGCCAGCTACCACTTGTTGGTATCTAGCGAATAGGTTGGTTTTGCCTACGTCTTCGTTAACGTCTGTCCATGGACCATCGTATTGTTGCCATTCGGCGCCAAAGGCAAAGTTGCCGTCTTCGGTGGCCACATTGTTACCCACAACACCGCGCACGTAACCGTTTTTTCCTAGTTCAATCTTTCCCATAGGGTTTTGGATTATCGACATTAATGAAAAGTTGGCAGAGCCTGCAGTTGAAAAATCACCTTGGGTGCTTTGATAAGGGCCTTTTTGGTAGTCGATGCGCTCAATAAATTCAGGAATAATAAAATTGAGGTCGGTATAGCCTTGGCCGTGGCCGTGGGTACGCATATTCACTGGCATACCATCTAAAGTGGTGCTGAAATCTGTGCCGTGATCTAGGTTAAAGCCTCTTAAAAAATACTGATTAGCTTTGCCTGAGCCACTATGTTGTGTCACCACCATACCAGGGATAAACTCTAACACTTCACCGGCTCTTAGCATTGGACGTTGTTGAATATCGCCATAACCAATGACGCCTTCTGACGCTGATAATGAATCACCAATAAGGTGAGCTTGTTTGCCGTATACAACAAAATGTTCAAATCCTGCACCGTCAGCCAAAACTTGGGAGCTCATGGCAAAAAGGGAAATAGATAACAAAGCTTTCATGAAATTAAATGTCTCAATAATTTTTAGCTAAAGGTGAAGTTAATACTCCAAAAACAATCGCGAGATAATACAATAAAGATTAATCCTCTAAAATGTTAGTGAACCCAAATTTCTGAGACATCACAGTTTTTCCTTAATTGATGTTATTTATTCAATCGTGTTGAGGTATTTTATCTAGATAAGATTTATTAAGGAGTGACATTGAAACATACAAAATCAGCCCCTTCGCCAGATTCTTCCGAGCAAGTTCGTCCAGAAGTCAGTGCTGGATTACCCGGAGCGTCACCAGTATTGGATCGTAATCTTAGAAAGGCTGGTATTGATCCAGACAGGCTTTCAATTTTACATTTGGGCTTGCCAGCACACTTGCATCGTCAATTTCCTGCTTGGATGAAGCGTATGTTGGTGGGTTATGCATTATGGCTTGTTTTGTTTTTATTAAAGTTAAATTCCGTAGCTATACCTCCTTATCTTGAGGCAGTTTTTTCACTTGTAGTGGGGTTGTTGATTATTCAGGTGGCATGTCAGGTGTTAGTGACAGCGACTGAGAGATTTGCAGCACGAATGGGCTGGACACACTATGTGGCAGGCACTGCCTCTGAAATCCTATCGACCTTACCAGAATTGGTAGTGATTGCATTTCTTGTGCCTGTTAGTCCTTTAACCGCCTTTATAGTGACCATGGTAACCATCTATAACAACACCTTAGTTTTTAGTATTTATTCTTTCTTCTTACCAAAAAACTATATGGGAAAATTCCTGATGCCAAAGCCGATAACCGATGCTGGTACTCAAGTCTTGATAGCTGGTGGAGCTTTAGGTTTAGTGCTAGGCGTGGTGATGTTAGTTCTTTCTTCAAGTGGTCATCCTAAACAAGGGTTTGAAGCTCTTGATTTGGCTGTGGTTGCCGTTTTGTTGTTAATTATATTTGTGGTGTATCTCTATAAATTAGTCAGAGATATTGGCAAGGAAGAGGATGATGTACAGTCGACTTTGCAGTTAACAGCACAAGAAATGGAAGAACGTCAACAACTCGCATTCAAAAATGTGGAGCGCTGTGGTTATGTTCAGATCGCCCTTTTACTTATTTTGGG
>NZ_JBDVBQ010000023.1:0-63292 GCF_039942875.1 Paraglaciecola sp.
GCTGCTATTGAAGAACAAAATCAAATTCTGAGTGAACAAGAAGAGCAAATTAATACCGTTGCTATTAGAGGTAGGGTAGTTGATCAATATGATGATTTACCACCTGACTCAGCGGTTGTAACTGTGAAAGTTGGAGAACAAACCTTAACCGAAACAACTGCTAATGCAGGTTTTTTTGAAGTGACTGATTTACCTGCGAACTCTGATATTGAAATTATCATCAGTAGTGACTCTGAAGAGTTTATGACCAGAGCTTTTTATTATAATACCGGTTATTCAAATTCTGGAGAAGCGCAAAAAGATTTTGGTAGTTTTGCTGTTTCTGAGTCAACTGAAGTGACGCTAACAGTGCTTGATGATGAGACTGATGAAGCTATTACTGGTTTGCTTTTTAGCGCAAGTACTGCATATGGAGAAGGTTCGACTTCTTACCAGTACATTCAGTACTCGAGTTATGATGAAGTGAACCAGTACTACACTATTAGTATTCCTAAATACATATCTACCACTATTGAAGCTTCTCTAGATATCAATAATGACGATATTGCGGATTACACCTACTACTACGGTTATGACTCGATTACGCTTGTGAGTTCTACTTCCCTTGAATCGGAAATACTGTATGTTTCAGAAGTAGAGCAACCTGATGTAACTGCTGGTATAGCCACTGAATATAGGTTATCTGTTGTAGACGAGAGTGGTCAGCCTATCCCAGAAGCACAAATAACTGTAGATGATAATTTAAACGATAACATAAGCTCTACTTATGATGCCGACACAGGGCAACATGTTATTATCGCCCAGTTTTATGACTACATTAATTTACAAATCGCCGCATTTTCTGTTGATGGTATCTATTATGAATCCTCTTCTATTTCGATCGATGAGCAAAGTAATGGTTCATTAAGAGTTTCTTTTTCGAATACTAACAATGATTCATATAATTACTTTATAGATAATGCGGAGTCTATTACTTTGGCGGTGCAACCAGATGAAGGCTATAACTACGATAATGAATTAGAAGTAGTGTTTGCTGCTAATGAAGTTGATTATGATAATCAGTTTACTGTGTTTTATTCACAGCCTGTTACGATAACGGCTGATGATGTTAGTTTAATAGATGAAGACGGTTTTGAAGTTATTAAAGGCGACGCTGACAGTAATGATTTTGTTTTGCCCGGTTCAACTTTAATTAGTGGTGATATTGAGGTCGAAGTGTCAGTCGAGCTTTCTCTAAACAATACGCGTCTAATGGTTACACCCGTCACTGAATTAACCTCAGGAAACCAATATTACTATTCAGTAGGAAATATTTTAGTTGATTCAACAGGCCTAGAATCTGATGTGAGTTATGACGCGCTATCTTTTTATCCATGGGCGCCTGCGTCTGTAGATGCTGACTTTGATATAAATGATTTGTACTTAGATAATAACAATTATAATACTAATGGCACGCTTATAAAACCGCAGAACACTGCTGGAGAAGATTCGACATATTCTGATAGAGACAGTAGTGTATATTTATTTTTGCCAGATAATGTATTAAAACTTCAAGGATTAACATTGAGGCAAGTACAAGTAATTGAAGATGGCGAGCCTCGCGTAGATACTAATACTTTTGAAATTGTTGAAGATGGTATTGGTTATAATCTAAATAAATATGGTTTGGTTTCTTTGGCAAATAATGAAGATGTTACTCAAGATTCTGTGAATAGGTCACTTCTATATGGAACAAGTTTGGAAGATTCCCAAAAAGCTTACTTCATCAATACTTATGAAAGTATGTCTGATGATCTAGATTCATCTGAAAACAGCATTTCTTTTGAGTATGCTTATGAAACGAATAATGGTGAAGTATTTACAGGTACGATTACGTTACCAGTGCACTAGACATTTTGGGGTGATTAAAAAAACGGCCTTAATTGGCCGTTTTTTATTAAAAGAAGTAAACGAATACTTTTTTACAGTATCTAAGTAATTTCCACTTAGATACTGGGGAGTCTTTTCTGTCGATTGTTACTATGAGTGATTCAATAAGCTAAGCTTAAATTGGTTCAAAGTGATCACCACTTATATCGTTCCCTTTTGTGTCTCTATGTATTCAAGCATCATGGCAACCCGAGGCACTAAAAAAATATAAATAGTATTTACGAGTATGTGAGATCCGGTATTGGCTTGATAAAAATGGTGACATTGGTTCAAGAAGTCCTGCGTGAAAGCAATCTATTTTACTTATAAAGCGGCGAAGCGTTTATGTTGATTTTTCGAAGCGACAAACTCTCCAATAAATTAATGTTATAAATAGAAAAGACGCTTGCGCATCTTCTCTCAAACAAGCATTAAATCTAAATGAATTATTCGACTGTGACCGATTTTGCGAGGTTTCTGGGTTGGTCTACATCTGTACCTTTTATAACTGCTACATAGTATGAAAGCAGTTGTAAGGGTAGGGTGTAGACGATGGGTGCTATGGCTTCATCGCAGTGGGGTACGTTGATTACGCGCATGGTGTCGTCACTTTTGAAGTTGGCTTCTTTGTCGGCGAATACGTACATAATGCCGCCTCGGGCCCGCACTTCTTCGACGTTAGATTTTAGTTTTTCAAGTAACTCATTATTAGGGGCGACGACTATCACTGGCATTTCGTCGTCTATTAAGGCTAATGGGCCGTGCTTTAGTTCGCCTGATGCGTAGGCTTCGGCGTGTATATATGAGATTTCTTTAAGTTTGAGTGCGCCTTCCATCGCTATGGGGTATTGGTCGCCTCGGCCTAAAAATAGACTGTGGTTCATGTCTGCAAATTCTTCTGCTAGGGCTTTGATGCCGTCTGTCAGTTGCAGGGTTTCTTCGAGTTTTGCAGGCAGGCTGTGCAGCGCTTTAACTATATGCTGGTGGTCTTCTTGGGCCATGTTGTTGTGCTTGCCAAGTGCCATCGTTAGCATTAAAAAGCCTGTTAACTGGGTGGTAAATGCTTTGGTTGAGGCTACGCCTATTTCAGCCCCTGCTAAGGTCATAAAGGCAAGGTCTGATTCGCGCACTAATGATGAGCCGGGTACGTTACATATGGTTAAACTTGCGGCGTAGCCTTGTTCTTTGGCTAGGCGCAGTGCAGCTAGGGTGTCGGCGGTTTCGCCAGACTGTGAAATGGTCACAATTAAGCTGTTGGGGTGTACAAAAGATTTTCTGTATCTAAATTCTGAGGCAATTTCGACGTTACACGATACGTTAGCGTATTGCTCTAGCCAGTATCTTGCTGTCATACCAGAGTGGTAACTGGTTCCACAGGCTATAATTTGTACATGTTTGATGTTGGCGAGTATTTCGTCTGCGCCATGGCCAAATATATTGGCACTAATACCATTATCATTTAGGCGGCCACTAAGCGTATTACGAATAACAGTGGGTTGTTCGTGAATTTCTTTTAGCATGTAGTGACGATATCCGGCTTTATCGCCCGCATCGTGCTCTAGGTTTGATTCTTTAATTTCACGTTCGACTGGCTGACCTGCACTATTAAATACTTGAATGCTGGTACGTGTAATTTCGGCTACGTCGCCTTCTTCTAAAAACATAAAGCGACGGGTCACGGGGAATAATGCCATTTGGTCAGAGGCGATAAAGTTTTCACCTAAGCCAAGGCCAATAACGAGTGGGCTGCCTGAGCGGGCGACTATGACTCGGTCTGGGTCGTTCTTATCTAAAATAACGGTGCCGTAAGCGCCATGGAATTTCTTAACTGCATTTTGAATAGCTGTGAGCAAGTCGTTGCAGTTGTCTAATTCAAAGTGCACTTGGTGGGCGATGGTTTCGGTATCGGTATCAGAGGTGAACCCATACCCTTTTTCTGTTAGGTCTGTTCGTAGGCTTTCGTAGTTTTCTATGATGCCGTTGTGAACTACAGCTATGCGTTCGCTTGAAAAGTGTGGGTGAGCGTTGGCTTCGGTTACGCCGCCATGGGTAGCCCAGCGAGTGTGAGCAATACCTGTCATGCCTTTTATAGGGTAGTCTTGTAGTGCGTCAGCAAGCTCTTTTACTTTGCCTATTTTACGGGTGCGTTGTAGGTTACCTTGGCCGTCTAGTAATGCTACGCCAGCTGAGTCGTAACCTCTGTATTCAAGGCGTCTTAAACCTTCTAATAGAATGGGGACTACGTTTCTTTCTGCGATTGCGCCGACTATTCCACACATAAATTTGCTCCGTGTTTATTGAGTTGAGGCGCACATAACTTTCACGCCGTATTGTTCAATTGTCTGTTTGGTTGTTGCATCAATGTTGTCGTCGGTGACGAGCACCGAAATTGAATGCCAAGGTAATTCCACATTGGGAATTTTACGTTGTAATTTTTCTGATTCTGCTAAAACGATAATTTGGTTCGATACTTCTGCCATAACACGACTAAGGTGGGTGAGCTCGTTAAAGGTTGTGGTGCCTCTTTCAATGTCGATACCTGCTGCCCCTAAAAAAGCTTGGTCGAAGTTGTATGCTTTTAACATTTGCTCGGCCATTTGCCCTTGAAATGAATGAGATTGGCTATCCCATGTGCCGCCTGTCATAAGTACTTTGGGTTCGTTCTCTTGCTCTAACACTGACGTTGCTACATGCAAAGAGTTAGTCATGACTACCAAGCCTAGTTTATTTTTTAACTCGGGTATGAGTGCTGAGGTGGTGCTGCCGCTGTCAATGATGATTCGGTTATGGTCTTTAATTAAGGTTGCGGCGAGTTTTGCTATTGCTATCTTTCGATTCGAAACTTTTTCGCTAGATAACTCGGAAGATTCTCTAGGTAACAATACGGCTCCGCCAAACTTTCGTAATAACAGGCCATTGTTTTCTAGTTCGGCTAAATCCTTACGAATGGTGACTTCTGAGGTAGAAAATGCTTTTGAAAGCTCGTCAACAGAGACTTCGCCTTCATGATTTAGGCGTTCGATTATGGCTCTTCGTCTTTGTTGGGTATTACGTTTTTGCATTTTTCAAAATAATAAATTTCATTTTGAAATGTATTCTAGTAATTATCTTTCGAGTGTCAAGTGTTTCTTTCGAAATGTAAGTATGGGGTTTTGTACCTAATTGCTTTTGTTATTTATAGATGATTGGTTTACCTAGCAGTATATGAAGTCAACCTCAGATTCTAGTCGGTCGCTGATACGCACCTCTATCCACTGCATAGGCGTACATTTAATGAGATAGGTTAATAGTCGTAACCTGTATGGCTGTTTTCTAAACGGTAGAATGTAGCCTGAACATAATCTTTAGGGTCACCAGAGTTGTTTTGATTATAGACTCCGGCTTTAAAATACATGTATTGGTCACGCTTGTGATAACCACTGTCTTTCATGTCGACGGTGTGAGTTATATCTTCTTTGCCTTCTCTAATAAGAGAAACAGTTAAGGTATTTCCTTTTACATCAATTGTATAACTGAACTTTTCATTAAGGGCGATACCGTCTTTTGGATCTTCTATATTACTGGCTCTAGAGCCATTGAATTCGTAGTACTGCTCGTCACCTTTACGAGGTTCATGGGCTAGATAAATCACACCTTTAGTATTATTAGGTAGCTTACGATAGTACAAGCGTGCTGGTTCATCATCTTTAGCGTGAATTTGTCCGATAATGACGCGGCCAACTTGTTTAGGTTCGCCGGTTACAGTGACATTGTTGACTGCAACGGTAGCTTTGAGCGTGCCGTCAACGCCTCCTGCTTGTCTTTGGGTTTTCCCCCTGACACTACTAAACACCCAATTGTTTTTAGTGACACCTTTGACTTTAACTGACTTGTCACCTCTTCTTAACATTTCTCGTAATTCGCTACGGGTGTATTTAGTATTTTTTGATGTTTTAACTCCATCTACGAATGCAGTAAACACCATGCCGCCATCATCAGCAGTATAAAAGTAGGGTTTGTATTCAAATCCTTTTTCTAAATATACCGCGGGTATGGTATCGACTTGACCATCTTTATTGGTATCTACAGGTAGGCTGATATTCCAGTCTATTAGCTCAAAGTTATGGCCAGGTGGCCGCTCTGCACTAAGTGTAAGGTTCTCGTTAGCTATTGTTGTACAACAGATTATTAAAAGAAATAGTGATGAGATCACCACAGTTTTTCGTAAAAACATAATTCAACCTTTAAAAAACAGTTTTGAGCTTTTGTCACAGAACAATTTAACTTTAGCCTTACTACCTAACTTAATGAGTTGGTAAGAGTGTAAACATGAACAACTAGATCCAATTGGTCAAGGTGTATCCTTTAAATTGGTATTACACGGGAGGGTGATTTACCGCTATGCCCACTAACCACTGGAAGATAGTAAGTTACCAGTAATGGGGTGGTTTGTAAAAAAAATGTATAAATACGTTAAAATTGGCTAGTAAGATTCAGAATTTTATGGTTTCATATCTGGTGTATCTAACTAAGTTAAATATATTGGTAATACCAAAAGCCTACTTTTCTGTCATACCAATTTGGTTTTCGTTATAGATACATTTACCAGTTGGTTTGCTATGCAGCACCATTTTATAAGTAAAACTTTCGGGAGTAGAAAGCATGTTTAAGAAATCACTAATACCCCTAGTTGTTGCGACAGCCTTAGTTGGGTGTGGAGACGACAAGGCGAAGTTGCAAGGTAATAGTAACGGGTCCATCGAAATTGTGGGTAGCGATTTCATCGCTGGCACTACATTATCATTAACCTTAACTGATCCTGATGGCATAGTAGATGATTCTATTAGTTATTCATGGACAAGAGATAGTGGTGATACTGTCGCGACAGGCACTTCGTATACGATTACTGAAGAAGATGAAGGTTCTATTTTAACAGCCTCTGCTTTGTATACAGATGAAGCAGGCTTTTACCAAGCGATTGGTGCGGATACCACTGAAATACTTCCAACATTAGATGTATCTGCTTTTGTTGTTAAAGGGCCTGTAAGTGGTGCTAGCTGTGACATTGTCTCAGTAGATGATAGTGGCGTAGCAGATTCAAATGTTCAAGCTTCAGCTACTTCTGATGCAAGCGGCGCGGTTTCGTTTGTAGATGTGCATTTTACAGGCACAGGCTTAATATCATGTACTGGCGGTACATACACTGATGAATCAACGGGCGAGACTTTAGACGCGCCTACCTTAAGAGCTGTGGTTGATGTTGTAGAAAGTGACGCAGATGTTACAGCAGAAGGAGCAATTATAGCGCCTGACTATATCGTTTCGCCATTGACAGAAATGGTAGTTCAAGCTGCCTCTGCAGATTTAACTAACTATGCTGAGCAAGCTGATATTATCAACGGGCGTTTTGGCATTCGTTTTGATACTACAGAAACTTTCCCTACTACTGTTGGCGTAGATGCACTAGGTGCAGATGACGCTGAAGATGCCGACAGGTATGGCTCGGTATTGGCCCTAATTTCACAATTAGATGCAGATGATGCTGATAGCGACATTGCTACTATTTTATCTGAACTAGTTACTGACTTATCTGATGACGGTGCTTATTCAGAAGCTACACTAGCTGCATTTGAGATTGCTCAAGAAAACCTAGAAACCACTTCAGTAGTCGCTGCAGACATAGACTCAAGCTTATTAGATGTAATTGGCTCTGCTGTTGGTTATAACAATGACCCTGTGGCTGCTATTATTGAAGGTACACTAAGCGGTACGGTTAACAGTTCGGCTACTGACCCATTAACTGGCACTCTTACAATAGTTGATCCTAACTTCGAAGAAGACGCTTTTATTATTCAAACTGATGCCGCTTTGGATTATGGTACTTTTAGTATCGCTGCTGATGGAAGCTGGTCTTACACAGTGGATACAGAAAATGATGACGTTGCAGCTCTTGAACTAGGTGACGGTATTAACGATTCAGTGACAGTTTCATCGATCGATGGCACTACAGCTGATATTGAGGTGCGTGTAGCTGCATTAGCAAAGCTAGTAAAAATTTCAGATACAAGTACTGGTGATTCTGGTGGCATACGTATAAATATAGACGATACGCGTCAAGGCAAGCTAACCGCTACTATTTTGAAAGAAAACGCTGTAGGTAGTGATGGCAACGTTAAAGATGCTTATATCACTATATTTGGTTCATCAGGTAGTGTGCACGAATCACTTATCGATTTACGTATTCAGGGTGACCAAACTGCAAGTGATGGAACCGCTATTGAACCAAGGTTCCTTGTTAGAAATACTGATAGTGACGATTACCCTGGTGATATGATTACTGCAGATTTTGTTGAAGATCAATTCTACGAAATAGACATCACTTGGGACTTAGATGAGACTAACCAAATCACAGTAACCATTGATGGTGAAGTGATGAGTGGTGGAGCCTTTTCTACAGCCGCAGTAGTTGATCCCGATTTTACTGACTTGGATCAATGGTTTGTTGATGGTATTGGCAGGATCGACTTCACCTTCAGTGACTCATCTAGAATAGTCGAGTTTGGCTCTTTCTATGTAGATAATATAGCAATTTATTCAGATACAGCTGGGACAGTAAGCGTTTTTGAAGATGACTTTGAAAGCTATGATGTAGGCGATACCTTAGACGATGAAGCAACTAGTATATACGCTGATGCCGCTGATGCTGAGGTAGCTATATTAGATGTGGGTGCTGATGATGATTCGCCTATTGCAGCTTCCTTCTTTGGTTTGACGGGAACAATGAACAGTGATGAAACTTCATTGACTGGTGATGTAGTTATAGTTGACGCAAATGAAGGCGAAGCCTATATAGTTGAGTCAACAATAACAGGAGACTACGGTACTTTAGCAATCTTAGAAGATGGTTCATGGACTTACACTCTAAATACTGACGATGAAACGATTTCTGTTTTAGAAAAAGGAAACTTCGTTTTAGAAACAGTTACTATTGAATCTGTCGACGGAACAACTGCAGATTTAGTTATTACTGTTGTAGGAACTCTTGTTGTTGATACTGGTGACGCAAGTGGCTTAGGTACGTCTAACAACCAATATGCAAACGTTACGGATGTAGCAGGTACGTCAGACGATGCTATTGCAACAGTCGATGGTATTACAGCAACAATACAAGCTGATGATACTGGCGAGCTAAGAATAGACTTAGGCAGTGACAATACAATTGAAATTGGCCGAATGACTTTCCAAATGTTGAAAGGCACTGAAAGCAATACTGGAATTGACGGTTTCATATTACTTGGTGGTGTAGATACAGGTAGTGGAGAATCAATACTTGATTTACGTCTTGACCAATCGGGTAATCATTTTGATATTCGAAATGGAGAAACGGAATTAAGTACATTTAATACTGAAACAATATATGACATTGAAATCTCATGGGATGCATCTGCTGCAACTACAGAAGCAGCACCTACAATTGCAATAACAATTGATGGTGTGCCATTGTTCTCAGGTGGTTCTACAAGTACTAATCTTGAGGAAGCTCAAAACGGCGTCAGATATGTTCAGTTTAGAGTAGCGGATGGCGACGATATCACGCGAGCTGACTTTAGAATTGATGAGTTGGTTGTATATGAAACTATTGATGGTGCAGAATCTGTGGCCTTTGAAGATGATTTCGAAGCTTACACTGCTGGTGAATCATTAGATCCGGATGCGGATACTAAAGAAGGTTTTGAACTTAACCAAACACCTTCACCTATTATTCCTAGTGAATATAACAGCAACTCTTTCTCTGTTACTGTTGGCGAAGAGTAAGCTTCTTAAACTATGTAGTTAACTAACAGTTTGACATTGTTGTTAATTTTTTTGAAAGCCCGAAAGTTAAAATAAACTTTCGGGCTTTTTTTACATTTAGAGGCTAAGTTGTAAATTCATTAACAAATTAACACTGTTCATTGAGGCTTTAATCTAAACCTCAGACACAAAAAAGCCCACTAAAAATAGCGAATTTTTTTACACGCCTGGCTCTAATTACAATTTTTTGTGGGTCTATTCCAATTACTCAGATTTTTTTGCTTAGCCCGTGACAAAGCTAATTCATTGTCATCAACCTGCTTAGTGATCACAGAACCTGCACCAACTGTGGCGTTTTTACCTATGTTTGCAGGGGCCACCAAAGAGCTGTTAGAGCCTATAAATGCCCCGTCTCCAATAATGGTTTTAAATTTATTAACACCATCATAATTACAAGTAATGGTACCTGCTCCTATGTTAGCGTCTTCGCCTACTTGAGTGTCGCCTAGGTATGTAAAGTGGTTAGCTTTCGAACCTTTGCCTAAAGTTGTTTTTTTCATTTCTACGAAATTACCCACTTTGGACTTTTCAGCCATGACTGCGCCAGGTCGTAATCTAGCAAAAGGCCCTACGCTGCAGTTTTCGCCTACCTGAGCTTGTTCGATAATTGAGTTGGCTTCTATGCTAGCGCCATCAGCAATATCGCAATCAATGAGCACACAATTGGGGCCAATATTGACATTGGACCCTATAGATACCTTGCCTTTAATGACTGTATTAATATCAATATTAATGTCTTGGCCAACTGTTAATTCACCTCGCACGTCAAACCTATGGGGGTCTGCTAAGCTCACCCCTTTCGCCATAATTTGTTGGGCTTGTTCGAATTGAAAGGCGCGTTCGATATTGGCCAGTTGCATACGGTTATTAATACCTTCAACTTCTATCGCTGAGCTGGGGTGTGACGCTTTAATGGTTTTGCCTTCAGCTGCAGCCATGGCGATAACATCTGTCAGATAAAACTCACCTTGGGCGTTATTACTGTTTAAATTGTTTAACCAACGTTTTAAATCACTGCCTGCCATGATCATCATGCCGGTATTAATTTCTGTTATTTGTTTTTGTGCTTCGCTGGCATCTTTATGCTCAACAATTGCGGAGACTTGCTCCCCTTCTCGAATAATTCTGCCCATGCCTGTAGGATCTTCTAAATGCACGGTTAATAGAGCAAGATCTGCCTTTTGTTTAATGCTGATGAGTTGCTGTAAAGTGCTTGGTTTTATGAGCGGCGCATCACCTACCAAAATTAGCACATCCTCTTCATCTGAAATATAAGGAGCTGCTTGTTGTACTGCGTGGCCTGTACCCAACTGTTCGGCTTGTAAACACCAAGATAGCTTGTTGTGATTTAGTTGGGCTTTAAGTTGCTCAGCACCGTGGCCGTAGACCAAATGGATATTTGTAGCACCTAGTTCGTTTACTGTATCAATTATGTGCTGCACCATGGCTTTACCACCAATCGGGTGTAACACTTTTGGCAAGCTGGATTTCATTCGAGTGCCTTTACCTGCAGCTAACACAACTACCGAAAATGCCATATGTCTTCCTATAAATATTGGGTCTAGTGATCTTTATGATAGGGTTATTCTACTTATAAGCCAACACAGTGTCAGTAGTTCAAAATGCAATTTCTCGAATGAGTGAACATTAAGGTTGGGTTTATGATTTAAACAATTAAACCCTTAAGTGAATGAAAAAATAATTGTTACCTTATAATGACTCAAAAGGTTTTTTTCAGTTATCATTACAATTAGTATCAATGATTGAAACTTTAAATGGAACAAGGCTATAGTGAATATTTTCCGTACTCTACATAGAAGTTTTTTACTACTGTTCGCTGTCGTGGTTATCGCCATTGTCACTCTAACCCACATTAGTATTTCTAAGATTGTCGCTGAGCAAAGCCGTGCCCAACAGCAATCTAACTCTCCGGCCTTTCAACTTGTTGTTGAACAACTTATGCAACCTTTGCATATTGCCCAAACTTTAGCGAAAGCTAAAGAATTGATAGAACTAATGAAACGACCTGAACAAAACGAAGAACAAATATTTTTAACCTTGGAAAGGTTAAACAGAGAGTTCAATTTAAACTTCTTTATAGCGAGTGATATTAGTCGTAAACAGTATAATTCAGAGAGACAGCAGATAGATCTGATTGAGGGAAAAGTTAATTGGTACTTCTCTTATAAAGCACAGCCTGAAAATGCCATGGCTGATATTGGACAATGGCAAAACCCGCAATTCTATATTGACTTAAAAATATATGATGCAGACAATAATTTTTTAGGGGTGTTTGGCGTAGGAAAAAGCCTCAAAGCCTTTACTGAAGTGTTCAGTGAATATAAAAAAACCTATGGTTATGACTTCATTTTTGTTGATCAAAATAAAGATATCACTCTCACCTCAGATCCGGAGTTACTTATCAAAGGCGTCACCTTTAAAAACCTTACTGACCTCTCTTGGTTTCAAGACTTAGCGCCGCACCAAAAAGAATCTTCTTTGAATAACTTATTGTTACCCATCAATGGACACGAGGCGCTGATAGCAGAGCTTAATATTCAACCATTTGACTGGACTATGTATATTATTACGCCACTACAAGCGAGACAAACTGAGATTAGTCGAGGGTTTATCATTAGTATAGTGACCCTGCTAGCTATCATTTTTGGCTTATTTATTTTGATATATAACCTTTTATATTATTTCAAAAAAGATATGCAAAAAAATAAGCAAATAGACATTCTCACAGAGTTACCCAACCGCAGTCATTTAACTTTGAAATTTGAAGAAGTGATGTATGAAAATAAACCGGTGAGTTTAGTATTAATTGATTTAGACAATTTCAAACCTATAAATGATACTCATGGCAGAAAAGCTGGGGATATTGTATTGCGACAAATTGCGAGTATGTTGCAGAACGAAGTGCGGGATACCGATATTTTAGGACGTTGGAGTGGCCAAGAATTTATTCTATTGTTACCAGAAACAGGGCCCCATGAAGCAGCTGAGTTATGCCAAAAGTTGTGCAAAAAATTAGCAGGTATGACAATTACAACCGGCACTACATCTATTCAGATTACTGCTAGTTTTGGTATTTCCTATACCGCTATAACGCGGAGTATGTCCGAAGTTATGGCCGCGGCTGATGATGCTTTATTTTTAGCTAAAAGAGATGGTCGAAACTTAGTGAGAACTAAATTAATTGAGTCTTCCTAGCTTTGGTATCAGCCGTCTTCTGAACACTCCTGTGGTGAGAGCAACACCAATTAACACCATAGCTGCACCAATCCACATGTTGACGGTTAATTGCTCCCTTAAGAAAATCATGCCCCAAATAATGCCAAATACAGGCACAAGGTAAGTCACGGTAATTGCTTTGTAGGCACCTACATTTGCAATTAATCTGAAAAATAATAAGGCAGCAAAGCCAGTTGAACATGCTCCTAAAACCAAAACACTCAGCCAGCTATTTATACTTGGGGTTGTTGTAGGTAAGTAAAAAAGACTTATGGGTAATAAAAATACAGTGGCAAACATTAGGCTACCTGCCGCTACCGTTAGAGGCTTAACTCCTTGCAATGAACGCTTAGTAAAACACGCCGCAAGGCCATAGAAAAAAGTGGCTACTAGTGCTGCAAGTATTGCTTGAAATGTATTTTCAGTTTGCAGGATTAGCTTAGCCATACTCAGCACAAACACCCCCAAAAAACCTATTATTAAACCTATTAGCGCCATTGGGGCCAATTTATCTTTTAACCAAAAAAAGGCAATGATGGCGGCAAACATTGGAGCAGTGGCATTCAATACCGACGCATACCCAGCACTTAAGTAAATAGTGCTATAGCTAAACAAAAAGTAAGGAATAGCGTTATTGGTGATACCGACAAACATGATGGGCCGCCAATTCTCTATTAATTCTCTACCTAATCTTTTAAATAACAATAATGGTAGTAAAACCAAACCTGCTATACCGACCCTTAATGTCACTAACATTACTGGGCCAAATTCATCAACAGTGGTTCGCATAAATAAAAATGAACCGCCCCATAATGCTGACAGTAAAACGAGCTCGCAGAAATATTTAAAGGGCATAGCTTACCTTTCCTTTTGATAGGGCTCTGGTGTGTTAATTGATTAGTTGAGTGCGATACAAGACGTTACCTGTTTAAGCATAACGAAACTATGGCTGCCTTGTCTTGTGATTTATTTGCGGTTTGCACTCAACTTAAGGTTCTGGATTGCTTTCTAAGGTTAATAATGCTGATTTTATAGCGGTGCCCCAAGCATATCCGGTGAGTTTACCGTTGCTGCCTATAACTCGGTGGCATGGCACAATAATAGTAATAGGGTTACGCCCATTTGCTGCCCCTACGGCCCTGACTGCTTTGGGATTGTTAATCTTTTCTGCTATGTCCTTATAACTACACGTTTGGCCAAAGGGTATTTTCAATAGTTGTGCCCATACCTGCTGTTGGAACTTAGTGCCTTTTAGGTTAAGGCTCAGTGTAAAGCGCGTTCTGGTTCCGGCTAAATATTCAGACAGTTGGGTTACCGCTAGCGCTGTATGTTGGTTTCCATTATTCGCGCATTCTGGTTTAGTGACAAAGCTAATTGCCGTTATTCCTATTTCATCTGCACGTATTGCTAATATCCCTAAACTGGTTTCTAGGTAATGGATAAAACTTTGTTCAGTCATGCCATGCTCCAAAGTTGAAAAGTTAAATAGCTGCGCCAAGGTGAAGATAAAGTTGAGTTAATTTTATATCTGTCGAGTTGTTTCTTTATAATGAGACCGGTTTCTAGCCAGATGTCGGGCTCTGACATACCACGCATTTTTGCGTAAGAAATTGTCCATGGACCTATCCCCTTAATTTGTATCCATGCATCGGGAGAATGATTAGGGTAAGTACCATAGTATTCACAAAAGTCCTGCAAACATTGTTTGCGACTCTTGGGTATTTTCAAAAACTCTAGGTTGCTTTTACTGATGGCTTGAGGTGTAGGAAAATAATATCTGTCAGCTATTTTCTCTCCCAAAGTCTGTGTCAGCAGGGATAATAACGAAATCGCTGCCTTAACTGATATTTGTTGGCCGAGTATTGCTCGGCAACCTGCTTCAAAGGTGTCCCAAACTCCCGGTAGTCGTATTCCACCAGTTAATTTATCCTTGGGAATGCCACTTTTTACTAGTTGTTGTTGAATCTGCAATATGTCCGCATTAAGGTCGAATATTCTTTCGATATTACTCAGTAAGATACTCAAGTGTTCAATCTTGGGTAAGTTTATTTCCAGTGTCAGATAGTTTTCACCTTGCTGATAGTTTGCAGTAAACCAACCTTTAAGTCCGTCAATTGAAAAGGTTCTTGAGTAGCTATTTGCGGTAACAGTCTCTAATCCATCAATGGCTCTTTTTAGTAGAAAATTTTGTATATAGTGCCAGTTAAATGGCGGCCTAAAATGCAACTTTAAAATAAGGTTTTGATTTTGGTTAACCTTGTTTTTTCTGACTTGTAAGGGAGTTAAACCAGTAATTTGTTTGAAGTTGTGCTGTAGGCGCCTAGAGCTTGCAAAACCACTAGCATGAGCCACGTTTTCTATGTTCATTGCAGTTTCATGTAATAATTTTTTTGCGAACAAAACTTTGTTGAATACGTGGTATTGTTTGGGACTTAACCCTAAGTACTTTGCAAATAGTTGTCGTAAATAACGGTCCGATACCCCCAATTTCAAAGTGATATCTTTGATAGTCAAGTCATTATGTTCTCTAAGCAGTCTCATGGCTCTATTTACTGTGGTTTCGACTCCTTTCCAAGCGTATGACTGAGGTGCGCTATCTGGCCTGCATCGTAAACATGGTCTATAACCCTGATTCATTGCTTGCTGGGCATGTTGAAAATACTCTACATTTTTTTCATGTGGCAAGTTTGCTGGGCATATAGATCGGCAAAAAATATGCGTTGTTTTAACTGCAATGAAAAACACCCCATCAAATCTAGGGTCTCGGGTGATTCTAGCTTGCTTATAAATACTGGTTTGCATGGGACTCTTAATCAAGACTTGATTGATTATTGTAATGTCTTTTTTGATAAAAATACGACAAAATCGGAACTGAATATGAACTCTATTCTGTACTAAATGTAACAACTTAGCTGTTGAAGTAGGTTGATTCATAGATAAGAGTCAGAGGATAATGAGATAACAGAAATGATGTTTATGTACTAACGTATTGTGGTTCATGGCTTATAAGGTTGCGTAAAGAGAGTTATGGTTTTTATTTGGTCAAATAATGTTTAGGCTAGTGTGCTTATGTCTTGTTACCTTTGGGGTTTGCAGCCCTGCTTGGTCGGCAGATAAATGGTTGACAGAATTTGCTGCTGATATTCAGGGTAAAGCTAAGGTAAAGAACTTGCCAGGTTATGCTTTTGCTTACATTGAAAAAGGTGGGCCCGCTTCGGTAGTGGTTTATGGAAACGAAAGTAACTCGGGTGCCGCGATTGATATCGATACTGTATTTAGGTTGGCGTCGGTATCGAAAACCTTTACGTCTATGTTAATGGCTAAGTATGTAGAACAAAAACAACTTAGCTGGCAAATGCCGGTAGTAAGCTTAGTACCTGATTATCCTTTCTCCCATGGTGCCAATAACCCCCTGTTATTGCAGCATGTAGTTGGTCAATCTAGTGGGTATACACCTAATGCTTACGATAACTTGATTGAGGCTAACTATTCGGTAAAGCGTGTGCTTAATATGTTGTCTGACCTTGAGCCACTTTGCTCACCAGGTAAATGCTATACCTACCAAAATACCCTTTTTGCTGTGATTGATGAATACTTTACCCAGCAACACTCTTCATATAAGCAGGCATTAACTCAAACCATTATTGAACCCTTAGGTATGCCAAATGCGAGTGTTGGCAAGCAAGGCCTTATTAGCTCAAAGAAATGGGCAAAGCCCCATGTGGCTATTTCTAGGAACAAATGGCGCTCTACTTCAGTAAGAGATGATTACTATCGTTATTCTCCTGCGGCTGGGGTGAATGCGAGTCTTGAAGATATGATTGTGTGGATGCGAGCCTTGTTAGGTGAAGAGCCTAACGTAATCGCTCCTGAGTTAATTGAACAAGTCACAGAGCCAAGAGTAAAAAGTAAAAAGGAACTTTGGAGACGTCAGTGGCGCAATTATTTGTCAGATGCACATTACGGTTTGGGCTGGCGCGTTTATGAGTTTAAAGGCCACAAATTAAATTATCATGGTGGTTGGGTGAAAGGGTATCGGGCTGATGTGGCGTTTTCGCCAGAGTTTGGTGTGGGCTATGTGATGTTAATGAATGCTGAATCGAATTTAATTAATGAGTTTACACCTGACTTTTGGGCTCGCTGTTTTGAACACCTAGAGAGTCTGCAATTAACGGCTAAGAATGTAGATTAAGCTCTTAGGTAAATAACTAAAGCTTTATAGCTATTTACCTAAGGCTTGCTACTAACTAGTCAGTAGTTTTAAGGTAGGTGTAACCTTTTAGACAGTTTTCGTAAAAATCAGTCCATTTAACCCCTTCTCTTGGTTTCATTTCTCCCTTAGACACATGAGTATCAATGAGCTTTTTGATGCCTTGGGCCATTGAGTTAGGATTGTATTGCATAATTGATAACACGTTTTCTACCGATGAGCCTGCCACTATTTCTTCAATATAAAAGTCTTCAGGATCGTCATCATAGCTAAATATATGTACCTCGTTTAAGCGTCCAAATAGGTTATGCATATCTCCCATTACATCTTGATAAGCTCCGGTCAAAAATAGCCCAACGTAATATTCTTCATCGGGCTTAATGCTATGCATAGGTATGACATTAGAAAGGCCGTCATCACTAATAAACTGATCAAGCTTGCCATCACTGTCGCAGGTGATATCTACTAATGAGCAATTAATAGTCGGTTTCTCGTTCATACGAGTTAATGGCACAACTGGAAGCACTTGGTCAATAGCCCAGGTATCTGCAGCTGACTGAAACACTGAAAAGTTACACAAATATTGAGATGACAAATTAAATGGCAGCTCTTGCATTTCTTCAGGAATAAACTCTGCAGTTTTTAGCCTTACTTGAAGGGTTTCCATTATTTGCCAATATAAGGTTTCGATTTTGGCAAGTTCTTCTAATGAAATAACCCTTAATTTAAAGGCACTTAGAGCTTGTTCTTTATATTGGGATGCATCATTAAAAATTTCTTGAAGGTTGTCTTGGCTATCAATTAATTCTGCAAGCTCACGAATATCTGTCAGTAATACATGTTCATCAACTTGCTTATCTGTAGGTATCCCTAAGCTGTGAGCTTTGATTTCACCGACTACTTGAGTGATCACGCAGCTATGATGTGCGGTTATTGCGCGGCCACTCTCGCTGACTAGGGTAGGGTGAGGTACATTTTCTAAATCACATACCTGTTGCATGCCATATACGATATCAGCCACATATTCTTGCATACTGTAGTTACGAGATGAGTCATTGGTTGATTGGCTACCGTCGTAGTCAATCCCTAAGCCGCCGCCTACGTCTACATATTCCAGTTTATATCCCATTTTGTGAAGCTCTGAATAGATCATTGCCCCTTCACTAATCGACTCTTTAACTGCACGAATATCTGTAAGTTGGCTTCCTATATGGAAATGCAACAGAATTAAACTCTCAGCCATACCGTGGGTGTCCAGATAACGAGCTGCGCCAATGATCTCACTAATGGTCAGGCCGAATTTAGCTCTGTCGCCCCCTGAGCTTTCCCATTTACCTCTACCTTTCACTGTCATTTTAGAACGCACACCCACCAAAGGTTTTATATCTAACTCTTTAGCGATTTTTACCAGTAATACAAGCTCTGAGAACTTTTCAATAACCACTATGGTTTTGCGGCCTAACTTTAGGTTAAGTAAGGCGAGGCGCATAAACTCTTGGTCTTTGTAACCATTTAAAACGGTTAACGAATCTGGATTGGTATTCATCGCCATGGCAGTCAGTAACTCGGCTTTAGAACCTGCTTCTAGACCATAATTAAAGGGCGTGCCTGCATCTACAATTTCTTCTACGACTTCCCGCATTTGGTTTACTTTTACCGGATATACGCCTCTGTATTGACCTTGATACTTAGCTTCGGCAATCGTATTTTGAAAGGTAGAGTTAAGTAAAGATACCTGCGTGCGTAAAATATCGTGAAAACGAACCACCACAGGAAATTGAATGCCTTCTTGCTTAATCTCTTCTAAAACAGCGTTAAAGTCGATACGCATACTGGTGTTAGATGGGTCTGGTGTGACATGTAAATTGCCATTTTCACCAATTTCAAAATAACCCGCTCCCCACCGACTAACACGGTATAGGTTTTCTGAGTCTTCAATAGTCCATTTTTTAGTTCTAGGCATTTTACATTACCAAATTAGGGGAGGCTGAAAGGCCGAAATTATAAATAACAACAATTAAACTAGCTAACAATTAATGATTAAATATTATGGTTATTGATTTATAGCAAATATAAAATTTCATCAGTGAGGTGTACTTACTATTACATTAAATAGACAACTGAGAAGTAAGCATTAGAAATACTAAAAGTCTCACTACATCGAAGACTGTGTTTAAAATCATGAAATCGACTAAAGTAGAGCCCTCCTTACTTGATCAAGTAAAACAATATTAAAAATTCCAAAGAGCTTAGGTATTAGCATATACACTCACATTGTGATGTCACTTTATTGGTTTGAGAGACAAATCCAATATAGCTCAACAATTCTAACTGATTAAGGGCCTTGATAAGCTGATTTAAACTCTTGATGAGAGAGAAATAGTTATGGGTTGATATTACTAAGAGTTGGCTGAATTGTGAGGATAAGGTTTAGCTAATGTTGATGCTCTCATACTGTCAATAATGAAGGTTAATTATCTCTTTGGTTATTGTTTCATTTAAAAATAAAAGGCTAGAAAAACATACTTGTTTTTTGGCTTTTTAATAATTAGTAATCTCTAAAATAAACATTCTTAAACGTAATCTAATCAATGCAACAATTTGCCACTCATTGAGTTTTTATTTCGGACTTTATGCTAGCCAGTAATCAAAATAGTTTTATTTCATCTGCTATAAAGGAAGGAGAATAATCTAAAAAAACTGACTAAATTAGCGGATTGCAAGTAGCTGTGATTTTGTAAATCTAGATACATTTAAATGATGTCTGATATGCCGGTATTTCAGACTTTATTCAAATGCATAGTTAACAACAATCAAACCATTATAGTGACTGTAATAATGTTTAAATTACATTATGGAACATATAAGAAATTTACAAACTTAGAGAACAAGGAAGCCTTATACCTAGTGTCTACAGTCGAACATTTAGGCTTTACGTAAACTCTCTTTAACCTTATTGATTTGAAGTTAGGTAGAGATTAGGAATACTGTAAAAGCTCTTAATTAATCATTATTTGGGCAGCGATGAAACGGTAATTCTAAACATTAAAGTAAATGCTAACATACTAATTAATTTTTTAATCTTTCTTTATTATTGTTGTTCTATATTGTATGTGAGTATTCACATTTTATTGTTTAATTTAAACATGTAATAGAAAACAAACAGCATGCTTGACTACGATAAACTTTCAGCTTTGAGTATTTTAAAATGTAGTAACAGAACGTTTTTAGCTACTGTGATATTCGAATACTTCTTCAATAGACTGCCCAAATATCTCAGCTATTTGAAAGGCTAATTCAAGAGTTGGTGAGTGCTTACTTTTTTCAATTGCCATTATAGTATGTCGGGTGACACCGACTAATTCAGCTAATTCTTTTTGGGTCATTTCATCTGCAAAAAAACGCAGTTCACGGATCTTATTTTTGATCATTTAGGTTACTCACATTAATAATAAAAATGTATAAAATAGGTTGCGGCCTGCTGCCTAATCTAACTATAAATTAGTTTGTATTAGTGAAAACATTCAGGTGACTTAGGTAGAATCATAGTAAATAATAAAGGTTATTTTTCTAATTTTTAGTTTTATAAAACGTATTGATATTTGATTTACAAGCTTATTCGAAGTCTGGTTCAACTGTTAAAATCACATCAATTTTGTTCACCAAATTGGGCTCTAAATCTCTAAATTAATATGCTTTTTAGTATGTTTATTGTTGAATTAAATTAGTACTTTCATTGAGCATAAATTTGGCCTGTTTACGCTAAAATGTTTCACAGCAAGTAATCCTTATTGGCTGTATGTTCGAATACATTATTTACTGTTTTTGTAACTAATACTGATGTTATTTGATACCGGCAATAAAGTATAAACATCAAAGGTAATGAGCCATTATTTTTACTGCTTAAACCACAGATACTTGATAATAGCTGTATTTTAGGTAGGTTTAAATAACATAATGTTAATTATTTTTAACTTCTAGTCGATTGCTTTTAACTCTAAGTTGTGTTTTTTCTGCTTTACTCGCCAATATCTTCATTCCAAAGCTCTGGTTTAGCTTTTATAAAGTTCTCCATCAAGTTTATACAATGTTGATCTTGTAAAACGGTGACAGATACACCTTTGGATTTAAGTAATGCTTCTTCACCCATAAATGTAGTATTTTCGCCTACTACCACTTTCGTTATCCCATATAAGATAATTGCACCAGAACACATGGAGCATGGCGATAGAGTGGTATAGATTGTTGATTCTCTATACGTCGATGCTGTTTGCCGCCCAGCATTTTCGAAGGCGTCCATTTCTCCATGGAGAATAGGGCTGCCACTTTGGACCCGGCGATTATGCCCACGGCCAATAATTTTACCTTTATGCACAATTACTGACCCAATTGGAATGCCACCTTCGTCCAACCCTTTTTGTGCTTCTTCAATTGCAGCTGCCATAAACTTATCCATTTTTTGTCCTATTTAGTAGTTAAAAGAATTGTCATAGTGTTGCCGAAAATTACAATTCGATAATTGTCTTGTTTCTTCCTGTTTCTTTGGCCTGATAAAGTGCTTTATCTGCACGAATGAAAGCGTTCTCAAATAGCTCTGAGCGAGCGATTTTTGTAGCACCGATGCTCACTGTTATATTCTGAACTTTTCCAGTAACAAAACTTGTGGATTCAATTGTTTTACGAATTTTTTCGGCAAAAGGCTCAATATTTGCGCTGCTGATACTATGGAATAGAATGATAAATTCTTCTCCTCCCCATCTTGCCACTATGTCGTATGAGCGTATACATACCTTAAATATGTTAGATACTTCTTGAAGTACATTATCACCAACAACGTGACCATAATCGTCATTTATTGTTTTGAAAAAGTCTAAATCTAATACTAAAAGAGCATAGTTATTTAGAGATTTTTTTGCGTATAAATCATCAACAATTCTATTTAAACCTTCGCGGTTTAAAATGTCTGTTAACTGATCATGTTCTGCTTTCTCGCGGTATAATTCACTTATTGTTCTAAATTCTTTTAATTGTTGGTCACTGGCCTTAATCATTGATAGCAATCTTGTTTGTCGTATTAAAATTTCTGAAATAATAAAGGCAGCCCAGAATATAATAATTGAAAAATATAAGGTTTCTTTTGAAAAGTAATAGCCTGTAGCTTTAATAGATTTGAGCTTAAACTCATGACGGCCTAATGTGTTTGGGTATGGAATGTCTATACCTATGGCAATGACTTTACTAATATCCGTTTTTATTTCTTTGGGTGGTATTTTATTATTGTCAATCCACCAGTCAGCAACTCTTAGGTCTTTGAAAGGGATCATAGTGGGCCTTTTAAAATCTGTGGCGAGGGTGGAGAAGCTATTAAATTTAGCTTTTCCTACAATATCTGAGATGTCTGGAGCTGGATAATAATTACGTAGATAAACCCTTAAATAAGTGGCGGGACCGTTATAGTCTAATTCTACTTCTAGCCCATCATATAAAGATAAGTCTAGTTGTTTGGCTGCAGGTTTAGACCACATTACATATATTCCACAATATGGATAAGGTGTGCCAGCTCTAAGGTGGCAGATCCAACTTAACTGAGATTTATCGACCCAAATTATTTCTGAATTCCCGCCAATAGTGTCGTCAACAGATTCATATACGTTCTTAGTTAGCTCTGGATGCAGAGCCATAGTACGTTTAGGAAGACTCTCGTAAAAAATGAGAAGCACTAAAGTTATGATAAAAGCTACAGTCTTAAATACCTGTAGTAAGGTTATTCTCTTAAAAACTGTCATCAAGTCATAAGCTCATAGGAAAGAATGGTTAATCATATAGTAGGTGCTGTTGCCCGTTTGTGTATTGATACGGCACAATTTTCTTGCAAAAATTTTCACCCAAGAACATCACCCTTAGCATTTCAGTCTAGGTTTTCTTGAGATGACTGAATACAAGAATAAATATTTATTTTAGGTAGTTATTAACTTGATGCTAGTAAAAAATATTTTTTGCATGAAAAATACATGTTTAAACAAGTCTGATTTACGCACTTGAGTCGCACCCTGGTGCTTAGTCAAATTCATGCTACCGAAAATAATTACCAAATAGACTGTCTCTTTAAATAGGATCCCCTGCAACGTCTGCATAATTATTGATATAAATATTAGGTTTTGGGAAAAGCTGCCATGTAGAGTTTTAAATCCAATCTTTAAATAACATCACGCTTGAGGTTGCGACTGATACGCATATCTTTATGATGAACAAGAGCATTACAGGTTTAGTCAATATAGCTTTTTTGTGGGAAGTGGTTTGTTTTACATCTAGAACTTAGACTACAACGCTGTTGGTCTGAAGCCATAAGTCATTTTATTTACAAAAAAATAAAATTATTGCTAATAACTCTATTGACCTTAGATGCTAGTTTAAGGTTTATCATACTATCTCAGAGCTCAATAAGTGGATCTAAAATGCAGATAAGTGAACTAGCTAAATTATCTAATTTAAATACGCATACATTACGTTATTATGAAAAAGCTGGGTTATTAAAGCCTTCAGGGCGAAGCCATAGTAACTATCGTATTTATTCTGAAGATGACTTGATAACTGCAAACTTTATTAAAAGAAGTAAGGCCTGTGGATTTAGTTTGTCTGAAATTGCATCACTGCTAGCTATAAAAAATGATAAGAGCCAACATGTTTGTGCTGAAGCAAAATCAATAACAGATGCAAAAATTAAAGATGTTGCTGAGCAAATCTTACAGCTACAACAAATGCAAAGTACTTTAGAAAAGCTAGCTCGGTATTGCTGTGGTGGCCAAGAAAGCGCTGAGTTTTGTTCCATAATTTCAACCCTAGAAAGCGAGGTGTAACGTGCAGCTGTTATCGAACTTTATTCTTCTTTTTGTAGAGTCAGCCCCTTATTTGTTATTGGGTATGCTGATTGCGGGTGTCATTCATCAATTAGTTCCAAAAACTTGGATTGAGGCAACACTAGGGAAGAAAGGATCCGTGCTGAATGCTGCGGTCATTGGTGCCCCCCTTCCTTTATGTTCATGTTCAGTTATTCCTGTGGCAATGGGCATTAGAAGAAGTGGAGCCTCTAAAGCAAGTACCGCTAGCTTTCTAGTGGCGACACCAGAGACGGGGATTGATTCCATAGGCGTCACCTATGCATTAATGGGCCCGGTAATGGCTATTGCTAGACCAATAGCTGCAATATTTTCAGCCATGTTCACCGGTAGTTTGATTGCTACATTTACTGAAAATACGCCCTCGCTAGCTAAAAAAGACAATAAAGCCGCGCCTTCTTGCTGCAGTGGCGGTAAACCTAAGCCGCTTACTTTTATCCAAAAATTTATGGCTGCCTTTAAATTTGGCTATGGGCAATTGTTACGAGACTTTATGGGGTGGTTTCTAATCGGCTTGTTTTTTGCTGCATTAATTACTACTTACTTACCTGAAGGTTTTATTACTCAATATGCTCAAGGTTTTGGAACCATGTTGTTAGTGGTGTTGATTTCTATTCCTATGTACGTCTGCGCAACCGCATCTACTCCTATTGCTGTCGGCTTGCTTATGTCTGGTATCACCCCGGGGGCTGCCTTGGTATTTATGCTAACTGGGCCTGCAACTAATATTGCTACCTTGATGGTCATCAAAAATGAGTTGGGTAAAAAAGAATTAGCCTTGTATTTGTTAGGTATTACCACAGGAGCCTTAATATCAGGTGTACTGTTAGATAAAATTTTAAGCGCTTTCGATTGGCAATTAGTATTAGAACATGGTGAGCATTCAGATATGATGGGAGCGCTTTATCAGTTTTGTGGCCTAGTGTTGGTGGGATTAATATTGTTTCAGTACCTTAAAAAGTTACACGTTAAAGTTTTTAAATCAGAAAATGTCCATTCCCATTAACGTCTGTCTACTAAGCTACCTTATTGTTAACTTGGATTGACCTCAGTCATTTGTAGTTCTTTATAGCAGCTTTTATATTAGAATCTTGGTTTCATATCACTATCACTGGAAGTTCAAATAGTAACTGAACTGTCATTATAGGCCTGCGAGGAACGCTTCTATTGTCCCCTTTAATATCTATTTCTGGATTAAACAAATCCTATAGTCAAAAACATGTGCTTCAAAATCTAAACTTGAATGTCGAAGCAGGCCAGGTTTTAGGGTTGGTAGGTCCAAACGGAGCAGGTAAAACAACCTGTTTACAGGCCTTGTTGGGTCTAACTCGTTACAAAGGTGATATAACGGTATTGGGCCATAATCCATCTAAACATAGAACTAAAATGTTGGAGAGTGTTGCTTATATTGCAGATGTCGCGGTATTACCAAAATGGATAAAGGTGAGTCAGGCTCTAACTTATATGCAAGGTGTTCACCCTAATTTTGACCGTGATAAAGCTTTAGCTTTTTTAGCCAAAACAAACATTCCCATGTCAGCTACGGTAAAAGCCTTATCTAAAGGTATGGTGACACAATTGCATTTAGCTTTAATATTAGCCGTAGATGCAAAAGTGCTAGTGTTAGATGAGCCAACCTTAGGTTTAGACATTCTAACTCGTCGCCAGTTCTATAGTCATTTGTTAGAAGATTTTCACAATGATGACAAGTGCATCATTATTACCACCCATCAAATTGAAGAAATAGAGCATATTTTAACTGACGTTGCTTTTATCAGAGATGGGCAGATTGTGGTGCATGAAAGTGTCGAGGGTATTCGCTCACGATTTAAGTTGTTAGCGGTTACAAATGAGAACCTTGCAGCAGCACAGGCACTAAATCCTCTATGTGAGAATAATATGATGGGCTTAACAAGTATGTTGTTTGATGACGCTGACCTTGATGCATTGGCATCTTTAGGGCAGGTGAGCTCTCCGAGTTTAGCGGATGTATTTGTGGGTATTATGACCCAAGAAGGTGCTCTGTGAAGGTTATGCAAATTTTCATGGGGGTAAGAAAAGAGCTTTGGGAGTTCAAGAAAACCTTATTTTGGATGCCATTGTTGATTGGTATTTTTATGGTTGCTGCGCCTTTACTTAAATTGCTGTTACTGGAAGGTGCTCAAATACGTATCGTAATTGAGGGCGTTTCGAGTACAGATAATCTGACGAACGCACAAGGTTTAACTCGACTTTTTCTCGCTACTATTACGGGAATGTTTGCACCCTTTATTTTAGTAGGTTTGGTGGTCCAGCTTTATTATTTTATCACTTGCTTGTTTGATGAAAGGCGAGATATGTCTATTTATTTTTGGCGCTCCTTACCCGTATCTGACGCACAAAATATTATGGTGAAACTTCTGACGGGGGCGTTGGTTGTTCCGGCTATATTTATGCTGGCTGCAACATCAGTTGTATTTATCTTTGTCTTTTTAGCTTTAGTTGGCAGTTGTATATTAGATTTTGGGTATGATATTTCTCTTTGGGCGCTGTGGGGAAGTGCCGATATATTTAGCAATTTGCTCTCGATCTGGTCTGGCTTATTGTTATATGCCTTGTGGATGTTTCCGCTATTTTCTTGGTTAATGTTAGCGTCAATGTTTGCCAATAAAGCGCCTTTTTTATGGGCCGTATTACCCGTTGCGCTTTTATTGGTGATTGAGTCTTATATTACAGATTACTTGAAATTAGATGCACACTTTCTACGAGAGACATTGTTGGAATATTTTGCTCTTGCGACAGAGTTAATACCAAATAGCTTTCAACAAGTAGGCACTCCCAAATTTATTTTACTATCTGCTTTGTGGAATAAGATCTCATTAATAGGAACTGCACTTGGAATAGGGTTTATATATCTGACCTACTGGTTAAGGGTTAACCGCAGTCATTTATAACTTAAATGCTAATTATCTGAATCAGTTCAATTCATAAACGTATGTTTTATTTTTGTTAACTGTGTTGGTTGTGTTTGTTAAGTTTTGGTGTTTTTAGTGAATTTTTTGCATTTTTTGTGACTTTTTCTGGTATTTATCCTGCAAATCTATATTATGCGCTGCCCGAATTTCATACTAGAAGTCGGATGAGTTACCTATTTTTTTGAGTAACCTCGCAACCCTTAGTGATGCTTGGTTCAAAGTATTGGAGATATCATGAAATTTAATCGCATTTTACTTACTGCTGGCTTGAGTGTTTTTTCACTTAATGCATTTTCTGCAGCATTTCAATTAGCTGAGCATAGCGCATCTGGTTTAGGCAGAGCTTTTGCAGGTGATGCCGCAATCGCAGAAAATGCCTCTGTCGTGGCTCGTAACCCTGCATTGATGTCTCAATTTACTGAAAACCAGCTATCTATTGTCGGTACTTTTGTACTCCCTGATGTAAGCCTTGAAGGTGAAAGCGCCCCTGCTTACTCATCAGCTGAAGCCATTGACGATGACAGTATTGCGCCGAATGCTTTTGTACCTGCTGCCTATTATGTTATGCCAATAGATGACAAGGTTGCTGTAGGGTTCGGTGTGTTTTCTAATTTCGGATTAGCCACTGATTTTCCTGAAGATTATGATGCAGGCCAAATTGCCGGTAAAACTGAGATTGTGACCGTGAACTTTAACGCTAGCGCTTCTTATAAAGTAACTGATGCGCTAACTATTGCGGCTGGTCTTAATTTTATTTATGCAGAAGCAGAAGTCACTCGCCATGCTGGTGTCGGGTTCCCAGTCTATTTACAAGCTAACTTTGGTTCAACTTTGGGTGTAACAAGTGATACTGAAGCTGTTTATCTAGAAGGCGATGATACCGGTTTCGGGTGGAACATAGGTTTGGCTTATGATTTGGATGAAAACTCTCGTTTTGGTTTCCATTACCGCAGTTCAACTGATATTGCTTTTGATGGTGAATACAGTAACGAGTTACCTGCCGTACTTGGTGGGTTAGAAGGTGTGGTATTACCTGGTTCATTAAATCTAGAACTACCTGCTATGGCAGAATTTTCAGGTAGTCATCAATTGAATGAAAAATACGGCCTTCACTACAGTATCAATTGGACACAATGGAGTAGCTTTGAACAGTTAGAAGCTTACGTTGAAGGAAGTGATACGGCTGTTTTTTCTAAAACAGAGAATTTCTCGAATAGCTTCCGTTATTCAATTGGTGGTGATTATCAGTTAAATGAGCAAACCAAACTGCGTGCTGGTATTGCATATGACAAAACGCCAACCGATCCTAATCATTTATCTATCTCTATTCCTGATACTGATAGAGTATGGTTAAGCGCAGGTGCTACTTATGCATTTAGTGACAGTTCAACAATTGATCTTGGTGTTACCATTATCAAAGGTAAAGAGCGCACGTTTGTAGAGTCTGACAATCTGGGCGGAGAGTGGGAATACACCAGCCAAGGTGATGCTGCTTTAGTTGCTGCACAATATAATTACGCGTTTTAAATTCATAAAACGTTAGTTAATCGTATTTAAATGCCAGCTCACTAAGCTGGCATTTTTTTATTGAAATTTAGAATTAGTGCGATTTTATAAGAAAGCTTAAGTGCTACTGGTTGCCGATAAACTGGTTGCTTAGATAGAAGTTATTGACTTCTGCTAGGTTAAATTCAATATCAAATTGACTTAGCCATTTAGTGGCACTGTCAAAATCATTAAAAAACTCACTCTCAATTCCTGCCTTGTTATAGGCCACTTTTAACTGTGTTTTAATTGTAGTGATTATATCCGAATCTTGAATCATTATTGCGATCGCTTTTAAACCCATTTGTTGGCGTAGGCTTATAATGTCTGAAAATAGCTTAAAAGCTGTAGGCGGCATTAAACTTTCGCCATACAAAAAGCCTATTTGTCCCCAAGGTCTGTTGTGATCTATTGCTTGGAGATCAGCTTGAGTGCTTTTTGTCCCGTAGGTTAATGCTTCATCATTCCAAGGCCCTCTGCCTGAAAACAACATTAACTGTTGTGAACGACTACTCACATATTGCCCATGTTCACCCAATGTAATTCCTTAAACACAAGCTATTGCAATGAGTATTTAATGTACCTTTTTAAAACATAGAAGGAAATACTAATATATACCTCATATTGTTAAATTAGGTATTAATGAAGTATTCCCCCTGTTTTAGCGGTTATACTTTAGACTTAAAAATAGATTGTAAGAAATTCAATATGCAGCAAGACTTAAAAATAGAAGACTTAGTATTAGGAACAGGAAAAGCGGCCGAAAGAGGGGCATTAATCACAGCTCACTATAAAGGCTGGCTTGAAGATGGCACTGAGTTTGATTCTTCTTTTAAAAAAGGCGCGGCTTTCCAAACTGTATTGAGTAATAAGCGGGTGATACAAGGTTGGATATTAGGCCTTAAAGACATGAAGGTAGGAGGTAAACGAAAATTATGGGTGCCGGCACATCTTGCATATGGCGAGCGAGAAATCGGTAATATGATCCCAGCGAATTCTAATTTGATTTTTGAGATAGAGTTATTGGAAGTGTTAACGCGAGATTAAAAGACTAGGACTAAACTTACAGAAATAAAAAGCCAAGAAGCGTAATACGAGGTTTTTTTGTCCGCTTCTTGGTATAAAATTGTGTGTAACCTAGTTACTCACGTTAACTCTGTTTCTGCCTTCCTCTTTGGCTCGATACAAAGCTGTGTCAGCTGCACAAATTAAGGCTTCAGGGGTGCGATATTGGCCATTGTGTTCACACGAAATCCCCTGGCTAACACTCACTCTAAAAGTAGTAGGCAAATGTAAATCCGTAAAGTTAATAATGTTGATTTGTTGTTGAATATGCCTCGCAACCGCTTGCGCATCTTCTATATGGCAATGGGGCAAAATGACGGCAAATTCTTCGCCACCATAGCGGGCAGCCAAACTTTCATTTGAAGGTAAGCAACCATCAATAACCTTGGCAATTTTTTGCAAACACTTGTCGCCGTTAACATGGCCAAACTGATCGTTAAAATGTTTAAAATAATCCACATCGATTAAAATCAGACTGATCGGCTGGCTATTAATAATGCTCTCATTCCAACTTTTATTTAAGGTTTTTTCTAAGTTGTAACGATTTGCTAAACCCGTCAAATGGTCAGTACTGGCTTGCCTACGCAACTCACTATACTCTGTCTTATGTTTGGTTAAGTTATGCACTACTCCCACAAACATAGGGCTACCTTCGGTCAGTGATTCAGGTAAACAAGATATTGATAAATCTACCTCTAACCAGGTTCCGTCGGTACGGGTTAATAGCACTTCTTTAGGGCCATGGCTCAGGGCTGGTTTTTTGTTATCTTTCCAATTAAGAAAAATGTATTCATATTGCTCACGATAGCGGTCATGTAGAAAACTAAACCAGCGCTGCCCTACAAGAGATTCTTGTGAGCCACCTAAAAATTTTGCTGCCATTGGGTTAACTATTTCGATTATCCCGTCACCGTTTACAACAAAAATGCCTTCCGCAATGATATTCATCATATTCACGAAAGAGCCCATTTTTTCGTTAGATAGTGGAATTGAAAACTTATCGACGATCGAGCACATCTCGGTATCTGGGGTGCTTAATTGACTTGTTTTTCTTGAGTGAGACATCTGTAAGCCTTATGAGTAATAAGTGTATGCAATTGATGTCAAATACTTTAATGAAAAAACCTTTCACTTACCTTCTGGTAACCTTCTGATTGTAAGTTGTTGAAAATGTTGATTTTATTTTTTGCTCTGAGGTTTGGTTTTTAGTGTTAAAGAAAAATCTTATTTCTTGGAGTGTGGTTAATTTACCGAGATGCCATGTTGGGATGGATAAATAAATAACCATTTAAACCATGGGCTTACAGATACACCCTGCTATTTAAAAGCCAAGCTACTGCTCGAATAGTTAATTCATTTAAATACGTTGGGTATGGAAAATCGGAGACAGAAAATTCAACGGATTCTGCGTGCTTTTAAACAACAAAAAACGCTAACGGTTCTAGGCAAAAGACCCCAAATATCATCAATGTTTTGTCATTTCAATTAAGATGGGGTCACTATAAAATTTTAGAGGATTTACTCTCGACCTTTATTAGTAATTGTTGGGTCCGGACTAGTGTAAGATTTGCTAACAACTAATTTTAAACAAACATCTTCTTTATCCGCATCAGTATCCACAATGGTAATAGTTTGTTTATCTGCAGATATTCTATAGGTTAAATCGCTGCCGGTATCACCTGTTATCTCTGGTTTGTCAAAATCAAAACGTTCTTCTGGGTTAACTGCGGTAGCAAGACGATAAATAATTTTAGTATTATCAACGCTTACTGTCACATTACCGTCACTTGGGTTACCGTCTATATCTGTATAACTAAAAGTCGGTTGGTTATTATTTACGATTACTTTTACGTTAAAGCTAAAAACTGGTGGGTTTTGATTGCTCATTGTTCTTTTCTCCATTTACAGTTGATTACGATTGAATAAAATCTATGTGGGTTATTCCCATTTTTTGCAAAACATTAATTTCACCCTTTACTGTATCTGTAGTTCCCAGACAATCATGAGCTTTCACAAAGGGTAACAAATAGTGAGGGCTGAGACTTTTTCGTATTAACGGCAAAAGATCTTGGATAGCACTTTTACAGCTTGTTATTTTTTTTTCTATTTTATTGGAATACGAAAACTGCTTTGCTTGTAGCAGCTGAAACTCTGCAAGCGCTCTAATCTTCTCTGGGTTACTTTTTAAAGAAACTCCCATCTCCTTATAATATTTATTGCCTAGCGTGATAAATTTACTACTTGATTTCCAATCTTTTAAATTTTGAAAATAGCCAATAACGTCATTTATTACCGTAGAGAAACCGAGTGTTTTTTCGTTTACATTGTCAAATGATTCATTGATATTATCTGAGAATGTACTTGTGATGTTACTGCTAGAAGACAATCTAAAACGCAGGATATCTAGGTTGAGCAATTGGGCTTTCCAGTCTTCATTTTGCGGGTCTTGTTCTAAAGCTAGTTTTAATAACCTTTCAGCCTTAGATATGTACTGGAGGGCTTGGGTAAACTTAGCTTGAAACTCAAGAATATAGACGGACTTCATGTAAAAGGACAAAGCTAATATTTCCATAACATATGCGTCTGTTTGTGAATCTTGGAGTAATATCTCTAATTCTCTCTGTCCTTGTTCATGTAGAGTTTGTGATAAAGGCAAATTCCCTAAATGTAATTCTGCACTAACTAACCAAGATAAGTTCTTCGCTATATCAAAACGTAATCCATTATCCTGTTTTTTATGCTTTATTAAGTCTTTCTTCATTTTTAATGAAACTTGAAATGCATTTTTTGCTTCTGAATATTCTTGAAGTTTCATAAATAAAACGCCTAATGTTTCTTCAGCGTAAGACCGTTCTAGCCAGCCATCCTCATTATCCGGTTCCAGCTCGTTCATCTTTTCACTGTAATCTCGATACAACTCAAACAATGGCTGAGCCCCTTCAAAATCACTCTCATCATACTTAAGCTGGCCCAACCAAAAAGCGTTTGCCCCCAAGTTTTTTAAAAGTGCCATCTTTACAGGCTGCTGTTGAAACAAATTATCGAGGATTAACTTGGCTGACGTAAAGGCCTGTTGCGCTTCATCGTTTTTAGCCCGTGAATAAGCCACTTCCCCCATAGCCATTAATGTTTGAGCATGCTGAAACTGCCCATTGAAATTGATGCTTTCGTCTATTTCAGTACTAAAATACTCTAAGGCTTTGTTACTAATACCATCGAGTAAGTCCATCCGTTTAACACTGCGCAACTTGTCGGCAAACTCTCCCACCATAAAGCCAAGTAGACTTTCAGCATCTAGTCGTTTTTGCTGAGCAATAGCTTCGGCTTGTTGGCTTTTTACACTCATAAATATGGCGGTGAAGGTCAATAAACATAGCAGCGTTATAATAGAGCGGTTGATCCAGCGTTTTGTTGTGACTTTTTGTTGTGATGCTTTGAGTAGGGCTAGTTCATCACTATCTAATGTGAACACTGGCATTGATTGTAAACTGACGGCTTCTTCTAAGGGCTTACCTTTTGGTAACAAGTACGCGGAACTTTTGCCTTCTTTAACCCAACGTTCGGTTAGTTGTTGTAAACGGCTTTTAATAGCCAAGCTGTCTTTGTGTTGATTTATCCATTCGCTGGCTCTGGGCCATCTTCTTAATAAAGCCTCGTGGGCCAAACTAAAACACGGTTCGCCGTTTTGTAGATGGGACACAAACAAGCGGCTATCGACCATAGCTTGAACTAAGGCTGTTTCACTTTCTAAGGTAAGCTGCGACCAACGAGCAGCGCGACTGGTGATGGTTTCGCCATCTGGGCTTAAAGTGATGAGTCGCGATAATACTGTGGCCAATTGTGGTTGATGCGCTGGCGGTAATTGTTGGTAAACTTCTTCGGCTTTTTTACCTATGGCCCCTTCAATGCCGCCAAGAGCTTTGTATACTTCAACTTGTAATTCATTTTCAATACTGCGTTGTAAGTACAGTTCTTGTAAGGTGTATTGCAACATGGGTAAAGCATCAGGGTTATGGGCAGCTTCGTCACAAAGAAGTTGGTCTAGTGGGGTGGCGTTATCTTTGTCTGTTGACCAGGTTAGGTTGGCAGCTACCGCAGGTAGGCGGATCATTTGCATCAACTCTGCGCGGGTTGGTGCCAGCAAATCAAAATGTCCGCCAGCCCCTTTATTGGCCATTAAGCTTGGATGATTTACCACTAAAGGATAGAAGTCATTGCGGCATGCGCTGACAACAATTATTGTTCCACTGGTAGTTAGCGTTTCAATTAAGCTAAGAAACGTTAGCCGTTCAGTGTCGCTAAAAATGGGTGAAGATAAGAGTACTTCTAAGCGGTCAATGAAAAGTAAAAATTGCGGTGTGCCATATCCATTTAGAGACAGTTTTAGGGCTTCAATACATTGTTGAATAGATAGAGGGGTATTATTTTGTAACTGTATTGCCAAGTCCTCTGCACTCATACCATCGAAAACAGGGTGGTCATTTACATCCCAATCAAGCATGGCTGAGGCTAAATCAATAAATAGACGTTCTTGGCTAATATCGGCAAAATCGATACTGGTATGAGATACCACCCCTATACCATTGTAACCATTCTCATTGGTTAGCCTTGGTAACAAACCAGCATTAACTAAAGAGGATTTACCGGTACCGCTAGGACCTAAAATTAAGGTAAATGCATGTTTAGCATTTACCTGGTTTGAAATACGCTCCAATAAGGTCGCTATTTGTTCATTACGGCCAAAAAAGACTTGCGCATCTTTTGCTGAAAACGGCACTAAGCCAGGGAACGGAGAAGCATCATGCCAAGTCGATTGTGCTGCTTTTAATTCTTCATCTAATGGAAAATCTAGCTGGGCAATAATGTGGTAGCCACGTTTACGAATGGTTTCAATATAGGTAGGGGCACTGGCTTTGTCGCCTAGGGCTTTGCGCAGTTGTGTCACGGCTTTGTGCACTGGATTATCGCCAATATCAATGCCACCCCAACATTGAGTAGCGATTTCATCAGCGCTTAATACATTACCTTGCTGGTTGCATAATAGTAACAATACATCCATGGCTTTCGGCTCAAGCTGCTTAGTTTGCTCGCCCCGTTGCAAAGTATTGGTGCTAGGGTTTACTTGCCAATCTTGCAGAAAGAAAAGGTCTTTGCCTTTTTTTAACACATTTTACTCCACTTTTTATCAACAGCTAAAGCATGTTGTAAAACAGATATTTTCAAATTCATTGGGGCTGCTTGTTTGCTTGATCATTACAAACACTAAATATGTATACAGCGAATATAAACGATTGTGGAGTAGTTATCACCTATGCATTAAAAAACTTTTAAGCTTTAAAAGTTATAGAGTATGTATGTCTAATATACTGACTTATAAAGAAAATTGGCGAACCTCTGTTCGCCAATCTTGATTGAGTGGGGATGTTTTAGAAGAAACCTAACGGGTCGGTATCGTAGCTTACTAACAGGTTTTTAGTTTGTTGATAACTACCGATCGCGAGTTTATGGGTTTCTCGACCAATGCCTGATTTTTTGTAACCCCCAAAGGCAGCATGTGCGGGATAGGCGTGATAACAGTTAGTCCAGATACGTCCCGCTTGAATTTCTCGCCCTAGTTTGTATGCTCGGTTCATGTCTCTGGTCCATAACCCGGCACCTAAACCAAACATGCTATCGTTCGCTATGGCAATGGCTTCTGCTTCATCTTTAAAGGTGGTGACTCCAACAACAGGACCAAAAATTTCCTCTTGGAAGACTCGCATATCATTTTTACCTTCAAGTAAAGTCGGTTGTACGTAATACCCTTTATTAAACGGGCCTGATAGATTGGCTGGGCCACCACCAGTTAATATTTTTGCCCCTTCTTTTTGGCCCACATCGATATACCCAAGTATTTTCTCATATTGTTCATTAGATACCTGAGCACCCACTTGAGTATCGGTATCTAAAGGGTTGCCTCGCACTATGCTATTTGTTCGCTCAACAACAAGCTCCATAAATGGGTCGTAAATATCTTCTTGAATAAGTGCTCTAGAAGGACAAGTACAGACCTCTCCTTGATTGAAAAATGCGAGTACCAATCCTTCAACACATTTACTTAAATAGTTGTCTTCGAAGTTCATTATGTCGTTAAAGTAAAGGTTTGGAGACTTTCCACCAAGCTCTACAGTGGAGGGAATAATATTGTCTGCGGCACATTTTAAAATATGAATACCAACGGGTGTTGAACCTGTAAAAGCAATTTTGGCAATTCGATCACTGGTAGCAAGGGCATTACCTGCTTCAATACCAAAGCCATTGACTATATTTAAGACCCCTGGTGGCAGTAAATCGGCAATGAGTTCTATTAGAACCAAGATAGACGCGGGGGTTTGTTCTGCTGGTTTTAATACTACGCAGTTGCCTGTTACCAGTGCTGGGCCTAGTTTCCATGCGGCCATTAAAATAGGGAAGTTCCAAGGAATGATTTGCCCAACCACACCCAGAGGTTCATTAATATGATACGACACTGTGTTGGCGTCTATTTCACCCAAGGTCCCTTCTTCGGCTCGCATACACCCAGCAAAATAACGAAAGTGATCGGCTGCAAGAGGGATGTCTGCATTTAGGGTTTCACGTATCGCTTTACCGTTATCCCATGCTTCAGCAACGGCTAATAATTCTAGGTTCTGTTCAATGCGATCAGCAATTTTCAATAATATATTTGAACGCTCAGTGACAGAGGTTTTGCCCCAAGTCGTTTTAGCGCTATGGGCTGCATCTAGTGCTAGATTGATGTCTTCTTCACTAGAGCGGGGGATCTCACAAAACTTTTCTCCATCAATCGGGCTCAGGTTATCAAAGTAGCGTCCTTTAACGGGAGCTACCCACTCACCACCAATGAAGTTTTGATATTGTTTTTTAAAGGTGACTAACGAATCGGGTGAACCAGGATTAGCATAAATCATGACGTTTCCTTAATTTTAATGTTAAAAAATATTTAATTAATGTCGTTTCAGTTGTTAATATAATGCAGGGTGGTTGAGTAGTACTTGTCTGGGAGTACATATCGCTTGTCTGACAATCCATGATTAACTTGGGTGAGTACACAATGAATAATGAAGCACTTGTTAGCCGGTTAGGTTTAAGTCAACCTAAAAAACTGATTGAGAACCGAGTGAGTTTTGCGGGGCCTGATTCTGAATTAAGTATTTATGATACCTACCTGCCTGCTGAAAAAGTGTTGTTACACTCTTCGGGTTTACTGTATTGCGGCATGATACAAGGTAAGAAGGTGTTACATGGAATGCACCCGCAATTACAAACCTTACAGTCTCAAGAGTTTATCCCACACCAGTCTTTTGTGATGTCAGCAAACACCTCAGTCGCTATTGATTTTCCAGAAGCGACTATGGACAAACCCACCCGTTGTTTAACAATAGAAATTAGTAGTGAGCGTATTGCCTTATTAGCACAGCAGTTAGATGTGAAACTTGGTGCCCCATTAACATTGGATAGTTGGCAATTATTGTCTGACAAACATTTACACACCCAACATTCTGAGGGCACGCAAATGTTATTAGAGCGGTTATTTAATTGCTTTGTTGAGAATGAAAACGAACGAAATTTGGTTATCGATTTTGGTGTATCAGAGCTGGTGGCCAGAATACTCAAGCATCAAGCCAGAGATCTCGCTCTAGCAGACTCCGAAGCCCACTCAGATAACAGTGGTTTACAAGCGGCTATTCATTATATTAAAACCCATTTGAGTGAGCATTTAGATATTGATGTTTTGTGCAAAATAGCTTGCATGAGTCGTAGTCGCTTTTATCAAAGCTTTAAACAGAAATTAGATTGTACCCCTTTAGCTTTGCAACAGCAGCTACGTATAGAAAATGCCGCAGAACGGCTAAAGGCTGGAGAATCAGTGAGTCAGGTATGTTTTTCGTTGGGCTATGCTAATTTGAGTCACTTTAACCGCCGCTTTCAAGCTCAATTTAATATGCCGCCTTCGCTATATTCAAGAAAAAACATTAGTCATTAAGTAAACTCCAAGCCGTATTTACTCTCTTTTTGAGTCAATGTGCTGCACTTAGACAGTGCGTATTTTTTGTGTTTTACACAGTTTTGAGTGCTTAACTTACCCGATTTTTGAATGTTTTCTATAAAACCTAGCGTTATACCCATGGGTACCAAATTTGCTTAATCTGTTAACTGAATAAAACTTAAGAGACTCACTTATGCAATCCTTTATCGAAAATATTCCCAAAGCAGAGTTACATGTGCACTTAGAAGGCACCTTAGAGCCAGAGCTTAGTTTTGCATTGGCAAAAAAGAATGGTGTAGATATTCCTTTTGAAACACCGGAAGCTTTAGTTGCAGCCTATGACTTTCATGATCTACCTTCGTTTCTAAGCATTTATTATGCGGGTATGAATGTGCTGCTAGATGAAGACGATTTCTACCAGTTAACCTACGCATATTTAAGCAAAGCACGAAGCCAAGAAGTGGTTTACGCAGAGTTATTTTTCGACCCTCAAGGTCACACTTCAAGGGGCGTTAGTTTTGAAACTGTGATCACGGGTATCCATAAGGCCCAGCTCGATGCTGAAGAAAAGCTAGGCATTAAGAGCCAACTCATCTTATGCTTTTTAAGAGATATGAGCGCTAAGTCTGCCATGGAACATTTAGACATGGCCAAGCCTTACCTAGACTGGATAGTCGGTGTGGGCTTGGATTCAGACGAACGCAATAACCCACCTATTAAGTTTGCAGAGGTATTTACTAAAGCAAAAGCAATGGGTTTAAAACTCACTATGCACTGTGATGTAAATCAACTTAATACCCTGACTCATATCGATCAGTGCATTAATACCATTGAAGTTGACCGAATTGATCACGGCGTCAATTCATTAGAAAGTGATGCACTATGTGAGATGATTAAAGATAAAAAGCTAGGCTTAACTGTTTGCCCAGTATCTAACCGTTTTGTGGTGCAGTCTCTCACTTCTGATGAGATCCACACCATGCTCAATAAAGACATGTTAGTGACAATTAATTCAGATGATCCTGCTTATTTTCGTGCTTATTTAAATGAGAATTTTCTAGAGTTACAAAAAGAAGGAGGTTTTGACCAAGAGCAAATTACCACTATGGTGAGTAATGCATTTAAAGTTTCATGGTTAGATGAGGCAACTAAAAACAGCTATCTGGCGCAGGTTGATGATTTTGTTGCCCAGCATTAGCACCCTAGGTAGCTAGATTAAAATTGAATTAAGCCTTGTTAAAAGGCTTAATTTATTCATTTACAGAATTCCCTTGTTTTTCAAAATCGACTACCGCTTGATAGTATTCTTGAGTGTTGGTTTTTTCATAGTACCAATTATGGTGCTGCACTATTTTTTCACTTAGTTGTAACCCTAAACCGTAACCCTCTCCAAAGGCGACTTGATTAGCGTCTGATTTTTGTTGCCCAGTATCACTTTTACTATTGCTATTTAGAATAGTAATGCGGCTACCTTGTTGTTTGATAAGCACTTGACCTTCTTGGGTGTGCTGATAGGCGTTGCGGATTAAGTTGTTAATAACGATATGGCAAGCTACGGCTATGGTGTCCACCTTATGGGCTTCACTTTGAACGGTAACCTCTACGTTTTTTCCTTTCAGTAAATACTCCAAATCCACACAGGCTTGCTGTACTTCTTTTTCTAAATTTAAAGGTTCGGGCGCTACATTGAGTTCTTCGTTACGGCTTAACCATAGTAAGGTGTCGGTCAAATTACTCATGGTAAGCCCAGCTCTTTGAATACGCTCTAACACTAAGTGTTGCTTTTCAGTGGTGGGCTGTTTTTCGTTAAGTCTTTGTAGTAGCTCTACGTTGCTGCGTATCACTGCAATAGGCGTCCGTATTTCATGGCTCGCATAACTTAAAAAGCGTTGCTCTCGCTCTAGGCTCTGGTGGGTTGAAATTAGACTGCCTTGAATTAAAGAGGCAAGTACATTCAACTCGTTATACGTAAAATCAGGAGGTGGAGCTTGGACATTTTTAGGATTCAATGATTTTGCCCAATTTCTTAAAGATTCTATTGGTCTGGCGATTTTTCGCATAATCATGAAGAGTAAAAATGCGAATAAAACGATAGCTAATATGGCCACTACAAACGTCCAAAATAAGCGGTGGCTTGGTTTTATTGCATTTGTAGATGCAATAAAGTCTTTTTCAAGCATGACTCTAGAAATGAATCTTGGTTCACCTTCTGGGCTTTCAAATAGCACTAAAAAGTACACGCTTTTGGGCATAGTGAAAATCGTAGTTTGGACTTTTTGCTTTTGTAAATCACCAATCACTGAAGGCGGATTAACAAAGCTGCGTTGAATGACTTCTGGCGTATCTTGCCAGCGACTTGCGATATTAATACCTGCTATGTCGACTGGATGTTCATCTTTTACATCTGCTGTCTTGGCTAGTTCAAACATGACTCCATTTAAGCTTCTGTCTAGCCCGTCAATGAAGTAATTAACACTCAAAAATGAAAAGCCAATAGCCATAACAGAACCAAGTAAAAGTACACTGATAAAAAAGTACAGCTTTAGGCTTGGTCTAATTTTCACTATTGGACTCCATGGTTTTCCATTTTATCTTCTGCTTTCATGGCAAAGCCAATTCCAGAAACAGTTTCTAATTTAATATTACTCGGCACGCTCTCAAGTTGTTTACGCAAATGGTAAATGTGTACTTTCAAGCTATTACTATCTGGTTGTTCATCGCCCCAAACAGTTTGCATAATATGCTGACGGGTGGCTGTCTTGGGGCTAGCCCTTACAAGCACTTCTAATAGTTTATAGGCAATGGGTGATAGTTTTAAGGGGTGTTGGTTTAAATTTGCGCTAAGCTCACTTAAGTCTAGTGTTAAGTCCCCAAGTTTAAGGGTTTTAACCTCTCCACTTTTGCGTTTAGCTAACACCTGCACCCTAGCGACTAGCTCTTTCATGGCAAAGGGTTTGACTAAATAATCATCAGTGCCTGCTTCAAATCCTTGAAGCTTGTTCTCAAGGCTATCACGTGCGGTTAACATTAAAATAGGAATGTCGATGCCTTTTTCACGCAGGGTATTGCACAAGGTTAAACCGTCCATTTTCGGCATGTTAATATCCAACATAATCATTTGATATTGATTGCTTTCGATTAAATGTAGACCCATTAATCCGTTACTAGCATGGTCGCAATCAATAGACTCAATTTCCAGATATTCAACTATGGTTGTGGCGAGATCTATGTCATCTTCAACCAAGAGTACATTCATCATAAAGTGTATTCCTTTTTAGTTTGAATTGGTTGTTTCAGCTAACCCGCCACCCAACACACGATAGAGAGTAATACGATTATTTAAGTCTGCTTGCTTACTGATAATAAGTGATTGTTTGGCTTGATACATAGTTCGCTGTGCCTCTAAAGCACTTTGAAAGGTGTCTATGCCGCCTTTGTATCTCGCAAGCGATAAATCGTAACTTCGCGTGGCTGCAGATACTAATGCTTTTTCTGCATCAAGTTGCGCTTGAATTGTAGCTCTGCGGGCTAAGGCATCTGCTACTTCTGAGAACGCACTTTGAATCGCATATTCATAGGCGGCTAAATATTTACGTTGCTGTGACTCGCTGTAATCTAAATTAGCGTCATTGGCCCCTGCACTAAATATTGGCAAGCTGATGGTGGGTGCGATAGTCCAGATTGAGCTAGCGCCTCCGGTAAAAATATCGGCTAACACCGAACTTGCTAGGCCACCTGTAGCCGTTAAATTAATAGAAGGAAAATATGCTGCACGGGCTGCACCAATATCGGCATTGGCAGATTTTAAATCATGCTCTGCGGCCAATACATCAGGGCGAGCGAGTAATACATCTGAAGAAAGTCCAACTGGTACGTCACTCACAAAGTCAGTGTCATCAGGTAAGGAGGCTGGCAGTAATTCTGGTGCAATATCATCACCCACTAGCAGCCTCAATGCGTTAAAATCTTGAGATACTTGGGTGCTGTAACTGGCAATATCAGAACCAGCGCTGTAATACACAGTTTCAGCACTGGCTACATCAATTTTTGAATCAACTCCAAATTCTAAACGCTTATTGGTGATATCTAAGGTTTTCTGAGCATTGACTTTGGTTTCTTTGGCAAGACTTAGTTGGTTGTTGTCAGCGGCTAAGGTTAACCATGCATTCGCAATTTCACTAATTAGCGCAATTTTGGCGGCTTTCGCGGTTTCTTCACTTGCTAAGTAAGACTCCATGTCAGCCGTGCTCAAGCTTTGGTTTTTGCCAAACAAGTCAATTTCGTAACTAGTTAAACCAATACTGGCTTCGTAGCCGGTAGATATCTCGCCACTTGAAGCCTTGCTACGAGTACCACCTAAGTTAGCATCAATTTGCGGATATAATTCTGCATATTGGATGCGATATATTGCCCGTGCAGACTCAACGTCTTCTAATGTCTGGCGTAAGCTTCTATTATTATTGAGCGCCAATTCAATTAACTGGGTTAAGCGTTCATCCTTAATAAACTGCTGCCAAGGTAGAGTATCAGCTTGCTGATCAGACATACCTGCCATTTTTGTTGCGGCTGAATTTTCCCACTCAGTAGGTACAGGTAACTCAGAGCGAGAGTACTCAGGCGCTAAGGTACAGCCAGCTAGAAATAAAACACTTACTGTGGGTAAAATCCCCATACGGATGAAGGATCGAGGTAAAACATTAATCATTAGAAGTCTCCAATGTTTTAACAGAGTTATCGTCTTCATAAACAGGTCGTCTCTTTGGGAAAAAACCGCGAATTAATACAAAAAACATAGGAACAAAGAAAATACCTAAAATAGTTGCGGTGAAAGTCCCACCTACAATACCTGTGCCTATGGATATACGACTGTTTGCGCCGGCTCCAGAAGACAGTGCTAATGGTAAGGTACCGAGCATAAATGCCAATGAGGTCATGATTATTGGGCGCAAGCGTAATTTTGCCGCTTCAGTTGCAGCGCTTATTAATGAAGAACCTTTTTGATAAGAGGCCTCAGCAAACTCCACAATTAGAATCGCGTTTTTAGATGCCAGTCCTATTGTGGTAAGCAGTGCTACTTGGAAGTAGATGTCATTGTCTAGTCCACGCATTGTACTGGCTAAAGCCGCTCCCACTAAGCCTAATGGAATAACCATAATCACCGAGAAAGGAACAGACCAGCTTTCATATAATGCTGCCAGCACTAAGAACACAACCAAAATAGAGATGGCATACAGGGCAGTTGATTGTCCGCTAGATATCTTTTCTTGATAAGACAAGCCGCTCCAGGCATAACTTAATTTTCCTTGGCCTACTTCAGCAGCCAAACGCTCCATTTCAGCCATAGCTTGGCCTGAACTTACGCCACTAGCAGAGGCGCCTTGTATTTGGTAAGAAGCAATACCGTTAAAGCGCGATAAGCTTTGGGGTGCCATCGACCAAGAAGAAGAACTAAAAGCTGAGAACGGCGTCATGGTGGCGTCGCCATCTGTATCTGTTCCTCTTACATGCCATTGGTATAAGTCTTCTGGTTTTGAACGAAATTGTGCGTCACTTTCCACATAAACCTTCTTCACTCGACCATTGTCAATAAAGTCATTTACGTATGAGCCGGCCCATGCAGAGGTCAAGGTACTTGATACATCTGACAGTGCTAAGCCTAAGCTAGTGGCTTTGGAATTATCTATATCTATTTTCAGCTGAGGAGTATTACTCAGCGCTCCTTCACGGACGCCGGTAAGAAATTCGCTTTGTCTGGCTCTGTTAAGTAGTTCATCTTTTAATTCGACTAACTCTTCACGACTAGTTCCTGAGGCGGCTTGTAATTCAAAGGTAAAACCATTGCTTTGACCTAATCCACGTATTACAGGCTGCTGCATGGCGAATACACTGGCATCACGAATGGATGAAAGGTTTTTATTCATACGGGCGATTAACGCATCTGCGCTCTGTTCTTCAGAAGGGCGCTCACTCCAAGGTGTTAATCCAACAAACCCCATTCCGGCATTTTGTCCTGTTCCTGTGAAGTTAAATCCAGAAATAGTAAATGCTCGGGTAACGTCTTCAGCTTCTTCGGTTAACAGGTACTCTTCTACTTGCTCTGCAACGGCAGTCGTACGTTTGATTGAAGCACCAGATGGTAAGCTTATTTGAAACATAGTGCTGCCTTGGTCTTCTTGGGGTAAGAAACCAGTTGGCATACGTACTACGAGTAAACCTAAGATTGCAATGATGACACCATATACCAATATCCAACGTATTTTATGGCTGATGATATGTTTAACATGACCTGTGTAAGAGGTAGTTAAGCGGTCAAACGAGCGGTTAAATTTAGCAAAGAAACCTTTTTCACTGTTGTGATCGGTTTTGGTCAGCAAGCTTGCACAAAGCATTGGGCTAAGGGTCAAGGCTACGATAACTGACAAGGTCATAGAAGATACAATCGCAACAGAAAATTGCTGATAGATAACCCCAGTAGAGCCACCAAAAAATGCCATAGGCAAAAATACAGCTGAAAGGACCACCGCAATACCGATTAGGGCACTACTTATTTCAGACATAGACTCTATGGTCGCATCTCGGGGAGAGAGGTTCTTCTCTCGCATAAGGCGCTCAACGTTTTCTACTACCACTATGGCATCATCAACCAAAAGGCCTATTGATAACACTATGCCAAACATAGTGAGTGTGTTTATGGAAAATCCAAATGCTGAAAGCACCCCAAAGGTACCCAGTAACACTACCGGCACAGCGATAGCTGGGATTAGAGTGGCGCGCCAATTTTGTAAAAACAACCACATAACAATCACCACTAGAATGACTGCTTCAATTAACGTTTGAACCACTTCACTGATTGATATTTTAATGAAGTCAGTACTATCTCTTGGGAAAGTCACTTGATAACCATCAGGTAAGCTTTTAGAAAGCTCAGAGACTTTTTCTTTTACTAAGTTTGCGGTATCAAGGGCATTGGCTCCGGGTGCAAGCATGACTGCAATACCCGATGCTGGGTGGCTATTTAATCGTGATATATTGGTGTAACTTTCACTGCCAATTTCAACTCTTGCAACATCTTCTAAAAGTACGTTCGCACCACTGCTGTTGTATTTAACAATGATTTTGCGAAATTCATCTGGGGTAGACATCATAGACTGAGCGGTGACCGTTGCGTTCAACTCTTGATTGTCTAATGCTGGAGTGGCGCCAATTTTACCTGCAGCAATTTGTACGTTTTGGGCACTTAAAGCACTGGTAATATCTGATGGCATTAATTCATAAGCAGCTAACTTGTTAGGGTTAAGCCAGATACGCATGGCATACTCTGAACCAAATACTCGAGTATCACCGACCCCATTTATTCGTGCTAATTCATTTTCGATATTTGAAGAGATGTAATCTGCAATATCAAATGAAGATACTTGGTCGTTTTCATCGTAAATAGCGGTAACCAATAAAAAATCACTATTGGATTTGGTTACCGTCACCCCTTGTGTTTGTACTGACTCAGGAAAACGCGAAGTTACCTGCTGTACCTTGTTTTGCACTTGTATTTGCGCGTAATCAGGGTCGGTCCCCAGCTCAAATGTAACACTTACCGAAGCTGAGCCGTCTGATGTGCTCGAAGAAGAAAAGTATAATAAGCCGTCAAGGCCAGTTAACTGTTGTTCTAATATTTGAGTCACACTATTTTCAACGGTCTGTGCATCGGCTCCTGTGTAAGAGGTATTAATGCTAATAACAGGAGGGGCAACGTTTGGATACTGAGCTATCGGTAACGACATAATTGAAGCAATACCGGATAGCATAATAATAACCGAGATAACCCAAGCAAATACGGGGCGGTCGATAAAAAAGCGAGCAAACATGAATTATAAGCCTCCTGCTAGTGAAGGAATTTGATCCTGTTTGTCAGCAACGGTAATCATGGTCCCAGTGCTATCCATTTCTACCTGAATTGGATTAACCGTACTGCCCGGGCGTACTTTGTTAGAGCCTTCTACTAAAAGTTTGTCATTCACTGACAAACCTGAGTCGATAAACCATTTGTTATCTACCGCATTGACTGTCGTCACAGTGCGTTTTTCTACCTTGTTGTCTTCATTAATGACATAAACATACGCATCACCTTTAGCGGCATGGTAGACACCTTGTTGCGGCACTAAAATGGCATTAGCATCTATAGCTTCATTTACCGCTGCACGAACAAACATACCCGGGAGTAAAATGCCATCTGGGTTAGGGAATTCGGCTCGCAGGGTTACCGTTCCAGTTGATGAATCAACTGAGACTTCTTGCATGGTAAGTTGGCCTTTATAGTCATACTCGCTGCCATCTTCTAGTATTAACGTGACTTCTGTATTGCCTTGAGTAATACCACTTTCGTTCATTAAACGGCGAAGTTTTAATAACTCTTTACTGCTTTTAGTCATATCAACATAGATAGGATCTAAGGTGCGTATCGTAGCTAAAGCTGTGGTCTGTTCTGCGGTAACCAAAGCCCCTTGAGTCACGCTAGAGATACCAATATTTCCTGATATAGGGGCTTTTACTTGAGTAAAGTTGAGATTGATTTTGGCGGTTGCCAAAGCAGCCTGATATTTTTCAATGTCTGCTACTGCTTCGAGGTAAGTAGCGTGAGCATCATCGGCATCTTGTTGTGATACACCTTCTATCTCTAATAAGTTTGCGTAACGTTGGTCTTTTAACTTGGCGGTTTCTACCGATGCTTTAGCACTGTTTAGGTTGGCCTTCGCTTCATTGTAGGCAGCTTGATAAGTTGCAGCATTAATCTGGTAAAGTAACTGCCCTTTTTTGACTGTACTTCCTTCTTTGAATAAACGCTGTTCTAAAATCCCGCCCACTTGAGGGCGTACTTCAGCAGTTAAAGATGCAGCGACACGGCCTTGCATATTGGTATCAATTTTGTGGGGTGTAGCTTGTACCGTGATATAAGATACCGCTGGCGTTGGCATACTTTTTTTAGGAGCTGCCTCTTCTTGACATGCCACAAGAGCCGTTGTGGCCAGCAATAAAACCGCAATGGGTGTTGAGAATTTCATAATGAATTTTGCCTCGTTAAATACTGTAAAACTTGAGGCTGTTATCCCTTCAATTTTCATGCTAGAAGCATAAAATAAAGTGGATTAGCCTACGATTGCATCAACGATAACAAGGTGATGGTTAAGAAGGGGTTAACGAGCATAAAAAATATTTTTGTATGTAATTGGACCGCTAAGGTTGGGTTTTTACATTGCTTTTAAAAAAATAAGTTTTTATTCTCTATGCCCTTATGCTTTTCAGCGAGTAAACCCTCAGTGTTAATTAAAAACAGTTGTAAGTTAATATTATTAAGTGTCTTGGGAGTGTTCGCTAGCTTTGGTTTTACTCAGGAAAACCAATCTCATGCTGATATTAATTATCACAGTAAGATGTACAAAACGTATCAGCATGTTGAATTTGATTTAGGGGGTGAACCTAGTCGTTTTGCTTGGCGAGAAATGCCGGGGCTGTTTCCCCATACTACTATCTACCACGATAAAACCCGTGAGCTAGGGATAGAGCTGAATCCAAAAATTGATAAGTGGCCGGTAAAGGTCAATGATAAATCATTGAGTTTTGACGACTATGTCTCTATGGATGACCGCATAGACAATGTGATGCTGGTTCACCAAGGTAAAATTGTATATCAGCGCTTTAAAACTACTGGGCCACTTGAGCGACATATGACTTGGTCTGTCAGTAAGGTGTTTACGGCAACCGCCTTAGCTAAACTTGAAGAGATGGGCAAAGTTGATATGCAAGCCCCCATAAAAACCTACTTGCCAGAGTTTGCCAATACAGTGTGGGGTGATATTGTTTTACAGGATGTCATAGATATGACTTCGGGTATTGATTGCCGAGACAGTGATGGCTATCAAAACACACAAGGCTGTATTTACCGTGCTGAGGAGGCATTGGGTGTGGTTGCTCCGGTTCGAAAAGACTTAAGTACTTCTGTTGCTGTTTTAAAAAGTATGACCGCTCACCGTAAACCCGGTGAAGAAACTGAATATACGTCTTCTAATACGAATATTTCTGGCTTAGTTGTTGAGGCGATTACTCAAAAGCCCCTTGCCCGTGCTATTGCTGAATTGTTATGGATGCCAATGGGAGCTGAAGCAGATGGACTTATGGTGATTAACCGTTACGGAGAGCCATATGCCGCGGGAGGGCTGAGTGCGCGACTAGCAGACATAGCGCGATTTGGTTTGATGTTTTTAGACAATAACCAAGGATGGGGGCAAGTGAGTACGCAGCACCGAAACTTTTTAAAAAACAAACATCGCCCGCTTTTTTCTGAAAGTCGCCTTGCAGAGTTGAACTCGCTTTTTGATGGCGATGTGCCGCTGCACAGTCGCTGGCAATGGGATCTTATCTGGCAAGATGGCGACATGTTTAAATCAGGTTACTCAGGGCAGGGTATTTATATATCGCCCAATCATGAATGGGTGATGGTTTGGTTTGGTACCGCTGATACTGAATTTAAAACTCATGAGTTACTGCCAATCGCCCGTAAATTATCAAGGTCTGAACTGTTGCAGTAAAGCTGACAGTTTTATCTAATTAGCAAATAAGCGCCTAATGGTTAGCTACTACTCAACCTAGGCGCTTAAGGTAACCGCCTAAGCTTCAGATTTTTCAGTGCTACTTGGCGTTAAGGCCGCTCTTGCTGCATGAGTGGCTGCGACTAATTGTTGCCTAACATGTTGAGAGTCCAGACATACTTGCTCGAAGGGCATGTATATAACTTGTTCGTCGGCGGCAATATGGGCGCCTTCATTAAAGGCGGATAACATTTTGACTTGTTTGGCTTTTATATTGAATAGATGTTCAACAATTAACTGCATGGCATCTAAATGATCGTCATTCATATGCTCAACTATCGCTGTGCTAGTGCTTTGCCAATTTTCTACTGCAACTTGCCATTCGTCTTGATTTATCCAGAATATTTTACCAAAGCCACCAATATAACGAACCCGTTTGGTTTTGATTTCGTAAAAGTTGAAGTCGTGAGTTTTTTTGTAGCCAATGGCTTGGGGAAACAAGCTGTAGTATTGCTCGGCAACTTTTTCATCTTTGATAATCTCAGCATCACCTAACACTGTCACGCGGCCAGAGGCTTGCGAGTCATCAGCTAGGTTATCAAAAATGGTCATAGAGACTTTGTTATCTGCCTTTATATTACGTGTATGCTGGGCAATATCACTGATATAGATAATCAAATTACCTTCATGGGTCATAAAGTATGGAACAATTGAGCCAAAAGGGTAACCTGCCACAGACACGGACAATGTGCTTAACACACCAGAGTGTTGTTGACGGGTAAGTGTTTTAGCATCAAATACATGTTGCTCTTTTTTCATTTTGATTCTTCCTAATATGCTTGTGCTATTTAACTTGGCTTTTATATATCAAGGTGAATAGCAATTAATGTGTCACAAACGGGATGGCATTGTCCTGCGGGATTAATCGCGGCCTCACCCCAAAACATTTAAGTAAATTATCTTCGGTAATTACGTCAATTGCAGGACCTTGAGCTAAACAACGGCCATTGGCTAGCAGTAAGGTTTTGGTGGCATAGGGTAAAACTAAATTCATATCATGGCTTACGCATATCACTGCTAAACCCTGCTCACAAAACCTCTGCATCAAATCCATAGTGGCTTTTTGAAAGCGAAAATCTAAAGCTGAGGTTGGCTCGTCTAGCAACAGCAACTTACCAGAGAATGGCTGCTGGGTTTCGGCGTCGTTCATATCTGGCATCAGTTGTAGCAAAGCTTTAGCAATAAATACCCGTTGGCGCTCTCCCCCAGACAATGTACGTACATCGCGGCCAAATAAGTGGGAAATACCCACCTGTTCAGCAACTTTACAGATTAGCGTTGTGGTGTATTGATTCGTTTCAGCTCGGTTGGCTCGGCCCAACCCTAGTACATCTTCGGTTAAAAATGCAAAGTAGACCTGATTACTTTGCGCCACAAATGCACGTTTTTGCGCTAAGGCTTTAGTTGACCAATCACCTAGGTCTTTATTGTCTAACTGAATACTTCCAGTAAATTCGCTGTGTAACCCAGCTATACAGCGCAACAAAGTGGATTTACCACAGCCGTTTTCACCAATAATAGTAATGAAGTCGCGGCTGCTAACTTGCAAATTTATTTTTTTAAGTATTGGCTGCTGACTGTAGCTAACACTGAGGTTGTCGATACTAAACACCAGATAACTTCCCCTTTTGTGTTGCTAGTAGATACAAGAAAAACGGTGCGCCAACTGCTGAGGTAACTATACCAATAGGTATTTCTAGCGGTGGAAACAGCGAACGTGAACTGATGTCGGCTACTAACATTAAGCCACCACCAAATACCCCACAGGCAGGTACTAGGTATCTATGGTCTGCTCCAAAAAGGGTGCGGCAAATATGGGGTACCACTAATCCCACAAACCCAATAATGCCGCATAATGCTGTGGCTAGAGCTACAGAAAATGCCACTAACCATAACGTTAAGCGCTTATATTTAGACACATCTAGGCCCATGCACTGGGCTTCGTTTTCACCTAAGGCGAGCATGTTTAAAGGCTGCCTTAAATGGATAAACATACCAATCACAGGTAAGGCTAATGCCCCTACAAATAAAACTTTGGCCCATGAAATGCCCGCTAAGCTGCCCATAGTCCAATAGGTAATTTGCCTTAGGGCATCGTCATTGGCTATATAGTTAATTGCGCCAATATGGGTACCCGCCAAGGCATTTACTGCTACGCCCGCTAATATCAAAGAGGTAATCGCAAGGCCTGCTGGGGTTTGGGCTACTTTTAATACTATCCACACGGCGAGTAAGGCACCTGCAAAAGCAGAGCCTGCAATTAAATATGGACCACCTAATGCATATTCGGGGTGATGGTTGATTATCAGTAGAGCCGTTGCAGCAGCGGCCGCCGCACCACCAGATATCCCAATCAAGCCCGGGTCTGCCAAGGGGTTACGTACTAAACCTTGCATGGCGCAGCCAGACATAGCCAATAGAGCACCAACCATTATGGCCATAACAATACGCGGTGCTCTAAGTTCAGAAAAGATATACCACTGAATACGTTGCTGACCTTGCAGTTCTTGTCCTGTTATTTTCTGTTTAATGACATCAAGTAGTTCAGGAACAGAATGTTCGTAGCTGCCCGCTTGTAAACCAAGCAATATTAAACATCCGCAGCCAAGTAAAGCCAAAAGTATGTGCTTTATATACTTGTTGCGCCGCTTGTCTAAATCAAGTTGCAGCAGCTGAGATGCGTTAGCCTCTGCCATGAAATGCCTGTACCTTCTTGATGATATGTTCTAGGGCTTCTGGGTATCTAGGTGACAAGCCCAAGGCACTACTGCTTTCCATGACAACGGGCTTGCAGATTTGTCCCGCTGTAGTGACTTTAATAGCTGGGTGTTGGCATAAACTTTGTACTTCCTGGTCACTGCGTATTCTGTGACTAGCAACAAAAATTATATCTGGATTTGCAGCTAATATGGATTCGTTATCCATGACTTTATAATCACGCATTTGTTGCGCTGCATTGGTAATGCCGGCATCGTTAAACAAGGCTTGAGGAACCGTGTTAGCTCCAGCTACGGTTAATCCACGCTCACTATCAGATAAAATAAAAAGTGCCGTTATGGGCTTTAGTCCCTGAGCCTGCTTTTTTAATTGGGATACGCGGTTATCAATTTGTTCAATTAGTTCTTTGGCTTTGACAGGCGCGTGGACTATCTCGCCTACTTGGCTAATGAGCTGTTTTAGCCCTGCTAAATCACGTTGCTCACCCAATATCGACACTTCAACGCCTGCGGCTTTTAGCTCTGGGAATAGAGTCTCTGGACCAGTGGCTTGGGCACCAATTAAATGAGTAGGATGAAAACTTAACACGCCCTCCGTACTAAGCTGCCTAAAATATCCAAGCTTGGGTAATGCTGTCGCGCCCCTAGGGTAATGACTGGTGCTATCTGCAGCTACAACTAAGTCTTGTTTGTCTAGTGCGTAAATAACTTCTGTGATACTACCACCAGAGCTAATGACCCGCATATCACTGTGGGAAAGTGCTGCTGTTGACAGTGCAAGCATTGACATACAAATGACTACAATTAGGTGTTTGTTCATAATAAATCTCGAATGAAGATAGCATACACAGGACTAGTTGAATGCTCAGCCCTGTGTTTGGTTATGCAAAGTTGATTATTCAGCTGATGTACTATCAACACGGAAGCTGTAGTTGCCAGACGTACCGCTCTCATCGTAGTAACTGGTGATCTGCAATTTATACTGACCTGAGTTGGTTTCGATAAGATACACGCCATATTGAGACCACAATAAGTGACCACCATTTAAGCCATATTGATACCAAGGGCTGCTATCAAATGAACGGATTAAGGTGGAGTTAGCTTCAAAACCATAATATGCGTGGGCTGCAACGTCTAAGCTTGTATATTCGTTGTCTGTATCAACAAAGGCTGATGCATCATCTGCTATATAAATATAAAAATCAGCACCTGTATCTGGGTCGACCGTGATACATGGCAAATAAATATCCCATGCATCATCTACTGATACTTGCTCTGCCAAATCGAAATCAACGTAAATATCCGTAGTACAACCGCTTAAATCTAAATCAATGGTTTCAGCTGCAGCAAACTCGGTTTCGCCGTCTAGGCTACTTTGGTGTTGAACCTCTAATGTGATGTTTGACATAGTAAAACCAGCAGTGGTTAATGAGGTCACTCTGAATTTTGTATAAGCATCATCCGAACTCACTATAAAGTAGACATCGTCTGCGGCAGTTACTTGATGAGTAGTAAAATCATAGTTATAGAACTTGTCGCCAATCACATAATCACTAGCGTCATAACTATACTCTGCATCTGTTGGCATAGAGTCACTACTTACGGCTAGATAGTCGTCTAGCTCAGTATCTGCTGTGGCGTTGATAAAAGAATCTGCAATAGCTACACCTTCAGCATCAAAAAAATCACTGTTGACGTCTGTAAAGTACATACCAACAGTGTTATCAGCATGGGTGTTTAGTGATATGGCTGTGCGCTTGAAAGCAATATCCCATACGCTATTAATCGCGGCTTCTTCTTCTGTTATGTCTACGACTGCTCCAGTATCTAAATCATAATAAACACTCTCAGGCTCTGAGGTACTGCCGGTACTAAAAGGCCCAACAATTGTGCCTTCTTCGACTTCTTCAACAACATCTTCTACTGTAGGAGTCGCGTCATCATTTCCTGAACTACCGCAAGCAGATAGCCCGGCGGCAAGGATTAGGGCTGAAAGGTATTTTATTTTCATGGGTAATGTTCCTGTGTATTCAATTGTATTTAATGTGTTTTTTTAAATTGGTTGCTTAAAAGGTGTACGAAATACCTACAAAGATATACCTGCTAGACAAAGGGCGAACATCAAGTAAACCTGCAGAAATAGAGGTTTCGTCTTGATGATTGTCAAAAATGTTGTCGATACCTGCTCGCCAGTCCCAGTGTTGGTTAATGGACTGATTTATGCTCAGGTTAACTGTCATCCAGTGATCACGAGCCACACCTATTTGTGAACTTGAGGGGTATTCGCCAGATTCATACACCACATACAAAAGACTGTGTATGTCATATGGCAGCGACCAATTTAGGTTGCCTTTTAATTGATGGGTAGGACGGTCACTTAGATGTTCATCTGAGTCATCCTTGGCGCTGATATAGCTATAACTAAATTGTAAGTCGAGTTCATGCATTGCAAATTGAGCTGAGATATCAAAACCATTTAGGTCGGCCCCATCAATGTTTTCGTAGCGACTAATTAGCAAGCCACTTGCGGCTGAGGCTTCTGCGTCAACCACAGTAGTAATAAAGTTGTCTGCTTTACTGGTGTGCAAATTCATGCGAAGTGATAGCTTGTTAACGGCTACATCAAATATTTTGGTGTTCGATAAGCGATAGCTAAGCTCTGCGTTTGCCGTTAAGGCTTCTTCTGGAATTAGGTCTTCGTTTCCTAAAACCATGTAACCTAAATTACTATGATCAAACACATAAAAGCGGTCTTTTAGGGTAGGCACGCGATAACTTTGTCCTAAACCTAACCTGAGTTGCCAACTGCCGTCCTCTGCAAAGCCATTTGCGTTACCGCTATTGCCAAAGTTAAATAAACTGTTTAAACGTGAAGCAGACTGCAAACCAAAATCACTGTCGTGCTGTATCTGCGTGCCAAATACTAATTCATGGTCAGCTAAGGACCAACTTGCTTGTGTAAACCCTTGAATTGATTGGGCTGACTCATCATCGACTTCGTAAGAATCTATTTCGCCTGTGGTGATGTTTTGCTTAGTTTGATTGAGTTTGTCTAGACGGGCAGTTAGGCCTGAGACCAAGTCAATATCTCCAAGCTGCCAATTAATTTGGCCATCTAATTGGGCTAAACTTATATCTGCATCACGTAACGCATTGGTATCGCCACTTGTTTCAATATGATTGAGTACACGAGACTTGACCTCCCAATTCTGGCCATTTGCCAGCCCCATATCCCACTGCCATTGCTCAACATCAGAAATATAGCGAATATCTTGCTCTTGCCCAGGAATGCTATACCTAAATTTTTCTTTGGCATCGTTAAAATAGCGAAGCTTATTTGAAAGGCTGAGGTCATTCTCAAATGCTTTTACTAGGCCAAGGTTCACTAGGTATTTGTCACTACTAGGAGCACTTTGCGCTACCGTATCTGGTTCATAATCAAAGCCGGGATCAGAGCTAGCTTGTAAGCTTAACGATGACTGCCAACCGTTTAGATTTTTACTGCCATCAAGTTGCAATAAATGGGTTAAATCTGCAGATTCGATGGCATTGTTGGTATAGCTACCAGCTTGATAGTTTAACTTGAGGTGATCTGACCTAAGCTTACGGGTAATGATATTAATTACGCCGCCCATAGCCGAGCTCCCATAAAGCACAGATCCTGCACCGCGCATGACTTCGATTCTTTCGATATCAAGTACACCTATTTGGTCGAGATCCACCGAAGAGCCAGTAGGAGAAACGAAAGGCTGACTGTCAATTAACACCAACACATGGTCACTACCAAAACCTTGCATCTGCACGGTATAACCATCTTTTTGGTTACGAGTTACCACCACGCCAGGAATGTAATTTAGGGCGCTCGCTAAGGTGCCATGGCTAATGGCTTGTAGTGTTTTTGCAGTAATTACGTCCACAGACACAGGGCTTTGAGACTGCAGTACCGCGTAACGGGTGCCGGTTACCACCACCTTTTCTATCGATGATTGATTGGCATAACTTGCCTGTGATACGGCAACTAAAAGCACAGACATTGTAATTTTAAACATTAAATCTAAATGGTAATTAGTATCATTTAGATTTATGGTATTTGTGTTTCTGATAAAAATCAAGCAAAGTCTTTTGGGGGGAATAATTTAAGTGGTAAAAGGTATGCAAAACATAGATATATTAGTGACTAAACTTGAGAGTGTTGTAGATAGGTTACATGATGACTCAGTTAATTATGTGGCTGAACTCGAAATTTATCCGGTTCTCGATTATGCAGAAAAGTCACCAATAGACATCCTTAATAAAGCCTTAGAAGGTGAGGTGATCATTGAGAAGGTGGCGATATCCAATCAACAAGAATTAATAGCAGGGATTAGCGCTATGCTCAGCTATGAGGGGCTTGGCAGCTCCCATCCTAACAGAGCTTATGTTGGCTCTGATGAGCATGGCGAACATTTGGTAGAGCTAGGTAGCGAGCTAAAAAGTCTAACCAGCCATGCAAGCAGTATAAAAGAATTCTGGCTTAAAAAAGGCTACCCATTTTACCCAGTGTTCTGGGATTTAGGGTTTATTATTACGATTGGTAATGATGCTTATGTGATCGCAGGCTTGATATCTGATTGAGGGTTTTTAACTGGCATCATGAGGGTGCTTATTTCGCTTAAAAAGAGTACATCAACTCACAATCTTAAATGTATGTTTCAAAAGGGATTATGAAGTCAAATTACAAACCTATTTTCACTATCGCTATAGTTTCGATAACAGTGATTGTGTCTCTTTTTGTCGCTTATCAAATATCTGGTTCGCTATTTGGAAAATCAAGAGTTATTTATCTTGCAGACTACGGAGGATTAACTGTTGAAAGTTTAAAAAAATTCGAACTATGGAGACTAGTTGTGTCGCAACTTATCCATGTTCACCAAAAGCATATGATTTATAATGCCTTAAGTATCGCGTTTTTATGCTCAATAATAGAGCGTAAAATTGGGTTTTGGTACGTGCTTTTTATCTGGTTATTTGCAGGGGGAATAGGTACGGTTTTCAGTACACAGTTTGGCACTACTCCTTGGAATACTGGTTCAGGTGCTTCACAAGCAGCCTTAGGGTTTGCTGGCTTTGGACTGTTTTTATTTTTATTTAAGTTTAAACGAGATTACCTACTATTGTGTGCAGTCATATTTTCTATTTTACCAGCAATGTACTTAGATATTAAAACTACTGGTTATCCAAAACCAGGCCACTCATTGAGCTTTGCTTTTGGTATTTTAATGGCTGCGTATTTTTTCTTTCAACAGTTCAAAAGGTCTCAACGTAATGAAAATAGTTAACGCGCAACATCTAGTATTTTCTACGTATTGTTGGAATATAAATACTTAGGTTCCAATATCTAAAATAGCCCACATATCAGTGCCCTAATTAGAGTTTTATGACTCAATAAGTAAATTAGATTAATGGGAATTTAGCTTTTGTATAAGCATTTCGAATGAAATGAGGAGGAGTGAGAAACCCTTATTTGTCTCTCACTCTGGATGATAATCAACTAACTCAGTTTGTTGAATCTTTAATCCCCAAATTGAATACGAACCCCCGCATTCACCGTAAAACCGTCGTTTCTTGACCAAATATCTGTGGTCCAACGGCCGCTTGGGGCTTGTTCTGGTAGCACCAACGACTCATCTTTGGTTTGGCGCACATTGAGCAGGTTTTCGGCATTTAAAAAGTAACTTACTTTACCAATGGTAATTTGTCCTAGTAAGCCTAAGTGCCAATAGGCGTCGCTTCTATTACGCAGAGGATTGCCTTCTAGATGTTGAGTACCTGTGTAATACGCTTCAAACCCCACTAGGTGACTACCATGTTCTTCCCACATGATGACAGCACCCGCCGAATGTTGCGGGGTGAGTGTCAATGGTTCGCGTCCAAGGCCATCTTCACTTTGTTTAGTGGCATCTGTGTACAGATAGCTGCCTGTGAGTTTAATGTCTCGCCAGCGATAGCGAAGCAGTAATTCAGCGCCGCGAATTTCGCTCTCTCCCTGAGCATTAACGATATGCACTTGCTTGTTTGAAAAAGTATCAATTGGATCAATTTCTTCAAGCTCAGTGACATTATCAACATCAGAAGAAAATAAAACCATGCTAGTTTCGACACTATCAAATACATAACTGATATCTAAAGAGGCTGTGGTGGCTTGTTCTTCAACGACATCATCAAAGGAGGCTAAGCGTGATAACCCAGCATCTTCAATATCCTCAATAAAGGGGGTAGGGGCAAAGAAGCCTTGTCCGTAAGCGCCGCGAATGGTCCAGTTGTCTGGATTATATAACACTGAAATCCGCGGACTAAACTGAGTGCCGTATTCACTGTGCCAATCAGCACGGGCGCTTAATGACAGCGAAACATCATCATAGGCCTCGTAATTTACTTGCGAGAATAGCCCTGGCACTTGGTAGTGGTAGTTAAATTCAGAAAACTCTTCTGATTCAAAACGGTCAACTTGGTAGGCCAAGCCCGCCACCCATGCTACTGCATCTTTGTAACCCGACACACTGGACTCAAGTAAGTAGCTTTGATGAAGGTCGCTTTCTTCAACTTCGCCATAACGGTGGTCATGCTCTTGGCGCATGGCTGAGCCACGTATATTAAGATTAAGCTCATCATTAAGGGACTGATCAAATATAAAGCCACTGTCGAGTCGAAGTGAATCTTGGCTTTGAATGAATGGATTGCCATCGGGTACCGTTGCACCAGCTGCAGTGCCGCCATCGCGCTCTTCTTTCATTGCGCCAACTGTTACATATAAATTCGCACCGTTTCCACCTTGCCAGTACAAACGGGGGCGAAGAGTGGCACGCTGAAACTCGGCCATGTCTAGCCAACCGTCATTGTCTAAATCTTGTTGTGCTTGATTGTGTAAACCTGCGGTTAACGATGCGCTGGTATTTTTATTGATAGGCGATGCGATATACGAGGTTAAGTCTTGGCCATCTTTTGATGTGGCATTGAGTAATACCTCGCCTTCAAATTCATCCGATGGAGTGCGAGAAATAAGGTTTATCACACCGCCAAGAGCTGAGCCACCATAAAGTGATGATGCCGACCCTTTAATTATTTCTACATTAGCTAAATCTGTAGGGGGGATTTGCAATAAGCCTATAGACGCAGTTTGCCCGCCATATAAAGGCAAACCATCACTTAGTAACTGGGTATAGCGGCCATACAAGCTTTGCAAACGAATATTCGCGCTACCCAAGGCGGGTGAAGTATTTTGAACGCGCACACCACCCGTTTCGGCAACTAACATAGAAATGTTACCCGGGCGCATCATGGCTTTTTCTTGAATTTCTTCACCATTGATAATTTCAGTACGGGTGGCTGACTCAGTCACTATGCGGCCAAGGCGTGATGCTGTGACCTGAATTTTTTCAATTTTAGTTTCGCTATGCTCATGATGTTCGTCATGGTGTTCTTCTTGGTGGTCATCATGAGTAGCCTGTTGCTGTGCATCTTGGTTTGCATAAGATATTGCAGGCATCAACAATAGAGCCATGGCGACTTTAGAATATTTAGTAAGCATTTTTTACCTCAAAATAATGCTAAAAACTGCGAGTGTTGCGCAATTAATAAAACGAGTTTTAATATTTTTTATGGGGTGACGATTGGTTTTAATCTAAGAGGTAAAAATAGGTGGTCGATATAAAGAGGTCGCAAAAAACTGCGGGGATTCTTGTACAGTGGCTAATGCGAACTCACTGATAAGCATTAAGGTTGATTGAGCATGGGGGTTGTCTAAATACACTACTGAAGTACAGGCGTTTTCTGGGCAAAAGCATTCGCCTTCACAGCAGTCGATATCACAGCAATCATCTACTTCGTTAGCATCATGAGCACTATTGCCTTCAACGGCGCTTTGCTGCTGGATGTTTACTTGCTGATTGGCACTAACATCATCAAACGTTAAAACATAAGAGCCCATAGCTTGCCCAATAAAGGCAATCAATAAGGTAGTCATAATCAACAATTTTGATAATGGTTTAGACATGTTTATCTCTAATAAATTTCAGCGCCATTGTAATGAGATTTTGGGTATATGTGAAGCAGACTTATATGGGAGATTGATAGGGGGCTCGCTATTGAAGGAGAGGCGCGCACAGTGCCTCTCCTGTCAATTAAGTACCTCAATTTAAAATGTAGCAGTTAAGCCTACCCCCACTCCTGAGGTTTCATTGACGTTGAGACCTAAAGACCAACTCGGTGAAGAGCGATACTCTAATGTGGCCTCCCATTCCGATTCGGTTGAGGTGCTTAGCTCGATGCCAATATGTTTCGTTAGCTGAAACTCTGTTTCTATTTCAGCGTCTATGTGTCCTTCATGGGTGATCCAAAGTGAGGTATCTATGCTGAAAGGTAAAACATATTTTACCCCTAACAATAATTCGTTTTCATCGTCCATGCGCCTTGCCCCAATAAAAGACCTAAGCCAACGGGAGTGTTTGTAGTTGTAGTCGGCTTCTAACTCACTATCTTCAGAGAAATGCTTAACAGCTTCTAGTTCAATAACGTGTTTTGAATTGCTATAGCGATACATGACTTCTGCGTGAGAAGAAAACAAGCGTAAGTCAGTTCTGCTATACCAATCAAAATCCATGATTTCATTGCTTTGCATTTTAGCTTTAACAAAATCAGGGTTACCTGAATAATCACTGTACCTTACGACTCGAGCCATACCGGTTTTAGCATGATAGAGGTTGTGACAGTGAAACAGCCAGTCTTTGCTTTCATTAGCTGCAAATTCAATGGTGACGCTTTCCATGGGAGGCACATCAACTGTGTGTTTCAATACGTCATAATCTCCATTGCCAGATATAACCTTGAAAAAATGCCCGTGTAAATGCAGCGGGTGGTGCATCATGCTTTCATTTTTAAAGTGAAAACGTACAACTTTGCCTCGGTCAATTTTGATTACATCTGCTTGGGATAGCGGCGTATTGTTAAAGGTCCAATTATAGCTTTCCATGTCGCCTGTTAGCCTTAAGGTGAATTCTTGTCGCTCCCCTTCATACGTCACAGGCTCTCGTACTTGAAGTAAACTGTAATCTAATTTTTCTGCATCAAGTTCATCATCCATTGCCATCATTTGATGGTGATCATGATGGTTTTCATGTGACTGATGTTGCGATGGCGCTTGAGGCTCTTGTTCCATGTCATGCATCGAATGCATTGAGTGGTCTCCTCCTTGGTGACTATTTCCATGTGTCATTTTGGCAAATACATTAGGACGCAGCGGATCAGGAGAGGGGGCAGCATTCCCGTTACCTAAGGTCACTTTTACCCCGCCGGTGCCATCCATACTATTGGCAGCAAATTCATAGGCCCCAGAGTCAGGTACAGTCACTATGACATCGTAGGTTTCAGCCATACCCATTCTTATTTCATTGACGGTTACAGGCTCTACATCTATCCCATCTGCAGCAACCACTTCAAGAGGGCCTGAGTTTTGCTGAATATCAAAGTAAGTTGAGGCCCCAGAATTGACTATTCTGACTCTTACTCTGTCACCTGCTTTGGCTTTAGGGAGCAGGTTTAACGAAGTTTGTCCGTTAGCAAGAAAGGCGTCGTAGCCTACATCGGATACATCCATTCCTTCCATACGTTGCCAACGATTACTCATCCAAGCATCTAGATCACTGTTTTGCTGGTATCCCTTAATACTTATGACAGAATTCTTTTTATAGGCATACCAATCTCCATCTTTCTTTAAATGTTTTAACACATCGATAGGGTCTTCATCTGTCCAGTCAGAAAGCTGTACCAGCACATCATGGTCAAACTCATCATCATATCCATCTTTAGGGTGAACGATTATCGCACCATATTGACCACGCTGTTCATCGATACGGGTATGACTGTGATACCAATAAGTGCCGGCATGACTTAGCTCAAACTGATATTCAAACGTGGCCCCTGCTTTGATAGGGAAGTAGGTCATATATGGCACCCCATCTTGCTCTTGTGGGAGTAATAAACCATGCCAATGAATAGAGGCGTTATCATTGGTATGGTTAGTGACTTGTATAATAGCGGTATCGCCCTGAGTGAATTCAAGTACAGGCGCGGGAATGCTGTTGTTGATAGCCATGGCCTGTACTGTTTTACCTGAAACGTTAACGGTTTTATAACCGACATTGAGTTGATATCGAATTTCTTTAGCTTGCGCACTTGTTACTAATAGCGCACATAAAAATGTGAGAATTACTTTCATTGTTTTTTCCAAAAATTAAAAAATGCTGATTAACAGCGATAATGATTGTTAACTGAGAAAGTAAATAGGAGGGCGGTAATTCGGACTGGTAGATAAAGATTGATATGGCATGCCAGCAAAGTGTGGCGTTTCATTAAACAGCGCGTTTGATTTTACTATGTTGACAGAGCAGGTGATCTGAACGCACATGTCGCAATCACATACATGAGGTTGTGATTCAGCATTTTGATGCTGTTCTTGCTCTTGTTCTAAATCATGGCAAGGCATAGCTTGAGAGTGTTCTGTCTTAGCGCCATGCTCCATAGAGCACACCCCAGCACCTGCGTACGTATTGACGCAAAGAGTGAGCACTAATAACAAGCCATTAAGATATTTCATGGTGCCTATCTTACATTAATATCAAAAAAATTGACTGGTAAAGTCATAGTGTTTTTGTATCATGAATTAAAGAGAGAATTTCCATAATATCTGCACAATTATTGTATAAATTGTTGCTATAAATATAGCTGAAAGAGTTTAATCAACTAATCGAATTACAGGGAATTCATCAATGGTTTCAAAATATTATAAATCATTATTTGTTGTATCTACGCTAAGCGTCTTAGCATTATTAGGCTGTGGTGGTGCGTCAAAAACGCCAGAGGCGGGCGCTAAATCCAAAGAAGTAGTAACAGGCATTGATCTTTCTATGTTCACAGAAGGGGCGTTTTCAACGCCTCCTAAAATAGTAGATTGTGAAACCGCTCAAGGCACTGAAACTAGCTGTTATGAATTTACGACAACGGGTGCGCCAGCGGGCCGCGAACCCGGCGCATTTTGTCCAAGAAATATTGATGATGGCGCGGATGCAGGTGGAGCTTGGTTCGATAAAAGTGGTTCAGGTGACTTAGTAGACATCACAGGTGAATTCATCCTGAAACTCGATGAATATTATGGTGATGAAAAGTGGATGGTGTATGACGCAGAAACTAACAAGGTGCGTTATACCGCCACGAAAGAAGCGTGTTTAGGGGCGGCTAAACCTGACGTAGAAGAAGAGTACATGCAAAACTGTATCGAGTGTAAACTTGAATACCTAGATGATGATTTTTCCCTTACTTATCTTATTCCCATTAAGCCAATTCCAGCTAAAACAACAGGCCGTGTGCGTACTGTCGGTCTTGCGTTAGATGGTACCGAGTTGTCTGGTCCTGCTCCAGTTAATGCAATTTTGGGGGCATACACTATTGCCGCCTTTGATGACTGTGGTGGTCATATTAATGTACATCAAGGTTACCATTATCACTCTACAACCGGCTGTACAGATAAAACGGTAAAGGGTGAAGACGATCATGCTCCGTTAATAGGCTATGCCATTGATGGGTATGGCATATATGCGATGAAAGATGCCCAAGGCAAAGAAGCTGAAGGCTTAGATGAATGTCGCGGTCAAACTGATGATGTTAGGGGTTATCATTATCATGCTGCCAGCCCAAGTGAGAACTTGTTTATAGGCTGCTTACATGGCGAAAGTGTGCGCCCTGCTGGTGGCCCTCAGGGTGGTCCTCCTCCTGGTGGCGGGCCTCCTCCTCATGGTGCGCCCCCAGAAATGGGCAAGCATTAAGTTTGACTATGTTGAACCTTAAAGCAGTAAGTTTACTATCTGTAACACTATGTCTGTTACTCAATATTGCCGATGCTAATGCCCACGCTGGCCCCTTAAATAAACTGGCAGTGGATGCTTGTTTTGAAAAGGTTAAGTCTAAAGCGTGTCGATATGAAGGGGGGCACAATGATCTATATATTGGGACTTGCCAATATATGGGTGAAAATTTAATGTGCGTTAGAAATCAGCCCATTCAACCACTCGATACATCTATCAAAAGTACAAAACCAGACCATAGTCATGAGGACACTCAGCGGTAGCCTTTGACCCTAGGTAAAATAAAAAGCCCCCATGTTTAACAACGTGGGGGCTTTTTGTCTTATTGAGTGAGTAGGCTTACATCTAGAAGTTGTAAGTTGCCGAT
>NZ_JBDVBQ010000024.1:0-389050 GCF_039942875.1 Paraglaciecola sp.
ATGGTATTCAATATTTCTAGTGTTCATTAGAAATAAAAAAGCCACCAGTAGGTGGCTTAATTCATACTTCGGACGTTATATCTAGTAATTTGCATTACCTGGGGTTCTCGGGAAGGCGATGACGTCCCTTACGTTTTGCATACCTGTAACATAAGCCACTAAACGCTCAAAACCTAACCCAAATCCTGAGTGAGGGACGGTGCCATAACGGCGTAAGTCTCGGTACCAAGAATAATCTTCTTGGTTTAGGTTCATTTCAGCTAACCGTCTGTCGAAAACATCTAAGCGCTCTTCTCGTTGCGAGCCGCCTATTATCTCTCCAATTCCTGGTGCTAATACATCCATGGCTGCAACTGTTTTACCATCATCATTAATACGCATGTAAAAGGCTTTAATGTCTTTTGGATAATTTTGCATGATGATAGGAGCGCCAACATGTTCTTCTGCCAAGTAACGCTCATGCTCTGAGGATAAATCTACGCCCCAGCTAACGGGGAACTCGAATTTTTTACCACAGTTTTGCAATATTTCGATAGCATCTGTGTAATCCATACGCACAAAGTCTTGGGCTATTACTTTCTCTAGACGACTAATGGCGTCTTTGTTGATACGTTGTGCAAAAAAGGCCATGTCGTCTGGACGTTCGGCTAGCACAGCTTTGAATACATATTTGAGTAAGTCTTCGGAAAGTTGCGCAATATCTGCTAAGTCGGCAAAAGCGACTTCTGGTTCAATCATCCAAAACTCAGCCAAATGTCGGCTTGTATTTGAGTTTTCAGCTCTAAAGGTGGGTCCAAACGTATAAATTTTAGACATGGCTGTTGCATAGGTTTCACCATTTAATTGGCCTGAAACCGTTAAAAAGGTTTCTTTTCCAAAGAAATCTTGGCTGTAATCTACTTCGCCTTTGTCTGTAGTAGGCGTGTTTAACATATCTAGAGTAGACACTCTGAACATCTCGCCAGCGCCTTCGGTATCACTGGCTGTTAAAATAGGGGTGCTTATCCAGCAGTAGCCCTGTTCATAGAAAAAACGATGAATGGCTTGTGATAAACAGTTTCTAACGCGAGTGACGGCACCGCCTACATTGGTTCTTGCTCTAAGGTGGGCGTGTTCTCTAAGGTATTCCATGCTGTGGCGTTTGGGTGCCATAGGGAATGTATCTGGATTTTCAACCCAGCCTACTATTTCAACGCTTTGGGCTTCAATCTCTAACGACTGACCTTGGCCTTGAGACTCTTTTAGAGTGCCAGTAACTATCAATGAACAGCTGGTTGTGAGCTTCTGGATATCTGTATAATTTTCAAGGGAGTTGAGAGCAATCACTTGGATGGGATCAAAGCAGCTGCCATCGTGCACTGCAATAAAAGATAAACCTGCTTTGGAATCTCGGCGAGTACGTACCCAGCCCTTTATTGTAACCTGTTCACCTATTGAATATTTACCGGCAAAAATCTCTGCCACCGGGGCGTGCGCCATCTATATCTCTCCACTTTAATGGGATTTAAGGTCTTTAGACCTGTAATCAAATTTAAACGTCAAATTACCTTGTTATAGTAATTTTTGGGGTATCTAAACCTTGCTAAAACTGTTTACAGATAAACAATTAAAGAAGATAAAAAACTATTGAAATTGTTTTGCTAGCCGAAAACATAGGCGATGTTACTATAAGACTCGACTAACGTTTCATTGGCTATTATTGCAAGGTGTGTAATCTTACGCAGCTAGCGCTTAGACTCAAGAAAAATCGATTTAAAAACACTATTTTGAGAACTTATTTATTGTATGAAGCAAAATCAACCATTACATAGTCGTACCCCAAATAGACGGAGAACTCGTAGAGAGAATGATCTGTTTTTTAGATGCATGGTTTTTGTGAATGTACTAGGCTGGTTTGCATTTATAGGTGCCTTGTTGGTTTTTCATAATGCCAGACCCGAATTCGTATCGGGTGTTCAAGCTTTTTGGGGATTGGAAGGACGACAAGAGTGGTCACAGACTCTAAGTATCTACCTTGTGGCGCTATTAGCTTTATGTGTGGTGATAAGTGTCGCTGTTTTAATCATGAAACGGTTTCGTAACCGACGTGAAAAAGATCATTTTGGGATCAATGGATATGTTTTATTGATAACGGCAATATCTAGTCTGATTATTTTATATTTTGAGTTTAATCCCTGATGTTTTCTGTAATGGTCACTTGGTGTTTTGAAGAGTGAGTCATTAGTTACTTGAAAATATGTTAGTTTTTTCGGAGTGATTTTTAATTACCCTTGCCTTAATTAAGAGGTTTTATGCCGCACTGTATTGTTGAATATTCAAAAAATATTGAAAAAGAATTAAGCCCTGAATCTTTGATTAAATGTATCCATCAAGGAGCTGTAGACTCAGAGTTATTTGAAGAAGCGTCTATTAAAACCAGAGCGATAGCATTTGAGTATTATCAAACAGGGGCAGGCGATATGCCTTTTATCCATGTCAATGTTAAAATTTTACAAGGCAGAAACCATCAACAAAAGAAAATGTTATCTGAGATGATGTTAAATTCTTTGACTAAAATAGCCAGGTCTCCAGTTTCTCTCACTGTTGAAGTGGTCGATATAGAAAAAGTGAGTTACAGAAAAACAATTTTGTAATTGTTTACTTAACTTAATGACTGCGCTTTGGTGTTAATTAACTTGACTAAGATTGATAGTCCCTCATTAAACTTTGTCTCTGGCATACTTGCAAAACCAATTCGTAAATAGTGGTTACGGTTACTTTGAGGAACCGTGTGATACTGTTTTTCGTGTTGAATATAAATCCCTTTATGCCTAGCTAGGGCTGCGAGCTTAGAGGTATTTATTGATGTACTCTTGAGTTTTATCCATAAGGCCATTCCGCCGTCTGGGCATATAAAATCAAATAAATTATATTGTTCTAGGCATTTTATAGCGTTTTCTCTACGTGCCATGTAGATGCGAGTTATACGTTTTAGGTGACGTTCAAATCCCCCTTCTTCCATCCATTTTGCTAGTGCCAATTGCATAAGTGCATTGCCTTTATGAGAGATTATCATACGATACTCGGCAACCGCTTTGGCTAGGGTTTTATTCACTGCTAATATGCCAATTCTCGCGCCTGGAAACATAATTTTAGAAAAGGTTGATAGGTAAATAACTAATTGCTGTGGATCATTTGAAGCCATTGGTGCTAGCGGTTGACAGCGATAATGGAACTCATGATCGTAATCGTCTTCTACAATAGGAATACTATACTTTGCCGCTAATTGGTAAACAGCCATTCTACGAGCAATCGGTAATGTCACGGTTGTCGGGTATTGGTGTAATGGCGTTAGGTAAATAAGTTTAATGCTTCCACTTTGTATTTTTTGCTCCAAGTCTTCAGGAATTATTCCCATCTGATCTTGCTTTATGGCGACTAAATCGGCACCTGCATTATTAAAAACAGCCATAGCTGGCGGATAACCTAGAGCCTCTACTGCCACTTGATCTCCCATCTGTAACAATAACTGCGCAATTATGAAAAGAGCTTCTTGTGAGCCATTAGTAATGATGACTTCTCGGTTTGTTATGGCTCTAGATTTACGAAGGTAATTTTCAATTTGTTGCCTTAATTCTGGTACTCCCATTATTTCACCATAGCTCAGTTGCTCAAGGTTAGGTCTTGTGAGAGTTGCAGACATATGTTGTTTAAATTCGTTGAATGGAAACTTAAATAAATCGGGCTGCCCACCTGAAAAATTATACTCATATTGAGTCGCTGGTGGATAATCGATAGAGGGGCCTGACCTGACTAACCTATATTTAAATTTAGGTTGTTTAGCGTCACTTTCTAATGGCTTTTGACTACCTTCAATGGGGATGTTTCCCCCCACTTTATAACCGACTCGTTGTTTTGACTCTACCCAGCCTTCGGCAATCAATTCTGCAAAAGCTTTCATTATAGTGTGTCGGTTTACATGTAAGTCATCACTGAAGGATTTAACAGAAGGTAAAGTATCTCCGGGTAACAAGTTACCTTTTCTAATATTTTGTTTAACAGACTCTGCTAACTGCAGGTATTTGGGAGTGCCGTTATCGACTAAACTAAATATCTTCATTGGTCTATTTAATTTGTTTTTATTGGTTGTTTACCATAGACCAGTTAGGGGCGATAGTAAATCACCTTTACTTAACTCTTGAGATTAATTGATGTTTACCATTGTTCCTACATTACAAGATGAATATGTAGCTTTAGAGCCCATGACAGTGAAACATATCGCCCCCTTATATAAGACTGGACAAGCTTCTTCTATCTGGGAGTGGACAAGTCATCACTATTGTAGAACTGAGCAGGCAACAAAAAACTGGGTAGAGAAGTGTTTATCAAACAAGCAACTCGGCGTACAAATTCCATTTGTGGTTATAGATAAGTGCCAAAACCAAGTGGTGGGCTCGAGTAGCTTTTTGAACATCGTTAAAGAGCATAAAGCCATCGAGATTGGGTATACCTTTTTAAATCCTAGCGTACAGAAAAGTCACGTCAACCGCAGCTGTAAGTTACTCATGTTAACCTATGCCTTTGAGGTTTTTGAGATGAATAGAGTCGCCTTCCAAACGCACCAAAAAAACCAACAATCTAGGACAGCTATTTTGGGAGTCGGCGCTAAATTTGAAGGCATACTCAGGTGCGCGCGTATTCAACAAGATGGTAGTCATCGTAATAGTGCGATTTACAGTATTATTAAATCAGACTGGCCTGCAGTTAAAGCCGATTTACACGCTAAGTTGACTTTTGCACATAATAAAAGGAATAAAAATGTTTGTTCCTAAGTCATTTGCAATGGGTAATCTAGCTACAATACAACAATTTATTGATGAATTTGGCTTTGGTATTTTAGTTTCGGATGATGCTAGTTGTGTGACTGGAAGCAGGTTACAGGCGAGTCATTTACCATTTTTATTAAAGTCTGATGAAGGTGAAATGGGGTGCCTTTATAGCCATTGCGCTAGAGCTAATCCTCAATGGAAAGTTTTTGATAAAGCCAATGTTTTAATTACTTTTAGCGGCCCCCATAGTTATATTTCACCAAGTTGGTATCAGGCGCGACCAGCTGTTCCAACCTGGAATTATGCAGCGGTGCATGTATACGGTTGTGTCGAGTTAACTTCTGGAAAACAGAGTGCTAAGGCGATCACCGCTCTGGTTCAAAAATACGAACCTGGTTTACTAGATAACCAAGAGGTCATCCCTGAACATTTTGTTGATAAACTACTAGCTGGGATTGTTGGCATTAAAATTAAGATACAAAAAGTTGAAGGTGTGCAAAAATTAGGGCAACAGCGAAATATATCAGACCAACTTGGGGTGTTTAATGGGTTATCAGGGGCTGATCGCTTTGATAGTCTTGCTCTGGCAAATTATATGAGTAAGTCTAATCTTGGGGTTGGAAATATAAAGTAGAAATGGCGTTAGGAGCGACTATGGATATTAAGTTTCGTAAGTTAATTGAGTTAGGAGCAGGGAAGTTTGAACACCTTGATAGTGATTTAATTACTCATCTTGAAAGTACTCGATGCCTACTGAAAGAATGGAATGCTGATTTGGCCCTACAACAAGCTGGTTTTTATTATGCCGCTTATTTAGAAAATGAACTTAATAACAGTCAAATAGAGACTGATTTGAGAACTAGCGTAAAAGAAATTGTAGGTAGTGAGGTAGAAAACATTATTTATTATTTTAGTATTTGGGATAAGACGCATTCTTTTAAGCAGCAATTGGCTACCGGTGACTTTGTTTTTTATAATAAAAATAGTGGCAAAGCGGAATCAATACCCCATTTCGCTTTGTGTCAACTTTGTGAGCTATTTGTGGCAATTGAGCTTGATAGCGTCTTTGAAGGGGCAAATTATGCATCTATAGATAAAAGCCTTGCGAATGATTTCCTTTTTACATTACAGCCATTTTTAAGTGTCCCTGCTAACCGAAAACTTAAGCTAGCTAAGTCTTATTAAGGTATTGCAATATACATGGTCGGTGTCTTTAGATTCAGTGCCTTGAATTAATAATAATAGAAAACGAAATTGTATATAGCGTTCCAGTTACTTAAAGGTACAATTTCTGTTTATGTTTAAAGAAGTAGTGGCACACATATAAGGCTTTGCTGTATTTTATATTAAATGATTAAAGGTGAGTGTGCTTTCCTATAATTTATCCTGTAAATAATGATACATTAAGCTGTCATTATCTGATTCAACTTATCACCATAATTAAAAAAGCTTCATCAAAATAAGGTTCTAGTATGCATTGGTATTCAATTCTCCCTCCTTTAATAGCTATCGTTATCGTTTTTTGGCGTAAAGAGGTCATTTTGGCGCTGGTTATGGCTATTCTAAGTGCTGAATGGCTATTGGCTTTTCAAAATGGCTCTGAGGTCTTGTTTTCGGGGTCAATTGCGTCAATCGAAAGAGTCATCGAAATTGTTACCTCTGGAGGCAATAGCCGAATTCTACTGTTTAGCTTGTTGATTGGTGCCCTGTTAGCTTACATGCGTAATTCAGGCGGGGTAACCGCCACAGTAGAGTTATTGATTAATAAAGGCGTTGCAAAGAGTAAAAGACAAGTTGGTTTGTTAACTATGTTTACGGGCATAGTGGTTTTTATTGAATCAAACTTAAGTGTTCTAGCTTCGGGGATTTTAGCCCGTGGGTTGTTTGACAAGTTTAAGATGAGTCGAGCCAGACTTGCTTATGTGATTGATAGTACCAGTGCACCTATTTGTATTTTAATTTTGTTAAATGGGTGGGGGGCTTTCATTCTTGGTTTATTGAGTAATTATGAAATGGAGCAAAGTGCGGTATCAGTATTATGGGGAACCATCCCGTTTAACTTCTACGCAATTATTGCTCTGGTAATCGTGCTGTATACAATTTTGGCTGACAAAGTACATGGCCCTCTTAAAGAAGCAGATAAAGAATTAGTTCAATTAGAAGGTGAGCAAGGCCAAATTACTGGGACTAAAGCCCGGTTTATGCTGTTACCTCTATTAAGTATGATACTAGGAATGATTGGTTTTATGCTTTGGACTGGGGATGGCGTTTTGGCCAATGGTAGTGGCAGCAAATCAGTACTTTATGCCACAGTGTTTGCTTGTTTTGTTGCGTATATTTTATTGTTAACCTCTAAGCAAAACACCCACAAAGAGTTAGTTGATACAGGCTTCAAAGGTATGGGGGAGATTTTACCTTTAGTTACTATCGTCTTATTTTCACTGACATTAGGTGCAAGTTTAAAAGAGTTGGGAACTGGGGTATTTGTAGCCGGGTTAGTGGGTGATTATTTGCCCCTTAGTTTAGTGGTTCCTGTGTTATTTTTAGCAGGCGCTGTTATGTCTTTTACTACGGGGACATCTTGGGGAACCTTCGCAATTCTTATTCCTATTGGTGTACCTCTTATTGAAACATTAGGGTTGCCTCCCTCATTTGTTATTGCCGCTATATTAGGAGGTGGGGTATTTGGTGATCACTGTTCGCCAATATCTGATACCACAGCTGTATCATCCATTGCTTCTGGTTGTGATTTATTGACCCATGTCAGAACGCAAATGCCTTATGCCCTATTTGGTGGAGCATTGACCTTCATCGGGTATTTTGTTGTCAGTTTGATTATTATTTAAAACCTGCTGGGTTTTGGCCACAAGCTAAGGTTTACGGCTTACCAACAAAGACACGAGTTATTTTAGATTAAAGTAAATAGGCTAATGCAGTTTCGAATGCCTTTGAGTTTAATTTTATAGCTTAGGTAGTTGTCAACTCTTTAAGGTTTACCCAACAACTGTTAACTAAGAATCAAACTAGGCTCCGTAGGGGCCTGATTCTCATTTGATTCGCGAACTGTAAGAGATAGGGTATAATACCAGACATAGAAGGTGTCGGTTTTATGCAGGTTATTTGTAACGTAAACCAAAAAATACTGCAGTCCCGAGATAAATGGCCTTATTGGAGCACTGCTCTTTTAGCTAAGAGTAATAAAGTGATGAACTATTAGCTGTTGGTTAATAACGTATTTTTATTGGTCTGTTTTTCAATTTAGGTAAAGCAAGCAGAACATTTTTGTTCTATTTATAATCGTATATATATGAGGTTACTTTGATCCGATTTGCAAAGATCATAATTTGGGGTTTGCTTTCAATGCAATTGCCATTCAGTGTGTTCGCTGATGATCTTGACGATTTTATAAAAGAGGTGCATGTCTCCACATTTGATTGCCCATCTGATAGCTCTATTACTAGAGTTGATAATTATTTAAAGGACATCAATATCTCTAATGAACAAGCCATTAAATTGAAAGTTCATAAAGCTCACTGGTTAATTTGTGTAGGCAATAGTGATGCAGCACAACGATTAATTGCTAGTTTGTTAGCTAATAAGAGTTTAAGTGAGTCTTCTGAAAGTTATGCCAGTATTCATTATCAGCTAGGGTTTATTTTTGATGTAAATGATGACCCTAGAAAGTGTGAGTATTATCAAAAATCTAAGCAATTATCTAAAGATAAGTTTAGCGATATTTACCTTAGCTCCCAATTAGGCTTAATAACGGAATGTGGAAAAGACAAGCAAGACTTTGGTGTTAAATTAGGCTTACTTTTCTCCTTACTTGAATCCTATTCCAAGCAAGATGATAGAAAAGCGTTGGCACATATTCACAATAATATTGGTTTACTATATAGCTCAATTGGGCAGCGAGTCTTAGCTGCAGAAGAGTACGAGAAAAGTTATCGCTTAGGTCTGTCTGTTTATGAAGAAAAAAATCAACTCGCTCCTCTCATAAGTATTATCTCAGCTTTAACGGGAAGTGGTGATTTTGATAATGCAAAGCGAATGATAGATGAGCTCGGAGAAGGCAATCTGAAAGTGAATACACCATTGACTAATAGTTGGTATCACTTTGCTTTAAGTCGTCATTATTATGTGACTGAAAATTATATAGAAATGAAAAAAAGCTTAAGAACTTGGCAAGCGTTTTTAACTCAAATTTCTAATAAAGAGATGGCTAAGCTATATGAATGGTATGCCACTGCATTATGCCTAAATGAAGCTGATAAAGAATGTGTCAAGGCATTTTTAGATAAACAACAAGACTCAAAAACCGCCATGTCTGGGAGGTTTACAAAACAGGAAAGGTATTTGAGTTTTTTAGTGAAAGCTCATTTATTTATGGGGAATTTAGAAGCTGCTGGGGATAGTTTTGATAAATACGTCGATATAACAGTAGAAAAAATGCAACAACAGCAAGCTTCGGGAAGGGTGTTAGGGGTTGCTAATTTACACAATAAAATTACTGGTCTTGAAACGAATATTGAAGAGTTTGAAAGAAAACGCTGGCAGGCCGTTTTTATTCTTCTGGGGATTACTTTGTGTTTCGCGTTACTGGTATATTGGACTGTAGGTAGAGCTTATTTAAGAAGGTTAGGCTCGGATCCAGCTACTGGCCTTTTGAACGAACAAGCTGTTTTATCTAAAATTCGGAAAATAAAGTCAACAAATAGTGAGCGAGTAAATGCGCTAGCATTGATTAATGTTAATAATTTATGTGATATACAAAGTCAATACGGCTCTACTGAGTCAGATCTTTTGATTACGCAATTGGCTAGCTGTTTAAAACACGCTACTAGAGATTTGGATATCGTAGGTAGAGTGAGTACAGATCAATTTATTGTGTGTATTCAAGATATTCAAGAGTCAATTGCAAAAGATTCCTTTAATCGGATTGAAAGCGAATTGTCAAAAATTGCCGTTGTTACTAAAAATCGTCACGATATAGAGCCCAATATAGTGATGCATATCTATAATGCCAATACCGGGTTGTCAGACGTTGATGAGGTGATATCAGAAATTAGAGAAAGCCGTAACAAAGCGATGTAAAGTGCTTAAAATATTGGATAAATGAGTGAAGCTGTTACTTCCCCTTAAATTTTATGATGCCTCAGGACGAATATTACCTTCGCTAGGTCTATATCTGTGTTTGTTATATTTAAGTCGTAGCTTTTTAATATTTATTGCTTCTTTATCGGGTCGTGGCAGCGGAGATACTCTATTACGAATTTTTTTTCCTGAAACTAACTTTCTTTATATAAGCCTTGCCATTGGTGTACCTGCTTTGGCGGTGCTTGTTATTGTAGGTTTTAGAGAAAAGATTTGGGTCAACAATAAAACTTGGCTGTTTGGGTTTATTAGACCTTGTATGACTATCTCAATATTAGGGGATTTAAGCTTCAATCTGATGTTAGCAAAATTCAATCATTGGCAATTTTCTTGGGCTATATCATTAACTACCTTAGTTAGTTTATTGTGTTTATATTTTTTACTGAAAGATATGCATATTAGATTGATGTTGGCTGATTGGAGAAAAGGGTAAAAACTAATTTACAACATCAATCTAAAACTCCTAAATTACTGCAAGTTATTAGCTACGGCCTCATCAAAGTAATTTTTAATACTTATGCTACTGTCATTGACTAAACGTTGGTAACACACCCCTGCAAATGCGTAGCTGCTGCCTGCATAACTAAGGACGACGTAAGGTGCATCTGGGTTAGACTCATCATAGGTCCAATCTCCACCAATTTTTTCTTTAAATATTTCCCCAACATAGGCCCCATAAATATTGCAAATGGTGAAAACCGCATTTTCTTCCAAAGCTTGGTCTTTATAGCGGCCTAACCATGCTAAAATAACATCATCAACTAAATTAATACTCTCTTCTGAAAAGTCTAAGGTAAGCTTAAATTCTTCTTGGGTCGTCGTTACCGCATTTTGAGCACTATCTAACATTAACTTGGCAAGCTCGGCTGATGTCATTTGCATAATATTTGTCCATTAAATTTATTGTATTCGTTATTGTGTGGTTTATTCGCCAATTTGTCGATGGTAAATAATGAGTGGTATTGTTTAGCCTTACTTATGTATTAGCCTTAGACTTTTTATCAATTAATTTTTCTATCAACCTCGCTGTTGCAACAAACCCAAAAGTAGCGGTGACCACCACTGCAGCACCAAAGCCATTATTACAGTCTAATTTAACACTGCCATCATTGAGGTTTTTTTGTTTACACACATTACCATCGGGTTGGGGGTAATGAAGTTGTTCTTTAGAGTACACGCAGTCAATAGCAAACCGGCGTTTGGGGTTAGTTGAAAAGTTATAGAACCGTCTTAATTCAGAGCGTAATTTTGCTGCCAGCGGATCTTGAATTGTTTTACTTAAGTCAGTTACGGCAATTTGTGTAGGGTCTATCTGCCCCCCAGCCGCACCTATGGTGATAATTGGGATTTTGTTACGTTTACAAAACGCAATCATTGCAGCTTTAGCTTTTATACTATCAGTCGCATCGACGACATAATCATAGTTTGCGGTAATCAATTCAGAAACGTTTTCGGGCGTCACAAAATCTTCGATAGTATTAACTTGGCAAAGAGGGTTTATTAGCTTAATGCGCTCCGCCATGACATCAACTTTCGCTGAGCCAACCGTATTTGTCTCTGCATGAATTTGTCTATTAGTATTGGTAACACAGATATCGTCCAAATCTATCAAAGTTATTTTACCTATGGCTGTTCTGGCAAGTGATTCTGCCACCCATGAGCCTACACCGCCGACGCCAACTACGCACACATGGGCATGGTGTAAAATATTAGTACCATCGACGCCATATACTCGCTGAGTGCCACCAAATCGATTGGGGTCAAACGCTTGATTGTTAACAAGTTGTTTTGAATTTTGCATAAATACTCTTTTATTCTTAACGCTTAGATATTCTATCAGTGCAGTAGTGAAAATTGTTAACGTTAATTTGTCAGTTCTTTATTGAATATGTAGGTAAGCTTTAATACTATTGGTGTTTACTGAATTAGCAGCCACTTCTTGTCTGTCAATATTGGATTAATCAAAAGGAAAGTTAAATGAAACCTGTTGTTTTAGCTGGCGGTAGTGGAAGTCGTTTATGGCCAAAATCAAGAGCTGCATTACCTAAGCAATTTTTGCGATTAACAAGTGACTTAACTATGTTGCAAGATACCATTGAAAGGTTATCTGGTAGTGATGCTGAGCAGCCAATTGTTATTTGTAATGATGCCCACCGATTTTTAGTGGCTGAGCAATTACGTCAACAAGACATCGCACATGGTGGAATTTTATTAGAGCCAATGGGGCGCAACACTGCACCTGCTATTGCATTAGCGGCGTTGCATGCATTCAAAAATGATGAAGATCCAGTTTTATTGATTTTAGCTGCTGACCATTTAATAAATGATGCGCCAGAGTTTCATAGGGCAATTAAACAGGCTGAGTTACTTGCAAACCAAGGTAAGTTAGTGACGTTTGGAATAGTGCCTGATTCTGCTCATACTGGATATGGCTACATAAAGAGAGGAGCGGATGTAGAAGCGGTTGAGGTTGGCTTTGATGTTGCAAGTTTTGTAGAAAAGCCTGGCTTGGCTACCGCGCAACAGTATGTTGATTCTGGTGAGTATTATTGGAATAGTGGCATGTTTATGTTCAAAGCAAGTCGTTATTTAGAAGAGCTTGAGAAGTATGCTCCTGAAATGTTATCTATATGCAAAAAAGCCATTGCCACAGAAGCTCCTGATCTAGAATTTGTCCGTGTAGATGCTGATGTATTTGCAGATTGTCCTGATGACTCAATTGATTATGCGGTAATGGAAAAAACAGACTCTGCTTGTGTAGTGCCGCTAGATGCAGGTTGGAGTGATGTGGGTAGTTGGTCCTCTTTATGGGAAACGGCTAAAGAAAAAGATGAAAACAATAATGTCGTTATCGGTGATGCTATCTTAGACGGCGTGAGTAATAGCTATGTTAATTCTGAACAACGCCTTATTTCTGTAGTGGGTTTAGAAGATGTTGTTGTTGTTGAAACTAAAGATGCTGTGCTCGTATCTCATAAAGATAAAGTTCAAGATATTAAGAATGTAGTTAATAAACTTAAAGCTGAAAGTCGACCAGAATGGCAATTCCATCGTGAAGTATTTAGGCCATGGGGAAGTTATGATTCAATCGATAACGGAGAGCGTTTCCAAGTTAAACGTATTACCGTTAAGCCTGGCGAGAAATTATCAGTGCAGATGCATCATCACAGAGCTGAGCATTGGATTGTGGTATCTGGTACCGCTAAAGTGACAAATGGTGATGAAACCTTATTACTATCAGAGAATCAATCTACTTATATTCCTGTAGGCGTGGTTCATGCTTTAGAAAACCCCGGGCGTATCCCTTTAGAGTTAATTGAAGTGCAATCAGGAACTTATTTAGGTGAAGATGACATAGTGCGTTTTTCTGACCGCTATGGGCGCGTAGCAGCTAAGTAAACTTTAAAAAATAAAGGGAAAGTATGAAAATTACCTGTTTTAAAGCCTATGATATTCGTGGGAAATTGGTTGAACAGCTTGATGAAAATGTAGCTTATAGAATTGGCAGGGCTTTTGCTGAGCAAATGAAAGCTAAGACTGTAGTGGTAGGTGGAGATGTTCGATTAACCTCTGAGCCTTTAAAGTTAGCTTTATCTGCGGGTTTGATTGATGGTGGTGCCATTGTCACCGATTTAGGAATGACAGGTACAGAAGAGATTTATTTTGCTACTAAACACTTAGGTATGGATGGTGGTATTGAAGTCACAGCCAGTCATAATCCGATTGATTACAACGGTATGAAGTTAGTAAAAACTGACTCTAAACCGGTTAGTGGTGATACCGGATTATTTGCAATTCGTGATTTAGCTGAGACCTACGACAACGAAGAAGTACTCGCTAGGTTAGGCTTTTATGCGAATGCAATGGTCTCAGAAAAAGCATTTATATCTGGGGAAAGCTCGGTTGAAATTGATAAGTTAAAAGCTTCAAATCAATACAAAGTTATTAGCAATATGGCTGCATATGTTGAACATATCCTGTCTTACGTTGACTTAAACAATATAACGCCTCTTAAATTGGTTGTTAATGCCGGTAACGGTGCTGCTGGTGATGCATTAGATGCTATTCAAAGTGCATTAGATAATGCGAATGTACCCATTGAATTTATAAAAGTTCATCATACTCCTGATGGTTCATTTCCTAATGGTATTCCCAATCCACTTTTGCCTGAAAGTCGTGCAGATACCGCAAATGCTGTTAAAGATAGCGGTGCTGATATGGGGATTGCTTGGGATGGAGACTTCGATCGTTGTTTCTTGTTTGATGAAACAGGCGAGTTCGTTGAAGGTTATTATATAGTTGGCTTACTAGCGAAGGCCTTTTTAGATAAAGACCCTGGGTCTAAAATTATTTATGACCCTAGAGTCTATTGGAATACGGAAGATATAGTGACCTCAGCTGGCGGTGTGCCGATTAAGAGTAAAACAGGTCATGCCTTTATTAAAGAGCGGATGCGAGCTGATGACGCTGTTTATGGTGGAGAAATGAGTGCTCATCACTACTTCAGAGATTTTGCTTATTGTGACTCTGGCATGATCCCATGGTTGTTAGTGGCAGAGTTGTTATGTACCACTAAAAAGCCTTTGTCACAGCTAGTAAAAGAGCGTATTGCTGCGTTCCCATCTTCTGGTGAGATTAATAGTACGTTGGCTGATCCAGATGCATCTATCAAGTCAGTGTTAGATAAATATGAATCACAGGCTACAGTTATAGATTATACCGATGGTATTGGGTTGGAGTTTGGTACATGGCGCTTTAATTTACGTAAGTCTAATACCGAGCCAGTGGTTAGATTAAATGTTGAATCTAAAGGCGACATAGCTTTAATGGAACAGAAAACAGCAGAGTTATTAGCATTGCTAAAGTAGTTCGCTAATGAGGGAATAAAAAAAGCCCAGTCATTTTTTAATGATTGGGCTTTTTTTATTGTTTGTAGCAACAGTACTCTAAAGAGCTCTTATTTAACTTCTTCGCCTGCTGCTTGTTTATCGGCATGATAACTTGAGCGAACCATAGGACCACATGCTGCGTGGGTAAAGCCTAAGTCTTTTGCTATAGCGTCTAACTCGTTAAACTCATCAGGGTGCACATAACGCTTTAAAGGGAAGTGGTGTTTACTAGGCTGTAAATATTGACCCAGAGTTAACATCTCAACATTGTGGGAGCGTAAGTCTTTTAAAACTTCAGCTATTTCGTGTTTATCTTCTCCCATTCCCATCATTAACCCGGATTTAGTTGGAATGTCTGGGTGTTGCTCTTTAAATTTTTTGAGTAGGTCTAATGACCACTGATAATTAGCGCCAGGTCGACACTCACGATAAAGGCGAGGAATGGTTTCGAGGTTATGGTTGAATACGTCAGGTGGACCTTTCTTTAAAATCTCTAAAGCTCTATCCATACGGCCTCTAAAATCTGGTACAAGTACTTCAATTTTAGTTGCTGGGCTATGCTCACGAATAGCGCTAATACAATCCACAAAATGTTGCGCACCGCCATCCCGCAAGTCATCCCGGTCTACAGAGGTGATAACTACATATTTTAGTTTCATTTCAGCTATGGTGGTGGCTAACTTAATTGGCTCTTCTGCGCTTGGAGGCAAAGGTTTACCATGAGCTACATCACAAAATGGACAGCGCCTAGTACATATATCACCTAAAATCATAAAGGTGGCAGTACCATGGTTAAAACATTCAGCTAAGTTTGGACAACTTGCTTCTTCACAAACTGAATGCAATTTGTTTTTACGTAAGGTTTTTTTGATATGGTCAATTTTATCTGTACTACTGGGTAGACGAATTTTGATCCAATCGGGTTTACGCAACATTTCAGCCTTTTCGGTCGGCATGATAGTAATTGGAATGTGTTTTACTTTTTCGTCGTCCCGAAGTTTTACTCCGGCAACTGGGCGAGCATTAGTCATCAAAACCTTCTCTAAATGTTTTTTTATTTATACCTAATAATGAACATAAATGATTTGTTATCTTAGCTCCAGCCTCATTCAGTGAGGTTGGTCCATTTAATGTGGCGCAATCTATCATTTCTAGTCCTGCATAGCCGCAAGGATTGATACGTTTAAATGGACTTAAATCCATATTTACATTCAACGCTAAACCATGAAACGAGCAGCCCTTACGGATACGCAATCCAATGGAGCATATTTTTTTATGGTCTACGTAAACACCTGGAGCATCTGTTTTGGGGTAGGCTGATATCTTATATTCTTTAAGAGTCTCAACTACACATTCCTCAAGAGCGGTCACTAAATGTCTGACCCCTAATTTATTACGCTTCATGTTAATGAGTACGTACAGCATTTGCTGTCCCGGACCGTGGTAAGTAACCTGCCCACCTCGATCAACTTGTACTACAGGTATATCTCCGGGCAACAACAGGTGTTCTTCTTTACCAGCTTGACCTTGAGTGAATACAGGATCATGTTCTACTAACCAAATTTCGTCAGCACTATTAGCATCTCTATTGTTAGTGAAATCCTGCATGGCCTGCCAAATAGGCATGTAAGGTTGTCGGCCTAACTGCCTGACTATCAAGCTACTTTTAATTACCTCACTCATTTCAATTGACTTTCTAATCGCAATTTATAAAACAACTCGAACTAATTCTATTTTAGCGAGCTCTTTGTATAAAGTTTCCATATGGTCTTTGCTAGTGACTCTCACACTAAGTGATATCGAGTGATAGTTTCCCTTGGAACTAGGTTTCACAGTTGGGTTGTAATCTCCAGGAGCATGCTGTTGAACGCAAGCTATAACATGTTCTGGGAGCTGCGGATCGGCTAGCCCCATAATCTTAAAGGTTTGCTGGCATGGAAAATCAAGTAATTGATCAAATTTAGTATCCATTATTCTAGACCTACTTTTAACTTTACAAAATCAATCATACGGTCGATAAAGCCACCTTCATTCACTTCTTGAAGTGCGACTAAAGGGTATTCCGCAATATCTTCACCTTCTATTTGTAGGTAAAGAGTCCCAACCACTTCCCCCTTAGCTAAAGGAGCCTGCAGATTTTTTTCCAATTTAAAATTTGCTTCTAAATTTTTACTTTGGCCACGGGGAATATTAATAGGTGTGTCTTCTAAAATTCCTAAGTCAACGGTTTCTTTATCGCCCATATAAATTCTATGGGATACAAAACTATCACCAGCTTTATACGGCGTTATGGTTTCAAAAAAGCGGAACCCATATTTAAGTAATTTTTTGTTCTCAATCTTACGAGCGCGCTCACTTTCAGTACCCATAACCACAGATATTAACCGCATATCCCCTTGAGTCGCTGATGTAATTAAACTATAACCTGCATCAGAGGTGTGGCCCGTTTTAATACCGTCAACATTTAAGCTTTTGTCCCACAATAACCCATTACGGTTATATTGCTTAATATCGTTATAGGTAAATTCTTTTTCTGCGTAAAGGGCGTACTCTTCGGGAACATCACGTATGAGCGCAGCAGATAGTAAAGCCATATCTCTTGGGGTAGTGTAATGGTCCGCATCGTGTAATCCATGACTATTGACAAAGTGGGTAGAGTTCATACCTAATTTTTGGGCATGCATATTCATCATAGTTGCGAAGGCGCTTTCACTGCCGGCGATATGTTCAGCCATAGCGACACATGCGTCGTTCCCTGACTGAATAATAATGCCACGATTTAGATCTGCCACTGATACTTGTTTACCTACTTCTATAAACATTTTTGACGAATCTGGAAAATTTTTGGCCCAAGCGTTTTCAGAAATAGTCACTAAATCCGTTTCACTAATATTACCATTGGCAAGTTCTTGACCAATTACGTAACTGGTCATCATTTTAGTTAAGCTGGCTGGTGGAATTTGAATGTCAGCGTTTTGTTCTGCAATGATGTTATTGGTTTGAAAGTCCATTAACACAAAGCCTTTAGAGGCTACACTTGGAGCTGGAGGGATTACCACTGCGGCGGAAGAAGGGAATATACATAAACATATTGCCATGCCACTTAGAAGAGAATTGAAATAAGTTTTTAGGTTACGCATTAAACTACCATTTTTTGATTGAATTTCTAAAATATATGTCGTCTTCTAAGAGAAAATGACAGCTAAAATTTGTGCTGCAATATAGCACTTTTGGTGGATAATTACTGCTTATCAAATAACAATTTAGCAATAAAATCTGAATTTATCAGTCATAAACTTTATAGGCACTAGGGTAGCCATTGGATTTTAAATGGCTTAGTAAATCAATGGCATCTGCTTCATCGGCCAATGGGCCAATCCTGAGCTTATAAACATTGTTCTCGAGTACGCTTTTGAATGGTCGCTGATACAAGGTTTGCAGAGCGCTACCAATCTTACTAATTTGTGTTTTATTTTGCAGTGCGAGCACTTGAATATAAATATCCTTTGTTATGACAACTGTTTCTGTAGAAAGATTCCCTATAGCTTGGGCTCCAATAGTTTTTTGGCCGTTTTTACCAATATGAATCACATCAATTTTTACATCACTTACACCCGTTTTTAGCATATCTAGCTTTAACGCTGTGGCATACGATAAGTCAATCAGTCGACTGCTATGAAAAGGCCCTCTGTCGTTTACCCTAACAATTGCTTGTTTACCATTTGCTAAGTTAGTAATCCGTACAAAAGAGGGGAGAGGCAAGGTTTTATGGGCGGCTGACATTTTAAACATGTCGTATACTTCACCGTTTGCCGTTAAGTGACCATGAAATTTTTGTCCATACCAACTAGCTTTTCCTGTAGCGCTATATCCTTTACCAGTCGACATTGGCCGGTAATTCACACCACGTATCGTATAGGGTTTTAAATTAGCTGCTGCATATGGTTCATATTTGGGTTCGACATCTATGGTGGGGATATGTTTAGGGATCACTTTTGGAGGCGTGTCATGACTTTGATGGTATCGCCCGTTTTGGGCGCATCCAACGAGACTTAATAAAATGATTAATGGCAGAAAAAATTTTAAGATGTTCATAATTAAATTGATTTTAAATTATTGAAATATAGTTAGAGATACATCTCTTGTTTTAGTTGCTCACTAAATTGGTACACAGCCATAGCGTATAAAGGGCTGTGATTATATCGAGTAATTACGTAAAAATTTCTAAGCCCGACCCAGTATTCTTTACTCTCTGGTTGTTTGAAGTCAAACAGTTTTACGGAAGTCTCTGGGGTTAACGTATTATCTATTGCTATGTTCGCGTTTTGAAGTTGTTGCCATTGATGCTCATATTTTAAGGACTTCTTTAAAAATGGTGTATAGTCATTGCCTGTTATATTCGCCTTATAGGCAATGTCTTGACCTTGTCTCCAACCATGTTTTTTAAAGTAATTAGCGACACTTCCAATTGCGTCTACCGGGTTATTTAATAGATCCCGTGTACCGTCATTATCAAAATCGACAGCATAGTGGCGGTAACTAGATGATATGAATTGTCCCCAACCCATAGCACCGGCATATGAACCTTTAATTTCAGTTAAATCAAAATTTTCTTCTTTAGCAAGAATGAAGAACTGCTCTAATTCACTTCGAAAAAATTTACTTCTTGGTGGGTAGTGAAATCCTAATGTGACTAAGGCGTCTAGTACTGGGTAATTTCCTTTATAAGTTCCGTAAAAAGTCTCTACACCAATTATCGCCACAATTATTTGTGCCGGAACACCAGTTTCTAGTTCTGCTCGCTCCAATGTGTCTTTATATGCTTTCCAAAACTCTACACCCTTGGCCAGGCGTTTTTCAGTCAGAAAAATTGGGTAATATTGATGCCAAGGCTTAGCTTCCCATGGTTTGGCGATGGACGAGAGTATCTTTTCATTTTTTACGGCTTTAGCTAGTGAAGCTTCAACAGTCGCGCGCTTAAAATTATGTTTTTCCACCATTTTATTTATGAATTCTTGCTGCAAGGTTTCTGGTGATGAAAGGGCATGGAAGCTTATGAAGAGACTAATCAATAATAAATATACTATATTTTTCATGGTGTTCCTTGCAAACAAAGCCTTATTGCAAAGCAATAAAGTAAAATAGAAGTGCTTATCAAACCTAACTTAAACTCTAGACATAATACGTTTCTGGGTACTGATTGCCATTAAAATTCCAAAACCAGCTAGTAGCGTTACCATTGATGTTCCACCATAACTGATTAATGGTAACGGGACTCCTACTACCGGTAATATTCCAGATACCATTCCCATATTCACGAATACATAAACAAAAAAAGTGAGGGTAATACTGCCCGCTAAAATTTTACAAAATGCATCTTGAGCGCGTATCGCAATCAGCATGCCTCGAATTACAATAAATGCATAAATAGCAAGTAAACCGACCACCCCCCAAAAGCCAAACTCTTCGCTGAATACTGCAAAAATAAAGTCAGTATGACGCTCAGGTAAAAACTCTAATTGAGATTGTGTGCCCTGTAGCCAACCTTTGCCTTGTGCGCCACCAGAGCCAATAGCTATCTGAGATTGAATAATATGATATCCAGACCCTAAAGGATCGCTCTCGGGATTCAAAAAGGTTAAAACTCTTTGTTTTTGGTAGTCTTTCATTAAGAAAAACCACATGATGGGTGTAAATGCTGATACAGCAACGGCTATAAATGAAATAAAACTCCAACTCATTCCAGCTAGAAATAATGCAAATACGCCTGAACTGGCAATGAGCAAAGATGTACCCAAATCAGGCTGGCGAGCAATAAGTAAGGTTGGTACAGCAACAAGCCCTAGACCAACTAATATTTGCCATAGCTTGGGGGGTAAATTAAAACGACTGATATACCAAGCCACCATCATAGGTAAGGCTAACTTCATAATTTCTGATGGTTGAAAACGTGTAACACCCAAGTCTAACCACCGCTGAGCGCCTTTACTTGAGACACCAATAACCAGCACCGCAATTAACATCGCTATACCGGCTATGTAAAAGTAAATGGATAACTTTTGATAAGCTAAAGGTGGTATTTGCGCCACAACTAACATGACTGTTAAGGCTATTCCTAAACGAATTACTTGCCTTTGTATAAGGGCTATATCCTGTCCGCCTGCCGAGTAAATGGTAATTAATCCAACTGCCATGAGTAATAACAAGCCAGATAGTAAAACTCCGTCACAGTGAATTCTAGTTAAGAATGATGGCTGATTAGTTTCCAGTTTAGTTCTCAGCATTTGTTTATTCCCCTTCAGTTTCAATTAGTGGGTTTGACTGAGGAGATTGGCCAAGATGTTCGATAACAATATGTTCAGGAAATGTTCGCTCTTCAAAATAATTATCCATCATTTTCCGTGCTATAGGGGCGGCTTGCGCGCCACCATGACCAGCATTTTCAAGCACGACAGACATAACGATTTCTGGATTGTCATAAGGGGCATAGCCTACATACATAGCATTATCATGGTTTTTCTTAGATAACTTGGTGGCATCATATTTTTCATCTTGAGCGATAGATACTAACTGGGCTGTACCTGTTTTACCTGCAGATATGTAATGGGCCCCTTTAAATGCATTTCTGGCTGAACCTTGTCTATTTACTGTGCCGTACATTGCATCTAGTACAACATCCCAGTTATATTCATTCTTGATGTCGATAGGTCGCCGCTCTTTTATCGCGTTCAGGACTATCTCACCTTGATTTATTTCACCACGAATAACCTGAGGAATGATGCGTTTTCCTTTGTTTACAAGAGTCGTAATAGCCTGGGTAAGTTGCACAGGAGTGGTAGTCCAGTAGCTTTGTCCAATACCTATATTTATTGTGTCTCCAATATACCAAGGCCGATTATACAGCGCTTTTATTATACCTCGGCTGGGCATAATCCCATCAGCTTCTTCATGAAGATCTATTCCAGTGTAGTCTCCAAATCCAAATTCACTCATGCTTCCGCTAATGCGGTCTATTCCTAACTTGTATGCCATATCATAAAAATAAATGTCACATGAAACTTCAATTGCTTTTGTGACATTCACTAATCCATGTCCCCAAGGATTATGATCTCGCCATACTCGTGCGACGTTCTTTAATTGATATTTTCCATAATCATTGATTTGGGTTTCTGGCGTTATCACCTTAGCCTCTAACCCAGCTAAAGCAAGTAGGGGTTTGACCGTGGATGCGGGAGGATATTGACCTTGTGTTGCACGGTTAAATAAAGGCCTATCTGACTTGAGTAATTTTTTGTAATTTTTACTACTGATTCCATGAACAAACAAGTTGGGGTCATAACTTGGGCTACTATAAAGCGCTAAAATGCCTCCATCTGTGGGATCCATGGCGACTATGGAGCCTCTCTCTCCCGCAAAGGCTTTTTCTGCTGCTAATTGTAATTCCACATCTATGTTCAACACTATATCTTGTCCTGGGACTGGTGGATTAAAGTCAAGTGTGCGGATTACTCTACCTTGGTTATTTACTTCAACTTCTTGGTATCCCACTTCTCCATGTAATAGTTCTTCATGGTATTTCTCGATACCTCGTTTACCTACGTCATAGGTTGCTGCGTAGTTAGCTTCAAAACCAGCTTCACTTAACTTTTGTAAGTCTTGCTTGTTAATTTTTGCAACATACCCTAAAACATGGGTTAGGGCACTGCCATAGGGGTAGTATCTTGCCAAGCGAGCTTCAATTGAAACTCCTGGATATAAGTGTTGTTTTGCTGAGAATATTGCTACTTCTTCAGGAGTGAGTCGGTTTATTAGGGTTACAGGTTTAAATCGCCTGATCCGTTTCATATCCGCATGAAAGTCAGCTATGCCGTCATCGTCTATTTTAAGTAAAACGCTTAATCTAGCTAAGGTTAAATTGAGGTTTTTGGTTTCCTCAGGAATAACTTGCAAACTAAATACTGGACGATTTTCAGCTAGAAGTACGCCATTTCTGTCGTAAATTAAGCCTCTGTTGGGAGCAACAGGAAGTACCTTAATTCGGTTTCCATTTGAGCGAGTTTGATAGTCCTCGTAACTACTAATTTGTAAGTAATACAAGTTGGTTAACACCATAGCAATCATAGCAAAGACCACTAATAATCCTATTAGTGAACGCCAAGCAAACAAGTTAGCTTCAGCTGTATGGTCTTTTATCAGAATTCGCTTGGAAGGCAAGATTACTCTCTATGATAAGGATGATTGTTATTTATTGACCAAGCCCTGTATAAACTTTCTGCCACGATAACTCGAACCAAAGGGTGTGGTAGTGTAAGACTAGATAAAGACCACTTTTGTTCCGCAATTTTTATACATTCTGGGGCTAACCCTTCAGGGCCTCCAATTAATAGACTCACATCTCTGCCGTCCATCTGCCAACTTTGCATTGTTTTTGCTAATTTTGGGGTGTCCCAAGGTGTGCCATTAACTTCAAGAGTTACAACTCTATTGCCTTTGGGTATAGCAGCTAAGGTAAGTTCGCCTTCTTTTTGAAGAATACGTTTGATGTCGGCATTTTTGCCACGTTTACCTGCTGCAATCTCAGTTAACTGAAGAGGCATATCGGCAGGGAATCTGCGGCTATACTCGGTATAACCTTGCTCTACCCAGGCAGGCATCTTCATACCCACTGCAATCATTTGGATCCGCACGACTACTAACTCCCTTTGTTAGCTCCAGAGCTTTTCCAATTGGTAAAAGTCTCTAGCATCGTCCTGCATAACATGGAGTATAACATCACCAAGGTCGACTAATACCCAATCGCCAGTTTCTTTACCTTCTACACTTAGGGGAGCAAGACCTGCCTGTTTAGCTTCGACAATAACGTTTTCTGCGATAGACACGACATGACGTTTTGAGTTGCCTGAACATATCAACATGGTTTCCGTGACAGAAGATTTTTCTGCAACATCTAGGTCGATAAAATCTCTCGCTTTTAGATCTTCCGCTTTTGCAATGACAAAGGCTTTAAGTTGTTCGTGATCCAATGAGTTTCCTTAAGGTTTATAAGTTAATGGTAGTTTCATTCGCCTATAGTTTATCAGAGTTTACTACCTTGCTGATAGAGCTTATGTTGCCGCAAGTATTGATTAACGCTAGTTGGGACTAGCTTTTCTACAGACTGGTTAGTAGTTAACATTCTTCTGATGGCACTCGACGATATATTTAATGGGGATGTCTTTGCCATATATATATGACCAGCAAGGGTTTTGTGCAGGTTAATAGGGTCTTTAACTTGCCTTTTCTGTAACAAATTATTAAGCATTATTTGATTCTTTGCAGAGTCAGCCTGTTTATTCACCGCTTCGCTATTTCGTGTGCAAACTATAAAATGGCACATTTCAAATAGGTTTTGCCAACTATTCCACTGAAAAATGTTGAGTAAGGAGTCTGTGCCAATGAAAAAGCATAAAGGTGTATTGGGGAATGTGGCTCTTAATTCACTTAAAGTATCTAGGCTATAAGTTGGTTTATTACGATTAATATCCAATGGCTCTGGATAAAAGATGGGATAATCTTTGCATACTTCTTTGACCATTTTTAATCTTTGTTGACTCGACGCAGTCGCCGCATTTTTATGGCTAGGAACAAAGCATGGGGTTAGTGCAATTTTATTAATACTAGTAATTTTTGCGGCTTCAAGGGTGGGAAATATATGCCCGTTATGAATAGGGTCGAAGGTACCACCAAATATTCCTAAAGGTGCTTCCAGTTGTTTTCCACATTTAGCCATAGGTTATTCTATGCCATAGTCTAATGGTAAATTTTCTAGGGAGTAAGGCATAAACATCATACATAAGTGGCACAATTCTATGTAAGGGCGTACCACTTGAGTTTGTTTTATTGCTACATCAAATGCAGCTAATTTTGTTTGTAATAAGGCCATGTGATCGAGGGATAAACGCTGCATGGCTGATTGGTATAAAGATTGTCTGCTTTTCCAAATACGATATTGATTCCAATTAATATTTTTACCTTGCTGTTTATCAAAAAGGATATTTTGCAGCGTTTGCCATTCTCGGGTTAATGCCCAAGCAACTATAGTAGGCTCTACCCCTTCACTTTCTAAGCGATACAACATTTTAATGGTTTTCTTAGGATCACCAGAAAGTAAAACATCTACTAGGTGAAATACGGTGAAGCGAGACTGGTCAACCACCGCATCACTAACCTGTTCAAAGGTAGGTGCTCCATTAGGGTAAAGTAATTTTAGTTTTTCAATTTCTTGTGTCGCAGCAAGTAAATTACCTTCACAACACTCTACTAATAATTGAGAAACCTGAGGGCTTGCTTGCAGGCCGCTATCAAGCATTTTCTTACCAATCCACTGATGTAGGGCATTACCTTCTAATGGATAGCTTGGAACATAGACTCCATGCTTATCTATTGCTTTGAACCATTTGGTATTTTGAACACCCTTATCAATTTTACCGCCATGAATTACCAACAATACATCTGGGTTTATATTGTCGGTTAGGGAAGTAAGGACTTTGCTACCTTCGGCACCTGGTTTACCTGTGGGTAATTCAAGCTCAATGATTTGTCTACTAGAAAACAATGACAAGGTTTGAGTGGCTTCAATTAAGGTATCCCAACTAAATTGATTATCTGCAACTAGGGACTGGCGCTCATCAAATCCTTGAGCGAGTGCCGCTTTTCTTAGTTGCTCAAGGCATTCTAATTTTTGTTGGGGCTCTTCACCAAATATCAGATAAAAAGGCTTTAGGTGGCTAGTATCTGTTAAATTAAAACGATTAGGATAAACTTGCATTAGCTATGATTTACTTGCTGCCAGCTAGTGTAAGAGCTAGCCAATTGGCTGATAATGCGTAAAGCGGCGGCTTGGCGCATTTCTTTTTGAATCAGGTCTAATTCTCTAGATTTAGCCAAAACCGCATCGGGGTCGTCTTGATATTCACGGGTTATATCGAATTCAATCACTTGAGGATCTTTATCTGGCAGTTGGATCAAATATTTAATGGTATAGACCAATTCGTATTCGGCCACTTGCCCCGTTGAGAACAATGATAATAGTCGTCTCTCTAGTTGATCTGACTTCAGGTATACTCTAGCATCGATATTATCATTAGAAATGTTCGCTTTTAGAGCGTTATCGAAGACTTCAATATCAAAGCCTTCTAACTGTTTGCGCAAAACCCTATATAAAGGAGTGTTTTTTTGCTCAGCGGTTAACTCAAGTTGCTTTATCTCTGAAGGTAAGTTGTAGTCGCCACGCAACTTAAATCCACAGCTAGATAAAAACAATGTCATTAAAGCTGATAATACTAAACCTTTCCCTAATATAAGTTTCATCACGGTTAGTTTGCTACCACATTGAGTAATCTACCTGGAACATAAATAACTTTGTGAATAGTTTTACCCTCGGTATGTTGTTGTACATTAGTTTCTGCTAAACCTAATGCTTCTACTTGTTCTTTTGTAGCATCGGCAGGCACAGTGATTTTAGCTCTAACTTTTCCATTTACTTGTACAATAACGAGTTTTTCGTCTTCAACCATTGCTGCGGCATCTGCGACGGGCCAAGGTGCTGTTTCTACTCCTTCACTATGACCTAAGTCTTTCCACATAACATGACAGATATGCGGTGCAATTGGTGCAAGCAAAAGCACTAGAGTGTCTATTCCTTCACGCAAAACAGCTAAGTCTTGGGTATTGTCTTGAGGCGCTTTTTGTAAATGGTTAAGAAGTTCCATAGTGGCCGCAATAGCAGTGTTAAAAGTCTGACGACGACCCACATCGTCAGTTACTTTTTCTATGGTCTTATGAATCACGCGTCTTAGCTTTTTCTGGTCATTTGATAAGTTTGCTTTATCTAGTGGTGCAATATCGCCAGCGTCTACGTTTTCTTGTACTAGCGTCCAAAGGCGTTTTACAAACCTGTGTGCACCTTCTACTCCTGAATCAACCCATTCTAAAGTTTGCTCTGGTGGCGCTGCAAACATGGTAAATACACGGATAGTATCTGCTCCGTACAAATCGATAACTTGCTGTGGGTCGATGCCATTATTTTTAGACTTCGACATTTTAGTCATGCCGCCATGTACAACTTCTTTGCCATCAGCTTTAAGCACAGATTTAATAATGCGGCCTTTATCATCTTTTTCGCTATCAACATCGGCCGGTGAGTACCAAGTCTGTTTACCAGCTGCATCTTCTCGATAAAAAGAATCCGCTAAAACCATACCTTGGCATAATAAGCGTTTGTATGGCTCATCTGACTCAACTAATCCTTCATCACGCATTAATTTATGGAAAAAACGTGAGTAAAGTAGATGTAAAATGGCGTGCTCGATACCGCCAACATATTGATCGACAGGTAACCAATAGTTAGCTTGCTCTGGATCTAACATGGCTTGATCATTTTGTGCGCTACAATAGCGAGCATAATACCAAGATGATTCCATAAAGGTATCAAAGGTATCAGTTTCACGCAGTGCGGCTTCGCCATTAAACTCAGTTTTTGCCCATTCTGGGTCGGCTTTGATGGGGGAGACTACCCCGTCCATTTGCACGTCTTCAGGCAACTCAACAGGAAGCTGTTCGCTTGGTACAGGCACAGATTCACCGTTCTCTAGATTTAACATAGGGATTGGGCTGCCCCAATAACGTTGGCGAGAAACGCCCCAGTCTCTCAAGCGATAATTAACTTTCTTTTTGCCTTTATTCTCAGTGCTAAGTAATTCAGCTATTTTGTCGAAAGCATCTAGAGAAGTTAACCCATTGAATTCAGCTGAATTGATCAAAGTACCTTTCTCGGTAATGGCAGCTTTATCTAAATCATCATCACCTTGTGAGGCAATGACCTGTTTAATATTGAGGTGGTACTTAGTGGCAAACTCCCAATCACGCTGATCATGAGCAGGAACGGCCATAACCGCACCAGATCCGTATCCCATTAATACAAAATTGGCTACCCAAACAGGTACTTTGTCGCCAGTAAGTGGATGAATTGCGTAATAGCCTGTGGCACAGCCTTTCTTTTCCATGGTAGCTAGTTCTGCTTCTGCTACCTTGGTATTTTTGCATTCATCAACAAAAGCAGCCAATTCACTGTTTGATTTTGCCGCTTCTAATGCAATAGGATGTTGTGCAGCAACTGCTACATAAGTCACACCGTAAAGAGTGTCTGGACGAGTGGTATACACATCAAAGTTTGCTTGGCCAGCAACAGCTTGTTCTAGTTCAAAGGTAATTTCTACACCTTCAGAACGACCAATCCAGTTTTTCTGCATGGCACGAACCTGTTCTGGCCATTCTTCAAGCTGTTCTAAGTCAGTGACTAGCTCTTCTGCATAATCTGTGATTTTAATAAACCATTGCGGAATTTCTTTTTGCTCAACTACTGCGCCTGAACGCCAGCCTCGGCCGTCGATAACCTGTTCATTGGCAAGCACGGTGTGATCAACTGGATCCCAGTTTACGGTAGCGTTCTTCTTGTAAACTAAGCCTTTTTCAAATAGGCGCGTAAAAAACCACTGTTCCCAACGGTAATATTCTTTCTTACAAGTCGCGACTTCGCGATCCCAGTCATAACCAAAACCTAATGTTTTAAGTTGGGTTTTCATGTAATCGATGTTGGAGTATGTCCATTTAGCTGGGGCAGTATTGTGATTGATTGCGGCGTTTTCAGCGGGTAGCCCGAAAGCATCCCAGCCCATTGGCTGCAATACATTTTTACCTAACATTCGTTGATAACGACTAATTACGTCACCAATTGTGTAGTTACGAACATGACCCATATGTAACCTACCGCTGGGGTAAGGGAACATTGACAGACAATAGAACTTCTCCTTATCTGCTTGCTCTGTGGCTTTAAATGTTTCTTGGGTTTCCCAATAGGCTTGAACCTCTTTTTCGATGATTTGAGGTTGATACTGTTTTTCGGCCATTAAAAAGTTCCGTGTCGCTGGGTCAGTCAGGTCAAATGACCTACGTATGATTATTGAAAAATTAGCTCGTTAGAATACCTTAGCGACTTAGTGAGTAACAATAGCAAAACCCTTATTAATGGAGCTATTTAATAACTTTTTATTGTTATTAGGAATAATGGCATTTAACTGCTGATATTTTACACTAACTTTACTTTGATTAAATGGCGAACGCGTAATTGCTTTATTGCTGGAAAGGGCTAAAACCTAGTTATAAAGTGATTTTTGTTTAATTATCAACCAGTAAATAACGTAACTTCACGTATCCGTTTGACAGCTTGTTAATTACGGGTTTCACTACTTGGTAATTATCTATTTAGTCGGCGCCTTATTTTTATATGCAAAGTAACCACGCGTTAACACTTCAGCAATTAACTGCCAAGCCTAGCAGAAGGCTAATCAATCAGGCGCTCAAAGACGAAAGCGCTTTAAGTTCAACATTTATTGGACAGGGTAGGGCTCGAGAGGCTCTGTCTTTTGGACTGGGAATTGATGCTAGAGGCTACAACTTATATGTGATGGGAGAACAAGCCACGGGGCGTTTCACCTTAGTTCATGAGTTTATTGATAAATATGTGAGTAAAACTTCTACCCCAGATGATTGGTGTTACATCAATAATTTTGAGGATGAGAGAGAGCCCTATGCTTTAAAATTACCAGCTGGCGAAAGTAAAAAACTCGCAAAAGATTTAGGACATTTGATTGATGAACTGTTAGATACCTTTCCCGCTGCTTTCGATAACCCCGGATATCAACGTAAAAAAGCCGCTATTACACGAGAGTTTGACCAAGGATACGACAAAGCGATTGCTGATGTTGAGCAAGAAGCTCAAAAACAGGGTATTGCCATGTATGAAGAGGCTGGGGCGATTACCTTTTCTCCAATCATTGATGGCAAACCCATTACCGATGCAGATTTTGCAAAAGTTTCAGAACAAGAACGGCAAACCTTTTACGGTCTAATTGATGTGTTAGAAGATACCCTAAGTGAAGCGTTGATTGAGTTGCCTAAGTGGAAACGTGCTACTGCCGAGCGTCTTAGAGCGTTGAAAAAAGAAACTGCAGAACAAGGCATTAAACCTTTATTGAAGGATTTAGAACACCAATACACTGCAGACTTAGGAATATTAAAATTTCTACGGCAGCTCAAGCCACACTTAGTAGAAACCGTAGTCGAAGTGTTAGCGGACGATAAAAAAGATGACAAGCATGATGAATATGACAAACGTTCTATTTTAGAAGAGCAATATTTACCCAATATTTTGGTTTCTCATACTATTAACAGTGGTTCTCCTGTGGTGTATGAACCTAACCCTACCCATCAAAACTTGTTTGGGAGAATGGAATACACCAATGTTCAAGGCTCTGTTTTTACTAATTATCGTATGATCCGTCCTGGCGCAATGCATAAAGCCAACGGTGGTTATTTATTGTTAGACGTGGATAAGCTGATAGATCAACCTTACGTTTGGGAAACGTTAAAATTAGTTTTGAAATTTGGGCGATTGAAAATGGACTTACCTCAGCATGACGTGGGTATGGTGAACTCGATTACTTTGAACCCTCAACAAATACCTATTGACGTTAAAGTGGTGTTGTTGGGCTCTAGAGACTTGTACTACACACTTCAAGATTACGACGATGAATTTTATGAATTGTTTAGGGTATTAGTTGATTTTGATCATGAAATTCCTTTAGACAAAAAGACCCTATTTGATTTTGTTGGCCGAGTGAGGAGTCAAGTAGTCAGCTTAGGGCTAGAGAGTATTTCAGCTAAAGCTATGTATAGATTGGTAGAATACAGTTTACGTTTGGCTGAACATCAACAACGTTTGTCTGCTCGCTTTTCTGATGTGATTGAATTGCTCCATGAAGCAGATTTTTTTTGCAAGAAACAGCTTAGTCAAGAGTTAGACGTTGGCCATATCGAGGCTGCACTGGCAGCTAAAACCCAGAGAACTGGGCGAGTAAGTGAGGCTGTTCTTGACGATATTAAACAGGGACAAATACTTATTGCCACTGAAGGTCTAGATGTAGGTAAAGTTAATGGCTTAACCGTACTTGAAGTGGGCGATAGTATGTTTGGAACACCGGCGCGTATTACTTCTACTGTTTATGCTGGGGCAAATGGTGTAGTAGACATTGAGCGAGAGGTAGAATTAGGTCAGCCAATTCACTCTAAAGGTGTGATGTTATTGACAGGTTATCTAGGTTACAAGTACGCGCAGCTATTCCCTTTAACCTTATCTGCCAATATTGCCATTGAACAATCCTATGGACATATCGATGGAGACAGCGCTTCGTTAGCTGAACTAGTAGCACTTATCTCTGCACTAACTAGCATCCCCGTACGTCAGGATTTTGCTATAACGGGGTCAATAAATCAGTATGGCCAGGTTCAATCTGTGGGTGGTGTAAATGAAAAAATTGAAGGTTTTTTCAAGCTATGTGAACACAGAGGCTTAACGGGTACTCAAGGCGTGATTATTCCTAAATCTAACCATGTTAATTTAATGCTAGACAAAAAAGTTTTGGCGGCAGTTAAAGCCCAGAAGTTTCATGTTTATGTAGTTGAAACTGTAGATGAAGCCTTGGCGTTATTAATGGACAAAGAAGTAGGAGAGTTAAATAGTAGGGGGCGTTACCCTAAAGCTTCTATTAATTATATGGCAGTGACTAGCTTACTTAATATCGCCAATATTGTGGCAGGCGCTGACGACGAATAGTTCATGTAATCCGATAAACTCATAGCTCCTAGGAGAGTTAGCAGTAATTGTAGGGTTGTTAATATTAAAAAAGGTTAAGAAAAAATTTATGCAAATTACAAAAGGCACAGTGGTGCAATTTCTATATCGAATTAAAGATACTGAAGGCAAAGAGTTGGAATCTAATTTTGATCAAGAAGCTATCGCTTACCTACATGGTTACAACAACATGATGGTAGGTGTAGAAAAATCATTAGAGTCTATGAAAAAAGGCGATGAGATTGAAGTTGTACTAGAAGCGGCGGAGACCTATGGTGACCTTCAACCTGATAGTGAGCAAAGAATATCTATTAAACATTTAATGAGCGCAGATAAAAAGCCAAAATGGAAAGCGGGCATGACGGCGGTTGTTAATACTGAGCAGGGACAACGCGAAGTTACTATCGTGAAAGTAGGTAAGTTTATGGTTACCATCGACATCAATCACCCTTATGCAGGTAAAACCTTACAGTTTGAGCTAAAAGTTGTAGATGTTAGGGCCGCAACAGATGAAGAGATTGAGCATGGACATGCCCATGGAGTTGGTGGACATCATCACTAACGATGACTGTTTATGTCTTTGAAATAAAAATCGGTAGGTGATTAATTAACCTTGTTTAAATTAATCACCATCTGTAGATACTAAAAAGCGTCTATTTTCTTGGCAATTCAATTTTCTTTTCGTCACTTGGTTTGTATATGACTAAAGTATGTCCTATTGCCTGTACTTTAACGGCTCCAGCTTCTCTTACGATAGCATCCATAATGAGGGACTTTTCTTCTTTGTCATCAGTAGGAACTTTTACTTTAATCAACTCGTGATGATTAATCGCTCCTTCGATTTCGGCCATTACGCCCTCTGTTAAGCCATTGTTGCCTAATTGCACTATAGGTTTTAGAGAGTGTGCTAAGCCTTTTAAATACTGCTTTTGTTTGTTCGATAAGGTCATTGGTATTAATTCTTACAAATTTATTCAAGATGAATGGTTGAAAAGCGCTATTCTAGCGCCATCTCACTGTTATTCCTAATTTGAATGTAGTTCTCAGTAAGGAAAAAATAATTTACACTCAAATAGCTTACTAAATTTAACTATTGGGCCAGCAAATTGGGTGGATTAAAGGTAAGTAAGAGCTGCCCGACCTAAGTTTTACATATAGTAGGAGTTTAGACTGGCAGTTGAACAAAAGTGACTTTATTTTCGTACAGGTATCTATGTCCAAGTCGATATTAAGGACGACATCATTTTATAGGTGATGGTTGGGGGTTAACTTATAATAGTGAATCACAACGCTGGCTTACAGATAACTTTATCTGCTAGCAGCATGATATAAATTATAGTAGTCTGCTGGTATACAGGTTAGACAAAACAAAATCGTAATTTTAGAGGTTATATAACTTGAGCGACATGGCAAAAAATTTAATTTTATGGCTGGTTATAGCTGTTGTATTGATGTCAGTTTTCCAAAATTTTTCATCAAATGATTCCAAAGTGGTTTCGACAGACTACACGCATTTTCTCAAAGACGTCAGTAATGGAGTAGTGAGTAGTGCCACCATCGATAGAACCACCGGAGAAATAAAGGGTGTTAAACGAAATGGTGAGGCTTTTACCACTATCATTCCATATACAGACTTAGCCTTAATGGACCAATTGATCGAAAACAACGTTGCTGTATTCGGTAAAGAGCCGGAAGAGTCCTCGTTATTAACTTCAATTTTTATCTCATGGTTCCCTATGCTTCTATTGATTGGGGTATGGATATTCTTCATGCGTCAAATGCAAGGTGGCGGTGGTAAAGGTGCAATGTCATTTGGTAAAAGCAAAGCCCGGTTGCTGGGTGAAGACCAAATTAAAACTACATTTGCTGATGTAGCAGGCTGTGATGAAGCTAAAGAAGACGTAAGCGAATTAGTCGACTTTCTAAGAGATCCAAGCAAGTTTCAAAAGCTTGGCGGAAAAATCCCAAGGGGAGTGTTGATGGTTGGCCCTCCAGGTACGGGTAAAACATTGTTAGCGAAAGCCATTGCTGGTGAAGCTAAAGTACCTTTCTTTAGTATTTCAGGTTCAGATTTCGTGGAAATGTTTGTAGGTGTGGGTGCATCACGCGTAAGAGACATGTTTGACCAAGCTAAAAAATCAGCTCCTTGTATTATTTTTATCGATGAAATTGATGCTGTTGGTCGTAAACGTGGTGGTGGCCATGGTGGTGGTAATGATGAAAGAGAGCAAACATTAAACCAAATGTTGGTTGAAATGGATGGATTTGAAGGTACGGAAGGAATTATCGTTATCGCAGCGACTAACCGTCCTGATGTGCTTGATCCTGCATTACTAAGACCTGGTCGTTTTGACCGCCAAGTTATGGTTGGTTTACCAGATATTCGTGGTCGCGAACAAATTCTGAAGGTGCATATGCGCAAAGTACCTCTAGGTGACAATGTCGAAGCATCCCTTATTGCTCGTGGAACCCCCGGTTTTTCTGGTGCAGACCTAGCAAACTTAGTGAACGAAGCCGCATTATTTGCAGCTCGTACAGATAAACGTGTAGTAAGCATGGATGAGTTTGATAAAGCTAAAGACAAGATCATGATGGGCTCTGAGCGTAAGACCATGGTCATGTCTGAAGAAGAAAAAACCAATACTGCTTACCATGAAGCGGGTCATGCTATCGTGGGGCGCTTAGTCCCTAAACATGACCCTGTATATAAAGTATCTATTATTCCTAGAGGTCGAGCCTTAGGGGTAACCATGTATTTACCTGAACAAGATAAATACAGCTCGTCAAGAGAAGAGCTAGAGTCTCGTATTGCGACACTTTTTGGTGGGCGTATTGCAGAAGAAATTACATTAGGCGCAGCCGGTGTAACGACTGGTGCATCGAATGATATTGAACGCGCTACTGACATCGCACGTAAAATGGTAACCCAATGGGGACTTTCTCCTAAAATGGGACCAATCAATTACAAAGACGATGATAATGAAGCATTTATGGGGGCTGCTCCTTCTTCAATGTCAGCTGAAACTTCTCGTGATATTGATGCCGAAATCAGGTTGTTAATTGATAGAAATTACGCTCTTGCTGAAACTTTATTGAAAGACAATATGGATATTTTAGAAGCGATGAAAGATGCGTTAATGAAGTATGAAACCATTGATGCAAAACAAATCGATGATTTAATGGATCGTAAAGAAGTACGTTTGCCGGCAGATTGGGTGCGTGATGGAAAAACCGATGACTCAGACAAGCCTTCTGGTGGCGCAACTGTTGCTCCAGAAGATAAGAAAGAGGAATCGAAGCCGGAATCTCCCAAACCTAATGTTGGCAAACCAGGTGACGCTACACATTAATCTACAATAACTAGAAAAACGCTTTGTTGCCGGTGCAGCAAGGCGTTTTTTTGTAAGTAAAGCTTCATTCTTTTAAAGAGACAAATTTTTCTATGCAGTTTAAAGATAAATTTTTAGATTTATCACAACCCCGTGTAATGGGGATCCTCAATGTAACGCCTGATTCCTTTTCAGATGGAGGCAGTTTTAATGGTTTAGATAACGCCTTAAAGCAAACCGAGTTAATGTTAGGTGAAGGTGCGGATTTCATTGATATCGGTGGAGAATCTACTAGGCCGGGTGCAAATGAGGTGACCTTGCAGCAAGAGCTTGACAGAGTGTTGCCAGTGATCGAAGCCATTAATGAACGCTTTGATACCCTTGTCTCTATTGATACGAGTAAGGCAAAGGTTATGACTGAAGCTGTAACTGCCGGAGCTGGACTCATTAATGATGTGAGGGCTTTGCAAGAGGGGACGGCCTTAGAAGCCGCTGCGAAGGCAAATGTTCCGGTGTGCTTGATGCATATGCAAGGGCAACCTAGAAAAATGCAACAAAATCCCAAATATAATAACGTTGTTGATGACGTTTTGGCATTTTTAAAGGATCGTATACGCGCATGCCAAAAAATTGGGATCAATCAAGAAAAGATTATAGTTGATCCTGGATTTGGTTTTGGAAAATCGCTGGAGCACAATTATCAACTTTTAGCCGAGTTGGCCGCGTTTAAAACGTTACATGTTCCCTTACTTGTCGGTATGTCTAGAAAATCTATGTTGGGACATTTATTACAAAGAGATGTCAATCAAAGGTTGGCTGGTGGGGTTGCAGTAGCCACTATGGCATTAGAGCAAGGTGCGAAAATTATTCGAGTGCATGATGTAAAAGAGACAGTCGATGCTGTTAAAGTAGTAACCGCAATTAACGCTTATAGGAATATTTAGAATGGGCGAAAGAAAGTATTTTGGTACAGATGGTATCCGTGGGAAAGTGGGTGAGAGTTCGATAAACCCTGAATTCGTTATGAAGTTAGGCTGGGCTGCTGGAAAAGTGCTAGCAAGTACAGGTACTAATAAAGTGTTAATTGGCAAAGATACTCGTATTTCAGGATATATGCTTGAGTCTGCATTAGAAGCTGGCTTGTCTGCAGCAGGTATTAATATAGGGTTATTAGGGCCAATGCCTACTCCTGCCATTGCGTACCTTACTAAAACCTTTCGTTCAGAAGCGGGCATTGTTATTAGCGCTTCTCACAACCCTTATTATGATAATGGTATTAAGTTTTTCTCCGCTGACGGCATGAAATTAGATGATGAGATCGAAACTGCCATTGAAGAGCAAATGGATAAACCTATGGAGTGTGTTGCCTCAGATAAATTAGGCAAGGCTATACGTATTGGCGATGCTGCGGGTCGATATATTGAATTTTGTAAAGGTAATTTTCCTTCAGACTTATCTTTGAAAGGCTTAAAAATAGTAGTGGACTGTGCTCATGGTGCAACTTATCACATTGCGCCAAATGTCCTGAGTGAGCTTGGTGCTGAAGTTATTGAAATAGGCACCAATCCAAATGGTTTAAATATAAACCGTGATGTTGGCGCAACCTCAATGGCGGCGATTACCAAATGCGTGCTTGAAAACAAAGCTGACTTAGGTTTTGCATTGGATGGCGATGGCGATCGCATTATGCTGGTTGATAACAAAGGTAATATTATCGACGGTGATCAAATCGTCTATATGATAGCTAGAGATACCCTTAAGTCAGGTCGTCTGAAAGGGGGCGTAGTAGGAACCGTAATGAGTAACCTAGGCCTAGAAGTCGCTTTGGCAACGTTAGGTGTGCCATTCGTACGAAGTGCAGTAGGCGATCGATATGTGATGGAACTACTGAAACAAAAAGGCTGGTCGATAGGTGGTGAAGGGTCTGGTCATGTCTTGAATTTAGCGGCAGCTTCAACAGGCGACGGGATTGTTGCTGGTTTGCAAATTTTGGCAGCAATGCTTAATGCCGATATGACACTTAATGAATTAAGTCGTGGCATGGTAAAATACCCTCAAACCTTAATTAATGTTAGATTTGAAGAAGGTAGTGCACCTTTAGAAGATGAGTATGTAAAAACATCGGTTGTCGACGCAGAAAATGCGCTTGGTGACAGAGGCAGAGTATTGCTGCGTAAAAGTGGCACTGAACCACTGATCCGTGTCATGGTGGAAGCTAACGATGCACAAGATTCAGCCTCATGGGCTAAACATATTGCCGAAGCTGTGCGTAAAGTGAGCAAATAGACCGTTATAATTCGTATAAATATATAAGTCTCTTGTATAATTTCATTGGGTTGGTTAATATCTCGCGCGCTTTTTTATTGGCGCAATAAGGAGCAAAAAGTGCAAATAAATAGTCGAAGATCTATGGTCGCTGGAAATTGGAAAATGAATGGCGATAAAGCACTTGTCAAGCAGATGGAAAAGCAGCTTGAACAGGCAAGTTTAGACAATATGGATGCGGTAATCTGTCCTCCATTCCCTTATTTAGGAATGTTTGCAGACAGTATTAAGCTAGGTGCTCAGAATATGAGCCAGTTTGATTCCGGCGCGCATACTGGAGAAGTTTCAGTATCAATGCTTAAGGAGTTTGGTTGTAGTTATATTATTATCGGCCATTCTGAACGTCGTGAAGATAACTTTGAGTCAAACGAGATAGTCGCTCAAAAAGTTGAAAAAGCATTAAATGCAGATTTAACACCTATTTTATGTTTTGGTGAGCCAGAAGATATTAGAGACGATGGTACTTTGTTTACCTATATTGCCACTCAGCTAGATGCAGTATTGAAACAAGTCGGTATTGCACAGTTTGCAAAGATAGTTTTAGCCTACGAGCCTATATGGGCTATAGGTACAGGCAAAACAGCTAGCCCTGAACAAGCCCAAGAAGTACATGCTTTTGTTCGAGGCCATTTAGCTAAATTAGATTCAGATATTGCTGCCAAAATTGTTATTTTATACGGTGGTAGTGTTAAGGGTAGTAACGCTGAGGAATTATTTTCTCAGGCAGATGTAGACGGTGGTTTGATTGGCGGGGCCAGTCTAAATCCAGAAGATTTTTTAAGTATTTGCCTAGCGGCAAATCAGTAGAGGCAGCACATGGATTTTTACGAGTTATTAGTTATTGTTTATTTAATTGTCGCAGTTATGTTGGTGGGCTTTGTCTTGATTCAACAAGGTAAAGGGGCTGACATGGGGGCGTCTTTTGGTAGTGGCGGCTCTAACACTGTTTTTGGTTCTGGTGGCTCTGGTAATTTCTTAACAAGAACTACTGCAATATTAGCGACTTTATTTTTTGTTATTAGCTTGATTCTAGGTAACCAAACTGCTGACAAAGAAAAAGGCCTAGGTGAGTGGGAAAACCTTGAAACTCCAGCAGTAGAGCAAACTATAGATTCTGATATTCCTGTAAGTGATGACGCTGTACAAACGATGCAAAATTCAGATGTACCTGTTGTTGAGTCGCCAATTACAGAAGACGACGTACCAAACTCTTAGTTCATAAAGTTTACGCGGATGTGGTGGAATTGGTAGACACGCAGCCTTGAGGGGGCTGTGGCTTAGGCCGTGGGAGTTCGAGTCTCCCCATCCGCACCATATATAAGTAAAGGCCTGTAGCGTTATTCGTTACAGGCCTTTGTTTTTTCTGCTGGTTTATTATAGTCGAAGTAACAATTTGACAAATGACACGGACTAGTTTGATAAACGGGCAATACACATCACTTAATGTCTGTTTATTTTCAGAGCTATATCCTCAAAGCCTCTTGTAACGAACATCAAGTATCTGACATTTTCCGCCAAACTTAATTGGTTTCCATATTTGCTAGTCTATATCGTTATCTTTATGAGGTTTAAATATGTGGGTTGCTATAATGGTGTTTACAGCTTAGAAATATGACATTGGTAAGCTGTAATGTTAACAAGGGCCTAGCGAAGATTCAGTTCTAAATGCATTTATAGAACTTAGGTAATTGCAATAAGAGTGGATAAAGGCCTGTTTAGACCTTATGTTTCATCATGCGCTCTTTGTCTCGAGCCCAATCTCTATCTTTAACTGAGTCACGTTTGTCGTGCTCATGTTTACCTTTACCTAGATATATTTCTAATTTAACCCAGTTGGCTTTCCAGTACATGGCTGTGGCAATTAGGGAGTAACCTTGGCGCTCGACCGAGCCAATAAGTTTATCTAGTTCACGTTGCTTCAATAACAGCTTGCGCTTACGTGTAGAATCACATACCACATGGCTAGATGCTTGGTTTAAAGGTTGAATGGTAGAGCCAATCAAGAAGGCTTCGCCTTTTTCAATTGTCACATAACTCTCGGAAATATTAATTTTACCTGAGCGGATACTTTTTACTTCCCAACCTTGTAAGGCCATGCCACATTCTAGCTTATCTTCAAGGTTATATTGATGACGTGCTTTTTTGTTCAGAGCGATAGTGTTGGTAGTGTTTTTTGACTTCTTTTTATTCATGGGGAGTATTATAGAGATTGTATTTTTAGGCACAACTAAAAAGATGACAAAGACTAATTCTAGGGCCTTAAGTATTAATAATGTTGCCCAATTATGCTAGGCTACAGCGGTTTTCAGCCATATAAGATTAGGAGTATTAATGGCGAATGTATCTCGCAGCGCATTGGTTAGCTATAGCGCTGAGTCGATGTTTGATTTGATCAATGATGTGCAACAATATCCAGAGTTTATTCCTGGGTGTGCAGATACAAAAGTATTGGAACAAAATACTGAGCAAATGCGTGCGTCATTGCTTATATCTAAGGCTGGGGTGAAACAGTGGTTTACCACTCAAAATGCTTTGAAGCGCGGCGAGTATATTAAAATGAATTTAGTCGACGGCCCTTTTTCTAGCTTAACAGGCGGTTGGACTATTCAAGCACTAAGTGATTCAGCATGTAAAATAGAACTGAATTTAGATTTTGCATTTTCTAGTCGTTTAGTTGAAATGGCTTTCGGTCGCATTTTTAATTCCATAGCTGCGAATATGGTGGTTGCTTTTACAGAGCGAGCTAAGCAAGTTTATGGGTAAAGATATGCAAGACACGACAATAACAATTGAAGTCGCTTATGGAACGCCTCAGAAGCAAGCCTTACTTGAGTTTGAAGTTGCACAAGGTGTGACAGTTGAGCAAGCTATTTTATCATCTGGCATTTTATCTCAATTTCCCGAAATTAAACTGAGTACCTCCAAAGTGGGTATCTGGAATCGTACGTGTAAAACATCAGATGTGCCAAAAGATGGCGATCGTATTGAAATTTATCGCCCACTCATTGCAGACCCGAAAGAAGTGCGTAGAAGACGGGCAGAAAAAGCTAAAGAAGAAGGTCGTGCAAATAAGGTTACGGGGGGAAGGGCATAATATAAATAATTAAGTAGGTTTCTCCTTCCTTTTTTGTTTCTCTCTAAAATGTGTACAAACCAAAAAAACTCGTCATTTGTGTTAAAGTTATGTAAGTTAAAGTTACAATTAAGCGAGCTATTACGTCTACTATCCCAAGTATCTCTATCGTGCCACCACGAAAAATAATGGCTAATAGTAAAGCCCGCATTGAAAGGTAATTCATGAGTAAATCTGTGTTATTGGCAAGACAACCAATATTTGATGGCAAATGTTATTTATATGCCCATGAGCTATTGTATCGTAGTGATATTCCTGACTCTCGCAGAGGTGTTTCAAAACCTTCAACACGAGAACTGCTTGTTAATGCTTGTACTACTTTACTAAGTAGTAATATGAACCTCGGTTTGCCTATGTTTGTAAATGTTGATGAAGAGTTTTTATTAGCAGATGATTTTTTCCCGATTGCCCCTCAAAACGTTACCTTTGAAATTCTAGAAGATGTTGAACCAACTGAACAAGTGCTTACACGCGTTCGTGATTTTAAACGTCAGGGGTTTAAGTTTGCATTAGACGACTATATTCTTGAGCAATCAAAAGAAGCCTATTTCAAATACCTAAGTGTTATAAAAATTGACGTGTTAAATGTCGATTTTAAAAGCTTAGATAAAGCTCTGCCTACTTTAAAGCAAACTGGGTGTTTGCTATTAGCTGAAAAAGTTGAAGACCAAAATATGTTTACTCAATGTATTGAAATGGGATTTGATTTATTTCAAGGCTATTTTTTAGAGCGCCCAAGTATCGTCAAAGGGAAAAAAATAGGAGCTAATCAATATGCAGTATTACATCTACTGTCCGAATTGAGTAGAGACGACATAGAAGTAGAAGAGGTTGCTGAGCTTATCTCCAGAGATGTGGGCTTAGTGCTTAAGATATTGGGTTTGATAAACTGTCCCCTTTATCAATTAGTTAGAGAAGTTACCTCAGTTAAAGACGCCGTTATTATTTTAGGGTTAGCCACTGTAAAGCAGTGGGCTATTATTTTGTCATTGGTTTCTGTTTCTACTGCACCCGCCGAATTATTCAGGAGTATATTGATAAGAGCTAAAACGTTATCCTTGTACTCTAGGGGCAGACCCTTTGAGCCATCTTCATGCTTTCTTTTAGGATTATTATCTGGCATCGAGGCGATATTCGAAATTGAAATGAAATTGATTCTTGAGCATCTAAAGTTAGATGAAAATATCAAAATAGCTTTGCTTTTCAAAAACAATGAGCTAGGTGAGTTACTTACATTCTCGATCGGTATGGAACGATTAGATAATGAGGTCCTGGATAATTTCAGCCAAAATGAAGTAACTGCATTAAACCGTTGTTATCAAGAGGCTTTAAAGTGGGCCGATGAAGTGATGAATTATATCGATTAGTCTTACATATCTTAAATTAAGCATACAATTACAGCTTACGAATGGATAAAATTACTTCACCTACATCTAATCCGTATTTTATTATTTGCGATTTATTTAATAATACATCTTTGTCAATCAGATACATCCAGTCGTCTAGTGTTACCACTAACGGTTCACCGTCTACCATTATTTCTAAGTCATATCGCCAATAAAATGCAGATCCGGCAGATTTACCAGTGGCTATACCAATTACATCATTTGCGGTACCTTGATAGCTACCATCTTCTAATTCAGTTAGCTTCCAAACCCTAGTGTCGGTTTCACCATCATCATAAATAAATTGTTCATCTAAGGTACCATTCTTGCCTTGCCACGTGCCTGATATATTGGCTACAAATCGGCGAGTTAGGTCACCATTCATATCCAATACCATTCCGTGAGCGACTAATTCTCCGTTAAAAAATTCATTGAGCTTTAGTTCAGGTGTGGTGTTTTGATAGCTATCAATGTGTGCACTAGAACAGCTTAATAATAATAGTGCTATAAAAAGAAGTTGATAAGTTTTCATCATTTTGTCTCAAATAAGTGTTTATCAGTGGTCTTACTATCAGCCGTGGTATTTCTGTTTAGCCGCAGTGATAGGTGAACTAACAGTGGCAGTAATACTGCCCAAGCCACAGCGAAATAAATAACTTGTTTAATTAAATCCAAAGTTGTATCTATTGCCCCAAATCGTATAGCTGCGGTATAACTAGCACACCCTGATATGGCACCTACCAGGATCAACAAGGGTAATTTGAGCTTTTGCAACCAAAATAAACTGTGGTTTAAAGACACCACAAAAACGCACCATAACAGCATTAGCCAAACAGGTATCCAGCCACTCTCGGTTGTGATGACGGAATAATGAATTAACAGTGAGTCGGTTAACCATCCTATTGGCGCCAAGATTAATAACTTGGCATCCCAGAGTTTTTTATCACTGCATACAAAATGTAAAATTAAGATAAAGCTAATTATAAAAGCTGCATACTGAGTTAATAATGCAGCTGCAAACCAAGCTAGCTGAAAAAGAATGCCATTAATAATCCAAAACTGACGCATCGTTTTTGCCAATAAAGTTCATTTTTCTAGCGGTTATGTGATGTGTGCTAATAGCTCTTTCTAAAAAGGCGCCTTCGCAATAGCAAAGGTAGTAGTTCCATAAACGTTTAAATTGTCCATCAAAACCCGAGCTTGCTAATATTGACCAATTCTGATTAAAGTTTTTGTACCAATGGTTAAGGGTGCGAGCATAATGTAATCCAATATCTTCAACATGGTCGATAACCATGTCACTTTGCTCAGCAAATTGTTTACTAATAATTTGAACTGAAGGTAGGCATCCGCCGGGGAATATATAACGTTGGATAAAGTCGACACTTTTACGGTAATGATCGTAACGGTTGTCAGCGATAGTAATGGCTTGTAATAACATCTTCCCAGAGTCATTCAGCAGGGAGTTACACTTTTTAAAAAACGTAGGTAAAAACTCATGACCTACCGCTTCAATCATTTCAATTGACACTAACTTGTCATAGGTGCCGCTTAGTTCTCTATAATCCTTCTTCAACAAAGTTACTTGTTCAGTTAGCTTGTTCTTTTTGACTTGCGCCTGAGCATATTCATACTGAGCGTCTGATATAGTGGTAGTGGTAACTCTACAGCCATAATGTTTGGCAGCATAAATAGCCAGGCTGCCCCAACCAGTGCCAATTTCGACCAGGTGATCACTTGGCTTCAGTTCTAACTTCTCACAGATTATTTTTAGTTTATTGTTTTGAGCCGCTTCTAAAGTTTGATGTTCTTCATCAAACATAGCGGCCGAATACATCATAGTGTTGTCTAAAAATTGAGTGTAAAGATGATTTCCTAAGTCATAATGACTAAGGATATTTTTCTTTGAACCTGTTTGAGAGTTTTTGTTAGCTAAATGCGCCAACTTATTTTTGACTTTAGCTGGCCATGAAATCGAATCTTCAACTTTGTCTAACTGCTGTTGGTGTTTGGCAAAAATTTGAATTAAACGAGTTAAATTTGGACTAGTCCATTTATGGGCGATAAATGCTTCTGCTGCTCCTATTGAGCCACCTCGAACGAAGTCTCTGTATAGGCTCGAGTCCAACACTAGAATTTTAGATGTCAGTAAAGCGTCGCGGTTGCCAAGTTGATAAGTAGTGTTGGCTTCTTGAATTTCAATACACGCATCTTGTAAAGAGTTGAGAGTATCAAAAACTAATTTTCTACATTTTGTGGTCCACCAATCTAATTGAATAGTCGAACTTAATGTTTGTGTATTTTCCATTAATTACCTCAGTGTTCTGGGTGTGCAACAAAAGGCACTTTTTTAAGAAATAATTTTACAGCTTGCCAATAAATACCTAATACAATCTTTAGCGTCATACTGGGAGTGCTGCACAGGGTAGATAAAATATTTTTCGCGGTGACAGCCTTTTTTGACATGGCTAAGGTCGCATCAAATACTTTTCTGTCTTGATGGTTTTCAATATGTACCAGCATTTTTTTTCCTGGAGGGGTAACACGCCAGTGATAATCCATGTCCATTTCCATAAAAGGTGAAACGTGAAATGTTTTGGGAGTAGGTTTATTATTCGCTAAGTTTACCAAATAGTAATGACGTTCACGCCATGGGGTGTTACTGACTTCTGCCAGCATATATTGACAAAGTAGATTTTGGTCATAACAAAAATAGAAGTTTATTGGGCTAAAATACAAACCTAGACATCTACCTTGGGCTACCATAGTCACTTTGTGTCCATCCCATTTACCGCCTGACTCTACTACTTTCTTTTTTATACGTTGGCGTAAGGTACCCAGTTCACTTTTTATATAATCTTTTTGGTTAAAGCGAATAGGGTGATACCACTTTTCGCCAATCAAAGGTGATTGCTTGAATAATTGAGGAACTTCATCTAAATCAATGGCCAACATGTACAGGGAATAACTAAAGCTATGATTGTTATGTTTATAGCGTCTGTGGCGCACCTTCCCAGCATAAATTCCACTATTTAGTGTCATAAACTAATTCCAAACCTTAGACCTATGTCAGTAGCACTACGCACTCCATCTTCATGAAAACCGTTGTACCAATAAGCGCCTACAAAATGAGTATGATTAACGCCACAAATAGAGTTTCTTTTTTGTTGCGCAGCAATGCAGGCTTGATTAAATACTGGGTGAGCATAGGTGAAATTACGAATTATTTTTTCTGGTGCTATTTGCTCTGATTGGTTTAGGGTTACACAAAAAGTTTCTTTTGACGCTATCCCTTGCAGTATATTCATGTTGTAAGTCACACTCGCTTGGCGGTCAAAATTACCATCAAGTTGATAATTCCAGCTAGCCCATGCGGCTTTTCGTTTAGGTAATAAACTGATATCTGTATGTAGCACCACGTCGTTATTTTGGTAATCAATGTCACCTAATATTTCAGTTTCGAGTGGAGTTGGATCAGCAAGTAAAGCTAGTGCTTGATCTGAATGGCAAGCAAATACCACTTCATCAAAATCCTGACTCGTACCATCTTCAAAATACAATCTCACTTTATCCAACTCTCGGCTAACTTTACTTATGCTAGCGTTTAGATGAATGTCGTTTTTGAACTTCGCTATCAAAGGTGCAATGTACTCCCTTGAGCCACCTGGGATTACATACCATTGAGGTCTGTCACTTACATTCAATAAACCATGATGATGAAAGAACCTAATAAAAAAGCCTAATTCAAACTGACGCATCTCATTTAAACTTGTGGACCATATTGCAGCCCCCATAGGTAAAATGTAATGCTGACAAAAATAGTCATTAAATTGCTCATTATCTAAAAACTCACCCAAGGTTAGGTCCAGTGGAATTGAGTCTTCTGAAAATAACTGCTTACAGGTTTTATTAAATCGCAGAATGTCTAAAATAAGTTTCCAAAATTTTGGTCTTAACACGTTACGTTTTTGAGCAAATAAGGTACTTAAGCTGTGGCCATTGTATTCCAAACCTGTGTTTTGATTTTTCACACTAAAGCTCATTTCAGTTTCTTGAGGGGCAAGTTTTAATTGGGACAGTAATTTTAAAAATCTAGGATAGGTTTTATTATTAAAAACGATAAAACCGGTATCAATCGAGTATTCTTTTTGTTTAATCTTGATGTCTACAGTTGCAGTATGACCACCAATGTAATCATTTTTCTCAAATACGCTAACTTTGTGTTTTTGATTAAGTAAATACGCTGTAGTGAGCCCTGATATTCCTGAACCGATAATGGCTATATTTTTCATTTGTTCACCAAATAAATTGCGATTTTTCGCCACAGCGCAAACGGCAATGTGGACAATAATCTAAGAATGTTGATAAAAAGCGTAGGGAATTTTATCGAATGTTTTCTGGCTTGCATGCCTTTGAATATCGCTTTTGCTGCAAACTCAGAAGTGACCTTTCCAGGCATGTCAAAGGTGTTTTTATCCGTTAATGGCGTTTCTACAAAGCCTGGTTGAATCAAGCTTACCCCGATATCTTGGTTCGCAAGATCTACACTTAGGCTTCTGGCTAAGTAATTTAATCCTGCCTTCGAGGCTCCGTAGGCTTGAGATTGCGTAAACGCTAAATAAGTCACACTGGAACTTACAATGCCTATTTGCCCATTGCGTTTAATTTTAGGTAAGAACGCTTCTAAGCAGTATCCAACAGATAATAAGTTTGTACGTATGACGCGCTCAAATAGGGCACTGTCAAATGGGTTAACTGTTTCCATGTACTCGCAGTTGCCTGCATTTAAGATAAGCTGATCAATACTGTTAACTTCTTCGGCAGCGTCTAAAACTTGTTGCAGTTGTGTGATATCAAAACTTAACGTGTGAATGCTCGGGTACTGCTTTTTTAAGGTCGCTAGTTTTGTTAGGTCGCGACCTGTGGCGACAACTTCGTAGCCATTGTCGATATAAATATCAACCAGAGATTTACCAATACCAGAAGTCGCGCCAGTAATTAACACTCGTTTCATTTACTTGCTCTTTTCTTTAGGTATTTTATGACTTTTCCAACCAAAGGTATGTGTTCAAAAATCATGGTGTTGGTATCAACATAATCTTGATGAAAGATAACCCGTTCATTGTGGAATTTTATGCGGCTATGGCCGGAAACATTGATAGGCTTCCCTCTATTCAGAGATGGGTGGCAATAGGTCATGGTCCAATACAAAAAGCCTCTATCATTGATTTCTACAGACTCATCGATATTGAAGGTTATTGATTGCAGATTACTGTAAAGGTGAGAGAAATACTGCTCCAACTCTTTTAGTCCTTCAACTGTGTGTAGAGGGTCGATAAAGACAACGTCTTGATGATAAATATCTTCTAAAAGGGCTAAATTATCTTTATTTAACTTTTGGTAAATCGTAACAAAATTTTCGATTTTTTTTGAATTCATATCATTTACTCTTCATATATAAGTGACTTTACGAAACGAAAGATAGTGAGGATCAGTTTGTTGAGAGTAAATTTATTATCGGCTGCTCGAAAAGTAAACAGACCCATTTACTGGGCCTGTTCATATCGATTTTTAGTAAGGATGCACTAATAAATGAGTTTGCCAATAGGATTCAACACTTGGCTAATTCCTTGAACAAAATGCATTGAGTTATTGGCAACCGTCAAACATAAGCAACCATCTACCGTGGATGGTGAATGTGTATTGGTATCATTTTGCCAAATAAAGTCTCCAGGTACATAGGTTCCAAATTCATCCTTAAACTCTCCCGCTAATAGCACTGTTAACTCGAACCCTTTATGGGTATGTAAAGGAATCGTTCCGCCTTTTTCAATGTGCAGTAGATTGGTATGCACTTCACCTTCGTTTAGATCAACTCGGGCTCTCGCTAACTTGCCCAATTTTAACCAGTTAGACAGTGAAACAGATTGCAGTGCTCTAGGTAGAGTATAATCATTACCCTTCAAGTTTACTTGAAGCGGCATGCTTTGTTTTGGGTGTATTTCGTAATCGTCATCAGTTATCGATGCGATCATGTCATCATCTTGCCATTCATCTAATTCGCAATCGTCGTCCAGATATTGTGCCGAGGCTTCTTGAAGAGCAAGAACTTGATGGCGACAACACTCGCAATGCTCCAAATGAGCAGATACCGCAATCGACAAGGATGCGTCCAATTGCCCTTGTGTAAAGGCTAGTAATAATGATGGTGTAGGGTGGTGCTTAATCATCTGAGTCTCCCATTAGTTGGCGGAGCTTGTTCAGCGCTAAACGCAACCTAGATTTGACTGTTCCTATTGGTAAGTTAAGTTGTTGCGCTAATTGTTCTTGGGTGACTTGCTTGTAAAAAAGGCCGACAACAACCTGTTTTTGCTTTTCAGGCAGATGGTTTAATAGTGCTTTAAGATTTCGGCTTTGAAGGTGGTCCTCAAAATTGTCGATATCTTCTGACACCAGAATATTATCAGTAGGCCATATATCGTCACTAATTGATTCCGTGCGCTGAGTCTGGATTTTACGGAGCATATCAAAGCTCATGTTACGCATTATCGAATACATCCAAGTAGTTGGCGCACCTTTATCAGCGTGATATAGGTGTGCTTTACGCCAAATGTTCGTCATGGTTTCTTGTACAAGCTCTAACGCTTGCGCTTCATTATTAAATTGTTTGATGCCGAACTGTTTAATGCGAGGAGCAAACCATTTGAAAAGTTTACTGAAGGCTAGTTTATCGCGGCTAATGGCTACGTCTTGCAACCACACGCACAACTCAGGATGCTTAGTGTTACTCACCTGTTTACTAGTAGTTACTACCATATTCACATGATGCGTTCTTAGATTGTTTGCAAGCATTATACTTTTTCCATTAAATCTTATAAACCGAAATACGAGTTAAGATTTAAATAGGATCATTTTTCAATCGAATAACTTATATTAATGGTGAAGAGTATTAATAAAGCTAATTAATGCTTAAACATTAGCTGCTACTCGGCAATTATAGTGAGGCCGTTAATACAGATTTAGCCTCGTTGTTTGTTGAATGAGTCTAACTGTCAATGTTTACGACGTTGTAATCCTGTTTGGGCTAAAATTTTGGCAGATATTTCTTCTACTGAATAATAGGTGCTATTTAAAAAGTGGAGCTTTTCTTTGTGATACATGTTCTCAACTTCTCTTAATTCCATCCTGCACTGCTTCATAGACGCATAGCGGCTATTTGGGCGCCGTTCTGAACGAATCTGGTGTAGGCGCTCAGCATGGATTGTTAATCCAAAAAGCTTATCCTTAAAGCGCCTCAAGGTAGGGGGTAACCGTAAAATATCCCCCATATCGTCTTCAGTAAAAGGATAATTAGCCGCTTTAATTCCAAATTGTAGCGCTAGGTAAAGACTGGTGGGGGTTTTACCGGTACGAGAAACACCCACTAATATGACATCAGCTTCATGGTAGTTTTTTAGGTTCGCACCATCATCGTTGGCTAAGGCATAATTTACAGCTTCTATTCTTATATCGTAGGTTTTTTCGTGAATACTATGAGAGCGGTGTTTTTCAGGTTTACTTGTTACCCCCAACACTTTTTCTAGCGGTGCTACAAATTGATCAAGAAAATTATAATTAATTCCAACTGATTTTGAGATGATTTTGCGGACTTCTGTATTTACCACTGTATAAAATACTAAAGGTCTCTGTTTGGTATCTTGAAAACTTTCAGATATTTTTTGAACTACCTCTTCTGCTTGTTCGGTTGTTTCGACGAATGGAATAGTGACGTGTTTTAGCTCTATCGTAAACAGGGATAGGAGTGCGTGGCCAAAAGTTTCTGCGGTTATGGCTGTTCCGTCTGAAATATAAAATGCTAGTCTCACAACATTTCCTTAACTTTGTTGTAATTTAATTACGAAATGTAATTAAATTTTACTTTCATAATAACAACATTCTAAAATCAGCCGCAAGCAAACACTTATTCATTGAAGTATTTGTTTTATTTACCGTTTTAGCGTCGATTTTGAATTAACTAAGATTAAATTATTAGCTTTGTAAAACAACCAAAAAGTTTTCTAGGAGATAGTAAAAATGCAAGAACATGTGTTGTGGTACCAACAACTTGGGATGGGAGATGTTGGTGTAGTGGGTGGTAAAAATGCATCATTGGGGGAAATGATTTCAAATTTATCAAACGCTGGGGTGCAAGTCCCTGGTGGTTTCGCTACGACAGCTCATGCATTTAATTTGTTTTTAGAGCAAAGTGGGTTAGAGGCAAGGATTCATGACTTATTAGACAACTTAGATGTTGATGATATTCCAGAATTAGCAAAAGCCGGGGAAACGATTCGAAACTGGATCATAGATACGCCATTTTTACCTGAATTAGAAAATGCAATTAGAAGTGCCTTTGAAACCTTACAAGGCGAATCTGGAAATGAAGCTTCTTTTGCGGTTCGTTCATCTGCAACTGCAGAAGATATGCCCGATGCATCATTTGCTGGTCAGCAAGAAACCTTCTTAAATGTGAAAGGTTACGATGCCGTTATGGTTGCCATTAAACATGTTTATGCATCTTTGTTTAACGACCGTGCCATCTCATATCGAGTGCATCAAGGTTATGATCACAAAGGTGTAGCACTATCTGCTGGAATACAACGCATGGTACGCAGTGACTGCGCTACTTCCGGTGTGATGTTCTCAATTGATACTGAGTCAGGCTTTGAAGATGTGGTATTTATTACTTCTTCCTATGGTTTAGGGGAAATGGTTGTGCAAGGTGCGGTTAATCCTGATGAGTTTTATGTACATAAGCCGACTTTAGCCAAAGGTGTGCCTGCGGTAGTGCGCAGAAATCTAGGTAGTAAACTCACCAAAATGATTTATTCAAACGATACTGCTCATGGCAAACAAGTTGAAATTGTGGATATTGACGCTTCAGACAGCTGTTTATATTCGTTAACCGATGACGAAGTAATGGAGTTAGCTAAACAAGCTGTCATTATCGAGAAGCACTATAAACGCCCTATGGACATAGAGTGGGCTAAAGATGGCATAGATGGAAAGTTGTACATAGTGCAAGCTCGGCCTGAAACTGTTCGTAGTCGTGAAGACTTACAAGTCATAGAACGTTTTATGTTAAAAGGTGAGGCGAAAACAGTATGTGAAGGCCGTGCAATAGGGCACAAAATAGGGGCTGGTATTGCAAAAGTACTGAGTGGCGTCGAAGAAATGGACAAAATTCAGCCGGGAGATGTTTTAGTTACAGATATGACAGATCCCGACTGGGAGCCCATCATGAAAAAAGCCTCTGCTATTGTGACTAACCGTGGTGGTCGTACTTGTCACGCAGCTATTATTGCTCGTGAGTTAGGGATCCCTGCAGTGGTAGGTTGTGGTAATGCCACCGCATCCATTGATAATGGTGAAAAAGTCACTGTCTCGTGTGCGGAAGGTGATACGGGGTATATCTATGGCGATGTGCTTGATTTTGACGTTATCACTTCTCGCGTCGACGAAATGCCAGATATTCCACTAAAAGTCATGATGAATGTGGGTAACCCAGACAGGGCTTTTGATTTTGGACGTTTGCCAAGTGAAGGCGTTGGACTTGCACGTTTAGAGTTCATTATTAACCGTATGATTGGTGTACATCCAAAAGCGTTATTGAACTTTGATGAGCAACCTGATGAGCTAAAGAATGAAATCACTGAGATGATTTCAGGATATGCTTCGCCAGTTGAATATTACATCGAAAAATTGGTTGAAGGTGTTTCCACTATTGCTGCTGCTTTCTATCCTAAAAAAGTTATTGTACGAATGTCTGATTTTAAGTCTAACGAGTACTTTAACCTAGTGGGTGGTTACCAGTATGAGCCAGACGAAGTAAACCCAATGTTGGGTTTCCGCGGGGCAAGTCGTTATATTTCTGATGATTTCAGAGAGTGCTTTGCCCTTGAGTGCGAAGCAATAAAGCGGGTTCGTAACAAAATGGATTTGACCAATGTCGAGATAATGATCCCATTCATTCGCACTCTTGAAGAAGGCCAACAAGTCATAGACTTATTAGCAGAACAAGGGTTAGTGCAAGGAGAGAATGGTTTACGAGTCATTATGATGTGTGAGTTACCATCCAATGCACTGCTTGCGGATCAATTCTTAGATATATTTGATGGCTTTTCAATTGGCTCGAATGACCTAACTCAGTTAACCCTTGGATTGGATAGAGATTCAGGCTTGATTGCTCACCTTTTTGATGAACGAAATGAAGCGGTTAAGGTGTTGTTGTCTATGGCAATTCAAGCGGCTAAAAAGCGTGGTAAATACGTAGGAATTTGTGGTCAAGGACCATCAGATCATGAAGATTTAGCTCAGTGGTTAGTAGAGCAGGGGATAGACAGTGTTTCGCTTAATCCAGATACAGTAGTAGAAACATGGCTGTATTTAGGTGAGCAGCACACCTAATAATTACCGAGTGGTTTGCCAACACTAAAAAACCGCATTCTGTTACCAGAGTGCGGTTTTTTGTTAATTGGGCATTTTAAACTTTAAAAAGTAACTTGCTGCTATCCTTTAATTTTACGTCTAAGTAAAAAACGGTCTAAACGACGGGCTGACTTGGACATAGAGTTTTGGCATACCGTTAACCATTGACGGGCTTTGGGTACGTCATAGCTTAGTAGAATTAGACCTAATAACAAAAACAATGAAGAGCCAGGCACAATAAACAGTACCACTCCCATAAGGGCGAATATACTGCCAAAAGCGATCCTAATATTTTTCATCATATGCCTCTGCCTATTTAAAAATTGGTAATATATATAGTCTAACACTCAATAGGACAACGCAAAACAACAGATGTTACAAACTGTTAAAAATTAGACTAATTGACTATAAGAATGGCAGTTCAATCCATTATTGCATAGAGCTTGGTTATGAAACTTAAACGCAACCTAGTACAAAGTGATATAGAGCCTATTGAATCAATTGGGTATAATTAGGCTAATAATTTAGTTCAAGAGCAGTCCTATAACTATGCTTCCTGTGTTAGATCCTAGCTCGATAATTGAGAGCGATTATCAAGAATTTTTAGCGTTACTAAAAAAGTCGACGTTTAGCGGCGATATAGAGTTTAGTTATGCCAGCCGTTTAGCTGTAGCCACCGACAACTCAATTTATCAACAATTACCCCAAGCAGTAGTGCTACCCAAGTCAACTGAAGACTTATCTCTTATTGGCAAAACTGCCAGTCAGTTTGAAAATGTTCGGTTTTCAGCAAGGGGCGGTGGTACTGGCACTAATGGTCAATCGTTAACATCAGGCATTATCGTAGACATGTCTCGCTACATGAATAATGTGCTCGAAGTTAATGCTGATGAAGGTTGGGCCCGAGTACAAGCTGGTGTTGTTAAAGACCAATTAAACGACGCTTTGCGCCCTTTAGGTTTCTTTTTTGCACCTGATTTATCTACCAGTAACCGTGCAACTGTTGGTGGCATGATCAACACAGATGCTTCGGGGCAGGGCTCTTTGGTGTACGGTAAAACCAGCGACCATGTATTAGGGCTAACATCGGTATTGGCTGATGGCACTATTTTAAATACTGCACCCATCACACTGGAAGAAGCTAAAGAACAAAGCAAACAAGACTCTCCTCTAGGAAATATCACCCAGCAATTACTAGATAGCTGCTTAGGTAAACGAGAGCAGATACTGGAAAAATTCCCACGCCTTAATCGCTTTTTAACGGGGTACGACTTAGAAAACACCCTGAATAAAGATTTAACCAAATTAGACCTTAGCCGGGTGATCACAGGCTCCGAAGGCTCATTGGTATTTGTTTCAGAAGCAAAAGTTAACATTACGCCTATCGCGACGTTTAAAGCCTTAGTAAATGTTAAATATGATTCTTTTGAATCAGCACTGAGACACGCGCCAAGTATGGTAGCCGCGAATGCTACCTCTGTTGAAACGGTAGACAGCAACGTATTAAACCTTGCTAAACAAGACATTATTTGGCATTCGGTTGCCGACTTGATAACAGATGTCGAAGGTAAAGAAGTGGTTGGCCTTAATATGGTTGAGTACAACAGCAATGACCAAGCAGACATAGAACAAAAAATTGCTAGCCTCAGCAAAAGTTTGGATGACGCTGAAAGCTTAGGGGTAATAGGCTACCAAATTACCTACGATAAAGCAGACATTACAAAAATTTACGCCATGCGTAAAAAGTCAGTAGGGCTATTAGGCAAAATAAAGGGGTCGAAAAAGCCTCTCGCGTTTGTTGAAGATACCGCCGTACCACCAGAAAACCTCGCTGACTTTATTATGGAATTTAGAGCTTTATTAGACAGCCATAATTTGAAGTACGGCATGTTTGGTCATGTTGATGCAGGGGTGTTACATGTGCGCCCAGCGCTAGATATGTGTGACCCAGAGCAAGAAGCAATGGTGCCAGATATTTCAGATCAAGTGGTGGCACTGGTGGCCAAGTATGGTGGTTTAATGTGGGGCGAGCATGGTAAAGGATACCGTAGTGAATACGCGCCAACATTTTTTGGTGAAGAGCTATATACCGAACTTCGTAAGATTAAAACGGTGTTCGACCCTCTAAACAAAATGAACCCAGGTAAAATCTGTACGCCGCTAGAGTCAAGTGACAGCTTAGTTAAAGTGTCTGGCCTTAAAAGAGGCGAATTAGACAGGCAAATACCTATCGAAGTCAGAACATCATTTGAGCCAGCCATGAGTTGTAACGGTAACGGTTTATGTTTTAACTATGATACGACTTCACCCATGTGCCCCTCATTTAAAATCACCGGTGACAGACGCCATAGTCCTAAGGGCAGAGCGGGCATGGTGCGGGAATGGTTACGTTTATTGTCTAGAAGTAATATTGATGTAAACGAACTAGAGCACAACGAAGATCCGCCTACTTGGTTTGAACGTTTTAGAAACTCCACCGATAAAAAGCCAGATAATGACTTTTCACACGAAGTACTAGAAGTCATGGAAGGCTGTTTAGCTTGTAAGGCATGTTCAAGCCAATGCCCTGTGAGTGTTGATGTACCGGGGTTTAGATCGCGATTTTTAAGCATGTACTACCAAAGGTATATGCGACCTGCCAAAGACATTTTGGTAGGCAATATTGAAAAAATGGCACCGCTTATGGCAAAAGCGCCAGGATTTGTTAACTTATTTTTATCTCAAGACTGGGTGAATACGAGTATCAGAAAAACCATTGGTTATGTGAATACTCCTTTGTTATCACAACCTACTCTCGAAAAAAGACTCAAGCTTAACCAACCACAAAGCACTCAGTTTGATTTAGCCAAGCTACAACGGTTAGCACCAGCAGAATTGACTAAAAAAGTGTGTATTGTTCAAGACCCATTCACCACTTTCTACGATGCCGATGTAGTGGAGTCACTTGTTAAGTTGATCAGTAAGTTAGGTTATGAACCCATATTGCTACCTTTTATGCCAAACGGTAAGCCCCAGCACGTTAAAGGCTTTTTAAAAGAGTTTGCAAAAACAGCTAAAGATGCCTCTGACTTCTTGAGTCAACTAAGCGAGTTAAACGTGCCATTAGTTGGCGTAGACCCTTCAATGGTGCTGTGCTACCGAGACGAATATCAAAAAGTACTAGGCGATGCACGAGGTGAGTTTAAGGTGCAATTGGTACACGAATGGTTAACTCAAATAGAGTTACCAGAGATCAAAGTTACAAGTAATATTGCGTATGGTTTGTTCGGTCATTGTAGTGAAAAAACTGCGTTACCTACCAGTGAAAAGCAATGGCAGCAGATATTTAAACAAACCGGATTAGAGCTGTCTTTGGTATCTGTAGGTTGCTGTGGTATGGCTGGCACCTTTGGCCACGAGTCAAGCCACCTTGAAGAGTCTACCGGTATTTATAACCTAAGCTGGCAACAGGCAGTGGCTAAATTTGCACCTGAACAAGTGCTAGCCACTGGTTACTCATGCCGTAGCCAAGTAGCGAGGTTTGAAGAGTTTAAACCTAAACATCCACTGCAAATTTTAGAGAGAAGCTTGTAGCGTAAAATGAAAGGGTAGTTAAATCACTGCCCTTTTTTCAAAGTAACCAGCCTATAGTACGTCTACAGGATTTTTTAACCATTACATACAGCAAAATGGATTTTTCAATCTTCATCCTTAATATTCAGAGCAATTACTCTCAGGAGATCAAAAAAAAGCACTTTACTCATTTCTTTTACGCATAATGCTTTGCCCCATCAGCGCTTTTTTCGGCGAACTTAGGCAATGTGTGATATTTCTATTTCACGACTTTAGGCGGCAAATAAATAGTAAATTCATTTATTGGTTCAACCAGAACACTATGAGCTGTTAGTTGCTCTTCTTGGGTAACCAAACCTAAACGCGATAATAGTCCAAAACTGGCAAATTCAAGCTCTGCAGAAGACACTTCTAGTTGCTTATGCCAAACTCTATACGTACCTAACTTACCATCACGACGATGATAAAAGCCAGCTAATGGATGAGTTAAATACACTAGCCCTGTTTCAGTATCAGGAAACCCTGGGAGCTCGATTGAAGCACCTTTCGTTTGAGACAGCTCAACACTAGCTGGAGCCCAAGTAGCATCTGTAGTCATTTTATATTTACGATATATCTTTTGTGATTCATCAAAGTCACAATCGAATTTAACTTCACCTGAATACCAAGGTAAATTCCATAAAAATCTTGGTACTGCAAGCGTCCATGAGTCCAATGTAGTTCCTAGAAACCAGACACAGCGTTCGTTGGTTTCTTTATCGATTATATAGATTCGATAATTGGTTTGACCCATAGTGAATTTAGGGAATGAATAAACAGCAGAAGTAAAATCGACGTCGATAAATGGGACGACTGAAATTAAAGATTTTTCGACTCCGTTGATTTCAACGGTATCCAATTTAAAGCGTGCAGGGAAAAGCCCATTAAACCTTGATGGATCTACAGCGTAAGTGATTATTGCAAAATGCTGTAATTTACATAAAACGTCAATACCAGAAGGCGATGGCCTTGGATGCAGGAAATCACTTAATTTTAATAAATCCAACGCTTAACCTTGCTTGAAATATAACACCGTAATAGCCGGCAAACGAAGCGCCAGCGTCGTGAGTCCAGCACGCGCCTTTTGCGTGTGATGCTGATAACTTAGTCGTACCAGTTTTTATAATACGTGAAAGGCTAACTATTTATAAAGGATGATACTTGTAAAGTTCACTTCCATAGGCTGAAATTAAGTTTACCCATGTGAACTAGCCTATTCATAATTAGTTTATCAAATCACAGCGGCAGCTTAGGCCAACCAAGCGAAAATTATTCATCCTTTTTAAGAACGCCACTTTCTTCTAATTTCTTTTTTAGTGATTGGACCTCAGACATTGCGTTTAATGCAAATACAAACGCTAATATGCCAAGTGATAATGCCACAAATTCCATTTTCTACCTCCTATCGAAATTAGTTCCATTTTAAACGCCTAACAACTTACATAGACTCCCAAAGTAATAATTTACTTAAATACTTTCCAATCAACAAGCATAAAGTGGTTTGAATAAGCTCTTTGGTGGTTTTCTACATTTGGGTTTGACAATAATTTGTCGGGTATGGTTTAAATTCACATCAATTACTGACAATACTTAAATTTCGGGCAGCATAACTTAGCCAATGGGCTGGAAAAGAGGACATGGGTTGATGTTGTATTAGCCGTGTTGCAATAACGCTCTAGACCTTGCCATACCTCTTATTTGTCGATGCTCTGTATGGTGTTTAAATTGTTGCAACATATGTTCGCTGCCTACTGCGGTTGAGAAGTGCTGTTCGAACTCTGTGGTAAGCGTGAACCATTGTTCATCGTTTAAGCCTAACCGTTCTAAAATAGTGCTGTGATGGTTTGAAATATGGTCAGCTTTGTCATCTCGTTTATTGTCAGCAAAATCGGGGCATTATACATTTCTATAGTTAGCTCTTGTTCATTTAGCAGTTAGGTCTATCCCAATATCTATTTTTATAAACCCAAAATAAAGAAAGTGACATTTGCCATAGCGAACGAGTGACAATAGACAATATTGTCATTTTAGAAAGAGACGTAAAGTTAGGCCTCAAATCATTTAGGGGAATAACCATGAAACTTACTACTCTTTTAACCTTATGCTGCATCTGTTTAGTTAAGCCATTACTTGTTAGTGCACAAAGCTCAAACTCAATAACTCAGTCTAGCCAAGAATATCCTGCATTTAATGTTTCGGTAGTTGGTATCGGTAAGCCCATTATATTAATTCCTGGTATCTCTTCTTCAGCGGATGTTTGGGAAGATACCATTGATAGGTTGTCTGACAGGTATCAATTGCATGCCTTATCTTTGGCGGGGTTTGCTGGGGTGAAACCCGCAGCACCACAGTCGGTTGGCGCTAATTATCTTGAGTTTCAGAAAAATGCGATTTTAGAATATATTCGTGTAAACCAGTTAGAAGAGGTTGTCATTGTTGGTCACTCATTAGGGGGAACCTTAGCCCTATGGTTAGCTACAGAGCAGCATCCACAAATATCTGCGGTGATTAACATTGATGGCTTACCTGCCTTGGGGGCCTTACTTGGCAGTCAGCAAGCTTCGAGTAGTGATGCCCCTCGTTCGTTTGACCCTAAGAGTTTGGTGAAGTCGATGGCCAATAATGAGGCTTGGCATGAGCAAATGCTTAAGGATATGATGACCTCGGACCCTATGACTTCAGGGCGCGCCTTTGGCGAGCTAATGCAACTTGATATTAGAGATAAGCTTAGTCAAATTGAGCGCCCAGTTCTTACCATAGCTGCACCTGCTCAAGCTGCACCTTACGCAAGTTTTGAATCTACCAAAAACAACTACTTGACCCAACTGGCCAACATACCTCAAAAATTTAAGCATATGGCCTATGCAAAAACAGCTAAACACTTTGTTATGGCAGATGAACCCGAGTGGATGATTGAGCAAATAGAGTTATTTCTTAAAATGAATTAAACGCCCTAAATAACAAAACGCTAAGTTTCATACTTAGCGCTTTGTTAAGTGGTTATCGGTTTTGCCTCTGAAATACACTACTTAAAGCTTCATTAAATACATTGCATAGATTAGCTAGAGCCTTTATTGTTTTTACTCAATATCAAGGAAGGTCTGGCCCCATGAAAAAGAATGTTTACCTGTTTTTATTTATTTGCTTGTTTAGTGTTTCTGCTCAGGGCTTTGATAAAGCCAAGCTCGATCAATATTTAGATGCCTTAGACGTAAACCAAAAGGCAATGCTTAGTTTAGCTATAGTGAAAGATGGAGAGCCTGTTTATCAAAGGTCTATCGGGTATGTAGATGTCGCAAGCAAGCAAAAGCCCAATATAGATACCCAATATCACATTGGCTCTATTACCAAAGTATTTACCTCTACCATGATTTTTCAATTGATTGATGAGGGCAAATTATCACTCGATACTAAGCTAGCTAAGTATTACCCAAAAGTTAAAAATGCTAACAAGATAACTATCTCTATGTTGTTAAATCATAGAAGTGGTATTTATAATTTTACTAATGCTGCAGACTACATTGAGTATATGGAACAGGCTAAAGCTAAAGCTGAAATGATTAGTTTGATAGAAGGCTTAGGCAGTGATTTTGAGCCTGATAGTCAAGCTAGTTATTCAAATAGCGCCTATGTGCTTTTGGGCTTTATTATAGAAGACATCACTCAAGACTCTTACGCTAACCAGCTACAAACACGGATTACAGCTAAGTTAAACCTTAATCGAACGCGTTATGCTGGGCCTATCGATGTAAAAGGTAACCAAGCTAATTCATACTCTTATCAGTCAGCAGGTTGGGTGCCTGCTACCCAGACAGATATGAGTATACCCCATGGCGCTGGCGCGATTATTTCTACGCCTTCAGAAATAGGCAAGTTTTTAACGGGCCTCTTTAATGGTAAGTTGGTGTCAGCTAATTCATTAGATAAAATGAAAGAGGTTAATCAAGGTTATGGCCGAGGATTGTTTAAGTTTCCGTTTTATAAAAAAGTAATTTATGGGCATACCGGTGGAATAGACGGTTTTGTATCACAAGCCGGTTATTTTCCTGCCGACAATGTAGCTTTTACACTCACTTCAAATGGGTTGAATTACAAACTGAACGACATCAGTATTGGTCTGTTAAGTATTTATTATGGCCGACCTTTTGATATACCTGATTTTACTCAAAAGCCGATTAGCCTTTCAGAAAAAAATCTCCTCAAGTATGAAGGAGTGTTTTCTTCTAAAGACATTCCCCTTAAAATCACTTTAAAGTTTCGTGATGGTCAGCTTACTGCTCAGGCAACAGGGCAAGGTCCGCTTAGCCTTACACCTTTTTCTCATTCAGAGTTTCGTTTTGAGCCTGCTGGGATAGTAATGCAGTTTGAGCTTGATGGTGAAAAAGTTGATTATGCTACTTTTCAACTCAAGCAAGGTGGGGGGACTTATCATTTTAGTAAAGAATGACACGTTTTTAATGAGGACATATATTGCAGAATCTAGATTTATTCGCTGAGCCAGAACCCACACCCATTAATATTATCGATTGCGATGGGCTGGTGGAATATCATGGGTTAGTGATCGCAGCTCAAGAGGCCAATCAATTCTTTGATGCTCTGCTTCATAAAATAGAATGGAAAAGCGATGAAGCAAATATTTTTGGAAAACAGATTCTAACCAAGCGAAAAGTCGCTTGGTATGGCGATAAACCATTTAGCTATACTTATTCAAACTCTACTAAAATGGCTTTACCTTGGATTGATGAGCTAATTACACTCAAAGCGATTGTTGAAGATAAAACAGGTGCCAGCTTTAATTCTTGTTTGCTTAATTTATATCACAGTGGCGAAGAAGGCATGGCTTGGCACAGCGATGGTGAAAAAGACTTATTAAAAAATGGTGCCATTGCTTCGTTAAGTTTTGGCGCAGAGCGTAAGTTTTCTTTCAAACATAAACAAACTCAAAAAACGTTATCGGTATCATTGCAGCACGGCAGTTTGTTGGTGATGAAAGGTGAAACCCAAAGTCACTGGCTACATAGGTTGCCTCCCACCAAAAAAGTATCGGCACCAAGGGTTAATTTAACTTTTAGAACTATTGATGAGAGTCGGGCGGTGTGAGAAGAGCAGTGGCTAGTAGATAGAAAAAGATTAAAAATTTTCACCACCGAGGGCATAGAGTACACTGAGAAAAGAACATGATTAGTGGCTGTAATGAGCGAGGAGCGGACATTCAAATAAATAATTTTCTGTTATTTGGTCGTCTACTTTTAAATAATTACGGACTGTCTCTCTAATATTCTCTTGAACATAGCTATATGGATAGGGAACGCAGTGGTATAATCATGAACTAGCGCTTATTTTTGGTTATTTGAAAGATTGATGATGGATATTCCATCAGACTACTATGCAAGCTAGACATTACTTTCGCCGAATATGTATTGGTGTGATAGAAAGGAATATTGAAGTTATATTAGAGGCAAAACTAAAATAATAATCTATCGGGTTGATAAAATGGGAAAACAAGCAAGAAATTACTCACCACTAACAATAAAGAAGCTTTATGCCTTATCAGGTAACGAATGTTCATTCCCTGGTTGTTCTAAACAAATGGTGAATCAAAACACGGCTAAAAATTCTAATATTTGTCATATCGAAGCCGCGAATTCAGATGGACAACGCTATAGAGAAAACATGACGGATAAAGCAAGAGCTGACTATGACAATCTGATTTTATTATGCATAGATCACCACACAGAAACTGATGACGTCGTTAAATATGATGTGGAAAAGCTAAAAGAAATGAAAGACGAACATGAAGCTAAAATTGCTTCAAGAGCCTTAGGTCGCTCTCCTTCTATGTTAAAAACAGCCATAGATAAAATCTCTAAAATTGGCTTAAATGCTCTAAAAGACGCCAATGCAGCAAAAAGTTTTAATATTACAGATAAACTGGATTACAACGACGTAGATACAAAGCGAAGACTAATCAATGATTTAAAGGTTTATTACCACAAATTAAACACTCTTTACGATGAATTAGATAGCGCAGGCTCTTTGAAAAAAGAGCACTTATTAGATAATATTCGCCACATTTATTTGGATGTATCAGGTCGATATACGGGTCAGCATGATGACTATATGCCTATCATAAAGCAGAACTCAGATGCTATCTTTGAAGAAGTCTTTAATGAATTGCTCCAACTTGTTGATTTTGGTGATGTCAATGTTGAAGAACTTTCACCAGCGTTAAGAGTTGTAATGGTTGATGCATTCATGAGATGCAAAATTTTAGAAGAACCGATTTAGGACTAGGGCTAGGCATAGATGATTGTTAGTAAAAATATCAATCCAGATAAAGACCTCTATGTAATTGGAGCTCATATCATTGATGCTCTTCAATCCACTAAAGGAAATTCGATAGATTATTTTGAGCTATACCACAAGCTTAGAGATAACATTGAGGTTTCAATGCAACTATTTTCTCTTTCAGTTAGCTGGTTATTTCTGTTAGGTGTTATTGATAAAAATGGCGAGGGGCATATAACGAAATGTTTTTAGATTCATTAATTGTCAAAAATGGTGATGAAATAATTAGGGAAGTACCATTTCACAAGGGAGTAAATCTAATTGTTGATTACACTGCGCCTAACTCAAAAAAAACTGACTCTGGTAATAGTGTAGGTAAAACAACGGTTTTAAGGTTAATAGATTTTTGCTTAGATGGTAAAGCAAATAATTTATACAGCGACCCTGAATTTAAAGATTCAAACGATAAGATCAAAAACTTTTTGACCCAAAACAATATAAATATAACTTTAAATTTAATTAAAGATATACAAGACCCTAAATCAAAGAAAATTTCTATCTGTAGAAATTTTTTGCCTCGAGCAAAAAAGATTCAAACAATAAATGGAGAAAGTTGCACTAAGGATGAGTTCTCTTCAAAACTAAAAAGTCTTATATTTAAAACGACTTCCGAAAAGCCTACTTTCAAGCAATTAAAATCCAAAAATATTAGGGATGAAAAGAACAAGCTTGTTAATACAATTCGCGTATTAAGTCCGTACGATACAGATGTAGCCTACGAAACACTGCATCTATTTTGGTTTGGTGTCGACATTGACCAAAACAAAGATGAGTTGGTGCGTAAGCAAAACCTAGAAAATAGACTTCAAGCACGTTTGAAAAAAGAAAGTACTCTTTCTCAAGTAAAACAAACACTTCTAATCGTAGATAGTGAAATAGAAAGGCTTACAATCAAGAAAGATAATTTCAATCTTAACCCTAATTATGAAAGCCAATTAGAATCATTAAATAATGCAAAACAGAGTATTAATGCATTAAGCGAAAATATTTCCCGCCTAGAGTTAAGAAAAGAACTTATTCAAGAAAGCGTAGAGGACTTAAATAGAGGTTTTTCAAAAGCTAGTGTTGAACATATAGAAAAAATGTATGAACAAGCTGAAGCATTGATACCTAACCTCCAAAAATCATTTGTAGAAACCCTTGAGTTTCACAATAGCATGATTCAGGAAAAAATTGACTTTATTAGTCAAGATTTAAAGCAGTTGGATGATGAGTTATTTATTAATAAACAAAGTCTTACTCATTTTCTATCTATAGAAGAACAACTATCTACAGAGCTTAAAAAATCTGGTGCGGTAGAAGAACTTCAAGATATCATCAGTGAGTTGAATTCCTTTTATGAACAAAAAGGGAAATTAACTGAACAACAATCAGTGTGGGAAAAAAGTAATAAAGAGCTTGATAAAATTGAAGAATCCCTAAACAAAATGTCTGGCGAAGTAGAGTCAAAAGACATTTTAATCCAAGAAAAAATAGCGGATTTCAATAAGATTTTTTCCAAATTTTCAAGCAAACTCGATGGTGTACATTCATTACTCAGTGCTGAATCTGATAAAGGGACTTACAAGTTTTCAATAACAAATATTGAAGGTAACCCAGGAACTGGCACTAAGAAAAGCCAGATGGCATCTTTTGATCTGTCTTATATAGCGTTTGCCGATGAAAACGAAATACCCTGTTTGCATTTTGTACTTCAAGACCAAATCGAAAATGTTCACGCAAACCAGATAACAAATTTGTTTACGGAATTAGTAAATCAAGTTAACTGCCAGTACGTTCTACCTGTTTTGAGAGATAAGTTACCACATAATATTGATATATCTCACCTTGAAGTTTTATCCCTTTCCAATAAAGATAAATTTTTCAAGTTACCGTAATGAAAAGAACTTTTCGTTCTCCCGTTTTCAAATTACCATGTAGAGCACGCGTAGGCAGGTTGAACGAAGTGAATCCCAACATTTGTATTAAATATGCCACAAGGTTGGGAGCGCCTCTGGCTTGCCAAACATGCAAAAAATTGAGTCATATAAACAGCTGCTTATCACCAGCCGAAAACTTTTGAGCCAACTTCAGCTAATGGCACAAAGCAGTAATTAATTGTCAGATTTGATTGTTCTCTTTAAATCAAACCTGACTAATGAAATTAAGATTCATACTTATTCTTCGATATACCAATGGCCTTTGTTTACCAGCATGGTTAATAGTGCGGTAAAGTGGTTATGTAGAATGTATTGAGGTTGGCCATCATCATCTACTAAAAATTCTTGTGTAATAAATGGTTCTGTTAAAAACTTTTTCACTAAATTAGCTGATCCGCTTGGGCCGGAGTATGCTTCCCCTGCAATGTGAAATGTAAAACTACTTGAAGGTTCGCAAGTCGTCTTTGGCTCTACAAATATAGGTTTTATTCCTGGGGCTCGGTAGAAGTATTCGCCACTTTCTAACATCTCCATAATGGCTTGCTCAGAAAACTCTTCGATTTGTTGGTTTGACTCGTCTTCTGCTTTTTTATTGTCACTTAAAAAAGTGGGTAACCATTTTTCAAATGCGTCACTTTGTAATGATTCAGCAAGTAATGCTTTGAACTGAGCCACTTCTTGTTGTTTGATTTCACCAGAGAATTTGCGAGCTGATAATGCTTGGTCTTGGTAACGGTTGCTGAGTAAGTTGTTATCTATGGCGTAATCTGCGAAAGACGTTAGCATTTCTTGTTGTGAGGGTGCTCTAAAGCCTACTGAATAATTCATACATGGCTCTAACGCTACACCATTGTGGGGATGATTGGCTGGGATATAAATAATATCGCCTGCGGTGAGTACTTCGTCTATGACGGGGGTAAATCCTGTAATTTGTGATAAATCACAGTGGGGTCTTACAGTTTCGTAATCGCTTGGCAACCCAACTTGCCAGCGCCTACTGCCTTTACCTTGAATAATAAATACATCGTATTGATCTAAATGGGGGCCAACACCCGCACCGGTGTTTGAGTAGCTCACCATTAAATCATCCATACGCCATACTGGGATAAAATCAAAGGTATTCATTAATGAATCAGCGTCTGGTACAAAATGATCAACAGATTGAACTAACAAACTCCATTGTCCTAAACAATGTTCGTTAATATCGTCATAGGGGCCGTGTGCGACCTCCCAGATACCTGCTTGATTGTTTACAATACGAGAATCTACTGATTCTTCTTCTGTTAATCCTGCTAGCTCATGTTCATCGATTGGATCTTCAAAGTCTTTAAATCCTTGGCGAATTAATAGTGGTTTTTTTTGCCAGTATTCTTTAAGAAAAACGTCTGTATCTATATTTTGTAGTCTGTACATCTTTATCCAGTTAGTTGTTTAAGGCCCTCAAGCCAATAGGTGGTAACAGGGCCAATACCTTTCACGTGTATCTTGCCTCGCAGGCTGTAATCAAAGGCGTGTTTTGTTAGCTCGTAAGTGGATTCTGTGGTCTGAATTTTATTTGATTGACCGTGACTTTCCATTCGTGAGGCTAAGTTTACCGCTTCTCCCCACATGTCGTAACTAAATTTACTTTTTCCTATGATACCGGCAACTACTTCGCCGCAGCCAATCCCAATACGTAAACCAATCTTTAATTTTTGTAAGCTGCAAATACGTTTAAATTCGTGTTGCATGTCTAATGCACAGTAACAACATTGAATAGCATGCTGTGCGGTTGCTACGGGCAACCCACCTGCGGCCATGTAACCATCACCACTGGTTTTTATTTTTTCTAATCCGTATTTAATGGACAACTCATCAAAACGACAAAATATTTCGTTTAAAATTTTGAATAATTGCTGTGGCGTGCGCTTTTTGCAAAGAGGAGTGAAGTCTTGAATATCTGCAAACAATATACTGGCTTGTGCAAAATAGTCTGCAATGGGCTCATTTGAGTTTTTTAGTCGTTGGGCAATGCTATTTGGCAATATATTTAATAGCAGCTGTTCAGAACGCTTACGCTCATGAGCGAGTTTTTTCCAGCTTTTACTGACGTTCTTTTGAATATGATAACTACACAGTATGCTAGCTAGGGCCAGTAAACAGGCGCTTGCAAATTTAAAACTTTGTTGTGCTGCATCATAATATTGTGGCAAAAAAATTTGATAGTAAATCTCTGTTACCACAAATAACCCACAGAACAGTATTGAGAATGACCATTTGTATTTAGCTTCACGCTCGGTAAAAAAGAACGGACAACAAATCACAGCCAATAAATAAAAAAAGTGAATATATAGATCTAGTTGCCACAAAAAGCAGGTAGCTATTAAATTACATGTGTATACCGTAATTAGCCAAAGTTTAGCGACCAGATACCAAGCATTATGGTTGAGTATAGGTACCCAAATTAGAGTGGAAATAGTGAGGCTGGTGATCAATAACTGATAAGCCCCTTGGGCGTGCCAAAACCAGAGTGCACTAGGGATTTGTAATATAGACACCACTATCACTAAAAAGGCAATAATATTGGTGATGCGAACCGGAGTGAAATATTCATTCGGGTAACGAGCAATGCCTGCCCAAACCCATAGTCTTAATAAATGTCTTAACATTTTTAAATCCTTTTAAAAATCAGAGTGACTACTTAAGTTCTAATAGAAGTTAAGTATAGTTCACTCCAATTTTTATTAAGGATTTAAGGTGAGTTTATTTCTCTAGTTGTTCAACAAACTCTATAGCACGACCGATATAGTTTGCTGGTGTCAGTGCTTTTAACTGCTCTTTAGCAACATCTGGTAATGCTAAGGTATCTACAAACTCAGCCATAATCTGTTGATTCACTTTTTTACCACGGGTTAACTCTTTCAGTTTTTCGTATGGTTTTTCGATACCATAACGACGCATCACTGTTTGTACTGGCTCTGCCAGTAACTCCCAGTTATCATCAAGTTCATCTAATAAACTTTGTTCGTTGACCTGTAGTTTGCTGATCCCTTTAAGCGAGGCTTGATAGGCGATAACCGAGTAGCCTACACCTACACCTAAGTTTCTAAGTACGGTTGAGTCGGTTAAATCACGTTGCCACCTAGACACTGGAAGCTTAGTAGCTAAATGCCCAAACATAGCATTAGCTAGCCCTAAGTTACCTTCAGAATTTTCGAAGTCAATTGGGTTAACTTTATGGGGCATAGTAGATGAACCAATTTCACCCGCAATGGTTTTTTGTTTGAAGTGACCCATGGCAATATAACCCCAAATATCACGGTCAAAATCAAGCAATATAGTGTTAAAACGCGCAATGGCATCAAACAGCTCAGCAATATAATCGTGAGGTTCTATTTGGGTAGTGAAGGCGTTCCATGTGACACCTAAGCTAGTCACAAACTCGTCAGCAAAGTTGTGCCAATTAAATTCAGGATAAGCAGATAGGTGAGCGTTGTAGTTACCTACGGCACCATTAATTTTGCCTAAAATACTGACACTGGCGATTTGATCTCGCTGGCGTTGCAGGCGGATCATCACGTTTGCCATTTCTTTACCCATTGTAGTTGGAGAGGCTGGCTGTCCGTGGGTTCTCGCCATCATTGGCATAGACTTTAATTCAATGGCTAAACGTTTAAGCTCTGCAATAAGTTTGTCGCAATAGGGTAAAACCACTTCGCCACGGGCTTCTGTAAGCATTAAAGCATGAGATAAGTTATTGATGTCTTCAGAGGTACAAGCAAAGTGAATAAATTCATTGATGGCATGTAGTTCTGTGTTGTCAGCTACTTGTTCTTTAAGGAAGTATTCAACGGCTTTTACATCGTGATTGGTAGTACGTTCAATCTCTTTGATTCGTGCGGCATCTTGTTCGCTAAAGTTACTTACTATTGCGTTTAATAATGTGTTGGCTTGACTACTAAAAGCAGGAACTTCTTGAATTTCAGGGGTGGCTGCTAATTTCTGTAACCAGCGCACTTCAACAACAACGCGATATTTTAGTAAACCAAATTCACTAAAAATGTCTCTTAATTCAGCTGTTTTACTTCCATAACGGCCATCTATGGGGGATACAGCAGTTAGTGCAGATAACTCCATGAAATTCTCCTAATTGAGTGTGCTTATTTGGTTTAAAGTGTGTTTGGCGCTGTTTAAAATTTGTGTTCTATTTAATAATATCTGTCTGCGTTTACCGCCAACTTGCCGCCATAATACCGCGGCTCTTACACCTGCTAGTAATGCCGCTCGTACCCGGTGCTGACATTCTGAACGCTGTAATATTTTAGGATCGCCCGCGACTTGAATTTTTCGCGAAATCGGGCTGATGACATCTGAATATATACTGTCTAAATTACTCAGCATTTGGCCATCTGATAAATCTAAATGTGATTTTTGGCGTTGAATATTTACAATACGCTCACCCAATACAGCCATTGTTTTTTTATTAGAACTGAGTTTGCGTTCTATGGATAACAAGTTCGCAATATATCGAGTGACTTCAACATCTTTGACTTTAGATTGATTACCTAACTGCTTAAGAATGGTTTCGTAGCCTAGTTTCAACTGTTTTATATCACCAAATACTTGTTCAGTATTTTCGCTTTCAGTCACCGAAATACTATTTAAAGAAGTGGTTAAGGCTTGTTCGCTGTAATCTGCCCCTCGGGCTATTTGCTTAACTAGGGCTGCTGCTTGGCATACACCAGCCAGTGCAATATTACTCTCATAAAAGCGCATGTTTTGTTTATTACTCATTACCGAATGTAGTTCTCTATAATGCCGCCACCTAAGCAAACGGCGTCTTGATAAAATACTGCTGACTGTCCTGGCGTAACGGCTTTTTGAGGCTCATCGAATTCAACCAGTAAGGTGCCGTCCTCTTTAGGAGTGACTATGCAGGGAATGTCTTGTTGACGATAGCGAGTTTTGACTACGCATTTTATTGGTTGTTGAGGGCCTAAGCGGTCAACCCAATGTAATTGGTTTGCCACTAACCCTTTAGAGTAAAGTCTTGGATGGTTAGCACCTTGGCCGACAATTAGTACATTACGTTCTACGTCTTTATCAACAACATACCAAGGCTCTTCGCCAAATTCCTTCATACCGCCAATAAGTAAACCTTTACGCTGTCCTAAGGTGTGGTACATCAAACCATCATGTTTACCAATGACTTGGCCTTCGGCTGTCTCTATTTCACCGGGCTGTGCGGGTAAATATTGTGCTAAAAAATCTTTGAATTTGCGTTCACCAATAAAACAAATTCCAGTGCTGTCTTTTTTATCGTGGGTCACTAAGTCTTGCGCAAGGGCAATTTCTCTGACTTTCGGTTTTTCTAAATGCCCAATTGGGAATAAAGTTTGCGCTACATGCTTTTCAGCTAGTGTATATAAAAAGTAGCTTTGGTCTTTGTTGCCATCTAAGCCACGTAGCATTTGCCACTTTCCCGATTCGTTGGAGCGCTGCACATAATGCCCTGTGGCGATATAATCAGCGTTAAGCTCCTCAGCAGCAAACTCTAAAAAGGCCTTAAATTTTATTTCTTTGTTGCACATTATATCGGGGTTAGGTGTCCTTCCCGCTTTGTATTCATCTAAAAAATACTCAAATACATTGTCCCAATATTCAGCTGCGAAGTTGATGGTGTGTAAGGTCATTCCGAGTTTATCGGCTACCGCTTGTGCATCTTTTAAATCGTCTGCTGCTGCACAGTACTCATCATTGTCATCTTCCTCCCAGTTTTTCATAAACAAGCCTTCGACTTGATAGCCTTGTTGTTTGAGAAGATAAGCCGAAACCGAAGAGTCAACCCCACCAGACATACCAACCACGACTTTAATTCGGCTGTTATCTTGAGTTTGATCTGTTGATTGAGATTGTTGGGTCATATGCAGAAAATGTATTGTTGTGTGCTAAAAAATGGAGCCGAAGTTTACCAGTTCTAATATGGGAAAGCATTAGCTTAATAAGCGGTTCTAAGTATATTCAATCGTTGAGAGTAATATATAAATAGATTGAGGTTTCGTAATTCAAGATTAAACCCTCAACAAGGCTACTGTTAATGTTTTTTAAGTTCATTTTGCACCTTCGCTTAAAAACATATATAAAAGAGTCACATAACGATTAAATACAATTTATTTGTAACGTTATGGTGGAGTTATTTGGCTAAGTAAGTGGATTTAAGTACCTAGAAAGCAGGAGTAGTATTAATGAGTGAAAACCTATTTACACCGCCAGAGTCAAAATTGGTGGATGAAACCCAAAGTAACCTTGAATCAGTTCTCGCATCTCGGTGGAGAAGATTAGGGGCATCACTTATAGATTCGTTTATTATGATGTTGTTTGTGATGCCTATTATGTACTTTTTTGGATGGTTTGAGTTTATCACAAATGGCGAAGAGCCGCCGTTCATGTATTCATTAGGTATGGGGCTAATGGGGATCCTATTTTTTATTCTGCTGAACTTTAAATTACTAATAAAAAATGGACAAACTATCGGTAAGAAGTTGTTAAATATAAAAATAGTCGATATGGATGGTAACCAAGCTGATTTAAAAAAACATTTATTGAAAAGATACGGGACATACTTTATTCCCAACCAAGTTCCTATTGCGGGAGGTATTTTTCAATTGATTAATATATTGTTTATTTTCAGAAGGGATAAAAGGTGTATTCATGATCTAGCGGGAGGAACACAGGTCGTTTACTGCTAGTTGAATAATGTGTGGCAACCTTCTAGTTTTGTTGTCACACGCTATTTAGTTGTTTTATTACTTATATTTCTAAGTACTCACCGTTATTAATCCCATCTATAGTCCAATTGCCAATACGATAGCGAATTAACCTAAGGGTTGGGTAGCCAATGTGTGCAGTCATGCGCCTGACTTGGCGATTTTTACCCTCCGATATGGTGATAGAAAGCCAACTGGTGGGTTTGTTTTGTCGAAACCTTACTGGTGGATTGCGTGGCCAAACATCAGGTTCAGCCATTTGTTCAACTTTTGCTGGTCGCGTCATTCCATCTTTCAATTCAACGCCTCTACTTAATTGCTCTATTTCTGATTGTTCAGGTTGGCCTTCAACCTGTACCCAATAAGTTTTAGTGGTCTTGTGTTTAGGTGAGGCAAGCCTATTCTGTAACTTACCGTCATTGGTTAAAACCAATAAACCTTCACTATCTTTATCTAACCTTCCGGCGGCATAGATATCAGGTATAGGAATGAAGTCTTTAAGTGTTTGCCTGCCATCTTGGTCGGTAAATTGTGTTAACACATTGAATGGCTTATTAAATAATACTACTTTTTTAGGTGCGTTAGATTTAGCTTGGTTAGCTTTATTTTTATTGTGGTTGTGGGAGTAAAACGAGTTGGTCATAGTAAGCTATAAAATAAAAGTATTACAAAAAATGCACTGATAGGTAGATGGAAGTGTGATTTACAGAATATAATATGCAAGCGAAACTTGTATTTATTTAATTTACCCATATATATCTCGCTGTCTAATTTACGTTAGATAATTTTAAAACTTCGGTACATAACATCAGTTCATAGTGCCACACTGTAGTGGATTAGAGAGTTTTGTTAATACTCTTCGAATATGGATTGTCAGTGCGTTACCACAACCATGAGGCTCATAATGACGATTTCTAAGTCAAAAATTATATACACTAAAACAGACGAAGCGCCGGCTCTTGCTACTTATTCATTACTTCCTATCATTCGTAGCTTCACATCTAGTGCAGACATTGAAGTTGAATTAAGTGATATTTCACTAGCAGCGCGTATTTTGTCTTCTTTTGGTGATGTTTTGCCGGCTGATCAACAAGTATCTGATGCTTTAGCTGAATTGGGTGAGTTGACCCAAGATGCTGCAACTAACATTATAAAGTTGCCTAACGTAAGTGCTTCAATTCCACAGTTGAAAGCTGCTATTAAAGAATTACAAGGTAAAGGTTTTGCTTTACCAGAGTTTCCTGAAGACCCGCAAACTGATGAAGAAAAAGATATAAAAGCTCGTTATAGCAAAGTATTGGGTAGTGCAGTAAACCCAGTATTACGTGAAGGTAATTCTGATCGCCGAGCACCTGTAGCAGTAAAAAATTATGCAAAAGCTAATCCCCATTCAATGGGAGAGTGGAGTCAAGCCTCTCAAACTCATGTTGCACATATGCATGAAGGCGATTTTTACTCTGGTGAAAAATCAGTCACTGTTGAAAAAGCAGGGCATGTAAAAATAGAATTCACTGATACTGCTGGTAATGTCACAGTATTAAAGCCTAAAGTTGAATTATTGGCTGGTGAAGTAATTGATGGAATGTGCATGAGCAAAAAAGCTTTATGTGCGTTTTTTGAAAAAGAAATTGAAGATGCTAAAAACACTGGTGTTTTGTTTTCATTGCATGTGAAAGCTACCATGATGAAAGTGTCTCATCCAATCGTTTTTGGTCATTGTGTAAAAGTATTCTACAAAGATCTATTTAATAAGCACCAAGCATTGTTTGATGAATTAGGTGTTAACCCAAATAATGGTTTGGGTAGTGTTTACGACAAAATTTCAACTCTTCCTGAGTCTCAACGTACTGAAATCGAAAAAGATATCAATGCTTGTTATGCTGATCGTCCGCCGATTGCAATGGTAAATTCTGATAAAGGTATTTCTAACTTGCATGTACCAAGTGATGTAATTGTAGATGCTTCTATGCCTGCAATGATCAGAAGCTCTGGTAAAATGTGGGGACCCGATGGCAAGTTACATGATACTAAGGCCGTTATTCCTGAAAGTACTTATGCAACTATTTATCAAGAAACCATTAATTTCTGTAAAACTCATGGGGCATTTGATCCGACTACTATGGGGACAGTACCTAACGTTGGTTTGATGGCTCAAAAAGCTGAAGAATACGGTTCTCATGATAAAACTTTTGAAATGGTCGCCGATGGTAAAGTACAGGTTATCGATCAAGATGGTACTGTTTTAATTGAACATGCTGTTGAAGAAGGTGATATTTGGAGAATGTGTCAAGCCAAAGATGCACCTATCCGTGACTGGGTGAAATTGGCTGTAAATCGTGCTCGTCAATCTGGTATGCCAACAGTATTTTGGTTAGATGATGAACGTGCCCATGATGCTCAACTAATCCTTAAGGTTAACGAGTATCTTAAAGAACATGATACTGACGGCCTTGATATTTCAATTATGGCTCCTGTCCGTGCAATACGTTTTACTATGGAGCGAGCGATTCGCGGTTTAGATACCATTTCTGTAACTGGTAACGTTTTACGTGATTACCTGACTGATTTGTTCCCTATTTTAGAATTGGGTACAAGTGCAAAAATGCTTTCTATCGTGCCATTAATGGCTGGTGGCGGATTGTTTGAAACTGGTGCAGGTGGTTCTGCGCCTAAGCACGTGCAGCAATTTGTTGAAGAGGGCCATTTACGTTGGGATTCATTGGGTGAGTTTTTGGCTTTGGCCGTATCTCTTGAAGACTTAGCACTTAAAAATGATAACGCTAAAGCTAAAATTTTAGCGAGCACCTTAGATATCGCCACAGAAAAATTATTAACTGAAGGTAAGTCTCCGCTGCGTAAAGCGGGCCAATTAGATAATAGAGGTAGTCATTTCTATCTTGCTATGTTCTGGGCTGAAGCTTTAGCGAATCAAACTGAAGATCAAGAGTTGAATGCTAAATTTAAACCTTTATTCGATACTTTGTCTGCTAATGAAGATAAAATTTTAGCTGAGATTGATGCAACTCAAGGCAAAGCTTCAGATATTGGTGGTTATTATTTGCCGGATGAAGCTTTGATAACCAAAGCTATGTGCCCGAGTGAAACACTAAACGCTGCACTTTCTTAATGTAAATAGTAATACGCTTTATAATTTGTAGAGAGTGTTTTGCAGATACAAAAAAGCAGACGTTAGTCTGCTTTTTTATTACGAGTGATTCGTTGAACTGTTAAAGCTCGGTGATCATCTATCGTTCTGGCTCCCCACTGAAATCTATGTTTTCAGCATGTAAGCCTTTAGGCCCCTGTTGCACCTCGTACTTGACTTCTTGTCCTGCTTTTAACGAGCGGTAACCTTCCATCTGTATCGTCGAGTAATGAGCGAAAATATCTTCTCCGCCATCATCAGGTACAATAAAGCCAAACCCTTTTGCATTGTTGAACCATTTTACTTTGCCGACTGCCATGCTTCTGCTTCCTTAAATCCCTTGAACTAATACAACTTTGACCCCACACTTACTATGAAGGGGGGAGACGTGTTAACTACTCAATACAACCGCCCAATTAAAATGTAGGTTTTTTAAGCTGTTTTTGTCAAGTCGAATTTTTAATTTTAGATGATGAAAATATGCTAAAACCAAGGTAGTTGCTAAACATTGAGATTTTATCTGTAATTTTTGGACCAAATAATTAAGTTATGAGTAAAGATAATACTATTGATATAGAACGCCAAAAAAGCAGGGAAGAGCAAAGAAAGAAAGCGGCTCCACCACCCATGTACAAAGTGATTCTTAATAATGATGACTATACACCAATGGACTTTGTCGTTGATGTGTTGATGCGCTTTTTTAACCTAGAGGGAGAAAAGGCACAACAAATAATGTTAACGGTGCACTACCATGGCAGAGCTGTTTGTGGCATATATACAGCAGAGATAGCTGAAACCAAAGTAATGCAGGTCAGTAGGTACGCTAAAGAAAATCAACACCCGTTAATGTGTACTATGGAACAAGCATGATAGTAACGTTAACAAATCTATCCTATACGCTAGCAGTCAGAGGGCATTCTTATGTTAAATAAAGATTTAGAGCAGACGCTAAACGATGCGTTTATTTTTGCTAGAGAGCATCGTCATGAGTTTATGACGGTAGAACATTTATTGCTTGCCCTACTAGATAACAGTGCCGCTAAAGAAGCCTTAAAGGCATGTGGGGCTGATATTGAAGCGATAAAGCAAGAGCTTACCGATTTTGTTAAAGATACCACGCCTTTGCTGTTAGATGAGCAAGGAAATGAACGTGAAACTCAACCCACTCTGGGTTTTCAACGAGTTCTTCAAAGAGCAGTTTTCCATGTACAGTCCTCTGGTAAAGAAGAGGTGACAGGTGCCAATGTATTAGTTGCTATTTTCAGCGAACAAGAATCACAAGCTGTATATATTCTGAAAAAGTCCGATGTGACTCGATTAGATGTGGTTAATTTTATATCTCATGGTGTATCTAAAGTAGATGACGAATCAGCTTCTGCTGGTGAAACAGAACATGAGCCTGAGCAGGAAGAGTCAGTATCTGTTCTAGATAAATATTCTACAAATCTTAATATCAGTGCTAAAGAAGGCAAGATCGATCCTTTAATAGGCCGAGACAAAGAGCTTGAACGCAGTATTCAAGTGTTATGTCGACGTCGAAAGAATAATCCACTTTTAGTGGGAGAAGCAGGCGTTGGTAAAACTGCTATTGCTGAAGGTTTAGCCTATCGAATCGTTAATAATGATGTACCAGAGGTGATCGCCGATGCAACGGTTCACTCTTTAGATATGGGAGCATTACTAGCAGGCACTAAATACCGAGGCGATTTCGAAAAGCGCCTTAAAGGTATTTTGAAAGAGTTATCAGAAAAACCTGATGCCATCCTATTTATTGATGAGATTCACACCATTATAGGGGCAGGGGCTGCGTCTGGTGGGGTTATGGATGCGTCTAACTTACTTAAACCCAAATTAAGCAGTGGCGAACTTCGTTGTATTGGGTCTACAACGTATCAAGAGTATCAAGGTATTTTTGAAAAAGACCGTGCATTGGCTCGTCGATTCCAAAAAGTAGATGTGGTAGAACCGACGGTTGGTGATACGACTAAAATACTGATGGGGTTGAAGTCTCGTTATGAAGAACACCATAGTGTGCGTTTCACTCATAAAGCCATACGTGCTGCTGCTGAGCTGTCTGCTAAATATATTAACGAACGTCATTTGCCTGATAAGGCCATTGATGTAATTGATGAGGCAGGGGCAAGCCAACGCTTATTACCAGCATCAAAACGGAAGAAAACAATTGGAGTAACTGACATTGAGCAGATTATTTCAAAAATTGCGCGTATCCCAGAAAAATCAGTTTCAGCTTCAGATAAAGAAGTGCTCCAGAATTTAGATCGTGACCTTAAACTAGTAGTGTTTGGTCAAGATGAAGCAATAGTAACCTTGACCGATGCAATACGTTTATCACGTTCAGGTTTAGGAAATGAGACTAAGCCCATAGGCAACTTTTTGTTTGCTGGACCAACAGGTGTCGGGAAAACCGAGGTGTCTGCTCAGTTAGCCAAAATCATGGGAGTAGAGTTGGTTCGCTTTGATATGTCTGAATATATGGAACGCCATGCAATTAGTCGCCTTATTGGGGCTCCACCCGGGTATGTTGGCTTTGATCAAGGTGGCCTGTTAACGGACGCCGTTATCAAACAACCCTACTCTGTGGTGTTACTTGATGAAATTGAAAAGGCCCATAGCGATATCTATAACATATTATTGCAGGTTATGGACCACGGTACATTGACCGACAATAATGGTCGTAAGGTTGATTTTAGAAATGTAGTTTTAATTATGACCACGAATGCTGGTGTTCAAGAGACTATTCGTAACTCTATTGGATTTAAGCAGCAAGACCATAGTCATGACGCAATGTCTGAAATTAAAAAGCTATTTACACCTGAGTTCAGAAACAGGTTAGATGCGACAGTATGGTTTAACCATCTTGATAAAGACGTGATCCTGCAGGTGGTTGATAAATTCATTGTTGAATTACAAGTACAGTTGGATAATAAGGGAGTTTCCTTAGAGGTGACTACGCAGGCTCGCGAGTGGTTAGCCGATAAAGGGTATGACAAAAATATGGGCGCTCGCCCAATGGGACGTGTAATCCAGCAAGAAGTGAAAAAAGAATTAGCAAATGAGCTATTGTTTGGTCAACTGAGTCAAGGTGGCAGTGTTAAAATTGATCTCAAAAAAGGCGAGCTAAGCTTTGAGTTCTTTTCTGACAGTAAAGAAAAGCCTGAAGCCCTTAATTCTTAATCGGAGTAATAGGGTTATGGTATAAAAAAACCGATATCTTACGATATCGGTTTTTTTGTGTCTCTTTATATAGCTTCTTGGGTTTATGAAAAAGCTATTATATCCTTTTATCTGGCACGATAGATGATACGACCTTTGCTTAGGTCATATGGGGTCATTTCGACTGTAACTTTGTCACCAGTCAAAATTCGAATATAGTTTTTACGCATCTTGCCAGATATATGCGCAGTCACCACGTGACCATTCTCTAGTTCAACTCGAAACATAGTATTTGGAAGGGTATCCAACACAGTGCCTTCCATTTCAATACAATCTTCTTTCGCCATCTAACTATGCTACCTCTAATCAATAAAATAAGTGTCAAAAAATGCCGCGCAGATTTTGCCCAATAAGCAGGTCAGTGTAAAGCTTTACACTGAACTTTTTGCAAATAGATGCCATTTATCTTCAAAAAAACGTTCATTGGGTAGAAAATTCTGTTTATAGCGCATTTTTTGACAGTTATCGATCTGATAACCCAGATACAAAAACTCTTTATTCATGGACTTGGCTATTTCTATTTGCTTCAAAATTGCAAAGGTGCCTAATGAGCGCTTTTCTTCGCCTGGTTTAAAATAGGTATACATGGCTGATAATGACCCAAATAGATTGTCGGTAATGGCTACCGCAATTAACTGCTGTTGGTCATGAAATTCTATGAATAAAGTGTCTCCCCAAGGGCTAGGTACAAAACCTTGATATTGTTCTTCACTCGGTGGATACATACTGCCGTCTGAATGACGTTGGTTTATGTATGATGCAAACAAATCATAATATTCTGGTTTATCCTGCTCACTTATCTCTATTCGTAGGTCTTGATTGCGTTTAGCTATCCGTTTTTGACTTTTTGAAGGTTCAAATAAGGCCACAGGTAGGCGGATAGGCTCACATGCTTTACAAGTTTGACAGTGTGGGCGATATACTTGTCCGCCGCTGCGCCTGAAGCCCATACTAATTAGATAATCATATTGATGACGAGTAGGGGAGTTATCTGAGACTAAAACCAATATTTGCTCTTTTTCATCGGGCAAGTAACTACATTGATTTGGTTGAGTAACACCAAATTTCATATTCATGATTCAATCCCTAAGAACCTAGGTATCCATTCACTTTCATGTATCCTCTCTTTGCTATCTTTTTCTAGTTGCTTCAAAAACTCACGTCGTGGAACTTCAATACATCCAAGGCTTTTTAAATGTGGGTTTTGCATTTGGCAATCTATAAAGTTGCAGTGGTTTTTTTGTAGCAACTTAACCAAGTTCATAAAAGCTAATTTAGATGCATTCGTTGCACGATGAAACATAGATTCACCACAAAAAACCTTACCGACTAAGACTCCGTATAGACCACCAACTAGGTTTTGCTGTTGATCCCATACCTCAATTGAGTGGGCGTGCCCCTCCGCGTGAAGAAGTTTATAGGCATTTATCATTTGCTGTGTTATCCATGTACCTGAGTCATTTCTGGGAGTGGTAGCGCAGGTGTCTATTACTTCATTGAAACTTTTATTGACTGAAACGGCATAACCGCAATTACGAGCAAATTTAGCTAAGCTTTTGCTACAGTTAAATTTGTCGAGTGGCAATATGCCTCTTGGGTTAGGAGACCACCACATGATTGGTTCATCTTGACTAAACCAAGGAAAAATTCCCTGTGAGTAAGCAAGTAGCAATCTTTTGGGGGATAAATCACCACCAAAAGCTAATAAACCATTGGGGTCTTCCAGCGCAAAATCAGTATTTGGAAATTGTAATTTTGAGTTTAATTTAGTTAGCGTTAACATTTTCTAAAGTATTTTTTCCCAACAAAAAAGGCCTCGTAAGAGGCCTTTAAGATAGCGCTTAAGAAGATATTATTCTATTGCGTCTAAGAATTTTTCAGCATCTAAAGCAGCCATACATCCAGTTCCCGCTGAAGTGATTGCTTGACGATAAATATGATCACTTACATCACCTGCAGCGAAAACACCTTCGACACTGGTTTGCGTTGCGTTGCCTTCGGTGCCGCTTTGGACTTTTATATAACCGTCTTTCATTTCAAGCTCACCTTCAAAAATAGCGGTGTTAGGTTGGTGGCCAATGGCTATAAATAATCCCATTACGTCAACTTCTTCGGTTGCATCTGACTGTGTATCCTTGATACGTACACCTGTCACACCCATTTCGTCGCCCAAAACTTCATCTAGTTGTCTATTTAAATGCAATACTACGTTACCGTTTTTGGCTTTTTCCAATAAACGGTCTTCAAGAATTTTTTCACTACGGAAAGAGTCTCGTCTGTGAATTACATGCACTTCAGATGCAATGTTAGACAAGTAAAGAGCTTCTTCGACTGCTGTGTTACCGCCACCTACTACCGCTACTTTTTGGTTACGATAAAAGAACCCATCGCATGTTGCACAGGCAGATACCCCTTTACCCATAAATGCGGTTTCAGACTCCATTCCTAAATATTTCGCAGAAGCGCCAGTACAAATAATTAATGAATCACAAGTATAAGTACCTTGATCACCAGTTAGTGTAAAAGGACGTTTTGATAAGTCGGTATTGTTGATGTGATCAAAAATAATTTCGGTATCAAATTTTTCGGCATGCTTTTGCATACGTACCATTAAATCAGGCCCTGTAAGGCCCTCAGGGTCTCCAGGCCAGTTTTCAACTTCTGTAGTGGTAGTCAACTGTCCACCTTGTTGGATGCCTGTTAATAGCACAGGGTTTAGATTAGCTCTCGCTGCATACACTGCGGCAGCATACCCCGCTGGACCTGATCCTAAAATTAATAATTTAACGTGTCGTGCTTCAGACATTTTACTCTCCACAAAATTGTCGAATATTTCTAATTGATAATCACTAAGTTTCTATGTGGGTAGACATGAGGGCATGTCTATTACTTTCAATGTTGCTTTAAAAACTAATTACTATATTTAATTGGTTTTCTTAAATTCTAGGACTAATAATCATTATGCCATTCTATATAACTTGAATGTGTTAGCAGATCGTTAATTAACTAGTTAAACTGCATTACCAACTATATAAGGAGCGTTACTTTGGCTCACACAATTAGTTCTATGCTCAAAGATGGTCAACAGTATTTGCAAACCTGGCCTATGCAAAAACAGTTGTATTCAATGTTTCCTGAATGTCGTGTTATTTCTGCAACTAAATTATCAATTAAGGTTATGCCTGCATTAGCAGTGTTAACTGTTGCTACCTTAATCAATGTGCAAGGATATGACAGGTTGCCACAAGCGCTAGCCTTGGGAGCTTTCTTTATATCCTTGCCTATGCAGGGCCTATTTTGGTTAGGACATAGGTCTAATCAACGCTTACCCCCTTCACTTAATAGCTGGTACTTTGATATTCATCAAAAGATGCAATTGCAGGGGTGCGCCTTACAAAGCCCAAAATCAAAACCTGAATATAAAGAACTAGCTAGGCTTTTAAAAACTGCCTTTGATGAATTAGATAAAACATCTACTAAACGTTGGTTTTAAAATCTCCTAATTAATCTAAATTTTTTGGAGAGTATTTTTGCAACGTCTACAGATATAATTTTGTTTACCTTTCACCACCTTGTTGTGACGTGTAATGCTTAATTCCACTGTGCCACATTGGCATTGATATAAAAATGTTTTACCAGATACTTTACTAATATCCATTTGATGGCGTGTATTAGGCTGTAACTTGAATACATCAATCATAATAGATTGCCATTCTTTACCATGAGGTTTAACTCGACCAAATAGTGAATAGGTTAGTAGATGGGAGACTTCATGAGGGATCACCTCATTTATAAACGTTTCCTGATTATCCTCTAACAATACGGGGTTAAAACGCAACTCATTAGTTTGTAACCTAGCACTACCTGCAATTTTCCCCCTCTGATTAAAACGAATAGTGGGGCGTTCAAAGGAGCGTTTAAAATAGTCAGTAGCCGTTAAGTAACATTGCTCGATTTTTTGTATTACTAAAGTATCAATATTTTGTGTTGATGTAGTCAAGGTAGCTAATGATTTTTCTTTATTACTTTAACTGTCAATTATTAAATATTATTCACTCGTAACCTACTGTTTTTTATATCACAGCTCCAGTTTCTATGCCTAATGGGTGAAATACTTTGTATTTCCCCAAGCCGTAATTCTTTGTAAATTAATTTAATCAGTTAGGTACCTATATTTATTCTTGCATAATAGTTCTAAATCCGTACAATACGGCGGCCTTTTATCTGACTCATAATGGTTAGGTAAAAAGGTAAAATAAGTTAACGTTAACGCTACAACGAGTTTGAGGCATATATGGTTACTATTCGTTTACAGCGTGGTGGCGCTAAAAAGCGTCCATTTTATCAAGTAGTGGTTGCAGACAGTCGTCGTTCACGCGATGGTCGTTTTATTGAAAACATTGGTTTTTTCAATCCAACAGCACAGGGCAGAGAAGAGCGTTTACGCTTAGATCTTGATCGTGTTGATCATTGGGTTGGGGTAGGCGCAGGCTTATCAGACCGTGTTGCACGCTTGGTAAAAGATGCACAAAAAGCAGCTGCTTAATTGCAGTTGCAAAAAAGGGTGTAAGAAATGAGTCATGCGTCTGATACGTCAGTAGACACATTAGTAATAGGCAAAGTCGGCGCACCGTATGGTGTCAAAGGTTGGGTCAAAATTACGTCTTATACCCATGATTTAGAAGGCATATTTGCTTACACTCCTTGGCTATTGGGTCAAGTGCAAGAAGGCAAAGAGTATGTCGTAGACCAGTGGCGAACCCACAATAAAGGTTTAGTTGCCAAACTAGTTGGGGTAGAAACCCGAGATGATGCTGAAAGTATCAAAAATCTCGAGATTTCTATTAAAGCAGCAATGCTACCTCAATTAGATGACAACGATGTTTATTGGCGTGAATTAGTCGGCATGCAAGTTGTTACTGATAAAGGTTACAACTTGGGTGTAATTAAAGAGTTATTCGAAACTGGTGCTAATGACGTTATGTTAGTCAAAGCTAATTTGAATGACGCTTTTGGTCAGAAAGAACGCATGATCCCTTATTTGATTGAGCAAGTGATCAAACAAGTGGATCGGCAGGCGAAAACGGTCACAGTTGATTGGGATCCTGCATTTTAATGCAAGAACCTAATAGGGAACCGAGTCGTTGGTTTGGTGTAATAAGTTTGTTTCCGGAAATGTTTCAAACGTTTACCCAGCAGGGAGTGGTAGGGCGAGCCGTGAAAAACGGATTGTTGCAAGTAGAGTGTTTTAATCCAAGAGACTTTACCCACGACAAGCATCGCACTGTTGACGACCGACCATATGGCGGCGGGCCCGGTATGCTGATGATGGTTCAGCCATTAACAGACGCTATTCTGGCAGCTAAACAAGCTGCAGGAAAAAAAACAAAAGTGATTTACCTTTCTCCCCAAGGGAAAAAGCTAGATCAAGCTGGAGTGAAACAGCTTTCTGAAAATGAAAGCATGATTCTAGTTGCTGGTCGATATGAAGGTATCGACGAACGGGTAATACAAACACAAGTTGACGAGGAATGGTCGATTGGTGATTACGTGTTAAGTGGCGGCGAACTACCGGCGATGATCTTAATGGATGCTGTATCAAGGTTTGTACCCGGTGTATTAGGGCACGAGCAATCTGCTGAGCAAGACTCTTTTAGTCAAGGCTTATTGGATTGTCCGCACTATACCCGGCCAGAAAACTTGAACGGTGAGCTGGTTCCTAAGGTGTTGTTAAGTGGTGATCACGAAAAAATCAGGCAGTGGCGGTTACAACAGTCGTTAGGTAGAACCTGGCAACGACGCCCTGAATTATTAAACGATCTAGCTCTGACTGAGGAGCAGCAAAAATTGTTAGATGTATTTCTACAAAGTTTGCCGCAGCATGATGACAGTTAATCTAGAATGAGAGGATATGATGACTAAAGTAAATCAAGATATCATCAAGAAAATTGAAGAAGCGCAGCTAAAAACTGACGTTCCAGCATTCGGTGCTGGTGACACAGTAGTTGTGCAAGTACGCGTTAAAGAAGGCGAAAAAGAACGTCTTCAGGCTTACGAAGGCGTTGTAATCGCTAAACGTAACCGTGGCCTACACTCTGCTTTTACAGTTCGTAAGATTTCTAACGGCGAAGGTGTTGAGCGTATATTCCAAACACACAGCCCGGCAATCAGTTCTATTGAAGTGAAACGTCGTGGTGCTGTTCGTCGCGCTAAACTTTACTACTTGCGTGAACGCTCTGGTCGTTCTGCACGTATTAAAGAGAAGCTAGGTTAATTTAATTTTTGCGTTACCGTTAACTTATAAGAAAACCCGCCTTTTGGCGGGTTTTTGCTTTTTAATAAGGTTACTAATCTTAAAGGTCTCATTTTGCCCCATAATCGAAACTTACATAAAAATGGTTACCCTATGGCACAACTTGTTGAGTCCTACCCAAGACTGAAAAAGTTTATAAAGAACAAAACTGATGGTGTACAGACCATTCAGTTTTCAGATCCTGACGCAGTAAAGGCTTTAAATGCCGCTTTATTGGCTCATTACTATCAAATACCAAACTGGGATATACCAACAGGTTACTTATGTCCGCCGATACCAGGTAGAGCAGACTATATTCATCATATTGCAGATTTACTTGCAGAAGGTCATGGTAATGAAGTTCCGACCGGTAAGGCCGTTCGAGGACTGGATATAGGGACAGGAGCAAACTTGATTTATCCTATGATAGGCGTTTCGGAGTACGACTGGCAATGGGTTGCTGCGGACATTGATGCGTTATCTATTAAAAGTGCAAGGGCAATAATTGATTCAAACTCTTCTTTAACAAGTTATATAGAGGTGCGTAAACAATCTAACCCATCAAATATCTTTTCTGGTGTTGTTCAACCCGGAGAGCATTATGCGTTTTGTATGTGTAACCCTCCTTTTCATAAAAGCGCAGCAGAAGCAGCTAAAGGATCTGCACGAAAAAACTACAATCTAAACAAGCACAGTAATAAACGAGGCTCGTCCCTTTCACAAAACACAATCACTCGACAGTTGAACTTTGCTGGGCAATCAAATGAGTTGTGGTGTGATGGCGGAGAGTTAAAGTTTATTCAAAGTATGATTAAACAGAGTGCTGAATTTAAAACTCAAATAGAGTGGTTTACTTGCTTAGTATCGAAAAAAGAACATCTAAATAAAATTAAGTTAAATTTAAAAAAAGCATCTATTGCAGATAGTAAGGTGATAAATATGTCACAAGGTCAAAAAATCAGCCGCTTCATCGCGTGGCGTTTTTGAGGAAGCTAAAGGAAATACATAATGGATGAGTTAACCGAAAAGCAAAAAATGTTATTGGGCAATGAATATTTTCCAAGTAATAAAGATTTACAGAAGGAAAGGGCGTTTGCGAAACGTATATGCCACCAATTTAATCACCATGATATAGATGACCGAAAAGGTAGCCGTAAGCTAATTAAACAATTGTTTGGTGTTTGTGGAGGAGCTTGGATAGAGCCCACATTTTTTTGTGATTATGGTTATAACATTTCAACGGGAAGAAATTTTTATGCTAATCATGGTTTAGTGATTTTAGATGCTGCGACCGTAACTATTGGTGAAGATGTAATGATAGGTCCAGGGGTCTTAATATCTACTGCCACCCATCCATTAGATCCTAAGAAACGAAAGCAAGGAATTGAAATTGCACGCCCTATCAGTATTGGAAACAATGTCTGGATAGGCATGGGGGCAAAGATTTTAGATGGAGTGCAAATAGGTGATAACGCTGTCATTGCCGCTGGGGCGGTTGTAAATAAGAATGTAACAGCAAACTCTCTAGTTGCAGGTGTCCCTGCAAAGTTGATTAAAAAACTATAAAGTAACTAGAAACGCCTGAAAAACAGACACTTTTAAGGATGTTAACAATTAAAGCTTGTTGTTGATTTCAATAGCTGTTAAAAAGTCAATAATTCATAGTAAATAAATTTTATTCTTGTGTAAATATAAGTGTACAGTGTTTTTGCTACTGATTAATTTGTATTGAGTTGGTAAATTTTGTTACTCAGTATTACCGTTATTTATATTTAAAAAGAGCCTAGTCATGTTAAGAGATAGCATAAACAACATAAACGTATCTTCTGAAGAGGTTTTAGTTACACCTCAAGCATTAAAAAATGAGCTTCCCGTGAGTCAGTCTGCTTTAGAAGTGATTCAATCTTCAAGAAAAGTAATTAGTGATATTTTGCATCGTGAAGATCATCGCTTTTTGGTTATCTGTGGACCTTGCTCAATTCATGATATCGAAGCAGCCAAAGAATATGCGTTAAAGCTAAAAGAGCTTCACGAAAGCTGTAAAGATACCTTGTATATAGTTATGAGAGTGTATTTTGAAAAACCAAGAACGACTGTAGGTTGGAAAGGATTAATTAATGACCCGCATATCAATGGGACGTTTGATATAGAAGCAGGGCTTCGTAAAGCTAGAGAGCTCCTTATTTGGCTAGCTGAGTTAGAGCTACCAGTAGCAACTGAGGCTTTGGACCCAATTAGCCCTCAATACCTAGCAGAGTTATTCAGTTGGTCGGCTATTGGTGCTCGTACTTCTGAGTCACAAACCCATAGAGAGATGGCGAGTGGCTTATCAATGCCAGTAGGTTTTAAAAACGGAACTGATGGCAGTTTAGGGATTGCGATTAACGCGCTGCAATCAGCGGCATCAGGTCATAGCTTTATGGGAATAAATGGGGACGGCCAAGTTAGTGTTATAACCACTCAAGGTAACCCAGATGGACATGTTATTTTGCGAGGTGGTAAGCAACCTAATTATGATTCAGTATGTGTAGCTGATTGTGAGCAAGAGCTTGCGGATGCAAATTTAGATGCAGCTCTTGTAGTTGACTGCAGCCATGCAAACTCTAGTAAAGATTTTAAGCGACAACCATTAGTCGCTCAGAATGTAGTTAATCAAATTCTAGAGGGTAACCGATCTATTTTAGGAATCATGCTTGAGAGTCATTTAAATCATGGTAACCAAAGTAGCAATGGTAAGACCCCTAAAGAGCTCGATTATGGTGTATCTATTACAGATGGATGCATTAATTGGCCAACAACAGAAGAATTAATTAACCATATGCGAGATAAATTGATTACAGTACTACCTATGCGTTTAAATAAAGTGAACAACACTTAGCAGTAGGACATGTATGCCAGAGTTACCAAGTCAGATAGATGAATTAAATGAAAATATAGAAGTAATAGATAAACAGCTTATTGAGCTTTTGGCGAAACGAGCTGAAATTACTACAAAGATTGGCGAGCATAAAAGTAAAGCTGGCTCCCCAATTTATGTAGCTGAAGCAGAAGCCCAAATCATTACTAACCGTAAAAGTGAAGCTGAAAGACAGGGGATTTCTCCTGTCTTAATTGAAGATTTAATGCGTCGCATCATGCGGGAGTCCTACCATACTCAAAGCGCAGAGTTTTTATGTACCAACCCTGGCATCAGAAAAGTGGTTGTTGTAGGTGGGGCTGGTGCATTAGGTCGGATATTCGTAGATTTATTTGAACGCAGTGGTTATAAGGTCGCAGTCTTAGAGCATAGTGATTGGGACAGGTCTGATACTATTTTAGAAAATGCTGGCTTAGTTCTCGTGGCTGTTCCCATTAAATTAACTGAAAGTGTTATAGCTCGTTTAACAAACCTGCCTGAAAATTGTATTTTGGCTGATATTACTAGTACAAAGCAGAAGCCCTTAAACGCTATGTTAAATGTGCATCAAGGCCCTGTGGTTGGGCTGCATCCAATGTTTGGCCCTGATGTACCAAGTTTGGTTAAACAAGTCGTAGTAGTGTGTCACGGAAGAGAGTCAAAGCAGTATGAGTGGTTATTGCAACAAGTTAGAAATTGGGGGGGGGTATTACAACAGTGTGACGCTAAAGAGCATGATGATGCCATGGTTTTTATACAGGTGATGCGACACTTTTGTAGTTTTGTATTTGGTTCTCACTTAGCCGGAGAAAATCCAGATTTGCAAAAATTAATTTCTTTGAGCTCACCAATATATAGACTAGAGTTAGCCATGGTTGGGAGATTATTTGCTCAAGCTCCTGCATTATATGCCGATATAATTTTTGATAATAAAGACAGTGTCGCCATGCTGACAGAATTTAGCTTGAAATTTAATCAAGCTTTAGCTTTAGTAGAAAACAGTGATAAAGAAAAGTTCATTCAACAATTTACTAAAGTAAGCTCTTGGTTTGGTGACTATGCAAAACAAAGCCTTATTGATAGCAAACAGTTTCTATTAAAAGCTGACGATGGTCGTACATTAATTGAAAACTGCTAAACTTTAAAACTTATTTTCATAACTATCTTTCAGTATAAAAGTTGTTTTTAATAGTGTTAGCGCACATTACCTTCAAGGGGGAGACCTGATGTCTCTAAAGTTACGATTATTATTAGCCACAATCTCATTAGTATTATGCTCTATCGTGTTGATGGGGGTTATTTCGGTCAATGTAGCGGTGCGAGAAGCTAACATAGCATTAACTGATTCTGCTAAGAACCGGTTGACCTCACAAAATGTGCAAACAGTTGAGGCGCTTGATGAATATTTCGATTTTATTACTTCACAAATTAAAACTAAGGCTTTTAACCTTTCTTTAGTTGAAGCCACAGAAGCCTTTATCCCTGCTTATAATCAATATACTTTAGAGAGGGGGGAGATTAATAGTGTTCAGTTTGAGGAGTTATCAAATTATTATTTATCTGATTTTACTACGCAATTTAATAACAGCAATTTTAATCCAATTATTAATGCTGCTGGTTCGCTAAGTGAACTGAATAAAAACGCTTTAGCATTACAATATGATTTTATCGCTGCATCATCCTTTCCTTTAGGAGAAAAGGATGGGTTAACCAACCTAGGTAATAGCTCGGCTTATAGTCAAGCACATAGTAAATATCATCCTGACCTACATAACTTTTTACAAGAATTTGGCTACTACGATATTTTTATAGCTGATATCAATAACGGTAATATTGTATACAGTGTTTTTAAAGAACTTGATTATGGAACGAGTATTAAAAATGGACCATATGCAAATTCTGGGATTGGATATGTATTTGACAAAGCTGTAAAAGCGACAGAGCCAGGTCAGGTTTTTTATAGTGATCTTAAAAAGTACAGGCCATCTTATGATGCCATTGCTGGTTTTGCTTCCACACCAATATTCTCTGATGGTAAACCTATCGCAGTGTTAATTTTTCAAATGCCTCTGGACAAAATTAATGGTGTCTTGACTCACCATGAAAGTTGGGAAAAAAATGGATTTGGTAAAACGGGGGAGACATATCTACTGAATAAAGAAGGCTACTTATTAAGTGAAAGTAGGTCCTTTGTTGAAAACCAAAAGTACTACATAGATAAGCTGAAGAAAACATCTCCTAGCGTTGCTAAAGAAATGGAAGCAAAAGGCACGTCAGTAGGTTTACAGCCAGCAGAATCTGAAGCATCTCAAAGGGCCTTAGCTGGTGAGCGCGGATTCGATAGAATGATTGATTATCATGATGTTGAAGTATTTTCATATTACTCACCAATAAAAATTGGAGAATTTAACTTTGCACTTTTGGCTGAAATGGAAGTGGAAGAAGCGTTAGAGTCGATTCCAATCGTTAAGAGTCATTTAATTACATCTACTTTAATCGAGAGTGTAGTAATTTTAGGCTTATCAATATTGGTTATACTTTGGTTCGCATCTAGGTTAATTAAACCGTTAGAAGAGCTGGGGAGTACTTGTGAAGAGTTATCAGCGGGTGAAGGAGATTTAACTATTCAGCTTAAGGCTTCGGGCATTCCTGAAGTGGATAGAATTTCAGATGGTTTTAACACGTTTGTTCGACAAATTAGAGATATTATTGCGCAGATTAAAATTGATGCTGATAGTCTTTCTTCTGCCTCTCAAGAGCTAACTGTTATAACATCAGAAAGTTCGGATAAAACACAACACCAGCGAGACCAAACTCATATGGTTTCAACCGCCATGAAGCAGCTCAGTGAGGCCGTTTCAGATGTAAGTAAGTCTACCCTCAAGACAAGTCAACAAAGTATTGATGCGCAATCTAGTTTACATGAAAATATGGAAAGAGCTGATTTAGCTGCCGACAATATTAAGTTATTGGTACAACTAATTGACGACTCAAGTTCCGTTATTTTCAACCTAAAAGATGAAGTTAATCAGATAACTACAGTATTAAATGTGATTACTAGTATTGCAGACCAAACTAACTTGTTAGCTCTAAACGCTGCTATTGAAGCTGCCCGGGCAGGAGAGGCTGGGCGCGGATTTTCAGTGGTCGCTGATGAAGTAAGGGCATTGGCTACACGTTCTCGAGAAAGTACGATTGAAATATCTAATTTGGTCGAAGTGATGAATCAGTCTGCTAATAAGTCAGTAAATTCAATGGAGCGAGCAACTGAAGCTGCGAGTGGAGGCATACACTTAGTTGATTTGGTAACAATCGCATTAGATGAGTTATCAGAAAACCTTAAACAGGTATTGCAACTAACTGATACGGTTGCCACTGCCACTGAAGAGCAGTCTCATGCTTCTGCATCAGTCGTTCAAAGTGTTGAAAGTATCAGTGAACTGGCTAAAGATGTTGAATCAGGTTCTGAACAGACAAGTGAAGCTGCGCAAAGCCTAGCCCAAATTGCTGAGCAAACTAGAGAGTTGGTCGCTAGATTTAAAGTTTAAACTTTATAATTTGTGCCGCCCTAGAACAGGTTGACGGTTTTTAAGCCAGCATTTTTTGCTGGCTTTTTTATTAACACATTTTGATTTGCAAAGTTGTAGTTACAATAAGTTATTACTCAGCCAATGCTGTAACTGCTGCGACCTTTGTAGGGCTTACTTCTTCGCTAGGGTAACACCCTAATACTTTGAAATAACGCGTCATTGACTGCAAGGTTTCCAATACACTTTGCATTGGGCCATCCTGTATATTACCTTCAACATCTAGATAAAACATCTCTTCCCAAGGATTGCCTGTAATTGGTCTTGATTCCAGCTTAGTCATATTGATATTGTTATCTCGCAGTACCATAAGCGCTTCTACTAATGAGCCTGGCTTTTGTACGGTAGACATAACTAAGGTTGTTTTCGCTGGTACTTGTAATGGTACATTGACACTTTTTCTAGCGACTACAAAAAATCTACTGTGGTTTTCTTTTTGGTTGGCAAGGTTGGACTGAATTGCATGTAACCCATATAATCTTCCCCCGGTTTCACTCCCCATAGCGGCCGCATTTTCTGACTTAAGTTCCGCCACTCTTAACATAGCTGCAGAAGTGCTGTCACAAGGTTTTACTTCAACATTGCCCAGTTCTGCCAAAAAGTGGCTACATTGCGCGAAAACCTGTGGGTGCGCATAAAGGGTTTTTATGTTACTTATATCAGTATCGGTAGACACCAATAACGCATGGTTTATAGGGTGTGTGAGCTCACCAATAATAGATAAATTGGTATGTTGTAATTGGTCGTATACTTCATTGATACTGCCTGATGAAGTGTTTTCTATTGGAAGTACAGCATAATCAGCTTCGTTAGTTTCTACTTTGGAAATGATCTCAGAAAAACTGTGGCAACCAATCTCTAATAGCTCACCTGGTCGTCTAGAAAAATATTTTTGTGTTGCTAAATAACTGTATGAACCTTTATCGCCCAAGAATGCAACTCTGTTTAAAGGAAGTGTACTTCCTGGGTTGGCTCTTGCGGCTAATAAGGCTTGCTGATTTAAAACTGAATCTTCAATGATTACATGGAAAAGCTGGGTCACATAGTGAGCATCCAGTCCATTTTTTTTGCCTTCTTTTATTAGTCTAATCAAAAGCTGTTCTTCCCGTTTTTGATCTCGTACCGGGATATGGTTTTTAATTTTTGTTTCTGCAACTTGGTTAGTATATTTTTGACGCGTTGCCAAAAAAGTTAACAATTGGGTGTCAAGTTCAGTGATTTTGATTCTAAGTTCTTCTAATTCTGATGATGGCATAGTGCTCACTTGTTTATTTCGAAAAATAACCCCTGTTCAGGCTAATCATCTTGCTACTAGACTCTTCGATGTAGATGACAAATAACGTTGTTTTATGGAGTGGAGATAGAGATATTTCCCATAAATTTAAAAATTTATCTAATATAAGTCAATCTTTTACTTAAGGTTAATTTTGTGTTTTTTGATGATTTGAGAATAACGCTCAAATCATCAAAATGTAGTTAACACTTAGCATTAATTATTTAATAAAGAAGCCAACATTGAGCGAACCTCATTTACCTCAAAAGGTTTATCACATAACGCGTTTACACCTGTTTGATGGATATTGGCCATATGTAAGCTCGATGTAGATTCACTAGTAACCATGATAATAGGGATATGTGCTGTATCTGGATTGAAACGAATAAATTCTGACAGTTCTCGGCCATCCATTTCTGGCATATTATAATCGGTTACCACTAAGTCAAAAGTATTGTCCTTTAGTAAGGTTAGAGCTTGAGCTCCGTTTTCAGCCTGTTCAATTTTTTGTAACCCTAGGCTATTTAGCACTCGACAAATGTGATTTCTGGCCAGTTTACTATCATCTACTAGAAGAACTCGTACCTCGTGAATATCAAACAGCTCTAAATCCAATTCTTCTGAGTTGATTAAATCGAGGGATGCGTTTAATGCTTTTGATAAATTTTCTGGAGTAAATGGCTTCGGAAGAATAGCAGCGACACCTGATTGTTTAAACTCTTCAAGCTTTTCAACTCTATTTTCACTGGATATCAACATAAAAGGAATAGATGCTAATGATTCGTCACTTTTGATTTGTTTAATAATATCTAAGCCTGAGCCATCTTCGAAGTACATTGCACTAACTACTAAGTCTGCACCGTGTTTAGAGACTGCTTCCATTGCTTCCTTAACACAACTAACAGCTTCTACTTGCAGAATATCTGCCGCTGCCAATTGCTTGGTGATTATTTTTCGTTGTGTATCTGAAGGCTCTACTAGAATTATACTGACCTCTGATAAAGATATGTTATACATTGATACTCCAATTAATTATAGGTTAACCGCCTGCTAGCTTTACATTATGACCTAGTTGTTCAAGGCTTGTCTTTATTTTATCCCTATTATCTCCTTGAATTTCAATAACCCCTTCTTTTACCGCTCCTCCAGTGCCACACATTTTTTTTAATGTAGTACACAGGGCTTTAATTTCTTCTGTGGATAGCGGTAATCCACTAATTGTAGTTACTCCTTTTCCTTTTCTACCTTTTGTTTCTCTGCGTATACGTACTACCCCGTCAGTTTTTGGTGGCGTTTTTTTTGTGGGTTGTGCGGAAATTCGTCCGGTTTCTGTACTATAAACTAGGTTATTATTACTCATGCAATTAATATCTCATGTGGTTTTTCAGTTATTTTATAAAAAAAATGTTATTGATTGTAGGAAAAGCTAGAAAACTATTATTTAATGACCTTGTAGGGTTTAGCCTTTAAAAGTAACGGAGTTTTATATGAGTTTAGAACGTGAGTTCTCAGAAGATAAAAAGCAGTTAACTATAATAATGAGCGAAAGGTTTGATTTTAGCCTAGTTCAGGAGTTTAGGTCTGCCTATTCAAACGATACTGATACTGTAAACGCCATAGTCGTTGATTTACAAGTTACTGAATATATGGACAGTTCGGCGCTAGGGATGTTATTGAATATGCAAAAAGTCCTCGATAAACAAGTCTCAAGTTACAAAATTACAAACTGTCGGCCGCAAGTCCTTAAAATATTGAGAATTGCTCGGTTCAGTAAAAAATTCAATATTTGTTAATCTAATATGCGTATATTAGTTGTAGATGATGATTCCTTAAATAGGTTTCTGTTGATGCATATGCTTGAGCAGCAAGGCTATACGGATACACTTGAGGCTGCAGACGGCGTAACTGCTATTAAGCTGGCAGAGCAGTTTCAACCTGATCTTATTCTATTAGACGTTATCATGCCCGGTATGGACGGCTATGAGGTAGCCAAAATATTAAAACATGAAGCCGGTGATATTTATCTCCCTATTATTTTCATTACTGGATTAGACGATGAATCTGCTTTAGTTAAATGTTTAGAAGTGGGTGGGGACGACTTTGTTGCTAAACCTTTTGATAAAGTAATTTTGTCTGCAAAAATTCGTGCTCATGCCAGAACACGTCAATTAAGTAGAAAAGCTAACGAGCAAAATAAACAATTAATATTTTACCAAAATGCTATCGAACGAGAACATCAAATAGTAGAACATATATTCAGCAATGCTTTGGCTACTGATGAGTTTTATACCGACTATATTGACCACTGCCTTGAACCTGCAACTGACTTTAATGGTGATTTATTTTTAGCTTGCGCTAGTCCTACAGGAGGGTTTTATTTTTTAATTGGTGACTTTACTGGTCATGGATTAGCATCTGCTATCGGCGCAATACCTGTTTCTCAAGCTTTCCAAGCAATGTCTAGGAAAGGTTTGTCATTGATGGAAATGGCAGAAACAATTAATAAAATATTACTGACATTGCTACCGGATGAAATGTTTTTCGCTGCATTAATCGTCGAAGTGAGCTGCACTGGTAAGCATATAGACGTATGGAATGGTGGAATGCCAGCCTTACTATTACAAGATACTAACGGTGATATTATAAACCGCTATGAGTCAAGGCACATGGCCTTAGGTATTTTGGACGTGCACGAATTTGAATCAGAAGTTGAGCGTAGCGAAATTAGTTATGGACAAAGATTAATTGGCTTTAGTGATGGGATTGTCGAGTTGCAAACACCTTCAGGTGAGATGTTAGGGGAGTCTGGTTTTGAAACTTGGTTAGTCGAGAAACCAGGTATAGATATCAAAGAGTTGTTAACTAAAGCTGATTGTTTTTTGGATGGGGAAGAGCGAAAAGATGATGTCACTATGGTCATTTATACTAGTCAAATGCTAGAGCCAGTTACTAGAGTCGCTGACGAGTCTAAGCTACCAATAAAGGTTACTAGTAAAATTCCCCCTGAATACATGAAAATTTCCGACCCAATTATTGAATTGGTTAATATTGTTACAAATGAATTAGGTCTGTTTGGTATCCACTCTGAGTTGTTTACGATTTTAAGCGAGTTGTATAACAATGCTTTGGAACATGGGCTATTGAATTTAGACTCTAGCCTTAAACAAAGTGAAGATGGATTTTTAGAATACTATAGTTTACGTGAGCAAAAGCTTGCATCTCTTGAAAATGCATTTATTGAAATCACCATAGAGTACTTTCCTGAGCACAAAAAGTTGGGTTTGCAAATAGTGGATTCTGGGAAAGGTTTTGATCATGCAAAAACAACAGAGGTAACTTCAGTTGAAAATGCATACGGGCGCGGTATTTCGTTAGTAAAAGAGTTATGTGAGTCGGTAAAATATAGTAATCGCGGTAATACCGTGGATGTAATGTTTACACTCTAATGGAGAATAATAATTGTCAAGTTTTGAATTGAGAGTATCGAAGGTCACTGACTTATCGACTTTGGTTGAATTTAATCAAATGATGGCCTTTGAAACAGAGCAGAAAAAACTGGATGAAGCCACACTTACAAAAGGTGTAGCGTCACTTTTGGAGGATAAAAGCAAGGGGTTTTATCTGGTCGCAGAACAAGCCGGGAAAGTCGTTGCAAGTCTTATGGTAACGACTGAGTGGAGTGATTGGCGTAATAGCACTTTTTGGTGGATACAAAGTGTTTATGTGATACCTGAAGCAAGACGGCAAGGGTTATATTCTGCTCTATATAATCAAGTAAAGAAACTTGCCAAAGCACAAGAGGTGTGTGGTTTTAGATTGTATGTTGAGAAAGAAAATAAAGTTGCTCAAAGGACCTATGAGTCTCTCGGAATGAGCGAGAGTCATTATTTGATGTTTGAAGAATAGTTAAATCATTTATTGAGAATGATTCTCAACTAGATTAAAGTTATTGATATAAATAGTTTTAGCGAATTTAAAGGTATCTCTTGAAAAAAATTATAGCTAGTATTTTTGTTGTTTCGTCTATCTTGTCGCCACTCGTTTTAGCTGAGCAAGTTAATCTATACTCTGCACGCAAAGAAGCCTTGATTAAACCTTTATTAGATAAGTTTACTGAAGAAACAGGTATCTCAGTTAATTTAGTAACAGGCAAAGCAGACAACCTCATCACCAGGCTGGCTAAAGAAGGTAAATACAGCCCTGCAGATTTATTATTGACCACGGATGTTGGTCGCTTGTATAGAGCTAAGCAACAAGGGCTAACTCAGGCCATTAGTTCAACAGATGCTGCTGCCTCTGTGCCAAATAATTTTCGTGACACACAGGGACATTGGGTAGGCTTATCTTTACGAGCTAGACCTATTATGGTTTCTACTGAAAGGGTTGATGCCAGTGCAATTAAAAGTATTGAAGATCTTATTAAGCCTGAATGGAAAGGGCGCATATGTATTCGTAGTTCAAACAATATCTATAACCAGTCTATGGTTGCATCACTAATTAGTCAGTTGGGTGAAGAGCAAACCCAAGCTTGGGTCGATCAATTCGTTAAAAACTTTGCTCGACCGCCTCAAGGTGGCGATAGGGACCAAATTAAAGCTGTAGCTGCTGGTCAATGTGACCTAGCTATTGCTAATACTTATTACTTAGCTGGAATGTTGACTTCCAATGATGAAGCCACAAAGGCGCAGGCTCAAAAAGTCGAAGTTGTGTGGCCAAATCAGAGTGACCGAGGTGCACATATTAATATTTCTGGTGTAGCGTTAGCGAAATATGCCCCTAATGCCAAGGCTGCTTCAAAGTTAGTTGACTTTTTGCTAAGTGCTCAGTCTCAGCAGTGGTACGCCATGACTAATCATGAGTATCCAATATTGCCAAATGTAACATGGAGTGACGTATTGAAAAATTTTGGTGATTTTAAAATGGAACAAGTACCTATGACTCAATTAGGGGAGTTGAATACTGAAGCCGTGAAAATTATGGATCGTGCTGGGTGGAAATAAGCATTATTCATTTTTACGACGCCATACCAACTTTTGTTATTTTGTGAGTCAATTTCAGTGGAGTAGTCCTTGGATTTGGGGGATCGGATTTAGTAGCTTAATTCTTGCAATGCCAACTGGTTTGGTATTTGCTAGTTTTATTTACCCTCAATTCGAAGTCTGGCAACATCTTTTTAATACCGTTCTGAGTGATTACGTATTTAATTCACTTTGCCTAGCATTTGGCGTTGGGGCTTTGGTTATTCTGATTGGGACGCCATTGGCATGGTGTATTTCTCGCTATGATTTTGTTGGGCGTAAACATCTGCAATGGCTAGTGCTATTGCCAATGTCCATGCCTGCTTACATTATCGCTTATACATATACAGGAATGCTTGATTTTGCTGGGCCCGCTCAATCTTGGTTGCGAAGTCAGTTTAATTGGGAGTATGGCGATTACTATTTCCCAGAAATACGTTCCTTAACTGGAGCTATATTAATGTTAGCTTTAGTTTTGTATCCATATGTCTATTTGCTAGCTAGAACGGCATTCAATGAACAACCTAGGAGCCTAGAAGAAACAGCAAAAAGCTTGGGGGAGTCTTCATTTGGTTATTGGTTTAAAGTCGCTTTGCCTTTGGCTAGGCCGGCTATACTTATGGGGACTGCTCTTGCAATGATGGAAGCATTTGCGGATTATGGTACGGTTCAATATTTTGGGGTTAGCACTTTTACAACAGGGATATTTCGAACCTGGTTTGGCTTAAATAATGGTATGGCTGCGGCCCAATTAGCGGCAATGTTAACTGGCTTTGTGATTTTACTTTTGTTTGTAGAATACTTTTCTCGACGTAAGGTTAAATATTATTTCCAAGGTCAAGTGGCCAAGTCTAAACAAAGAGTTAAGCTAAATAATGGAGCGGGTTTTGTAGTTTTTGTTTTATGTTTTATCCCAGTGATACTAGGGTTTTTATTACCCTTTGTTCAGCTTATGAACTGGGCAATAGATACTTTCCATGAGCAGTTTACCCCAAGTTTTTTAAAATTAGCTTGGAATAGCTTTATCTTAGCCGCTATTGCCTCAATGGTAGCAGTATCGATAGCACTATTATTTGGTTATGGAAAAAGGCTAAATCAATTTAGGTTTATTCAGGTATTAGTTGGAATGGTAAGTTTAGGATATGCCGTACCAGGTACCGTGATCGCAATAGGCGCATTAATTTCATTAAGTTGGCTAGATTTACGATTAAATGAGGTGACAGAAAGCTTGTTTAACACAAGTGTTGGTTTGGTGCTTTCAGGGTCCCTGTTTTCTTTAATATTGGTATACAGTAGCCGCTTTTTGGCCGTAGCCTTACATAATATTGATACCGGTTTGGCTAGAATAAAGCCTAGTATGGATGATGCAGCTCGATCTTTAGGTTATAAACCAATACTTATTCTTAAAACTATACATATCCCCTTACTCAAAACTAGTGTGCTAAGTGCATTATTGTTAGTTTTTGTTGATGTACTTAAAGAGTTACCAGCTACTTTAATTTTAAGACCATTTAACTTTAATACCTTATCTATAAAAACGTTTGAGCTTGCATCGGATGAACGCTTGGCTGATGCCGCGTTGCCAGCTTTAGCGATTGTTATAGTGGGTATTTTGCCGGTCATTTTGTTAACAAAAATTATTGATAATCCCGTCCATGCTTAAACTATCTTCTGAGGACGCAATGTTAAACCTCCATCATGCTAGTGTTGCTTATAAAAATGAAGTGGTTGTAGATAACGTTAGTATAAAGCTGTTAGCTGGACAAATTGGTTGCTTATTAGGCCCTTCAGGTTGTGGTAAAACCTCTGTATTAAGAGCTATAGCTGGATTTGAAAAGCTCTCATCTGGCAGCCTAATTTTACGAAATACAGTGGTAAGTGATACTCATGTTATGGTGCCAGCGGAAGCTCGTAAAGTTGCTGTTGTGTTTCAAGATTATGCATTGTTTCCTCACCTTACCGTTGCTGAAAATATTACGTTTGGTTTGCATCAACAACAAGCGCTCAAACAAAAACGAATGTTGGAACTATTGAAGTTAGTGGGGTTATTTGGCTATGAAAATCGTCGTCCTCATGAATTATCTGGTGGCCAACAACAAAGAGTTGCATTAGCAAGAGCGATGGCCCCTAAACCAGATTTATTATTGTTGGATGAACCTTTTTCAAGTTTAGATGCCGAATTACGAGATGATCTTGCAAAAGATATACGTAGCATATTAAAGCATGAAAATACTACTGCACTTATGGTTACCCACGATCAGCATGAAGCCTTCGCTATGGCTGATATTATTGGCGTGATGTCGGCAGGACAGTTATTGCAATGGTCTAATGCCTATAGTTTGTATCACAAACCGGTGAATAAGTTTGTGGCTAGCTTTATTGGTGATGGAGTATTTTTACAGGCCCAAGCGCAACCCCATAATATGATAAAGAGTGATTTGGGAGAGTTTGAGCTTAGCTCTGAGTATTCTTTTAAGGTGGGGAGCAGATTAGAATTTCTGGTGCGTCCTGACGATATTATACACGACGATAGCAGTAATACTTTGGCTAAAGTGGTATCGCGGTCTTTTCAGGGGGCGCATATTTTGTATGAGTTAGAGCTGCAAGTTGAAAGTAAACAAACAGTGTTATGTCTAGCCCCTAGCCATCATGACCATAGGGTCGATGAAATGTTTGGTATTCGCTTAGATATTGAGCATTTAATTGTATTTTCAACTGACATTTGAAGTGAGTTTAGAGCAATCGAAATTGGCTCCGAGAAGGGCATATTTTCATGATAGTTAACATATACAACCAACCTACTTGAGGCCAACATGTTATCAGCAATAAATAAGTGGTTTACACAGCGGTTAGAGCTTAACGAACAATCAAGCAAACCAAGTATAGAGCTAGCAACAGCCGTTTTGTTATATGAAGTAATGCGCGCTGACCATAAATTTGAACAAAGTGAGGTTAACAACTACCAAGCGCAATTGAACAAGCACTTTTCTTTGTCTCAATCAGATTTAACTGCTTTATGTGATTTGACTAAGACAGAGGCGGAAGATGCGATTGACTACCAACAGTTTACTCGAGTATTGAATAATTTTTATGGACCAGATGAAAAACGAAACGTATTAGACTCTTTATGGTCAATAGCCTACGCAGACCACGAATTGAGCCCCGATGAAGAATACACTATCCGAAAAATTGCAGATTTGTTGTATATCCCACATAGAGAGTTTATACAAAGCAAACTAGCCTCTAAATCATTGTAATATTCCGTGATTATTTATGATGTCTGCTATATACAACAGCTTTATAGTCTTTAAATTTTACTATTTTTTTTAAATATTCTATATCAATGGAATGGATGTTTTAAGCCATTAGTCTTCGAGTCTTGCCTAAATTGATAGTTCTCTAGGCTTTAGGTATTAAAACGATTTAATCGAATTGAGTTATCAGTCTAAAATTATAAATATTAAGTGTCTTCAGAAAGAAACATTTTTAATTTTAAAGTTGAATATTTAATTTTTTTTATTTTTAAGTTATTGAATATTAAAAGTAATATATATATGGCATGATCTATGAATTGTGTTTTGAGATAATCATACTCAACTTGAATTGGTTCCTCGGGTACATTTATGGATTGAGAGTATGGTGAAGAGAATTAGTGTATTTACATAAATATTGACTGCATTGGCGTTTGCAAACGATAGCATTAGTTCTTTTTAATTAACCAAGGTTAATTTAATTGTGGCATGGATGCCTTATTTTAAAGTGAATTACATAGGTAAAAGGAATGAGAAATGCTAATCGTGTAACTGGAATTTTTTCCTTGGCTTGGTGTTTAATAGTCGTTTTTTCTAGGCCAGTTCTAGCAACAAATGTATTAATTGAAAAACTTGATCTGGATAAAGATGGTCATATAACCCTCAGAGAGTCAGTGGTTGAGCCCAAAATCCTTGCAGCTTTTGGAACAATTGATTGCAATAATGATGGTAAAATTAGTAAAACTGAACTTAAGAAAGCCAAAATTGCTATCGTGCAGAAGCCAAGCACGGTAGAGTCTGACTGAAAAAATAACGAAACGAATAACTTATGTAAAAAGGCCGAAGAACTCGGCCTTTTTACATAAGTGGCTAATTAAAAACTAATTTAAGGATATGGTTATGCAACTTAGCTCGTTACGACAACTTACATTTGTAAGTTTTGTAGTGGTGTTAGTGCCCTTAGCCATGTTGGTTGGCTACAGTCAACTCACCTTTGGTGAGATAGGTGAAATTGCTAACGATGAAGCAGAGTATTCTGTCAATTTAGTTCGTCGAGTAAGCAAAATGGAAAATTTGTCTATCGATATAGAAAGATTGGTTCGACAGTACAATATACTAGAAAAGAAAGCGTTGAAGGACTTAATTGATAAGTCTGTAACTCGTTTCGTAGAATATAAGGATTACATTTGCCAGCAAGTTATCGAACAACAAAATTGTTTGGCTTTAGATGAGCGATTAGGTTGGATTGTTAATTTTTCAGCCGACGAAGATCAGCTTTTGTTGGATGCACAATTTGCTGAGTTTAGAAATCGGCAGTCAGACTTAGTGGTTCAAATAGATGCGCAATTAGATGAACGTATTCATGAACAGCAGTTGTATGTGAGTTCTGTTAGGCAAACTCAATTTTGGCTCACTGCATTTTTAGTGAGCATATCATTTCTATTAATTGTGATTGGTATAAACACTATTTTAAAACCAGTGATTAAGCTAGAGGAAGTGATTAGCGCGATTGCAAGTCAAGATGAAAACTTACCTAATGTCTCTAAATCTGGCCCAAAAGAGCTGATTTCATTAGAGCATAAACTCCATGGTTTAGCGTCAAGGTTATCGCAGTTGGAAAGTCTACGTCATGCTTTATTGCGCCACGCATCCCACGAATTAAAAACCCCTTTAGCCAGTATTAAAGAAGGGTGCTCATTATTAACCGAAGAAGTGGTGGGGGCTTTAAACGAACAGCAAAAAGAAGTTCTACAGTTACTAAACAGCAGTACAGACAGACTGAATCTATTGATCGTGCAATTACTCGATTACAATATTTTATTGCAACAATCTAAGCCAGTATTTTGTGAGTTTGATACACAGACTTTTTTTAATGACTTTATTACAGATAATAGGTTGGCGATTCAGCAGCATGGTAATGAAATTAATATGCAATTAGATATTTCAGTTTTATATGCCGATGAAAAGTTATATCGGAGGATAGTTGATAACTTATTGTCTAATGCTATCGCCCATGGAAGTAAAGGTAGACCAATTGATATTCGTATTTATAGTGATGGAGAATTGCAAATATTAGACTTCTCAAACAGAGGAACGCCGATTGAACCAGAACAAAGAAGTTTGCTGTTTCAACCATTTAGTCGTGGTGAAGGGGTACGTAATGATCGTGTTACGGGCTCTGGCTTAGGGTTATCTATTGTATCTGACTGTGCCAAAATGATGTTCGGTAAAGCATTAATGGTTGATGTTGATTACGCGGATGTGTGTATTAGAGTGCAGATACCAAATAATAAAGAAGTGAGTGTATGAAGTTAAATTTTCTATTTGTTTCATTGCTGTTTTTAATAAGTAGTTGTGAACTTTTACAAACTAATCAAACAGTTAGTCAACCAAAAAACACGCAGACCTATTGTATATGGAAAGTAAAACATACCAATATTGATTGTGATATTCACTATTGGCTAGGGTATTGGGCGGATATTGAAAGTATCGATTGGCCTGAGCGCAAAGCTAAAATAGACACATTAGGCGAAACGGATGCTGATATCTTGAAAAAAGTATTACTTAGTCAGGGGAAAAGTACTCCTTATCAAAACCGTCTGAGAGCGCAAATGTGGGCTGATGTTGTTTTCCCGAAATTAAATGATGGTATGAGAGAGTTTTTAAAAGTGGCTTTGTATACACCGAGTCAGAGTTTGTTGGAATTGGAGTCTGCCCTGGTGACATTAAGTAAGATCAATACTCAAAAAGTAGCGAGTATTGAAGAATGGCGTTTACGATTAGCACAACAAAAGCTGAAATTGGAAGAGCAACAAAATCAAATTGAGCAATTGTTAAATATTGAGGCGTCGATGTTAAAAAATGGGCAAGAGGACAAACAATGAGTCAATCCAATGAATTAGATCCAAGTGTACTGTTGGTGGATGATGATGAAAATTTATTAAGATTAATGACAATCAGGCTACAAGGGGAAGGATATAACGTACAAAGTGCATCTGGGGGCAAAGAAGCATTAAAATTGATAAGTGCACAAAACTTCGATGTAGTTCTCAGTGATTTACGAATGCCGGGCCTAGATGGGCTAAGCTTATTTGAAGAGATGATGGCGCTAAGAAAAGATATCCCGGTCATTTTAATGACAGCTCATGGCACCATTCAAGATGCCGTTGAAGCTACGCAAAGAGGGGTATTTGGTTTTCTTGCAAAACCAATAGATCATGATGAGTTGCGCACTTTAATGACAAAGGCAGTGAGTCAGAAGTCTACCCTTCAAAAGGAACCATGGTGTGAGAATATTATTACTCGCTCAATGCAGATGGAGCAACTTTTAGATCAATCCTTTCGTGTTGCCCAAAGAGATGTCAGTGTACTAATCAGTGGTGCCAGTGGAACAGGAAAAGAGTTATTAGCTGGCGCTATTCATAAGGCGAGTAAAAGAGCAGACAAAGCGTTTGTAGCAATTAATTGCGGAGCGTTACCTGAAAACCTACTTGAATCAGAGTTGTTTGGCCATGCCAAAGGAGCCTTTACTGGTGCTATCAATGAACATAAAGGTCTCTTTAGAGAAGCTGATGGCGGAACGTTATTTTTAGATGAAATCGGCGATATGCCAATACCACTTCAGGTAAAATTGTTAAGAGCACTTCAAGAACAAATGATACGGCCTGTGGGGGGAAGTAAACAAATTCCTATTGATGTTAGAGTGATTTCTGCTACGCATAAAAATTTAAATAAGGAGATGGCAGATGGAAACTTTAGAGAAGATCTATATTACCGTTTAAATGTTGTAAATCTGAGACTACCTACATTAAGAGAGCGTTCAGAAGATATTCCATTGTTAGCAAGACATTTGTTAAAAAGTAGTGCGGCTAGGCACCAAGTTAAGGTCAGTCGTTTTTCAGATGATGCATTACAAATATTGACTACATCGCAGTGGCCTGGAAATGTTAGGCAGTTAGTGAATGTTGTTGAGCAATGCGTTGCTTTAACCCATACGCCTGTGATTGCATCCCATTTAGTGGAGCAAGCTTTATCGGCAACAGATAAAAAATGGCCAACTTTAACTGAAGCTCGAGATGCGTTTGAACATCAATATTTACTTAAATTATTAAAAATGACTGATGGTAACGTGACTCGCTCTGCAGAAATTGCGGGCAGAAATCGTACAGATATGCACAAGTTAATGAAAAAGCATGACTTGCAATCGGCTGATTTTAAGAGAGCCTAAAACCATAGGGATTTAAAGCATTTGTTTAATTGTTTTCTGATTAGTAAAAATCACTGTATTTTGAAGCTAACTTCCTTACAATACGCGCAATTTTGTTGAGGTAGCAGGCATTAATGCGAATTGCTTTGGGTATTGAATATAATGGGGCTCCCTATCATGGGTGGCAGCGACAACAGAGCGTAACCAGTGTGCAACAGCATGTTGAGGAAGCTTTATCTAAGATAGCTGACGAGCCAATTAATATTGTGTGTGCTGGACGCACAGATGCAGGTGTACATGCGACTTCCCAGGTTGTTCATTTTGATACTCTTTGTCAACGACCTGATAAAGCGTGGACAATAGGGGTTAATCGTTATTTACCTGATTCAATCGCAGCAAAATGGGTTCAAACCATGGATGAGAATTTTCATGCAAGGTTTTCTGCCACAGCTAGGCGTTATCGTTACATAATTTATAATAATCGTATGCGTAATAGTATCTTGGCTAAGGGGGTGACGCATATTCATGCTAACCTTGATTCCAAATTGATGCATGAAGCAGCGCAATTTTTAGTGGGTAAGCATGATTTTAGTGCTTTTAGAGCCGTCAATTGTCAAGCAAACACGCCGGTCAGGAGCTTAACGTATATCAGTGTTAAACGTTTTGGTGACTATATTGTAATTGATGTCCAAGCTAATGCATTTTTGCACCATATGGTACGCAACATTACAGGTTCTTTATTAGTTATTGGCCAGAAAGAACAGCCAGTTACTTGGATGAAAACAATATTAGAGGGTAGAGATCGAACTAAGGCTGCTGCTACAGCAAAACCTCACGGTTTATATTTAGTTCATGTTACCTATCCAGAAGAGTTTACTTTGCCAAATCATCCTTTAGGCCCACTTTTTATGGCTGACTAAACTTCTAAGACCAGTTTAAGTTTCGTGATAATTGTAGGATGTGATTTAATAGTGGCTCTTTTGATCGAATGATCAACCATGACGCTCTCGAATAGAAACAAAAAATGCGTTGTATATTATCTAAATAGTTTCAATTTGTTGTTCGGACAGATTGTAAAGTAGGGTTTTGAAATGAGTTGGATAGAAAAAATACTACCGCGGACTAAGTCCTCTACCAAAAGTAATGTTCCAGAAGGTATCTGGACTAAGTGTGGAGAATGTGATGCCGTTTTATATAAAACTGAGCTAGAAAAGCAGCTTGGCGTATGCCCAAAATGTGATCACCACATGAGAATTACAGCACGTGCTCGCATCAATAGTTTTCTTGATCAAGGTGAGCGTCTGGAGTTAGGGGCTGAATTTGAACCCCAAGATATTCTTAAGTTTAAAGACTCAAAAAAATATAAGGACCGTATCAGCGGTGCTCAGAAAAAGACTAATGAAAAAGATGCATTAGTGGTAATGCAAGGTAAGTTGCAAGGTATGCCAGTAGCAGTGGCCGTATTTGAGTTTGCCTTCATGGGAGGTTCTATGGCCTCTGTGGTTGGCGCTAGGTTTGTTAAAGCTGTAGAAGCTTGCCTAGAACATAACATGCCGCTTATTTGTTTTTCTACAAGTGGTGGGGCGCGAATGCAAGAAGCATTACTGTCTTTAATGCAAATGGCAAAAACAAGTGCTGCCTTGGCTAAAATGAGTGAAAAAGGTTTACCTTACATTTCAGTGTTGACAGACCCTACTATGGGAGGAGTTTCAGCTAGCTTAGCCATGTTAGGTGATGTCAATGTCGCAGAACCAAAAGCATTGATAGGTTTCGCAGGCCCTCGAGTAATTGAACAAACGGTTAGAGAAACTTTACCAGAAGGTTTTCAAAGAAGTGAGTTTTTGTTAGAAAAAGGCGCCATTGACATCATTGTTGATCGTCGTGAGATGCGTGATAAAATATTTAGCATATTATCTAAACTCCATCATCAGCATCATTAATGTCCGATATCTCTGCTCCAACACGTTTAGAACAACACACATGGAATTTGGAGACTTGGCTAAAATATTTAGAGTCGATTCACCCTAGTAATATAGAGCTAGGGTTAGATCGTGTTTCCCAAGTCTTTAAAAACCTGAACCTTAGTTTTAGTCATAAAACAGTAGTTACCGTTGCAGGAACAAATGGTAAAGGCACAACCTGTGCCTTTATTGAACAAGCATTATTATCAAAAAAACAGTCGGTTGCAGTATTTAGCTCTCCACATCTAATTGACTATCGTGAACGTGTTCGAATTCAGAATAAAATGTTACCAGAGGCGAGTCATTGTCTTAGCTTTATGCAAGTAGAAATAGCCCGCAAGGATATTGCTCTTACCTATTTTGAGTTTGGTACCCTTGCAGCTTTGTACTTAATGGCACAATCAAATGCTGACTATATTTTGTTAGAGGTTGGGTTAGGGGGGAGGTTAGATGCTGTAAATGTTATCGATCCTGACTTAGCTGTTATTACGAGTATTGGTTTAGATCACCAAGATTGGTTAGGTGAAACTAGAGAAGAAATTGCCATCGAGAAAGCGGGGGTTTTTCGTTACGACATAGATGTTGTAATAGGTGAGCCTGAGCCACCGAAGACCTTACTTGACGAAGTGAAAAGATTTCAAGTTAAAGCTTATTGGCAAGCAAAAGATTTTAAATATTTTGTTGATAATAACGGATTCCACTGGGATGACGGTGTTCATCATCATCAACAAATTTCGAAACCTATGATCCCAGCACAGAACGTGTCAACCGGTTTGAAAGTGCTATCACTACTAGGTCAAACGTATAACGACGAACAACTTTCCAAAATAATTTTGAAAACAAAGTTGATGGGTAGAAAACACTTTATTCAATCTGCACCTACTGTATTACTTGACGTCGCCCACAACCCTCAGGCTACAGCTTTGTTGGCTAATGAAATTGAGGAATTAGGGACAGGTTGTAATCGTGTTATCGCAGTTATTGCTATGTTGGCTGATAAGGATATTAAGGCTAGCTTAAGGCCAATGGAAGATATTGTTACAAGTTGGTATTGTGCAGATTTAAACGTTCCAAGAGGGGCATCTGCAAATGTCATTGCATCTCACTTAACATCGAATAAAAAAGTGGTAAACTTTGATTCCGTTGTTGAAGCTTATAAAAGTGCGCTAGGCACTGCACAACAAGAAGACTTAGTTGTTGTATTTGGCTCATTTTTTACGGTGGCTGAAATATTGAATTTAAAGGGGCTTTCCCTTATTGAAGAGGCGTAATCAATTGACTTCGGCATTACAAAACCGGCTGGTAGGCACAATCATTGTCGTGGCAATAGCAGTAATCTTTCTACCGGATTTGTTAGACGGTAAAAAGCAAACTACACAAAGTTCGTTTGTAGATCTCCCCCCTACACCAGCAACTCACAAAGTAGAAGTGCCAAGTGATATCGATGTTGACAGAATTAAAGGCATTGCAACTCGAAAAGTTGAGGTCGTGTCAGAGCAAGCTTTAGATGATCCTCAAAACGAAAATGTACCGGTGAAAACAACAAACCTGGGGAGTAATAAATCTCAAGATTCAAAATCAGAAAAACAGAAAAATAATAAAAGTGAACTTGAATCTGAACCTATCACCACTCCAGCTAAGGATAAACCTATCGAGCTAGGCCGTTTAGAAAAGGATACGATTGTAGAAGAAAACTCGAAAACCACCGAATTAAGTGCAGGTTGGGTGGTACAACTAGGCAGCTTTCGCCATAAGAAAAATGTGAATGATTTACTTAATGTACTAGAAAAAGCAGGATATCGCGCATTTAGCCGCCCTGTTACTACTAGTTCAGGGGTTTTGACTAAGGTTTTTGTCGGCCCAGATTTGCAAAAAAGTAAATTAGAAGAGTCTTTGTCACATTTAAAAGAAGTGACCAAATTACAAGGCAGAGTGACTCCGTTTACTGTTCAGTAATCTAACAGTAAAATTAGTAGGATTTTCATTTATCCTTTTGATAGAATGCGCGCGATTTTAATTCTTTGATTTATAAACTAATTTATTGACTAAATGGTCTATATTTCATGCCTACAGAGCAATTTTAAAGAATCTTATGAATTGGATAGACTACACCATTATTGGTGTGATTATACTCTCCGCTGTTATTAGCTTAATCAGGGGCTTTGTTAAAGAAGCTATTTCCCTCGCCATCTGGTTTAGTGCTTTTTTTATTGCTAGTCAATTTTATGCTGATCTTGCAACATATTTAACTCGATTCGAGGATGATATGATCCGCAACGGTATTGCAATCGCAATCCTTTTTGTCGCTACCTTGATTGTGGGTGGTTTAGTTAATTATCTTATTTCACAGCTTGTGCAATTCTCAGGACTGGGCGGGACGGATAGGGCACTTGGCTTGGTTTTTGGCGGCTTAAGAGGTGTGTTAATTGTTAGCGCCTTGCTATTCTTTTTAGATACATTTACACCATTGTCTGATTCTGATTGGTGGGGTGCATCAATTCTTATTCCAGAGTTTAGTTTAATTATTGAGTGGTTTTTTGAGTACTTACAAAACAACTCTAGTTTTATAAAGCCCATATAAAAAGGTAAATCGCATGTGTGGTATTGTCGGGATCGTGGGTAAAAGCCCTGTTAATCAGGCCTTATACGATGGATTAACTGTTCTACAGCATAGAGGACAAGACGCTGCAGGCATAGTAACTGTCGATAATGGCGTATTTCACTTACGTAAAGATAACGGCCTCGTGAGGGATGTTTTTCATACGCGTCATATGAAAAGGCTCACTGGGCAATTTGGTATCGGCCATGCTCGTTACCCTACCGCCGGTAGCTCTAGTTCTGCAGAAGCTCAACCATTCTATGTTAATTCACCTTTTGGGATTGCCTTTGCTCATAATGGTAATTTAACCAATGCACATGAACTTAAAGATGAAGTGGCTCAAGTTGCCAGACGACATATTAATACCACATCTGATTCCGAGCTTTTATTAAATATTATTGCCCACGAGTTACAAAATTGTGCTGGGTTACATTTAACGCCTGAAGAAGTTTTTACCGCAGTTTCAGCGGTGCATAAAAAAATTAGAGGTGCTTATGCCGTTGTTGCGGCCATAATTGGCAATGGCATGTTAGCATTTAGAGACCCATTTGGGATACGGCCATTAGCACTCGGAAAACGTAAAACCGAATTTGGTGATGAATATATGGTGGCGTCTGAAAGCGTAGCTCTAGATGCTGTCGGATTTACCTTTATTCGCGACGTAGAACCTGGAGAAGCTATTTATGTTACAGAAGCGGGTGAATTGCATACACAGCAATGTGCAGACAACCCAGTTAATGCTCCTTGTATCTTTGAGTTTGTTTACTTTGCACGACCAGACTCTTTTATTGATGGTATATCGGTGTATGCTTCTCGGGTTAATATGGGACGTAAGTTAGGCCAAAAAATTGCTAAAGAGTGGGCTGATAAAGAAATAGATGTTGTCATCCCTATCCCAGAAACCTCTACAGATGTTGCATTACAAATAGCCATTGAATTGGATAAACCTTATCGACAGGGGTTTGTTAAGAACCGTTATATTGGTCGAACGTTTATCATGCCGGGACAAACTATGCGCCGTAAATCGGTACGTCGCAAGTTGAACGCTATACCGTCCGAGTTCAAGGGTAAAAGTGTGCTTTTGGTAGATGATTCTATTGTTCGTGGAACTACCTCAGAGCAAATAATAGAAATGGCCAGAGAGTCTGGAGCTAAGAAAGTATACTTCGCGTCAGCCGCACCTGAAATTCGTTTTCCAAATGTTTACGGTATAGATATGCCGTCTGTTAATGAATTAATTTCATATGGCCGTGAAATACACCAGATTAGTGAGCTGATTAGAGCTGATGGTCTGATCTTTCAAGACATTAGTGATTTGGTTGAGGCCGTTCGTGAGTTAAACCCCAATATTAAACGTTTTGAGACATCTGTATTTGACGGTAACTACATTACCGGAGATGTTGATCACCATTATCTACAGCGTATTGATGATATGCGAAATGAAGGTGCTAAAAATAAAGGTATTCAAACCGAATTGAGTAACTTAGAAATGTACAATATGAGTCAAGACTAATATCATTTTTAGGTAATGTGAATTTAAAAGCCACTTCAAAATGAAGTGGCTTTTTTAGTTTAAATTAACATTAGGTTTAGGTCTTTTTACATCGAATAAACTGGACCCATACCTAGGCTCCACAAAATAACAGAGGCAGCCATTAAAATAGCTAACAAGACTAATCCACATGTCACTACTGAGCTTGCGTATATAAATCCTTTGCCCTCTGGAATGTGCATTAATATAGGTGTGCCCGTATAGAGTAGATAAACAGAATAGGCTAATCCTATTAATCCAATGACCATGACAAACCAAAGCACCGGATAAAATGCGGCGAAGCCAACCATAAACAATGGAGTTGCAGTGTACGCAGCGAGCTCTAAAGATTGAGTATAGGATGGAGTCGCATCGAAAGTTTTAGCTAATTCATGTATTAAAATTGCCAATGCAATAACGCCAATCATTAAACCAAAATACATACCTATACTCATAAATGCAGCGCTTTTTTGAGTTAGTTTAATAATGTCTCCGACACCAATACTCCAACCCAAATGGGCAGATGAGTAATAACTCATTAAGGCGGGTATCAGTGAAATGATCGCGATGTGACTCAAGCTGTAGAAATAACTTTCGTGGCGTTGATCTATTGATTGCCATTCTTCATTTGGGTGAGCATAAATACCCCACAGGTGGTTTAAAATCATACAATTACCTCTTTTATGTTATCGGATATGAAAATAACCAAACAAAATGATTACATTTAGTTAACATTTATTGTGTTTGAGTATAGTTTAACCGTCAACCTTTTTCATTGATTTACTTGTATGTTTTTTGAACCTGAAGTAGTTGAGATGTATAGATATTTATTTACCTAGCTGAAAAGCGTGAAAGCTAATACCTATACAAAACCGCATTTATAAGGGTTTCTTCACGAGATGTTGGATTTTCAATTCTACCTGTTAATGCTTCCCAAAGCCCTAAATCTGCCCGTGACCACCATAAAAAGGGTCTAGATATTTGTGCTTCCTGAATATTGAAGCCAGTCTTTTCAAGTAAGCTTAAATACTCTAAGTCTGTTTTTTGTACATGCATTGGATGTCGAAATAGCACTCTAATGACCATTGAATGGATATACCTACGGCAGGACTCAGCAAACATTAAACAGCTACCGGGTTTGAGTACTCTGTAGATTTCTTTAATGGCAGACTCTTGATCAACTATATGATGGAAAGTTTGATGACAAAACACCATATCAACGGAATGGTCATCTAGGTCAATTTGTGCCGCATTGTTAACTAAAAATTGAATATTAGATTTGCACTTTTTAGCATTGACATCCGCTTTGTTTATTACATCCGGATCTACGTCTAAACTAATAATAGTATCTGGAGAGAAACGAGCATCTAACTCAACAAGCGAATGCCCAAATCCTGACCCAATATCTAAAATAGTGCCAAATTCTTTAGGTTTATCTGCTGGAATAAGTGTTTGCAAATCATTGAGAGCCCTTTGTAAAACATGAATCAACCAAGTATCAGTATTCAGAAACCAGTCTCCAAATTTGGTTTCTCTAACCCATGCTTTTTTTATATCTACTTTTGCCAAAGTTAAGTCCTATATTTATGAGGTTTTGAGTTTTAATGTTTTGGTAACTTCCAAGGCTGCTTTGTGAAATTCGATAACTAATTCCATTGTGCTATCTGTTAATTTTACTTCTTTTACTCGTAATATATCTAGGATTTGATTTGCTAGGTTTGCGAGCTGATTAGCACCAATGTAGGCAAGAGACGGACTATATAAGTGTATGATTTTATTTATTTTATCTATATCACTATATTTAATAGCTTCAGTAAGCTGATGTAGACTGCTTTCTAATTTAATAAAGTCATTGACTAGTTCCCAATAGGAGTGCTCATCTAATCTAAGTTGTTGTTTGGCTACGGCAAAGTCAACTTGCGTTAGAGACAGAGCGTTGAAGTGTGAAGAGCTACCTTTAAGTGGCGTAAAGTTAGTGACTTCATTTTTAGCTGATAATACGTTATTTAATACCTTATATAAGTAGTCTGGATCGATTGGCTTAGTAATGTGAGCATTCATGCCGGCATCTAAGCTTTTATTAATATCACCAGCCATTGCATGGGCTGTCATGGCGACAATAGGTGTTTTTAGATGTAATTCATTGCGTATTTTGTAAGTCACCGTCAAACCATCCATTACGGGCATTTGAATATCCATTAAGATCAAACCGTATCGCAAAGGTGCCTCTTTGAGCATCTGTAAAGCAATTTGGCCATTTTCAGCCACCGCAATGTCAGCATTAGTATCTGCTAAAAAGCCTTTAGCAACCTTGCGGTTTAATTCATTATCTTCAACCAATAAAATATTTATATCACAAAGGTTAGGAATTTTGGGGAGGGCTATCTTTTTGGTAGAGGTGATTTTTAGGTTTTTATTGGTTAATCTAAGAATCGCATTAAACAAATTACTGCTGTTAATCGGCTTTTGTAAATAAGCGTCAAGGCCGAGAGGTTTACCTAATTCTTGTAGGGTATCCATATCGTAAGCGGAGAGCATTATAATTTGCGGTTTTGGGGAAAATGATTGTTTAATAATTGATGCTACTTCAATCCCATCAATGTCTGGCATTTTCCAATCCAAAATGATTAATTGATATGGAGAATTTTCTTCAACGGCTGAACGGATTTTGTTTATTGCTTGGGTTCCATTTTCCGCAACATCGGGAGTGATATCTAATCTGAATAAAGCATTGGAAGCTGCCTGTCTTGAAAGCTCAACATCATCTACTAATAACACCTTCATCATGGATAAGTGTTCTTCAGATAAGTTTTTGGCTTGCTCTCCATGAATTGCTTCTGTGACTTTTATTGTAAAATAAAATGTTGAGCCTTGACCTAGTAGGCTTTCTGCCCAAATCTCCCCCCCCATTAATTCTACTAATTGTTTACTTATGGTTAGACCTAACCCAGTTCCGCCGAAGCGCCGAGTGGTAGATTCATCTGCTTGTGTAAAAGGGTCGAATAGAGTGTCAAGGTGAGATGACTTGATACCAATGCCCGTATCTTTTACTGCAAATTCAAGTAAAATTTCAGACTCTGAATACTTTTTGTTTACTGACACAGACACCACGCCATGATGAGTAAATTTAACTGCGTTACTAAGTAAGTTGTTGAGTACTTGTTGAATACGCAAAGCATCACCTTTTAATAAGAGGGGCACATCTCTGGCAATGTATTCAATTAGTTCAAGGTCTTTTTTTTGTGCTCTAAGAGTGAGTAAGCGCATGGCTTGATTGACCACTTTGTCTAATTCAAATTCGACTCTCTCAATATGCAAATGACCAGCCTCAATTTTTGAAAAGTCTAAGATATCGTTAATTACTCCTAGTAAGGTATTAGAAGACTCTTCTATTTGTTGCAGATTGGTATATTGCTGAGACTGACTCAAAGAGGGTTTTTTGTTTAACTTAGTTAAACCGATAATCGCATTAATGGGCGTACGGATTTCATGACTCATTCGTGCTAGAAATTCTGATTTAGCCTCCGAAGCCTGTTTTAGGTTATCCGAATACTTTCTGAGTACGCGTTTTTGCAGGTTTGAGCGCCAATACATAAAAAGTAGCAAAGTCATAATGGCGCTACTTAGGGTAATAAAATAAAGTTGATAGGTATTCTGTTGTTTATTTAGTTTTTGGGATAATTCTAACTCTGTGATTTTTTGGTTCTTTTGTGCTAATTCTAGACGTGCACGACTAAAAGCCAACTGTTTTGTTTGTTTCTTAATGAACTCCTGTTCAGTGAGCATTTCATACTGTTTAAAATATGTTAAGGCTAACTTAGGTTCGGATCTTGTTTCATAATAATTTGCTAGGTTTTTAAGGGCTTTTTTTTGGTAAGCAATAAAGTTTAATTTACTTGCTTGAAGGTTTGCATCATGTAAAAGTTTTAAGGCCTCAGCATCTTGATTGTCTAGTAAAAGGATTTCGGCTTTTAATAACTTATAGGATAATCTGCTGAGTGGGGCAACGGCGTTCTTAGTTAATTCAAGTTGCTTGTCTATATAGTATAATGCCAGCTTGTAATTATTAAGTTTTGATTCCGCAAGGGCCGCGTAGTAATAGATGGTAAGACGGTCTTTTTCTGGAGTATTTAATTGTTGTAGTATTTTAGTTACTCGTAAACTAGCTTCTTTATAATCTCCTAACCTGATTAAGCCTGATAAAATAAAGCCATAACCTTCCTCTTCAAAAGTGACATTATTGAAAGCAATTGCTTTACTAACCAACTCTTCGCCGATTTCAATTAAGCTTTTAGCCCAATTATTATTGTTAGAATAAACATTGCCAATAGCATGCAGGTTATGAAGAACATATTTGCTATTTAGTTGCTGGTGTATGGTGAGACTTTTTGTCAGTTGTTCTAATGCATCTGTATCAAAACCTAGCAAAAAATTGATGATGCCCTGTTTACGAATGGCTTCAGCGAGCTGTAATTGGTTGTCAATGTTAAAGGCCAATTGCTCGGCTTTTTTTGCGTTAGCGTAAGCACTGTTTAAATTATGATTAATGAGCTCTAAATGGGCTTGCAGGTTTAACAAGCGTGGCATGTGCTCCAGACTTTCTGTTTCTTCAAGTAAAATTGAGACTTGAGTTAGTAGTTCTTCAGTTACACTGATATTAACAAATAAGTTAGCTTCGGCCTTATTTAATAAAGTATTGATCTTCTCTTCACTTGCAAAGGCCGACATGCAGTTTAGTAGCGGCCCTATTAAGCATAATACCAGTAAGTTCCTTAAATTTTTCATCAACTACCTTGTTGGCCAAATTAAATTTTAGTTAGCATGGTAAATGTGTACCACATCTGCACCTTCTGCTTCTGCCCTTTGTTTCATTGCTTTGGCGTCGTTGTTTACACATATTGCAATGTCTGCTGGTGTCAAACCATAGCTTTCAGCCACAGCTTGCGGGTCGGCTAAATATTTCTGTTTTAAAGCTTCATCTTTATCTAATTCTATTAAAAATGCGATTAAAGGATCTGTCATAATATTCTCCAGTGATTAATATATTAACGATTGTTATCGGGGTTGCTTTTTATTAGCCGTTGTCTGCGGATAATTTTTGTTTAAAGGTATCTGGTGTTAGGCCAAATTTAGCCATAGTTTCAGTATCATATTCTGGTAAACCCAAGCCCGGAACCACTAGGGTACTGATGGTATTAGGCACAATATAGCCGAGTTCATTTAAAGGTATTTCATCAATTCGCGGCGCTACTAAAGGAATAGTCGCGGCCTCGTAAATAATCACTTTGTGATCAGCCGGGTAAAACTTAAGTAACGCTTCCATTAATGTAGCTAAACCCGGATGTTCAGTTTTATTTTTAGGGTGATTGAATTCAGCAATACAACCAATCTGCCAGATAATTTGTAGCATATGTGGGTCTATTGAATAACGACGGAACAAAAATTGGGTGGCTTCATAGGATTGACATCCAAAGCGAGAAGGATCTAGTCCTAAGTCAGCTACAAGGCAGTCTTCGGCTGATATGCCCGGTAACATCCTTACGCTAAACCCTTTATTACGGAGTTCATCAATAGCATCATGGGAAGGGTCAACAAATACCCCAGGGTGGCCATAGAAAGCTGCGACCACTCTTTTACCTGATTCTACTTCATCGACGATACGCTGTTTCATTTTCTGGTAAGTGACTAAACGTGAAGTATTAACGTCATAGAGGTCTCGTAACGAGATGGTATTGCTATTAATATTTTTTAAATTGATAAACGCAGACTGAGTAACTACAGACAATACGATATCAGCATTTTCAAGGACACTTTCTGTGATGAGAGTCATTTGCCCTGAGAGGGTAATTCCCGTGCCTACAATCGTTAATGAGCCTTTGTTGTTAGGGCTGTCCGCCATCTTTGTGTGACCTTTCTATATGAAATGAAGCGAGATGTTATTTTACCAATGTAATCAGTAAATTAACGCTAATGCAAGAAGTTATAAAGAATCGTTATTAAACTAGGACATTTTTGTTTTCTAATGGGATTGCGCGTATCAATTTGTTAAGTCTTTGAGCAATCGTTAAGTGGGGGAGCTAGCGTTGTAAATGATTTTCAACTATGGCAACGCTAGCGGTGTTTTATTAAATAAAGATAAGCCTTATTATCAATACCTATTTATTACTTTAGAGGTTCAATTTACAATAAATTAATGTTGTAAATTGACCATAATACGGCCTCTAATTTTACCTGCTATCAAGTCTTCTGCGGTTGTTAATACCTTATCTAAGCCTATCTCAGTGCCAATGGAGCCTAAGTCCGCATCAGTCAATAGATTGGCTAACCTAGCCCAAGCTTCTTCTCTGTCTGCAATAGGGCGATACACACTATCTATGCCTGCTAGGGCGACTCCACGTAAAATAAAGGGGGCAACACTTGCAGGAAAGTCCATTCCTTGCGCTAAACCACAAGCAGTGACTATGCCACCGTATTTTAAGCCTGCACAAATATTAGCGAGTGTATGACTGCCAACTGAATCTACCGCGGCAATCCAACGCTCTTTGCCCATAGGCCGTCCAGCTTCAGATAGGGTATTTCGATTAATAATCTCTGCTGCCCCCAATGCCTTTAAATACTCACCCTCTTCAGGCCTGCCGGTTGAAGCAATAACACGGTAACCTAATTTAGATAATAGTTTAATTGCGAAACTGCCAACACCTCCATTAGCACCTGTTACTAATACGTCACCTTTCTCAGGTGTTATGCCATGACGCTCTAGTGCAATTACTGATAGCATTGCGGTATAGCCAGCTGTCCCAATTGCCATAGCTTGTTTTGCTGATAATCCTGTAGGTAATTTCAGTAACCAATCACTGTTTAGACGGGCTTTTTCTGCAAGGCCTCCCCAGTGGTTTTCGCCGACTCCAAATCCATTAAGTAGTACTTGGTCTCCTACTACAAACCTTTCACTATCACTTTGAGTGACAGTGCCCACTAGGTCGATGCCGGGAACCATGGGGAAGCGTCGAACAACAGGACTTTTTCCTGTAATTGCAAGTCCATCTTTATAATTAAGAGTGCTGTAACTGACATCTATAGTTACGTCACCTTCAGGTAACTCAGAGTCCTCTAATGAGCGTATTGACACTGAATAATGGTCATTGTTTTTTTCGATTAAAATACCTTTAAACATGATTAACTCCAATTTAGACTGATCGTCTATTTACACCTAAATTTAAGTAACTATTCCTAAGTAATTATTTCTACAACCAGCACGATAAAATTGTCAGGAGCCAATGCTCGCCATCTTTTCATATAGCTAACTCTTAAATATTTAGTTAGCAATAATACTTGTGATAAATGTGTCCATATATAGTTCTAATGGCTGTACTGACTCAAGAAGCTTAGCTCTCATTACTGCCCCTTCCCAACCAATCCAAAAGTATTCAGCTTGTTGGTTGCAGTTAAGTTCGGCTTTTATTTCTGAATGCCGCTTGGCTGCGAGTAAGCATGCTTCTACTTTGGTTTGCCATACAATAAAAATATCTTGTAATTTTAAGCGGTAGCTTTCTGGTAAAATGGCGACCTCTTGACCTAAATTTCCTATTAGACAACCTCTTTTAAATTCAAATTTAACCATGCCTTGTTTGGCATCATTCAGGAAATTTACAAAACGCTGCATAGGCGATACTGATTCATCAAGTAAGTATTTATCGAGCTTAGCAGCAAAGTAATTGGCATAGTTATCAATCACAGCATGACCGAAATCTTCTTTGCTTTTAAAATAATGGTAAAAAGAACCCTTAGGAACTCCTACTTTTTTTAATATTCTATCAATCCCTGCAGAGGCAAAGCCACTTTCAGTTAACACTTCTACACCACTGCGAATTAACAAGGCGCGTGTATCACTGTCGTCTCTGGGTGATTTATGTGGGCGGCCTCTGCGAGGTCTAGTCTGTTGATCAACAATATTTTTCATATTTTTATTATAGACCGATCGTCTAATTAATTGCAATCGTACGTTCTAATCAAGATAGAGGTTTGTTTAAGCGAGCTTAAAAAGCTGTTATTAAAAGTAAAATAAGAGAGTATCTACTTGGAATAAAGCTATGATTGAGTGGCTATATTAATTTTAAAAACCTCTTAATTAGCGCTTGTTTGCTCTTCATATATACGCATAATTGGGCCCATCAGAAACCAGTGTAACTATTTTTAGCAGCAATATTAATATTCTAGGCTGCTTATTTTTAAGTGAGAATTTAATTGAGTACCTTTGAATTATTAGCGCCAATCAATGCCTTTTTACAATGCGAAACACCTCAAGCTTGGATTGATGAAGCTATTAAGCCAGAGAATTTATCTGTCCTATTAGTTGATCATGCCAATTGCGAGTTGAAGGCTGCGCAAACAGCTATGTTACTGTTAAGACGATATGCAGTAGATAAAGAAAGTGGTGAGGCGTTATTAGCTTGGCTTAAACCTTTTGAAGATTTTGTTTATCGTAAAATTGGTACGGGGGATTTTAGCCAGCATGTTAACTTATCAAAAAAATTAATTAGCAAATCTAATTTTGAGCATGGTGATGAGTTAATTAGTAAGATGGTTTTGCTAATAAAAGAAGAACTACACCATTTTCAACAAGTGTTAGAAATTATGCAAAGTAGGGGAGTCGAATATGAAAACCTTACAGCGGCGCGTTATGCTCGTGGCCTAATGAAGTATGTCCGTACCCATGATCCTGTAAAGTTAACAGATACCTTAATTTGTGGTGCATATATCGAGGCTCGTTCGTGCGAAAGGTTTGCTAAGTTAGCCCCCTATTTAGATGAAGAGTTAAATAAATTTTACGTGTCATTATTACGGTCTGAAGCTAGGCATTTTGAAGATTATCTATCTTTAGCCCAGAGAATTTCAAAGGAAAATATATCAGAAAGGGTGTCCTATTTCGCAGAAAAGGAAAAAGCCTTGGTTCAATCAAGTGATCACTTGTTTCGGTTTCATAGCGGGCCACTTGCTGTGGAAGTGGCCAGTTAATAGAATTGGACTAGTTACTGGTTAAAGGCACCATATTACCTTTTGGTGTCTGTGGCATTTCAGGTTTTATATCAGGCTTAAATGAGTTGGCTAGTAGGGCATTGGCCACATTATTCGGAATAAAATTTTGAGCGGTAGCCATAACAGATTTAGAGCTAAAATCAATTATCCTCGCGTTAACTAAGTATCCGTCAGTATGTTTCAATAGGGTACCGCCCACTACAAAGTTGGCAGGTAATTTTGTCCCAAAATCTTCATAGTCTTTACTAAACGCAAAGTCTCCTTGTTCGGTAACGCGAACATAGCCTGTAGTTTTAAAGTCAATGACGGGTATGCCATGTTTATGTACTTCGTGTATAAGGCTCTCCGCAATCTGATTGCCAAGTAAACTTGATTGATTATAGTCACTATCTAACATAACAAAGCTAACAACTGCGACCGGTGTATTGGAATTAACATCTTTAAGATTTGACATTAATTCACTCGTTAGCGTTTTTACATAGTGGTTGACGTTGTGAGTAGATGGGTCAAGGTATGCTGCTTGTGGCTTATCTATCTTTGACTTAAGCTCTTTAGCACTCACGGTTTCTTTATTCGTAAGTTTATTTTCAAAGTGTTTCTGAAATTGTAAACTGGATTGCAATGGCACAGTGCTTGGGTCGTCTTGTCCCAATTCAGCTGAGTAATCATTTTTGTCTTTATCATCACCAAAATTGAAGATAGAACAACTACTAGTAAAACTGATTAATAATATTAATAGAGGGTATTTCATAAAATGCTTCCTAATAACCATTGCGATAAATTTGATTATTTTTTATTGTAACTTTGGTTGCGCTCCACATTGCATCATTTGGCACATAGTCTGTGGCAGCAGCTAAAATAATGTTTTCTGGTACTTTAATTAGCCTTATATTAACTAAAGTACTGCTTTCTTGAAGGGTGTAAGTGCCCGTTAAAAAGTAGTCTGTCGAAATACTTTCAGTTAGATCTTTAATATCTCTGCTCAACATTTCGTCGGCTTGTTTTTTGATTTTAATAGACGGCATAGCTTTGTATTCCACTACGCTTAACCCCGCCTGTGTTATGAAGGTCATAACGCTTTCTTGAATTTGTAAGCCGAGGCTAGCGTGAGCTGGCAATTGTTGGCCGTTATTGTGCTCTGTAGGTAAAATAGTGCCCACTGCAATATTTCCCGATGTGTCAAATGGTTGAGATGTGCTGAGTAGTTGTCTGACAAGCTTTTCGACATGGCCATGTAATGTATTCGATTGGTATTCTTTTGTAAGCTCTTGATTACTTTCTTGAGTTTCATTGTTGCTGATTGAGCTGCATCCTAATAGGAGTAAGCAAATAGCAGCTATTAAATAGTAATATTTCATTTGGTTCACATGTTTTGCCTTACACAGTATATTGTCACAAAGCAATAACCGCGCCATAAAAATTAGCGGTTATAAAGAGATAAAGTAAATAATTAATTCATTGAAATAGTATCCCTAGAATTCATGAGATAATAGAATACTTGTTTAGCTCATTAAAATGATGGATTGTAATGAAAGCACTAGATTTATTATTAAACAGACGTTCGCAACCTAGGTTGCAGGCTCCTGCTCCTGCTGGTGTTGTATTAGAAAATATAAAACAAGCAGCCTTAAGAGCTCCGGATCATGCGGCGTTAACTCCTTGGAAGTTTATTGTTTGTGAAGGAGAAGGGCTAGTTCGACTTGGTGAGCTATATAAACAAGCTGCGATACAATCAAACAAATCAGAAGCTGATATTGCTCGGGCTACCCAGTTACCTCTGCGAGCGCCTATGGTTATTATCGCGATTGCCGAATATACAGAACATGCAAAAGTGCCTTGGGTAGAGCAAGTGGCTTCAGCTTCTTGCGCGGTTCATGCTATGCACTTAGCTGCAATTTCGCAAGGTTTCGACGGGGTTTGGCGCACAGGCAGTTATGCCAAAGATGCAATTGTAAAAAAGGCTTTAGATTTAACTGATAAAGATGAAATTGTAGGCTTTTTATATCTCGGTACATCAGTACTTCAACCTATGCAAAAACCTACCTTAGATAGCAATGACTTTTTTAAAAGCTGGAATTAGTCATGAAATCAAAGTTTAGCCGCCTGCAGAGACTCTTACTTGGTTTCTGCCTGAATTTTTAGCGGCATATTTAGCATGAGCTCAGCCTTAGATAGTGTTTTTTGAAAAGAAGCTAGTGGCTCTTTATTGGTTTAGTCTACTTTCAATATGCTTTAGAAATAGACACTGGCTTAATGAAGGAGGGTAAGCACCGATACGCTGTATGGTTTTATCTAAATCTTTGTTTCATTGAAGAAAGGCTTTGGAGTAGACGCTTTACCATAATGTATAAATCAAGGAGGGGACTGTATTTTACTTAACCATATTAGAAACTGCTTGGCGTAAGTAATCTACTACTTGGTCTGAATTTTCTAAAAAATTCATTTGTCTATCGTGTCCGACAGAAAGTTATAGATTCTTTCTGTAACAAACTCTATGTGATGGCTGATATGTGACTCTAAAGTGCTCCTTAAGTACTTTGGAGTCACATAAAACTATACTCGATTAAAAAAATGAAGGTATTAATTCTCTTCAGATGGCTCTGATGGTGCTTGTCTTGGTTTACGTTTCATTGGCATGTCACCGACCTCTTTACCTTGCATTGTATTTACTCGACTAGCTGTTTGTTGCGGTTTGCTTTGCTTATCTTTATTTCGGTTAGTTTCATTTTTATTTTTAGGTGCTGCTTTTTTAGCAGGTTTTAATCCTTTAAATTTAGCTTCTAAACCTTCAACTACATCTAGCTTAATATTTTGATTCAAAAAGCCCTTAATCGCCAAAAAGCTATACCAATCTTTTGGTCCTACAAATGAAACAGCATTACCTTTATTGCCTGCTCTTCCTGTTCTACCGACTCTGTGAACATATTCGTCTGCCAATTTAGGTAGATCAAAATTAACTACTAACGAAACATTGAGTAAATCTAGGCCTCGAGATGCAATATCTGTTGTTACTAGAATATGCTGTTGACCTCGACCAAACTCACTCATTATGTTGTTTCTCTGCCCTTGAGTTAAATCACCACTTAGGGCAATAGAATGGAATTGCATTTCATTTAGTAGAATGGATAACCGTTCCGTATCGGCTCGGGTAGCAGTAAATATAATAATTTGTCTATGTTCTTGTTGATTAATGATTTTTACTAGTAACGCTTCTTTGTGAGTCACATTGTCAGCTAAATAAAAAGCTTGCTGTATATCTTTATGCTCTTCACTCGAAGACCCAACACTTATCCGTTGCGGCGCTTTAAGTAATAAGTGAGTTAATTCATGCATCGCAGCTGTATCTAAGGTGGCTGAAAACATCATAGATTGTCGCTTTCTGTGGTCAGCCATTTGATTTATTTGTTTGAGTTGAGACGCAAAACCTAAATCTAACATGCGGTCTGCTTCATCAAGGATTAACAATTCTAAGCCGTTTAAAAATAGTGACGTTCCGGATAGGTGGTCAGCGATTCGACCTGCTGTACCTACTACAAATTGTGGATTATGTTTCAATGCTTTTACTTGGTCGTTAAAGTTTTCGCCACCTAACACTAAGGCTGCTTTAAGTGGTTGCTTAGCGATTAACCATTTAAGCTGTAAAAAAACTTGTTTAGCAAGTTCTCGGGTTGGGGCTAAAATTAACACCCTAGGATCACGTTTACTTAAAGGGTGTTTTGTTAAAACTCTATGTACGGCAGGCAGTAAAAAAGCTAGAGTTTTACCTGATCCTGTTTTAGAAGACGCAATTAGGTCTTTACCTAACATGCCATAAGGTATGGACTTTTGTTGTATTTGTGTAGGAGTGTTTAGCCCTTTAACTTCAAGGGCTTTTAATAGAATGTGATGAATACCTAAGTCACTAAATTGCAATGCATATGCTCTTAAAACGGAAATTGCCACAATTATACAAGTTGCAGCCGTTTATACCATCAAAGGATTAACTTACATAGGCACTTGAAGACTTTCTAGCCTTTAGTTACTGGCCTAAAAGGACATATCTGGTGTGTTTTCAGTGATAATCAATTTTCCGGCTGTTTTTGATTCTATTTCTTCTACAGTAACGTCAGGTGCTTTCTCTTTTAAGTGAAAAGCTCCATCTTTAACTTCTATAACAGCTAAGTCGGTGATTATTCGATTTATACAGTTTACGCCTGTTAAAGGTAGGGTACATGAGTCCAATAGTTTAGAGTTTCCGTGTTTATCTGCATGGGTCATGGTGACGATTATATTGCGCGCTCCTGCAACTAGATCCATTGCCCCTCCCATACCCTTAATTAGTTTACCCGGGATCATCCAAGAGGCGATACTTCCAGACACATCTACTTCGAATGCACCAAGTACAGTTAAATCCACATGGCCGCCTCTTATCATAGCAAAGCTCTCAGCTGAACTAAAAATAGATGCCCCTTTGCTAGCTGTAACTGTTTCTTTACCCGCGTTGATCATGTCTGCATCGACTTGCTCTTCAGTTGGGTAGGGCCCCATACCTAATAATCCATTTTCTGACTGCAACATTACTTCAATATCTCTATGCACATAGTTTGCTGCCAGTGTAGGAATGCCAATGCCTAAATTTACATAATCACCATCACTGAATTCTTGTGCCACTCTCATGGCTATTTGCTCTCTACTTAAAGACATTGCTATCTCCTATTGATTATTAGTTGTAGGGGTGAGTATTTTACGCTCAATCCTTTTCTCAAAAGTACCAACTATTACTCGATCTACATAAATACCAGGGGTATGGATTTCGCTAGGGTTTAATGAACCTGTTTCCACAAGTTCTTCAACCTCAACTACTGTTACTTTTCCAGCTGTAGCAGCCATAGGATTGAAGTTTTGTGCAGTATGTCGATAGATACAATTGCCGTACTTGTCTGCCTTCCATGCCTTAACTATTGAAAAGTCGCCAGTGACTGATTCTTCCAATATGTAACTACGGTCACCAAACTTTCGAGTTTCTTTTCCTTCTCCTACTGGGGTGCCATAACCTGTTGCAGTATAAAATGCAGGAATACCTGCACCCCCTGCTCTCATTTTTTCTGCGAGTGTTCCTTGTGGCGTCAGCTCTACTTCTAACTCTCCGTTAAGCAGTTGCTGTTCAAATAATGCGTTTTCGCCGACGTAAGAAGAAATCATCTTTCTAATTTGTTTTTGCTCTAATAACACACCTAATCCAAACCCATCCACACCACAGTTGTTGGATACCACTGTTAGGTTTGTTGTTGCCATTTTATGAATTTGCGAAATTAAACCTTCTGGGATACCACATAAGCCAAATCCGCCAGCAATAATTGTCATATTGTCAGTCAAGCCAGCCATTGCAGCATCATAACTTTCTACAACTTTATTAAAACCTGCCATATTTATCACCTCTCTAAACTCAGTGACTTCAGTTTAGGAGATAATAATTAATAGTAAAATTGAATTAATGTGTGTATTAATAGATAAAATTTATTAATTGGTTTGGCTATGATCAGTAATGTTTCTTTTAAACAATTAAATATATTTGTGTGCATTGCTAATTCCCATACATTTGCAGAAGCCGCTGAAAAAATTTGTTTATCACAACCTGCTTTATCATCAGCCATAAAAAAGATGGAGCTTCAGGTTGGTGGAGAATTGTTTTCTCGGACCACTCGTAAGGTCGAGTTAACGCCTGAGGGAAAATTGTTTATCCCTGTGGCTAAAAGGCTAATTTATGATTGGCAACAGGCATTTTCTGACCTTCATAACTTATTTTCACTCGGGCAAGGTAACTTGTCTATTGCTGCAATGCCCTCTTTTGCTGCAGGTTTATTACCGAGTATTCTGCAAAAATTTACTGGGTTATATCCAAATATTAAGTTAGCGGTTAATGATGTTGTAATGGAACGTGTAATACAGAATGTTCAAGAGGGGCGTGCAGAAATTGGATTTTCATTTGAGTCTGAAAAAATGGAAGGTTTGGAGTTTCATCCATTATTCGAAGATTGTTTCATGGCTGTATTACCTAAATCTCATCCATTGGCTCAACATTCAAGTGTATCTTGGCCGCAGTTAGCATCGTATCCTTATGTTGCTATGAACAAAGGCTCTGCTATTCGGCGCTGGATTGATGCTTACATGGAAACTCAAATTGCTACATTAAATATCGTCGCAGAAGCAAGCCAGTTGGCGACTTTGGGGCAATTTGTGAATTATGATTTAGGTGTCTCTGTGGTACCTGTTTTATGCCGAGAGCAAATGCTAAGTAAAGGATTGACTTGTGTACCCATTACAGAAAATCATTTAAATAAACAAGTTGGTATCATCAGACTTAGAAAAGGTACTCTGTCTTCAGTTGCTCAAGAATTTTGGCGTTGGGTAACAGATAACGTGCATACTGATTTTCCGGCCGAGTAATCGCCTTAAATTTAGGTAACAATCTTTTTTGGGTTACCACTTTTTCTTTTCAGCAAAAAGTTCATCTAATTCATTACGTTCAGACTCTTGTTTTTCGGCAACGTCTTTGCTGTTAGCTGTTTTAAGGTTACTTTCAATCTCTGACAACTTTTCTTGAAGTTTACTTTTTCGAGCGGTGATATATTCATCTTGATTAGGTTGAGAGGATAGGGCACCAATGGCTTTCTCTAGACATTGTCGAGCAGAGCCTAATTGGTTATTTTTTAAGGCTATCTCACCACGGCGAATTAATGTGTCAACATTTGCTCTAAGTTGGAGCCGTTCAAGGAGTTTATCTTCTGCCAAAAACACACGACTTTCGAGTCTGCCCTTTTTAAATTCTGCCCGTAACAGCGCTCTTAGGGTTTTAATCCCTTTAATAAATTGAATCACTTGTTTATCGGCTTGGGGGAGCTTAAATTGATCTTCTGGGGGAGCGGGTTGTGTTATATCAATGGCTTTCAGTTCTTCCTCAAGGCCTTTTATTTGTTGATTATAATTAGTGGTTCCATCGCTTGCGCTTTGCAATGCTTTGGTTGCCATAAAAACCCTACGCCTCATTATAAACAAAAATCTTTGTGTAAAAGGGATACCTTCGGCAGCTTTCAATGCTGCTTCTGTATTCTCAATGATTGCTTTCTGTTTTGATGCTTCAGCCCGACGTTCCGTTTCCATTTTATTTTTATGTTGTTGCATAGCGTTAACAATGACGCCTATAAGCACCAATGAAACGATTAACACTATAATTATTGTGAACATCATAAAAGTATTTTTTATTCCAAAACTAAAGTAATAACTAATTTAAATAAAACTATTAAGGTAATGCTAAAACAAAGACACTGCCACCTAGAGCACCACCATTTCTAAGTGATATAGATCCCGACTTGTTCCCTCTAGTATGAGCTTGAGCTATAAGTCTAGCGAAAAATAAACCCAATCCAGTACGTCCTTGGCTAATATCATATTCTTGCACATTAATTAGAGTAGCCTCTAACATATTTTGAGGATAACCTGGCCCATCGTCTTCTATTTTAAAAATAAGATTTTCTGATTCTTCATAAACACTGAGTAATATTTTTTGTTTGCCATAACGTAAGGCATTAATTAATACATCATTTAATAAGATATAAATCAAATCTGAATCTAGATACCATAATAAATCGGCAGATTTATTAACTTCTAAACTCATATTTTTGTGATTAAGATAACTTTTGTTTGATGTGATAATTTCCTCAAGCATATCTTCAATGCAATGCTCATCAATATTGACAGGTAAATTATCCAGTCTTGCTCTGTACAGAGATAACAACTGAACCAACCCAGTGTTTAGCCTAGCTGCTTCATAATGAGCCGATGCTAGGTGCTCACTAGTAATAACATCGGGGTTTGCAATTGAGCGGCTAATATCCTCGATACTTTTATTTAACAGGCATAGTGAATTCTTCATATCATGAACTGCTGCACCAAGAACGGTTGAAAAATCAATAGCGTCATTGTCATTTGGCATCTGCCCCTCCCATCACTTAACTTTACACTCAGGATAGCCACATTTATAAATTTTTTTTATAGTTTTTAGCATCTTATCAAATTTTTGGAGACCTTTTAGCATTGATTTATAGCAAGTGAACTAGTCAATTTTGCATATAACTAGAACTTTTTTTTAAAATTTTATGGAATTCATTTTGTTAAAGTTATATAACATTTGAATATATAGGGTGTGTCAGTTAACTAGCAAGGTCAAAAAATGAAATTACAACAACTCAGATATATTGTTGAGGTGCTTAACAATAACTTAAACGTGTCTGCCACAGCAGAAAGTTTGTATACGTCGCAGCCAGGGATCAGCAAGCAAGTGCGTATGTTGGAAGATGAGTTGGGTGTGCAAATCTTTGGCCGTAGTGGAAAACATCTCACTCATGTCACTGAAGCAGGGCAAGACGTAATTAATATTTCTAGAGAAATTTTGGCTAAGGTTGAAAGTATTAAAGCGGTGTCTCGTGAGCACACTCTGCCAGATCAAGGTAAATTAAATATTGCTACGACCCATACCCAAGCTCGCTATGCGTTACCAGATGTGATTAAAGGCTTTATGAATAAATATTCTAAAGTGTCTTTACATATGCACCAAGGCACGCCTTCGCAAATTAGTGATTTAGCTGCAAAAGGCGAGGCGGATTTCGCCATCGCAACAGAGGCGTTACACTTATACAATGATTTGGTAATGTTGCCTTGCTACCATTGGAACCGCAGTATTATTGTAAATAGAGACCACCCTCTATCGAAGAAAACCAGTATTACAATTGAAGATTTAGCGGAATATAACTTAGTAACCTATGTATTTGGTTTTACAGGCCGTTCCTCTTTAGATCAGGCGTTTAGTTCAGCTGGAATCGATCCTAAAATTGTATTTACTGCCACAGATGCTGATGTGATCAAAACTTATGTGCGTCTAGGGGTAGGTGTTGGCGTGATTGCTTCAATGGCTATTGATGACAAATTAGATTCTGATTTAGTTAAAATTGATGCAAGTCATTTGTTTGAGTACAGCACGACTAAGATTGGTTTCCGTAAAGGCTCATTCTTGCGTAGTTATATGTATGAATTTATTGAACGTTTTGCGCCACACTTGACCAAGTCTGTTGTAGAGAAAGCAATGATGTTGAAAAACAATGATGAAGTCGAAAAAATGTTTAAAGGATTAACTCTTCCCGTTAAATAAGTCTCGATTATCTGATAACTCTAAATAACCTAATATAAAAATAGGTTATTTAGGGGCATTTCTTTTCAACCTCCCTTTAATCAAATGTTTTATTTATTGCCATAAAAATGGTGGGATAAATTCCTGACAAATGCAGCCGTCGCCCCCCATATATTATGTTGTTGCCAAGGAATAAAGTAGATAGGAGTGTGGTCGTTATTTCGCTTGATCCAATGTATTAAGTGATTCTGGTGATTAAGTAAAAACATTAGGGGAACTTCAAATGTTTCATCGACCTCATTTTTATCTAATACTAAATTTAGTGGACCAGGTAAAAAGCCAATATAAGGGCTCACTTCATACCCACTAACGGTTCGGTATTTAGGTAAACTACCGACGATATCAACTTTTTCGGGTGGGATACCAATTTCTTCATAGGTTTCACGAAGTGCGGTTTGCATTAAAGTCTTATCTGTTTGTTCTTGCTTGCCTCCAGGAAAACTAATTTGTCCACCGTGATGTTTTAGATGTTTTGCCCTTACTGTGAATACTACTTTAAGCTCATTTTGGTATTGTACTATAGGTATCAGAACTGCTGCTGGTTTACCCGAGTTTTTTAAGGGGAAGTCAGGCTCCTTATTAACTAGCCTTATGTGATGAAATTGACGTAAGAACTCGGATTTATTCATTTTAGCCTTGGATATTAGTCGACACCTCAGTATCGAGTATAGGAAGTATTTTTGATACTTTATCTAGGCTTTCTTGATATTCATCTCCAGCTTCAGAATCAATCACTATGCCGCCCCCAGCCCAACAGTAAATCTTATTCTGAATACTACCCTGCTCACACAGTAAAGTGCGGATACATATACTCGTATCCATATCACCTTTAATACCAATATAACCGATACTGCCACAGTATATATTCCGATTGTTAGGTTCTAGCTCATCAATTATTTCCATAGCCCTGATTTTAGGGGCACCAGTAATAGATCCCCCTGGGAATGCGCCTTGTAACAAATCAATAGCGGTTTTATCGGATTTTAGCTGGGCAGTTACCGTGCTAACTAAATGATGAACTGCAGCAAAGGTTTCTATTTCGAATAGTTTTGGTACCTCGACGGTACCAGCCTCGCAGTGTTTGCTTAAATCATTGCGCATTAAGTCAACAATCATCAGATTCTCAGCTTGATCTTTTTGCGAGGTCAGTAAGGATTCAATTTGCTGTTTATCAGCTAAAGGGTCTCTTTGTCTTGGCCTGGTACCTTTGATAGGTTTTGTCTCAACCTTGTTATTCCTAACTAATAGGAAACGCTCAGGTGAAATACTTAAAATACTAGATGTCGGTAAGCGTATAAAAGCTGAAAAAGGAGCATGATTGGCGTTTCTTAATGTTAAATAGGCTCGCCATTCATCACCAGTATAATCGGCTGTAAAACGCTGGGCGAGGTTAGTTTGATAGCAATCTCCGGCATTTAAATACGATTTAATTTTCTCTATTTTTTGATCATATTTTGCTTTTGACATATTAGCTTGCCAAACCGTGGTTAAAGCAAATTTTGCCGCTATGTATTTTTGTGCAACTAAGAGTTTAATGTCTGATGGAGTAGGGTGAGGGTAGCCTTCTAAGCTACAAAGGTAAAAACACTCATCTTGATTATCTTTTATAATACTCCATGTATACAGACCTACTGCCATATCAGGGCTAGTATATTCAGCAAAATGTTTATTAGGTAACGATTCAAAATGCCGTCCTAAATCATACCCAAAGTATCCCAATGCCCCAGCAATAAAAGGAATGTCAGGTAGCCCTGTTTGCGCTAACTGTACCCCTGACAGGTACTGACTAATGAGTTTTTGCAACAAAATCAAAGGATTATCATCGCTTTGTTCTATAGTGTTGTCGATGTGCTTAATTTCTGAATTATTGGCTGTGGTAATAATAGTTGCAATAGGTTTTGCAACCATAATATCGAAACGACCATTCTTATGTTGGCTATTAGATGAATCAAGTAACATCGCCCAACTATCACTAGCGTAATGTTGAAATACTGAGGTGATACAGGTTGAAGCGGCTAGCTCAATTGGGACAATACTGACTAAAGGGTTTTTAATTATCATTGTGAAATTTTCTAGGGACTCAGATAAATGTTTAATGAAATGCTGCAGATTTATCATGGAGCAATTACGCTTAGCAGGTTATCATAACTAAAGAAAATGTAACCTAAGAATATCTAAGAGGCATCCATGACCGTTATTCGTCAGCAAGATTTTATTGATAGTATTGAAGAGTCTTTGCAGTTTATTTCCTATTATCATCCACTCGACTACATCCAAGCAGTTGAAAAAGCCTATAATAAAGAGCAAAGTCAGGCTGCAAAAGATGCCATGGCACAAATTCTCATAAACTCTAGAATGTCTGCTGAAGGCAAGCGTCCCTTATGTCAAGACACCGGTATCGTTACATGTTTCGTTAAAATTGGTATGGGTGTAAAGTGGGATAAAACAGATTTAACTGTGCAGCAAATGGTTGATGAAGGAACAAGGCGAGCCTACTTAAACCCTGACAACCCACTTCGAGCTTCTATTGTTGCTGATCCTGCAGGTGCCCGTAAAAATACTAAAGACAATACACCCGCTGTGGTTCATATTGATACGGTTGCTGGCGACCATATTGAAGTTATGATTGCGGCAAAAGGTGGTGGCTCTGAAAATAAATCTAAAATGGTAATGTTAAATCCTAGTGATGATATTGCTGATTGGGTGGTGAAAACGCTACCGACTATGGGAGCGGGGTGGTGCCCACCAGGCATGCTAGGAATAGGTATTGGGGGCACAGCAGAAAAGGCAGCCGTTTTGGCTAAAGAAAGTTTGATGGACCCAGTCGATATTCAAGAATTGATGGATAGAGGCGCTGAAACTACAGAAGAAAAGTTACGTTTAGATATATTTAAAAAGGTAAACGATTTAGGTATTGGCGCACAAGGGCTAGGTGGGTTAACAACAGTGGTTGATATTAAAATCAAATCATTACCTACCCATGCAGCCTCTAAACCAGTTGCTATGATCCCTAATTGTGCTGCAACACGCCATGCTCATTTTCACTTAGATGGTTCTGGTCCTGCTGATTTTACGCCCCCTAAACTTGAAGATTGGCCAGAGGTAACATGGGAAGTAGCCGAAGGAACACGCCGAGTGAATTTAGACTCTGTGACTAAAGATGATATTCAAGAATGGAAAGTAGGTAAAACAGTACTGCTAACTGGGAAAATGTTAACTGGTCGAGATGCGGCTCATAAGCGCATACAAACTATGCTAGCGAATGGGGAAGGCTTACCTGAAGGTGTAGATTTTGATAATAAATTTATTTATTACGTAGGCCCAGTTGATGCAGTAGGTGATGAAGCAGTAGGCCCTGCAGGCCCTACTACGGCAACACGTATGGACAAGTTTACTGACATGATGCTAGAGAAAACCGGTATCAGTGGCATGATTGGTAAAGCAGAGCGTGGTCCTGCAACTGTGCAAAGTATTGCCAAGCACAAGTCTGTGTATTTGATGGCTGTCGGTGGCGCTGCTTATTTAGTCTCAAAAGCAATAAAAAATGCACGCGTTGTAGCATTTGAAGACTTAGGGATGGAAGCAATCTATGAATTTGATGTGGTTGATATGCCAGTGACCGTTGCTGTTGATAGCAGTGGCGCTAATGCCCATGAAACAGGGCCAGCAATTTGGAAAGTTAAAATTGCAGAAATGGAAAAGTAAGTAACGTTTACTTACCATTAAAATGTACTCTTTAACGGCGGTTTTTACCGCCGTTTTTGTTTTTAAGTTGTGAGGTGTTTTAATTTTTATGAGTCAGTTTAACGATCTTGTTACGTTATTTATATTTGCAGGTCTGTTTATTCTTGGTTTAACTTTGGGGGCTGTATTAATTGCAGTTAGAGCACGTAAAACGCTAAAAAATGCAATGTCGCAGATGACAACTGTATATCAAGAGCAAGAAAAACAGTTACGTGACCAACTTGCCAAGCAAGATATTTTGATTAAAGAAATGAATGCGGAGCAAAAGTCCGTATTAGAACAGCAGCTACAAACACAAAATCGATTGGGGCAGCTAAACCAAAGAATTCAACGTATTCCAGAGCTAGAAATAGAAAAAAATCAGTGGCAACAACAATATAAACAAGAAAATCAGTATGCCTCTGAGCTACGAGTAAAGCTTGAAGCTCAAGCTGCAAAGTTTGAACAAGAGCAATTAGCCAGTATTGAAAAATTGCAACTTTTAGAAGCTGCTGAAAAAAGGCTACAAACTCAGTTTGAAAATACAGCGAATAAGATTTTTCAACAGAAACAAGATACCTTTGCAGAGTCCAGTAAAGCAGGGCTAGATACTATTTTGTCACCACTCAAAGAGCAGATTGAAGGTTTTAAGAAACAAGTTTCTGATCAATATGTAAAAGAAGGTCAAGAAAGAGCTTCTCTGAAAACTGAAATATTAGGTCTGAAAGAACTCAACCAACAAATCACCCAAGACGCAGCAGCATTGACTAAAGCCTTAAAAGGGGATAACAAAGCCCAAGGAAATTGGGGGGAAGTGATATTAGAGCGTGTCCTTAAAGAGTCAGGTTTAAGGGAAGGTCACGAGTTTGACACCCAGGTTTCGTTAAAAAATGAAGCAGGTAAAAGTTATCAACCAGATGTAGTGGTGCATTTACCTGGTAACAAGGACGTGGTTGTTGACTCTAAAGTGTCATTGGCTGCCTATGAGCGTTACTTCAATGAGCAAGAAGATGACGTTGCTAGAGCGACCCATTTACGAGACCACATTACTTCTATGAGAAGTCATATTAAAGAGTTAGGTAAAAAGGACTATCAAGACCTAACGGGCATTCGTAGTCTAGACTACGTTTTGATGTTCATCCCAATTGAGTCTGCATTTATACTTGCCGCAGACCAAGCCCCAGACATACTGAAGTTAGCGTTCGATCACAATATTATGCTAGTAAGCCCAACAAACTTGCTGGTGGCTCTGCGAACCATCAATAACATTTGGCAATATGAATATCAAAATCAAAATGCACAAAAAATTGCAAATAATGCGGCTAAGTTATATGACAAGTTTCATGGTTTTGTAAGTGATATGGATAAAGTGGGTAAAGCTATTGAAGCCAGCCAGAAGAATTTCGATAGTGCCATGAATAAGTTGTCTACAGGAAAGGGAAATATTGTTCGGCAAGTGGAGCAATTTCGACAGCTAGGCGTACAAACAAACAAAAATTTAGATGGTAAACTTTTAGATCGCTCAGATCTTGAGGATTAATTAGCAAGATACTGTTTTAACTATCTTTTAGTGAACATAATTGTAGGTTTAATAGTTATGTTTGTATGTAATTAGTTAAATGAAAACGTTTTACATGTTAATGTTAATGCAACGTTGAATACAGAAGGAAAAACTGTGGCAGCTTTGGGTATAAAAGATATCGCAGCCTTGGCCAATGTGTCGCCAGCGACTGTTTCAAGGGTGTTTAGTGCACCAGAAATGGTCTCTAAAAAAACTTTAGAAAAAGTGCAAAAAGTGATCGATGAGTCTGGGTATAGGCCTAATCGAATTGGGGCCAGTTTACGGACACGTAAAAGCGGTAATATTGTGGCTATTATTCCAGACATCACTAACCCTGTGAATGCGGGGATCATCCGGGCCATTGAGCAAAAAGCCCATACTGCAGGTTATTCTGTTTTACTTGGCGATACGCAAGGATTACACGAGCGCGAACAACACTATGCAGATTTAGTCACCCATGGTCAGGCTGATGGCGTATTACTGTTTTGTTCTAGCATTCCTTTTAAAACGGATGCTACGTTAAACCTAGCTCAGCAATTACCGCCTATGGTTAACGGTAACGAAAAAATAGACTCTGATGAAGTAGTGCAAGTTGCTGTAGATAACGTAGCGGCAGCTAAAAGGGCTGTTAAGCATCTAATAGATCTAGGGCATAAATATATTGCAGCGGTTACAGGGCCAGATGATATTGCGAGCTCTAATGAGCGGCTTGAAGGCTATAGGTCTGCGCTTGAAGACGCTAATATTCCTTTAGATAGTGGGCTTTGTATTCAGGGCGATTACGATGTTGAGTCTGGTATGAAATGTGCGGGGCAGTTGCTGTTATTGCGTCAAAGACCAACTGCTATTTTTTGCTTTAGTGATGATATGGCAATTGGTGTAATGAAATTTGTGCAAAAACAAGGCTTCTCAGTACCTGAAGATATCTCAGTGATGGGCTTTGATGATATTAATTATGCGCAATTGGTTTCACCGGCACTTACTACGGTACATCAGCCCTTAGAGGAAATAGGTGGTTTGTGTATTGAATTACTGCTTAAGCAACTGAAAGGCGAGTATGTAGAACCTGGAAGACGTTTTCTACCCTTTGAGTTAAAAGTTAGGGGGAGTACTGGGCCGGCTCCAACTTAGGTTTCGCAATCTACTTTTAGAGTGTAAAGAAAAAACTAGAGTAACCCCCTACAAGTTACCCTAGCCCCCATTTCCCATGGGCTAAACAGTTAATTTTGCTGTTGAAGTTGTTGCTTGAAAAACGCACCTTGTTCAGTAGGTGTGTAATTCCAATCTTTTATCATGGTCGGCGACCACTGTGGATCAAATGCCCATACTACCCAAGAAATGTCTCTTGCTTCGATAAACTCCATAATTTGAGGCCCATAACTTCCATCATTTATTACTGGAATATGTGCACCTAAACCATCTGCATTCACCCAACCTAATTCTGTTGCGATAATTGGATAGTCTTTCGCCGCAAAGCCCCATACTGATTCCCAGAGGTCAAAATAGTTTTGTTTTGATTTGACCTTAGGTTTAGCCTTTTGAGGGTAGGGATGCACTGCATAAGCAATACCTTGACGGGCAATGGGGGATTGTTTAACCGGACGTAAATCATATGCCCAGTTAAATCCCGCGACTAGTGGGATGACATTCTTATCGTGCGCGTAAATAACGTCAATGAGTTGCTCATTTAAGGCTTTCCAATCATGCCAGTTTGCTTTTCCTGCTCTGCCGCCTTGATCCGTTGGTTCGTTGAATAATTCATATACCGCAATAGTCGATACACCTGAGTAACGAAAAGACACCTCTTTCCAGAAGGTAAAGGTTTCTTTTTTTGTGGTGTCATACATAGGGTGTTGAAACAGTTCATCTGGTAAATAACCAATTGAGTGCCAATCAACGATAAGGTACATATCTAATGAATTTGCCCAAATTACAGCTTCATCAATGATTTTGAAGTACTCTTCTTTACCATTTTTTTTCCAAGAAATAGGGTGAATGGGTAGCCTTACAACATTCGCTCCCCAATCTTTCAGCTCCTTGAATAAAGATAAAGACCATTGTTTTTGAGTAAGTAGTTTATCTGGGTCTGCGATATTTACGCCTCTAAATACAAAAGTTTCTCCATTTTCATCAACGAGTTTGTTTCCTTTTACTTGAATAAACGCTTGTTCATTAACTAATTGACTGCTGTCAAACGTGCCCAGATAGGGCACGTTCCACCAATCTTTCGTATTACTAGAACTATCACTTGCTGCAAAAACACTTACATTAAAAAATAAAGTGAAAAATACTGACGTAGTAATAAGTTTTTTCATCATAAGCCTTAGGGGTTATTTACTTAAGGTTGCGACAATTTTATGGCTTCCAGAGTAAGCGATTGGATCAATCACATTACCTACTATTTCCTGCCCATCAACTGTCAAAGATATAGCACCCTTACTTATTCCTTGTGGATTACGCAATGTAATCTCGTAACGAGCGCCACGGAATTCTCGGTTAATCTTAACATTATCCCAAGCCGGTAAAATGCATGGGTCAATACTTAATCCTTCATAGGTTGGTTTAATACCTAATATATATTGGGTCGCAGCATAATAGTTCCACGCTGCAGTACCGGTTAACCAAGAATTTTTAGCTTCACCAGGATGTTCTGCATCTGCACCGGCTATCATTTGGCTGTATACATATGGTTCTGTTTTATGAAGATCTTGAACATCTTGTAAAAATGCAGGTGTGATTTTACTGTAATATTCATAGGCCTTCTCACCACGCCCAAGCATAGCTTCAGAAATGGTTCTCCATGGGTTGTTATGACAGAAAATTCCTGCATTTTCCTTATAGCCAGGAGGATAAGAGGTGATTTCACCTATATATTTATCATAGCTAGTATAGGCAGGTTGGTTGAGCATGATGCCGAAGTCGGTTGATAGGTGCTCTTCAACCGAATTCATGGCTTGCAATGCTTTACCGTCGTCTAAGCCAATTCCTGCCATGGCGCAGAACCCTTGAGATTCAATGAAAATCTTACCCTCGGTATTCTCATTGCTTCCTATTTTTTCACCTTTAGCGTTATAGGCACGAATAAACCAAGCCCCGTCCCATGCATGCTGTTTTACGGTTTCACGCATTAACTCAACGTGTTGTAAGCAACTGGCTGCTAGTTCGTCTTTGCCTATTTTTTTACATAAATCGACAAACTCTTGACCGTATAACACGAACTGCCCTGCAATCATCACTGATTCAGCAATATCTGATGCGCCACGTTGGGTGGTTTGGTATGACTCATTTGGATCTTCAGAGAAACAGTTTAGGTTTAAACAGTCATTCCAATCTGCTCTACCGATCAACGGCAAACCGTGTGGGCCTAAGTTATTGACTACGTGATTAAACGCGCGGTTCAGGTGTTCAAAGTGGGTGGCAGTGTTATCTAAATCACTGTCAAACGGTACCACTTCATCTAAGATACTAAAATCACCTGTTTCTTTAATATAGTTTGCTGTAGAAAGCACCATCCACATAGGGTCATCGTTAAAATTACCCCCTATATTGGCATTACCTTTTTTGGTTAAAGGTTGATATTGGTGATAAGCAGAACCATCTGTTTTTTGAGTAGCAGATAAGTCTAGAATACGTTCTTTAACTTTCTCTGGCACCATGTGGGCAAACCCTATGGTATCTTGGTTTGAGTCTCTGAACCCCATGCCTCGACCGATACCTGATTCGTAGAATGAGGCACTTCGAGATAAGTTGAAAGTCACCATGTTTTGATACTGATTCCAAATATTAACGGCTCGGTTAAATTTGTCATCTGGTGATTCAACTGTAAATTTACTTAATAAGTTAAACCAATAATCATTAAGCTTTTTAAGTTCAGCTGCCACTTTTTCATCAGTATCAAATCTGCTACTAAGTGCTTCTGCTGGTGCTTTGTTAATAACATTAAGACCCGACCATTTGTTTTCTGGCTCGACTTCACAATAACCTAGTACAAAGACTAGTGATTGGCTTTCACCTGGTGCAAGCTCGACTTTTAGATGGTGAGATGCGATAGGAGACCAGCCACGAGCTAAGGAATTCTTAGTTACCCCAGACTCTACTGCCACAGGACGATCAAAACCTCTATACGGACCAAGAAATGTTTCACGGTCAGTTTCAAATCCAGCTACTTCACGATTCACTGAATAAAAGGAGTAATGGTTACGTCTCTCGCGGTACTCTGTTTTGTGAAAAATAGTACTACCTGCTACTTCTACTTCACCTGTTGAAAGGTTTCTTTGGAAGTTAGCGCCATCATCTTCAGCATTCCATAAACACCATTCGATGAATGAAAACACATCTACGGTTTTCGTTTCTGAGGTGTTATTTGTTAATTTTAAACTATGAACTTCAGCTTTCGTGTCTAAAGGGATAAAGCTAGTGACTTCTGAAGCAATACCGTTTTTACTAGCATTGAAACGGCTATATCCCATACCGTGTCTACAAGAGTATTCATCTAATTGAGTATCAACAGGAAGACCAGTCGCAGACCAATATTGCTCGTCGCATTTTAAGTAAAAATAACGACCACCATTATCTACAGGCACATTATTGTAACGATAGCGGGTTAAACGGCGAAATTTAGGATCGCGATAAAAACAATATCCACCGGCGGTATTTGATATCAATCCATAGAATCCATCGTTTCCAAGATAGTTAATCCATGGAGTAGGCGTGTATGGTGTTGTAATTACATATTCGTAGTTTTCATCATCGAAATAACCGAATTTTTCGTTTGTTTCAGTGGCTGGGTTTTGCATATTTTTCAATCCCTTCTTATTAAATGGTTTAAAATTTAAGGTACTCAATTGTCACTAGTATTGAGTCATAGTTATTCGATGATAGGCGCCGCTGTTTTTCGACGCGCTATTAGTTCTTCCGTCATTTGACGTTGTTTTTGCTCAGTTATCGGATAAAAAAGCATTAATACCGCAGCGGCGAAACCGAAACCTGCAGGTATAAAGCTCATGAGCAAAGCCATAGCAGGCAATGAACCCTCTATGGTTGTTGGGTCCATACCGTCGTATCCGTAACTTGCCAAAACCACTAGCATTAATGCTCCCGCAAATCCGCTACCTGTTTTTTGTACAAAGGTTCCAGCTGAGTAAATTAAACCAGTGGCTCGTCGACCATTTCGCCATTCGTTGTAGTCGGCTGAGTCACCTAACATTGAAAAGAAAAGGGTAGGCATCATGGCTGCGAAAAACTCAGCGCCGCATCCCAGTATGAATATTTGAACCACGCTTGTACCCGGCAGCCAGAAAAAGCCACAAGTTAATAAGCTACTCATTGCCAACGCTATGATAAGGAGGGTTTTACGGCCAATTTTTTCGGCTATAAAGCTAGTACACAAGGCGCCCAAAATAGAGACAACAAGCAAGGCAATAAAATATTGCCCGGCCATAATTTCGTCACCCACGTAATACTTAAAGTAATAGGCGATGACACCGTATTTAATACCGTTGAACATCATGGTTAAAAAGCCGATGCCTAATAAAATCAACCAGGGTTTGTTCGTGATGAGGTCAAGCATGTCTTGTTGTACACCAGACTTAGCCGCTGCATTACTCTCTTGATTTTTTTTGAGTAAACGCTTTACAAACCAAGTCATTAAGCTGATGACTAAGACAAACAAAATACCGGTTATCCAATTGCGAAAGTGGAAAAATGCCGTCATAAACCCAAGTGGCAATAGGATAAAAGGCAACTGCTTGCTAAGGTCCTTCAATTCACTACCTAGGCTTTTTTGCTCTTTTAGTACCGGCATGACTCGTTCTTTGGTGGTGGCAACTGAGATAACCATTAAAGCCATTAATAGCCCAGCAAAGAAATACATAGTGTACTGATAGCCTAGAGCATCATCGCCAGCGCCAAATTTACTGACTAAGGTTGGTAAAAAGCCCATTACGAATAAGCCACCTAAAAATGCTCCGGCAAAACGAAAGCCGCTTAAGCTGGTACGCTCGTTATCATCTTCAGTCATTACCCCCATTAATGCTGAATAGGGAACGTTGTTAACTGTATATGCGAGCGTCAGTCCTATGTAGGTGACATAGGCATAAATGAGTTTGCCGTTTGCTGATAAATCTGGGGAGGTAAAACAAAGGACCATAAATAAACATAGAAATGGGGTTGACCAGAATATCCAAGGTCTAAATTTACCCCATGCTGTATTTGTGCGGTCGGCAATCATACCCATGATGATGTCTGTAACACCGTCAGATAACCTAACGACTAAAAATAGAATGGCTGCTGCAGAAGCTGCCAATCCAAAGGTATCAGTATAAAATACCGCTAGGTATGCTAGAGCCCCGCGCCAAACTAAATTGGCTGCCGCGTCGCCCATGGCATAACCTACTTTTTCATACAGTGGCAATTTTGTCATTCTAAAAACTCCGAAACTTCATCATGTGTATATGCAATTGCATAGGTCGAATTCAATTTTTAGCAGAATATACCAAGGTTTGATAAAAATAAGTTAATGGCGAATATCTACGATGATTAGTCTAAATATTAATGAAAACGTTTTCAATAACTTCTTGTGAAAAAAAAGTACATATTGTAAAAAAATGTTATTTTTAAGTAACGTTTATAAGTTCATTTTAACGATTTAACGGTCCGTTTTGCCGAGTTAATGTTGACTGATTGTAACGTTCGTGTCGAAGCTGCTTTCTATAAATTACATCTTTTGTAGCGATATTGTTAATATTTTTGTTTGGTTTTTTATATTTATTACTTTAATTTCACTTGCCTAACCTATTGTATTTGTTGATTAAAGTTTTTGTTTTTTGACGTTTTATGTATTTGAGGGGATGGTCAATCAACACTTGTTATTGATGATCTTATTTTTTAAATGTAAAATTTGTTGAGTTAAATCATTGACAATTACGCAGAGTGTAAAATAAATGTAAATTTTTATTGACCTGCAGCCAAGTGTTCTTTAATTTAATGAAAGCGTTTTCATAGAAGCTAGAACATTAACTTGCTTAAAGTGAGTATTGAAATCGCTTGGTAGTTACACAATGGAACAAACACACACATTAACAAATCATTGAAAGTTAGAACGAATCAATGAGAGGAAAGACAATGCAGAAACATGGTACTTCATTTACTAAAACACGCTTAGCGGCTAGTTTATCTATCGCTTTGGGCGTGAGCTCGATTGCTCCTGTTGCTTTGGCGCAAGAAGCGAGCGCAGATGACGTAGAAGTTATTAACGTCAAGGGTGTTCGTGGTAGCTTAATTCGCTCCATGGACGTAAAGCGCAGTAGCGACGGTATAGTAGATGTCATATCTGCTGAAGATATGGGTAAGTTTCCTGACACTAACCTCGCTGAGTCTATGCAACGTATTACGGGTGTTGCTATCGATAGAAGCAATGGTGAAGGTAGTGAAATCACAGTTCGTGGTTGGGGCCCTCAGCAAAATTTAGTGTTATTCAATGGTCGTCAAATGCCTAGTTCTACTGGCAGTCGCTCATTTGATTTTGCTAATATTGCTTCTGAAGGTGTTTCTGGCGTTGAAGTTCATAAAACAGGTAATGCGGCTATCGCAACAGGCGGTATTGGTGCAACAGTTAATATTTTAACGAATAGGCCGTTAAACAACGCCGGCACAGTAGCCGTTGTATCTGGCAAGTTAGTCAACGATACCTCAACCGATAAAGGTAGTGTGACGCCAGAGATTTCTGGTATTTACTCTACTAAGTTCGATGACGGCAAATTTGGTGTGTCAATTACCGGTAGCATTCAAAAACGTGAAAGTGGTAATCAACAAGCGCAAGTGGGTACTGGCTGGAGAAATTTTGAAGGCTCTGCTGACAATACGACTGACTGGGGTGGCGTAGCAGACGATTCTACACAAATTAACCGTCCAGGCGCTGATGATGTGTACTCTGTTCCACAAACGACTATTTATCGTTTTGAAGAGCAGCAAAGAACCCGTAAAAATGCTCAGTTAGTATTACAATACCGACCTGTTGATACTCTGACGGCTACTCTAGATTATACATTCTTTGAAAACGCTACCGCTGTTCAGCACCAAGATATATCAGCCTGGTATGGTTTTGGTCCTTCTGAAAACGTTTGGACAGATGGCCCAGTAGCTTCACCATTATTGTACTCTGAAACTTATAGTGCACCTGGCGATTTGTCGATGGCTGCTGGTCAGTCTGCAGGGAAATCTACAACCAACTCTATTGGTCTTAATTTAGAATGGGAAGCCACTGACGACCTTAAAGTTAGTTTAGATTACCACAACTCTGATTCTGAATACGGTGCAGACGGTCCTTGGGGAACGAGCTCAAACTTATCTATGGCAGGCTTTGTACGTACTAGTGCTGCAACCGATTTTACTGGCGATTTACCTATTTTATCAGTAGGTGGTGGCAACGATGTTGAATGGTCTGACATGCGTGTTACCGGAAGTGTTTTTGGGAATGGCCGTAATACTCAAGATATTGAACAAACCCAATTAGACTTCGAATACAACTTAAATGACACAACTAGTATCGATTTTGGTTTAGCTGTAAACGAAGTGAGTAACCGTGTTCAAAACGTTAACGTGCAACGTAACGATTGGGGTGGTGTGGGCGAAGAGGGTGACTTTGAAGAAGAGTGGTTTAAGAGAGACACTATTCATGACAAATTCGATGTTAGCGGCGGCGACTTCAGTGTTGCTAATCAGTTAAATGATCCGACGCTTACAGATTTTAGTATTTTAGATACAATCTTCTTCTGGGATTTCGAAGAAATCAGAGCCAGAGCTGCAGAGCTTTATGATAATACTTCTACCATTATTGGTGATTGTGGAAATTCTTTTTGTCCATCCACACAGTTTGATGCTCAAGAAGATAGAACAACCACTGAAACCAATACCTCTGCATACGTAAAAGTTAATTGGGAAACCGATATCGGTGATATGTACCTAAGACTAGATGGTGGCTTACGTTATGAACAAACTGATGTTAAGTCTACATCAGCTGTCGTTGCATATGATCAAGCCACTTGGGTTGCAGGGACTGAAGTTGTACTTAACGAAAATGGGCGTACTTTTTTAACTCAAGAAGGTGACTATGACTATTTACTTCCTAGCTTAAACGTTTCACTAGAAGTGACTGACGACATAGTTGTTCGTGCTGCATACAGTGAAACCATCAGCCGAGCAGACTATTCTAATTTGTTAGGCGGAACTTCGGTTGCGAGTCTTGCAAATAGAGCGGGCGGTAACGGTAGTGCTGGTAATCCTGGGCTGCTGCCTCTTGAATCGACTAACTTTGACTTATCTTTTGAGTGGTATTACGACGATGTAAGCTACGTGTCTGTTGGTTACTTTACTAAAGATGTAGTTAACTTTATTTCAAGTGACAATGTTGACTCTGATGTGTTTAACCTAGCAAACCCTTTAGATGGTGCTAAGTATGATGCAGCTATAGCAGCACTTCCTGCGGGGGCTACAGGGGAAGAGATTAGAGAATATATCTTTACTAACTTTGCTGACGACCCTTTTGTTGATGTTGCTGCAGGAACTATTACAGGTGACCCTGCTACTGATAATACTTTGATATTTACAATTGGCACACCTACCAACTCTGCTGAAAGCAGAACTGTTGATGGTCTTGAACTGGCAGTTCAGCACTTCTTTGGTGATTCTGGTTTCGGTATTTTAGCAAACTATACCTATGTGGATTCTGACTTAGAATACGATAACACTGTTCTTGATGATCAGGCTGCTATCTTGGGGCTAAGTGATACCGCTAACCTAATCGGTGTTTACGAAAAAGACGGTTTATCTTTGCGATTAGCATACAACTGGCGTGATCAGTTCTTAAATTCTCGTAGTCAAGACACTGGCGGGTTTGCTCCACAATATACTGAAGAATATTCACAGTGGGATCTAAACGCAAGTTATGAAATCCCATCGGTTGAAGGCTTATCAGTGTTTGTTGAAGCATTAAACATTACCGATGAATATACTCGTATTAGCGGACGAGCTACTGAGCAAGTATTGAACTTGACTCAAACTGGAGCTCGATACAACTTAGGTGCTAGATATCGTTTCTAGCGTCTAATTTGACTAAAAAAGGAGCTGCGTAAGTGGCTCCTTTTTTGTTTTTATAGATACTAGGGGCTGTTGATTTTTGGTTTGAGTAAAGTTTATTCATTTAAGATCAACAGCCCCTAGTATCCTAATAATTTGGTATATTATCTGGATATTATGAGTGAGGAAGTGGGAGCAGCAACAGATGACTAAAATTGTGATAGTAGGTGGTGGGTCTGCAGGTTGGATAACCGCAGGATTATTAGCTGCAAAACACAACTGTAAAGAGTCAACATCTGTTCAGGTCTGTGTGATTGAGGCACCTGATATTGCCACTGTGGGAGTAGGTGAGGGCACATGGCCTTCAATGCGCAATACGCTGAAAGACATGGGAGTTTCTGAAACTGAGTTTATTAAGCAGTGTGATGTAAGTTTCAAGCAAGGCTCTAAGTTTGTAAATTGGCAAACTGGGGCGAATGACGCTTACTACCATCCATTTACACTTCCTGTGGGTTTACCTGAATTTAATATTGCGCCTTATTGGTTACCAGTGAAAGAACAAGTTAGTTTCGCTAACGCAGTTTGCTCACAGGGAATATTGTCAGAGCACAACCGAGCGCCTAAACAAATTTCTACGCCAGAATACGCCTTTAATCTTAATTATGGCTATCACCTAGACGCCGGTAAATTCGGTGAGTTTTTAAAACAACATTGCACCAAACAATTAGGCGTTAATCATATTCAGGGTAAAGTGATTCAGATCAATAACGACCCTGAAGGTTGTATTTATTCTTTAGACTTAGACACCCAACAACAAGTATTGGGTGATTTGTTTATAGATTGCACTGGATTTTCATCTCTACTAATAGGGCAGCATTATCAGGTTCCTTTTGAATCTAAAAAGCACATATTAATGAATGACTCGGCAATGGCTGTGCAAGTACCCTATGAGAATGAGTCAAGTCCTATTGCTTCATGTACTATTTCTACAGCACAAAAATCGGGTTGGACATGGGATATTGGTTTACCTTCTAGACGAGGCACGGGGTATGTGTTTTCGAGTGCCCATTGCGATGACTCTGTGGCAGAGCAAACGCTGTTAGATTATCTAAAACGTAAAGGTGTTCCAGCCAGTATCAGAGACAAATTAACCCCTCGAAAAATATCATTCACACCTGGTCACCGAAAAGAGTTTTGGCATAAGAATGTGGTAGCTATTGGAATATCAGCAGGGTTTATTGAGCCGCTAGAGGCGTCTGCACTAGTACTAATCGAATTGTCGGCTCGTATGGTTGCAGAACAATTACCTCAAAACAGGGAGCATATGGCCCTTGTAGCGAAAAGGTTTAACAGAATTTTTAGTTATCGTTGGCAGCGTATAGTGGATTTTTTGAAGCTACACTACGTACTTAGTCATAGAGATGATTCTGATTATTGGAAAGATATGCGTGATCGAGGCTCGGTACCTGATTCGTTAAAAGAACTAATGGATATCTGGCAATTTCAAAGTCCTTCTAAACAAGATAACCAACATGCAGAAGAACTGTTTCCTTTTGCTAGTTTTCAATATGTCTTGTACGGTATGGGTTACGAAACTCAGCTGAGTGAAAGTGATGTTAAACCATACCATGTTCAAGAAAGTCAGCGTTTATTTAAAGAGAATCAACAGCATCTATCTAGGCTACTTCAAGCATTACCTAGTAACAGAGAGTTGCTTAATAAAATTAACCAATATGGTTTATCCCGTATATAAATATAACTAGTCAGTTAGTTGGAGATAAAAGAGTCCTATGACTAATACAGTATTACTTAATAGCATCGAACATAAAGACTTAAAAGTTGTAACCTCCTTTGGTGAACAATATGGTGATAATGTCTGGTACACACCTACCTTTCCACTAGAGTTTAGAAGTATCCAAGCTCACTACCCTATATTCTTCCAAAAAGATCCTAATACTGGTGGCTTTTACCCTGTTGCCATGACTGGTTTTCAAGATAATGAAAACCTATTTCTTGAGGGAGACACATGGAATGCCGGTTATGTGCCATTAATGATTAAGCGTCAACCATTTTTTATTGGTAAACAAGATAAAATAGAAGAGGGTAAAACCACTGAGCATAGAGTGATTCATATTGATTTAGACAGCCCAAGACTTAGTGATAGTGAAGGGCAAGTGTTGTTTGCAGAGTTTGGTGCCAGTAGCCCATTTTTAACTGAAATGGCTGATATGTTAGAGACAATTCACCATGGAATGGAGACTAATCAAGCATTTGTTCAGAGCTTGTTAAAGTTTGACTTAATCGAATCATTTACATTAGATCTCGAACTTAATGATGGTTCACAGCATAATATGATTGGCTTCTACACGATTCAGGAAGATAACTTACGTGACCTTGATAAAGATGCCCTTGCGGAATTACACCAAGCTGGATTTCTAGAATCTGCTTATATGATGCTGGCTTCCCAATCTAATTTACGTAATTTGATTGATTTAAAGAACAAGCGAAATGGTGTGTAAGTTCTATTTATGAGTCTATCGTTATCGACACTAGGCCAATGCTGGAAGTTGCATAAATGAAAAGGGTTGATGTTATTGAAGGGGTTACCCCAGATACCTTGTCTAAGGAGTTATTAAACTCTGATACCCCTATTGTGTTGAAAGGATTCGGTAAGCATTGGCCGTTGCCGCAACTTGCTGGCGAAAATGATAAGTTAGCCATGGATTACCTTATGGGATTTTACCGTGGAATGCATGTGTCAGCAGGTTTGGGAGACTCTAAATACAAAGGGCGGATTTTTTATAATGATGAGGTAAATGGTTTTAATTTTAAAGCCGGAAACGTGCGGTTAAATAAAGTATTCGAGCGAATATTACAGCACAGTCAAGATCAAAATCCACCTGCCGTTTATATCGGTTCTACCAATGTTGAGAAGTTATTTCCTGGCTTTAGGGAGCAGCATTTTGTTGATTTAACTGCCCAAAACGCAGTAACTAATATTTGGATAGGTAACCAGTCTCGCATTGCTGCCCATTACGATTTTCCGGCTAACCTTGCATGTTGTTTATTTGGTCAGAGGCGTTTTACATTATTTCCACCCGAGCAATTAGAAAACTTATACGTTGGGCCCTTAGAGCTTTCTCCTGGTGGCCAAGAAATCAGTATGGTTGATTTTGCCACTCCAGATTATGAAAAGTATCCCAAATTTGCAGCAGCACTGAAGGCTTCAATTGTTGCTGAGTTAGATCCTGGAGATGCTTTAATTTTACCAGGAATGTGGTGGCATCATGTTGAAGCCTTTCAATCTCTAAATGTATTAATGACCCATTGGTGGCGACCTGAGCCTTTAATCGGAGGGCGACCTATGGATGCATTACAGCTCGCCATAATGAGCGTTAGAGATTTACCAAAAGAGCAACGTGAAGCATGGAAAAATCAATTTAATTATTATGTTTTTGAACATGACAAGCATAATCATGTACATATTCCTGAAGGCGCACAAGGAATGTTACACACGCCAATTACTGAAAGTGCAGTAATGAATATAAAAAGAAATGTAATTAATAAGCTTAAAAGCTAGCAGAGTCAGGATTTAAAAATGAATAAGCAACTATCAAAAGTAAAACGTGTCGTCATCGCAGGTGGAGGAACCGCTGGTTGGATGACCGCCGCAGCAATGGGGAAATTGATAGGCAAAACCATTGATATTACTTTAATAGAATCTGACGAAATTGGCACGGTTGGTGTGGGTGAAGCAACCATACCCACTTTACACATATTTCATCGATTGTTAGGTATCAAGCCCGCCGAATTGATGGCTGCAACCAGTGCAACATTCAAACTAGGTATTTCATTTGAGAACTGGCGCCAAGTTGACCAAAACTACATGCATTCCTTTGGTTTTTTGGGGAAAGACTGCTGGGCAGGTGGCTTTCAACACTTTTGGTTAAAGGGCCTAGAAAAAGGTTTTAGTAGCAATGATATTGGGGATTATTGTGCTGAGCATTTAGCCGCTCGCGAAAACAAATTTGCCATCTTAGCCAACCAAGAGTTTAACCATGCTTATCATTTTGATGCTAGCCTATATGCTAAGTTTTTAAGAAAAATAGCTGAGGATAACGGTGTGAAGCGCCGTGAAGGTAAAATTGAAAAAGTGAATGTTGATCCTGAAAGTGGCTTTATTACATCTTTGGATATGGCTGATAACTCTGTTGTTGAAGGTGACTTATTCATTGATTGCAGTGGCTTTAAAGGGTTGCTAATTGAAGAGGCATTACATACTGGCTTTGAAGATTGGTCTCATTGGTTACCTTGCGACCGAGCAGTTGCAGTGCAAACCGAAAATATACAGCCTGCTATTCCTTATACTCGTTCTATTGCCCGAAGTGCTGGTTGGCAATGGCGTATTCCTTTACAAACCCGCACTGGAAATGGCCATGTATTTTGTAGTCGTTATATGTCTGACGATGAAGGCAAACAATTACTCCTTGATAATGTTGAAGGCAAATTATTGACCGAGCCTAGAGTCATTAAGTTTAGAACGGGAACTCGGCGCAAACACTGGAATAAAAATTGTGTCGCAATCGGTTTATCTAGCGGTTTTATCGAGCCATTAGAATCTACCAGTATTCATTTGATACAAAGAGGTATTATTCGATTGCTTCAGAACTTCCCTAAAGAAGGGATCCGTCAACCAGATATTGATCATTTCAATAAGCTTACTGAGTTTGAAACCGAAGGAATCCGTGACTTTATTATTTTGCATTATCATGTAACGGAAAGGCGTGACTCGGCATTTTGGAATTATTGCCGTACGATGCCTATTCCTGATTCTCTGCAACATAGAATTGATTTATTTAAACAAACAGGAAAAGTATTCAAAGAATTAGATGAGTTGTTTGGTGAAAGCTCTTGGTTACAAGTCATGTTGGGGCAGGGCTTAAAACCTGAACAATATCACTCTATTGTCGATATGATGGATGATACCGAGCTTGAAAACTTTTTAGAAGGCATTAGAAAATCAGTGAGAGCTAGGGTGAGTGCATTGCCCATGCATAATGACTTTATTAATCATCATTGCAAATCGAATGTGGTTTAACTTAATGGTTAAACCACTTGTCTAAACCTCGGTCAATTATTGACATTAATCCTAACTCTATCCCTGTTATTCGAAACATAGGTGTTGAGCAAACACCTATTATAGTGATTGATGATTTCGCCTTAGATTTAGATGAAATTAAGTCTAAAGCGTTTAAATCTGAAGAATTTATACAGGTAGAGCAAGGGCAGTCTATGTACCCCGGTGTACGCGTAAAGCTTCCTAAAGGCTATGTGGTAGATATGTTAACGCCGCTACAATCTCTATTTAGAAAAACGTATGAAGTACCACCAACGTTTAGAATGCGACCTAAACTCTATGTTTATTCGTTAATATCTACTCAGCCTCAGGACTTAAGTTTGTTGCAGCGTATGCCTCACTTTGACTCAGTACAGCCTTATTATTTTGCCGCTTTGCATTATTTAAACGAAGGTCCGTTTGGCGCCACTGCTTTCTTCCGTCATAAACCTACAGGTTTTGAAAAAATTACCCCAGATAGAGAGCAAACTTATTACCAATCAGCTAAACAGTTTGTCCATGAAAATGGCGAGCCCCCCCAAGAATATTTTGTAAACTCTAACGATCATTTTGAGTGTTATGATAAAGTCGAATACAAGCCGAATAGATTGGTTCTCTATCCGGGGTACCTACTACACTCAATTTTAATTGATAAAGATACTGATATTGATCCAAACCCGAAAACTGGACGATTAACGGCTAATGTTTTCTTAGAATTTTGCTGAGTTATTTTACGTACTTCAGGCAGTCAGAGTCACTCAGCAGTTTCAAGAGTCACCGAGCCAAGCGGCAACTAAAGACGCATTACTGATTGTTAACGCTACTGTATCCATCGCTGCTGCGTTAGCTATAAAGGCTAGCTGTTTAAACTTTTTGTCTCGCAACACGCTAAGTGTCGCTTTTTGACCAACAGATAAGTGGTTTAATTGGGTTTTCAGGTTATCGGCTGATACTTGCCAGTTGTCTATCGCAATTAAAATATCACCGACTTGTAACCCAGAATTATACGCTGCTGTATCTTCTATCACTTGAGTTAACTCAATACCTATATCTCGTGGTTTTGCCATCGCGCCAAACTCAATTAAGAATGGAGAACTGCCTAAATCACCACCTTTGTCTTGAAGTCCATTTCGAGCAAAAAGTGAGACTTCAATTCCGTATTCAGCTAATAACTTGAATGTTGGCAGCTCTTTTGTTGAATAAAGGGCCATATCTAAAAACTTAGATAGATCCAAGTCCAAGTCTTTTTCAATTATTTGCTGGACGCAATCTATCTTGGTTGGAATGTTAAGCTGCCCATATTGAGTCCATAACCCTTGCATTACGTCATCCAAACTATACTGATTTTTACTTTCTTTTCTGATCATTAAATCTAAGCATAAGGCCAAAATAGCGCCTTTATTGTAATAGCTTACAATGTGATTAATTGAGCCTTCATCTTGTTTATAAAACTTAGTCCAAGCATCAAAACTTGAGTCTGTAATACTTTGTTTGAATCGTCCTTTATTGCGTAATAATCGTGTTAGATTTTGAGCGACAACTTTTAAATATGCCTGCTGGCTAATATGTCCAGTTTTTAACAAACTCAAGTCATCGTAGTAACTGGTAAAACCTTCGTAGATCCATAGTTGTTCGGTATATTTTTCAGAGTTTAGCTTAACGTTAAATAGCTCTTCTGGTTTGGTACGCTTTACGTGCCAAGTATGAAAAAATTCATGGCTACACAAACTTAAAAACACCTGATAGCCATCGGTCATCTTGTCAGATTCCATCAAGTTAGGCAGGTCTTTTCGACTGTACATGAGTGCAGTAGAACTAATATGCTCCAATCCACCGAAGGCATTGTCTGTTAATAGGGTAATAAATAAATATCGACGAATAGGAGAGGGACCATTAAAAAAGCTTAGGTGATAGTTGCAAATTTTTGCAAGATCAGAGGCAATCCTTTGGGTATCGGCCTGATGTCCACCAGCAAGCACCAGCTCAAATTCAACATCTTGGGCTGTAAATGGGATAGTATCAAACTCACCAAACAAAACTGGATGGTCAATAAGCTCATCATAATTACTAGCCCAATATTCGCCAAAGTTGTGAATATTACTCGAGGCTGTGTTTAACGTTGTGGCGACTGTCCAATGCGATAAATGCGTGTCTTCAGGTTTTTTTAAAAGGACTTTAACTGCTGTTTGCGTCTGTCCTTCAACGGCTAAAAACACATTTGTACCGTTAAAGAATGCCATCTCATCATTGATATATGCACCTCTAACGGATAGATCAAATGCGTAAATTTGGTATTCAATATGCAATGGCCCTTCACAAGGTGCTACTTGCCAGCTTTGTTTATCAAGTTTTTTGACTTTTAACTCTTGCAGGTTTTTATCTTGGGCATTAATCCATATTATGTTTTTGGCAAAATCACGCACCATGTAACTACCGGGTATCCATGCGGGGAGTGACAAAACTTGACCTTGTAAGTGAGGTTGCTCAATAGTTAAGCTTACATTGAGTAAATGCCCAGTAGTTGAAGTTAATTTTACTTGGTAATGGATTAGTGGTTCTGTCGTTTGCATGATGTTTCTCTAGTAAGTTATTGCTTTTATATACTTTATTTATTACATATGGCAGGTGTATGCTTGTGATTAGATGATAACAAAAGGTTTTAAGGAGTTAGCGTTAAATGGCTATATTAACGGAAAAAGTTGGAATGACTAATGAAGACCTAAAAAAGATCCGTTCAATGCGCCCCGGTCAACAAATTGATTTACAAGTTACAACAGCAAGCACCACAAAACGCGTTAGAACAGAATTTGTAGGTATAGATGGTACTCGTTCATTAATCATAAAATATCCTGATGAGTCTAAGTGGGGGGGCTTAGGAGAAGCGATATTTAAAGATAAGTCGCTAGTAATGCGTTATATACTCGAGGATGAAACTGGGGTAATTATTGCATTTAAGGTGAATGTTGTTCTAGTTTTAACTAAGCCTAGTCACTTAATTTTTACTAGTTTTCCTTTAGCAATTCAAAGTCATGATTTACGTTCCGAAGGTCGAGCTCAAACTCGTATTGCAACTAAACTCACAGATTCTAAGATAGGTGAGGAGATCTGTGAGGCCATAGTGATTGATATTTCAGTTCATGGTTGTCGTATTCAAGTTGATAAGAAATACCTGTCAAATAAATTGAAGTTAAGAGAAGTTATCAACCTAGAGTTTACTAATGACGCTGATAATAAAGTTCAGTTAGTGGGTATAATTATGAATTTTAAATATGATGAAGTTAACTTCTATTGTGGTATTAAGTTTGAGACAGATGAAGCTATTGTAGATCAATTACTTAAAAATTTGATGTTAACCACAGGTTAGTAAAAGGCTAGATATAAAAACAACATAGCTTGCTGCGTAATTTTAATTGATGGTTAAAGATTAACTTGTTAAGTTATTGTTAATTATAAATAGTTGAGAACGAAATGCGCCAGATAGAAGCCTTGTTAAATGAATATGGTGAAAGCCATACTAATAAAACCAATATTGGTATTCATACCATTGCCGTACCAGCCATATATTTTGTCACTATAGCGTTACTTTGGTCGGCTCCTACTCCATCGTTTTTAGATTATTTTAATGTGACCTGGGCACATGTTGTGCTAGTGCCAACTTTGTATTATTACTTTAAATTATCTGGCCCAATTGGTGCAGCCATGACTTTCCTTTCAATATTGTCATTCTTAGGTATTCAAATATTAGAAGGGCTGGGTGTCGTGGTATGGCAGTTTAGTGTGGCGCTTTTTGTTTTAATGTGGATTTTACAATTTATTGGGCATCATATAGAGGGTAAGAAGCCTAGTTTTATGAAGGATTTGCAATTTTTATTGGTAGGCCCTGCTTGGTGGTGGGTACATTGGTTGAAACGTCTGAATATTAATTATTAGTCTTGATTGCGATAAAATCCCCTGATTCTAAGACTAAGTTTTAAACACTTGGTCTTTCTTTTTGTATACTGCATGTGATTTCACTACTCGGAAAAAATTGTGCCTAACTGGGAAAAGCTAGTAGATAGTCGTGAACGACTTTTTTGGACATTGCATACAGCGGGTTGGGTAGGTTTTGCAATTATCTATTATATTGGTTCATTTCTTCATGATATGCGCAGTATTTGGCTGTTAATTATTATGCTAAATGCCTATGCTGGTTGGTTGTTAACCATCCCTCTGAGATATATTTACCGCAAAGCTTTAACCCTTAGTCCTCTGAAAATGATTGCAATGGTAGGGATATGCTTGTACATAACAGCGTTGGTTTGGGCATTAGTAAAAAATCTTAATTACTGGGAGATATATAAAAAAGGTTATCGACCTGAAGAGTGGTACATGTATTTCACCAATACTATCAATTCATTAATTATGGTGACTTGTTGGACTGGGGGCTATTTTGGTATTAAGAACTATCAGATGCTTTTGAAAGAAAAGCAAAATGTTCTTAGAGCCTCTACAATGGCACATCAGGCACAAATTAGAATGCTACGATATCAGCTCAACCCGCACTTTTTGTTTAATACCCTGAATGCCATATCAACTCTTATCTTGATGAAAGAAAATAAAACAGCAGATGCAATGGTAAGCAGATTGAGCGACTTTCTAAGATATTCGCTTGATAAAGATCCGATACGTAAAGTACCACTGATCCAAGAGGTAAAAGTATTAGAGTTATACTTAGAAATAGAAAAAGTGCGGTTTGAAGATAGGCTAAGTGTAGTCTGGGATATTGATGAAAAAACCAAAGATGCTTTGGTTCCAAGTTTAATTTTACAACCATTAATTGAAAACTCGATTAAATATGCTATCTCAAAAGCCTCAGAAGGCGGACAAATTTGTATTTCTGCTAAGGGTTTTGGTCGAGATCTCATGCTAAACGTGAGTGACAATGGACCTGGTGCTGAAATTACTGATGGAAATTTGCCACCTAGTGAAGGCGGGGGAGTGGGCTTACAAAATATTCAAGAGCGGCTTCAAGCACTCTACTTGGATAATTATGCGTTTGCTATTTCACATAACTACCCTTCAGGTGTTAAAGTTAATATAAGAATTCCCTATGAATTGAGTGAAAAATCGGATGGCTCGCTAGATGAAAATTAACACTATGATAATCGACGATGAGCCACTAGCTCGAAAGGGGTTATCAATGCGGCTTACTGATTTTGAAAATATAAATATAATTGGTGAATGTAAAAATGGGCTCGAGGCCGTTATTGCGATCTCAGAGATGCAACCGGATTTAGTCTTTTTAGATATTCAAATGCCTGGTTTAAACGGTTTTCAAGTTATTCATAAATTACAAGAATTACAGCAACCCCTTCCGTTAATTGTGTTTGTTACTGCCTTTGATTCTTATGCGATTAAAGCATTCGAGGTACATGCATTAGACTATGTCTTAAAGCCAGTAGATGAAAGACGCCTTAAAGAAACAATTGATAAAGTTTTGATAACTCTCGAACAGCAACGTCAAGGTGGAAATAGCCAAAAATTGGTAAAATTAGTTGCTGATTTTACTGGGGATGATTGTGAAGTAATCTTAAAAAAGTTGGCAAATGGAGAAAGTATCGCGACTACCTCGTATCCTGATGTGTTGGCCATTAAAGACGGGTCAGAAATAACGCGTGTGGCAATATCTGATATTCAATGGATAGACGCCGCAGGTGATTATATGTGTGTTCATACGGGGGGAAAAACCCATATTATGCGCCGTACCATGAAAGAGTTACAAAACGAGTTAGATCCTAAAAAGTTTGTTAGGGTACATCGTTCGGCCATTGTAAATATCCGATATGTAGAGAAGTTAGTGAGTCATATTAGTGGCGAATATCACCTTATCCTGAGTACAGGAGATGAGTTAAAAGTAAGTCGCAGTCACAGAGATACGGTTAAAGAGATGATTAAGCTTTAGTTACTTAAAAAGCTGCTGTTGAATTTTAAGTAAATACTCGTCAACTGGTTTCTTGTTTTGCCAGCTAACCGCTAGTTTATGTTTGACAGCTTGGTTGTTTTGCTCCCCAATCATGATGCCATTTTCTCCATTGATTGCTTGTTCAACCCCATAAGCACCAAGTTTAGTAGCTAATACTCTATCTTGGCTGACAGGGGAGCCACCTCTTTGTACATGCCCTAAAATCACTGGGCGACATTCTATTTGGGTTTGATCGGCAATCATTTTCGCTAACGTTACTGCACCGCCTGCGATTAAGTTTTCAGAAGCAACAATTATATAACTTGAAACGCCTCGTTTGCTATAAACGTGTTTTAAATGCTCAATGGTTTTGTCGATTTCATCTTGGATGTTTACACATAGCTCAGGCAGTAGAACCCTATCTGCGGCTGAGGCTATCGCTGCGTTTAATGCGATAAACCCAGCATGCCTACCCATCACTTCTATTAAAAATATTCTCTCAAAAGCATCAGCAGTATCACGTACTTTGTCTATAGACTCCAATGCCGTTTCTATGGCTGTGTAATAGCCAATAGTGGCGTCTGTACCACCGATATCATTGTCTATAGTGCCAGGTAATCCAATGACTTGCCCTTTGTAAAACTGTGACAAATGAGCGGCACCTTTAAAAGAGCCGTCACCCCCGATGACTAATAAAGCGTCTATTTGTAAATCTTCAAGGTTCTTAGCTGCAATACGTGCGGTAATTTCAGTATGAAACTCTGCGCAGCGACCACTTTTTAAAATGGTACCGCCTCTTTGTATAATATTAACAACATCTTTAGCTTCAATGAGTGTGTAGTCTTGTTCAACTAAGCCGTTATAACCGTGCTTGTACCCAAGAACTTCTAAATTATAGTGTTCAGCAGTTAAAACGATTGAGCGTATACAGGCGTTCATGCCAGGAGCATCGCCACCAGAGGTTAATATCGCAAGCTTTTTCATCTACAACACCTTACTAAATAGTGACTGTTAGCAAGAGTAGAGGGTTAAATTCTCTATCTCAAGCAAGATTTAATTAAAACCTAAGCTAAATCAATAACTATTAAATTACCTTGCTTGGCTAGTATCAATATTAACTAGGTTCGAAGTTTGATAAAATTCCATAGAGGATGACATAGGATAAAGCTTTTGTTTGATATATGTGTGGTAGGGGGTGGAATGGTAGGTTCGGCCCTCGCTATTGGTTTAGGGAAGTTAGGCCTAAACGTTGCTTTGATTGAACCTCATATGCCTAAAGCTTTTAATGAGTCTCAGTTACCTGATATGCGTGTTTCGGCTATTAGTTTGACCTCTGGTAAGTTGATTACAGAGCTTGGGGCTTGGGATAATATTGAAGCGATGCGTTTGTGTCCTTACGCTAGGCTTTCTGTTTGGGATGATCCCAGATGTCGGACAGACTTTGAAAGTGCTAGCTTAGGGCAGTCCTATTTAGGACATATTATAGAAAACCGTATTGTGCAATTAGGCTTGCAACAGACATTATCTGATTATTCCAATATTCATGTATTTGCTAATGAAGACGCGACTACAGTGCAGTTAGGCTCAAAATCTAAAATAACGCTGTCCTGTGGTAAAACCATAGAAGCTAAGTTAATTGTGGGTGCCGATGGCGCCCAGTCAAAGGTTCGAAAAGCGGCAAATATTGGTGTTCAGGGTTGGCAATACACGCAGCAAGCCTTGGGTATCAAGATAAAAACCAATGGACCCCAACAAGATATTACATGGCAACAGTTCACGCCAGACGGTCCCATGGCTTATCTACCTTTGTTTGATGGATATGGCTCACTAGTTTGGTATCAAAGTGTCGAGCAAATTACGTTATTAAAAGGCTTATCAAAAACCAAGTTAAAACAACAAATACAACAACATTTTCCCAGTGATTTAGTCGATTTTGAAGTTTTAGATGTTGCAAGCTTTGGTTTAACCCGTATGCATGCAAATCAATATTTTAAAGGGAATACCGTGCTTGTTGGAGATGCAGCACACACGATTAATCCTTTAGCTGGGCAAGGCGTGAATTTAGGTTTTAAAGATGTCTCAGTTCTTTTAGATATTATTGAAAAACAGCAAGCAGAGGCAACATCAGACGCATGGCTTTTAAGCCCTGAAAGTTGGCTTAAAGAGTATGAAAAATGTCGTCGTAAAGACAACCTCATTATGATGAGTGCCATGGATGTACTTTATGCCGCGTTTAGCAATAGTTATATGCCGTTTAAAGTGCTTCGGAACCTTGGATTAAAGTTAGCCCATGCGTCTGGGCCATTGAAAAATCAAGCGATGAAATATGCAATGGGTTTACGTTAAGTGCATCTCATTTTTATAGTAAGTAAAGTGTATCAAGTAACAGGTTCAGTATGACTATACTCATTATTTTAGGTTGTTTGTTTATTGCCTTGTTGGTTGTCATTCCCCTAATTGAGCGTTCAGGATTCAGAATGAGCTCAGAACAAATGGGGCAGTGGGGGCGCTGGGTTTTACCTTTATTGGTAATTTTAGGAATTGTTCAACTAGTGATGTACTACGCGAATTAGAAAGTAAATATTTAAAAAGGCAAATTTAATGGCAGTTCATTGGTATCCAGGGCACATGCACAAAGCCCAGAAAGAAATAAAAGAGGTATTGCCTCAAGTTGATGTATTGATTGAAGTACTGGATGCTCGTATACCTTACTCTAGTGAAAACCCTATGATTGCGGAGCTCCGTGGTGATAAGCCGTGCATCAAAGTGTTAAGTAAAACAGATTTGGCTGACCCTAGTGTAACCGCAGACTGGCAAGTTCACCTAGAAAAAGAAAGGGCAGTGAAAACGTTCGCGTCTACTACCGATGAGCCAGCAAAGATGAAGCAAATTATCGAGCTATGCCGAAAAATGTTGCCAGAAAAAGATGCCAGCGTAAAAACGATTAATACTATGATAGTGGGCATTCCAAATGTAGGTAAATCTACTCTAATTAATATCTTGGCTGATAGAGTTATTGCTAAAACAGGTAATGAGGCAGCCGTTACAAAAAATCAGCAAAGAATTAATCTTGGAAATGGAATTACCTTATTTGATACTCCTGGTATCTTATGGCCCAAGCTAGAAAACCCTAATAGTGGGTATCGTTTAGCCTCTACTGGCGCGATTAAAGATACTGCAATGGAATATGATGATGTGGGGTTTTTCGCAGCAGATTACTTGATAAAAGCCTACCCAGAATTGCTTAAAGAGCGCTATAAGTTAGATGATATACCCGATACTGAAATTGAATTTCTTGAGCTTGCAGCTGCAAGTCGAGGAGCTTTACGAAAAGGTGCTCGGGTTAATTTTCATAAAATTTGTGAAGTGCTAGTTAATGAACTACGTTCGGGACAAATTGGTCGAATTAGCCTTGAAACACCAAAAATGATTACGGCAGAAGTTCAACAAATGGCTGAGGTTGAAGCTAAGAAAGCGGCTGATAAAGAAAAGCGTAAAGAGCGTTTTAAAACAGGTTCGTTAACACCTGACAAGAAAGATCGTAAGGAAAAGCGAGAAATTGATAGGGCTGCTCAATCTGCACGAATGAAAAAGCAGAACCGTAGAAAGTAATAACATAAATTAACTAAATGTGACTTACAAGGAGTAGCCTGTGCAAGAGTGTAACTCCTGCGGTAAATGCTGCATTAAATATAGTGATGGTGATTTGTCTGCGTCAGATGAAGATCTAGAAATGTGGAATTTATTTCAGCCTGATATTGCTGAGTATGTAAAAAATGGCTTGATTTGGTTTTCACCGCAAACGGGTAAGCAACTTCACTTGTGTCCATTTCTTCGTAAAACTCAAAACCCTAAACAATCAAATAAAGTTATGTACACTTGTGATATTTACTATGACAGGCCTGAAGATTGCCGTTTTTATCCGGTCACCGTTAAGCAAATGATCAGTGATGAATGCGAAATGCTAGAGGCTAAAGACTTAGCCAATCCTAAGCAGGCGCAAAAAACGTTAGATAAATTACTAGAAGATAGTCGCCCTAGCTTCGACTAGAGCGACATGTATCCTGATTTTAGTCCCAAATTCCTTTTTCAGATTTACCTTGGATTTCGCAATCACCAGATTTATAGGTGATCTCTTCTCCATTTTCTCGCTTCCTAAAGTAATCTTTACTGATAGACACTATGGTTGGAGTCATCCATACAATGGCTGTAATATTGATTACTGTCATTAGACCCAGTGCCATATCTGCTGCGGCCCAAACCTCTGGTAATGCTGCCATTGAGCCCCAAAGTATCATCAATAAATAACCAGTAGTATAAACCGTTCGGCCAATTTTATTATCTAATTTGAACATATGTAGATTACTTTCACCATAGGCATAATTAGCGACAACTGACGTAAACGCAAATAGACTTATAGCCGCGGCAACAAAGTCTCCGCCACCGGCTCCTAGATGTGTGCTCATGGCATTTTGTGTTAAACGAATGCCTTCCATGCCTTCACCTGATGCGCCTCCGGCCAATAAGATCACAACGGCAGAACAGGTACATAAAATCATTGTATCGATAAATACCCCTAACATTTGTACATAACCTTGAGATACGGGGTGATCAGGATTAGGGCTGGCACTTGCTGCAGCGTGAGGCACACTACCAGAGCCTGCTTCGTTTGAATAAAGGCCTCTCTGCACTCCGTGCTTAAATGCAGCTCCTAATGCTCCTGCGCCAGCTTCTTGTAATCCAAAAGCTGACGATACAATGTCCCATAGCATTGCTGGCACTAAATCAAGGTTAAGAATAGTAATAACTAACGTCACAAATACGTAGGTCACGGCCATAAACGGCACGACCCACTCAGCAAACCTTGCTATGGCACGTAGGCCACCGATAACGATTAAACCCGCTAGTACAATAATGACCAATCCAGAGTATAGGGTGGGGATGTCGTATGCGTGGTTCAGTGCGTCGGTTATAGTGTTTGCTTGTACGGCGCTAAATATGAATCCATACCCTAAGAATAAAAATAATGAAAATATAACAGCTAGCCAGCGCTTATTTAGTCCTTGCTGTATATAATATGCAGGCCCACCACGAAATTCGCCATTAGCATCTTTTACTTTATATAACTGACCTAAAACACTCTCTGCAAATCCCGTTGCCATTCCTAGGATTGCTATGACCCACATCCAAAATATTGCCCCAGAGCCTCCTAGGGAAATAGCTACTGCGACACCCGCTAGATTACCAGTACCCACTCGGGCAGAAAGGCTAGTACATAATGCTTGAAAGGAGCTGATACCCGCTTTATCACTTTTATTACTGCCTTTCATTACAGAAAACATGTGACCGAAGTGTCGAATTTGAATAAAACCTAACTTGACTGAGAACCAGACCCCAGCTGCTAATAACATATAAATCAGGATCTGCCCGTTTCCCCAAAGGATGTTATTAATAAAAGCGACAATTTCGTTAATCAAGATAATACTCACAGGTTATTATAATTATATGAGAAGTCTGCCGCTTAATAGCATTTATGTCTAGGGTGAACTGAAGAAGCTATGAATAAAAAGCTCTTTACAAGTGAAGTCATTACCTTTGGGTTAAATAGATGTAAAGAGTTGTAAAATAGCATACAGAAAATAGAAACAAAAAAGCCTGCGTATAATACGCAGGCTTTTTAAATATGGCTGGGGTAGCAGGACTTGAACCTACGAATGGCGGGATCAAAACCCGCTGCCTTACCACTTGGCTATACCCCAACAATACTTTACAAATTGGTGCGGAAGGAGAGACTCGAACTCTCACGCCGTGAAGCACTGGAACCTAAATCCAGCGTGTCTACCAATTCCACCACTCCCGCATACTTCTATCTTAATCAAGATAAAAGTGGTGGCTACAGCGGGACTCGAACCTGCGACCCCATCATTATGAGTGATGTGCTCTAACCAGCTGAGCTATGTAGCCACTTAATCACTCCGTCTCCGAAGTGGCGCGTATTATGCTGATCTAGCTTTTTGTCGTCAACCGTTTTATTACAATAAAATGTCTGTTTGGCTAGATACTAAGCAACTTAGTGGATTTACGGGTATTTGTTGTTCAAAATTACTCAAATATTTTGAAATTAATCTTGTTTAAATAGACTTTCGAAGCAAATTACTCACTAATAATAAAGTAATCATACATAATATTTTAGAAATTTTTGAAGAATTAGGAAAATGTAATGCTTAAAATATATGCAATAGCAACTTGGCTGAGTTTAGCCATATTTAATTTTTCTGCTGCAGCTAAGAATCTGGACACTCCTCAAAGCTACGACGCTTTGCTTAGTAATTATAAATACACACTGTCAGTGAAAACTATAGAGATAGAGTCACAAGGACTTACCTTGTCAATGTCATATAGTTATATACCCGCTAAAGGAGATAAACCTGTTGTAACACTGCTGCATGGGAAAAACTTTATTGCCGATTATTGGGCTAGCACTGCACATTATTTAAGTAAGCTAGGTTATGGGGTATTAATGCCAGATCAAATTGGATTTGGTAAATCCTCTAAGCCGAAAAATTATCAATATTCATTTCCTGGCCTAGCTCGCCACACTAAAACCCTACTTGACTCTCTCGATATCAAAAAGTCTATTATTTTGGGTCACTCTATGGGGGGCATGTTAGCTAGCCGTTTTGCTCTCATGTTCTCAGACACTGTTGAAAGTCTAATCTTGCTTAACCCTATAGGGTTAGAGAATTACCTTCGCTACGTTGAATATAAAGACACAAACTTTTTCTATCAAAATGAATTAAAAAAGACAGCTCAGAGCGTAAAGAGTTATCAGCAAAAATTTTATTATGATGGCCAGTGGAATGAGCAATATGAGTCATTAACTGATTTTATAGTAGGGCAAATCCATCATAATGATTACAAGGATGTCGCTTGGGTAAATGCCAAGACATATGACATGATTTTTACTCAGCCTGTGGTAACTGAGTTTGGCGATTTTAGCATGCACGTTAGCTTAATTATGGGCACAAGAGACAGAACTGGCCCGGGCCGAAATTGGAAGAAACAAGGTATCAAATATCAACTAGGTCGCTACGACAAGTTGGGTAAAACGGTTATGGAAGTTATTCCAAATGGAACCTTATATGAAATGGAGGGGTTAGGGCATTTACCTCATATTGAGGATTTTGAAAGGTTTATTAAAGTATTGAATAAAACGCTTAAAGAGACTTAGTCGCTATTTATATAATTAAATTTTAGCCAAAACCCATATTGGGTTTTGGCTAAATATTACTTAAACGTTAAATCTAAAGTGGATAACATCACCATCTTTAACTATGTAATCTTTACCTTCTAAACGCCATTTTCCAGCGTCTTTTGCTCCTTGCTCGCCATTAAACTCTACAAAGTGCTCATAGCCTATGATTTCTGCTCGGATAAACCCTTTTTCGAAATCAGTATGAATAACACCTGCAGTTTGAGGGGCAGTAGAACCCTCTTTATACGTCCAAGCTCGCACTTCTTGGACCCCAGCGGTAAAGTAGGTGTTTAGTGCTAATAGTTCGTAACCACTGCGAATTACGCGATTTAAGCCTGGCTCTTCTAAACCCATATCAGCCATAAATTCCGCTTTTTCTTCCTCATCTAGCTCGCCAATTTCGGCTTCAATTTCAGCACATACAGCCACTACCACTGCACCTTCAGCAGAAGCAATTTCACGTACTTTATCTAGATAAGGATTATTTTCAAAACCATCGTCATTAACATTGGCAATGTACATAGTAGGTTTTAGTGTGAGGTAGTTCATATAGCTAATGAGCTTTAGTTCATCTTTATCTAAATCTAAAGAGCGTAATAACTCACCCTCATCTAAGTGAGGTTTGATTTTTTCTAGTACTTTGAGCTCAGCTTTGGCATCTGCATCACCACCTTTGGCGCGCTTAGCAACTCTGTGTAAGGCTTTTTCTGTGGTGTCTAAGTCCGATAGTGCTAATTCGGTATTGATGATTTCAATATCATCCTGTGGGCTGACTTTACCGGCAACGTGAACGATATTTTCGTTGTCAAAACACCGTACCACATGGCCTATAGCATCAGTTTCACGAATATTGGCTAAAAACTTATTACCTAGGCCTTCTCCTTTAGAAGCGCCTTCAACTAGGCCTGCAATGTCTACAAATTCCATAGTTGTTGGAATAGTACGCTTAGGGTTAACGATAGCCGCTAGCTTGTCTAACCTTAAGTCGGGAACAGGGACTACCCCTGTATTTGGTTCAATAGTACAAAATGGGAAGTTAGCGGCTTCTATGCCTGCTTTAGTTAAGGCGTTAAAAAGTGTTGACTTGCCAACGTTAGGTAAACCGACTATGCCGCATTTAAAACCCATTTTGATTTCCTCGTAAAGTGTTTTGATTGAGTTGGGTTGATTGCCAACTAATTAAAATTTGTTTTGTATATATTGATTAACAGTAACGTTATTCAGCTTTAAAAGAATGCAGACGATTCATAGCTTTTTTTAAGTCTTCTTTGATTAATATCTCTACACAACGTGTAGCCTCATCAATGGCATCTTCAATTTGTTGTTGTTCGTGTTGTGGTGCTTTGCCAAGTACATGGCCTGTCACGCGATTTTTGTCACCGGGGTGACCGATGCCAATACGTAACCGTAAAAATCCTTTTTGATTTGACATTTTACTGACGATATCACGGATCCCATTCTGACTAGAACTACCACCTATCTTAAATTTAGCTACGCCAGGAGGCATATCTAATTCGTCAAAAGCAACGAGTAAACCTGACAAAGGGACGCGATAAAATTTTGCCATAGCTGCTACAGCTTGACCGCTTTTATTCATATAAGTCGTTGGGATAAGGAGGCGGATATCTTGTCCACTAATCGAGATGCGACCAGTGTAACCATAAAACTTGTTTTCAAGTTTAAGGGGGCAGTTGTATATTTTTGCTAGTGATTCAACGAACCATGAACCTGCATTATGACGGGTGTGCTGATATTCAGGGCCTGGATTACCCAGGCCCACAATTAGGCTAATAGGCGCTAATTGTTTATCAGTCAAAGCAATTATTCCGCAGGTGCTTCTTCTTCAGCTGAGTCATCTTCATCTTCAACTTTAGGACCTTTAGCAATTTTAACAGTAACAACAGCTAAATCGTGAGATTCGCCTTTGTTTAGTTCAACTAAAGAAACGCCTTCAGGTAGAACTATATCAGTCAAATGTAATGTTTGACCTAATTCTACGTTTTGTAGATCAACTTCAATGTACTCTGGTAAGTTACCAGGTAAACAACTAATCTCAACGTCAGCCATGTGAGTTTCAGCATGACCGCCCTGAACTTTAACTGCTTCAGCTGTGTCTTCATTTATGAAGTGAAGCGGCACATTAGTGTGAAGTTCTTTGTTTGCATCTACACGTAAAAAGTCAAGGTGCATAACAATTGGTTTAAATGCATGACGCTGCATGTCTTTAACCAATACTTCAACGCTTTCACCTTCAATATTCAAGGTTAAAACATGAGAGTAAAATGCTTCAAATTCTTGAGCTTGAAACACTTTGTTATGAGTAAGGGTTAAAGATTTCGCTTCTTTGTCAGCGCCATATAAGACAGCAGGTACTTTACCGGCGTGACGTAGGCGGCGGCTCGCACCTTTCCCTAAATCAGTACGGATTTCTGCGTCTAGAGTAAAAATTCCATCAGACATTGTGGTAACTCCAAAAAATAAGTAAATGTGTGTAGATTTTTGCGACCAAAATCTACGTAAATAGGCATACTCCACCAAGGAATAGCACTACCCCATAAAATAGGGCGGCGCATGTTAACATTGGCTTACTTGATGGACAAGTAGAACATATGATTAATTCTATTCAAAACAACTAAAGTTAAGATCCAGCGCAGATATAAACAAGCCGGCTAGGTAAATTTTAAAAGTTTTTAAAGAAGTAAGTAGTGGGTCTCTATTGTCATCATTGTCTTGACTGTTTTGTTGAATATGTAGCGAGCTCTCTGGCTGATGAGTTTTGATGATAGGTAATGTTTTAGCTGTAAAATGAAAAAAACCGCTGAAAGTCAGCGGTTTTCTGCGTTAATGAGGTTTATAGTCTGTTTAATATTCAAACATTGCAGAGATAGACTCTTCATTGCTTACGCGGCGAATAGCTTCAGCAAGCATATTTGAAAGAGTGAGTTGTTTAACCTTAGGTATGGCTTTTATTTCTGGGCATAAAGGAATGCTATCAGTGATAATAATTTCATCGATAACAGAATCTCTTAAGTTTTGAGCCGCATTACCAGAGAAAATAGCGTGTGTTGCATAAGCATAAACGTTTTTCGCTCCATGAGCTTTTAATGCTTCAGCAGCTTTTGCTAATGTACCACCAGTATCAATCATATCATCAACAATAATACAGTCTCTATCTTGTACATCACCAATAATATGCATGACTTGGGCAACGTTTGCCTTAGGTCGGCGTTTATCAATAATGGCTAGGTCTGTATCATTCATTAGCTTAGCTAGTGCGCGAGCTCGGACTACACCACCAATATCAGGTGATACAACAACTGGGTTGTGGAAGTCACGTTGACGCATATCGTCTAATAAAATAGGTGTACCAAAGGCATTATCTACTGGAACGTCAAAGAAGCCTTGAATTTGCTCAGCATGTAAGTCTATGGTTAACACACGGTCAACCCCTACGTTGGATAAGAAGTCTGCGACTACTTTTGCTGTAATGGGTACCCGAGCTGAACGAACTCGTCTGTCCTGACGTGCATAACCAAAGTATGGAATAACTGCGGTAATTCTGCCGGCCGATGCGCGACGAAAGGCGTCAATCATAACAATCAATTCCATTAGATTGTCATTGGTAGGGGCACATGTAGATTGCACTATAAATACATCAGAACCACGAACGTTTTCGTGTACTTCTACGCTTATTTCTCCATCGCTAAAACGTCCAACACTTGCATGCCCCAGCTTAGTGTAAAGCCTATCAGCTACTTTTTGAGCTAATTCAGGTACTGCATTTCCAGAGAAAATCTTCATATCCGGCACGATAAAACCCTCGGTGCGTAGTAATAGATAGTTATGCTACCTATTATTGATAAAATGGCTGGGGTAGCAGGACTTGAACCTACGAATGGCGGGATCAAAACCCGCTGCCTTACCACTTGGCTATACCCCAATTAAACGTGTGATTGGATTTGGTTATGTAAAGGGGATAAATTTACCCCGTTTGCAATGAAGCTTGTCATTTCATTTGGCAATAAAGCTTGAACTTTTAATGCTTCCTTTCTATGTTCAAAAATTGCAAATATACAAGCGCCAGTACCGGTCATCCTCGACGGCGCGTATTCTAACAACCAGTGTAATGTCTTTGCAACATCCACATGCCTTTCACAAACTAATTTTTGACAATCATTTCTAGTGTTAGCAAATTGATATTCTGAAAAATCTATTTTTGCAGTGTTTCTAGGTAAATCTGGATGAGTAAATATCTCTGCTGTGGACACATGGCAATTTGGAAAAACAACTAGGTAACATGTGTCTGCTAGGGGCGTAGGGCTTAGCTTTTCACCCACACCTTCAGCAAATGCCGTTTTGCCATAGATAAAGATAGGTACGTCGGCCCCTAAAGATAAGCCTAATTTAGCAAGGGCTTGCTCATTTAATTGACAATTCCAAAGTTTGTTCAACACAACTAGTGTGGTAGCTGCATTCGATGAGCCGCCACCAATACCGCCACCCATGGGAAGGTTTTTCTTTAAATGAATAGTACATCCCATTTTTTGGGGGCTGCCGCTGTTGATTTCTTGCTGTAATAACTTTGCCGCCTTGATGATTAAATTATCTGCATCAGGTACGCCTGAAATAGGGTCGGCTAATGTTATGAGTCCTGTTTCATTAACTTCAAATGCTAATTCATCCCCATAATCGAGTAATTGAAATAAGCTTTGTAATTGATGATACCCATTTTCATATTGGCTATTGATATGTAAAAACAAGTTTAATTTAGCTGGACTCGACCACCATGTTAAATCTTTAGGTTTTATTTTAGTGACCATGTATTAACCTTAATGAGCAGTTGGCTGTTATTTGATTGATTATTTAAGGTGATTTTATGGGGCAACCAAATATCTTTTACTATTTGATAATCGTCATAATCGATTATCCAATTTGCACAGTGAGTACAATCCGGGATTAGTTGTGTCACCCAACCTTGCTCACTAAGAGTAATTTGATCGTTCACACCATATTGACCTTTTACCCAGAATTGTAAACTCTCTACTGGAAGCTCCCATCCGGTAATTCGTGATATTAGTTTACTTGCATTAGTATCCTTATAGGTGCCATCGTCGGTGATTAAGGTGGAGAACTGGTCGCTTCCAGACATTTTTAAAATGGATGTACCAATAATGGTGGTTAAATTTAATTGGTATTCGGAAAAACTTTGCTGCCAACGTAAGTTTGCACTTTGTTTCTTGGTATTATTTTTGAATCCAATTTTACCTTTGAGCAGCCAACTTTTTTGTTCTGCTAATTTCAATTGGTGGGCATCTACCTGCAATTTCACTTCGGGAATTTGCTGTGTGGCGCAACTCGAAATAACAAAGACAAACACAATGGTAAGGCTATATTTGTAAATATAATGAGATGAATTTAATAAAATTTGCACAATTTATTTTGGGTTTCGATAATGTATACGATAACTAATGGGAACATACAAAGCACACACCTTTCAATATATTTACCTTTTGCGTACAATGCCGCCCTAAATTAACTGAATTTATGCTGTAGTTTACCTGACCACTTCATGACCCTTATTGCTTTTGGTATTAATCACAAAACCGCACCTATAGAATTGCGGGAGAAAATCGCGTTTTCTCCTGATGCTATTGTGCAGGCGTTAGCTTCATTGGGAGTGCAAACAGGCGCAGCTGAATCCGTTATAGTCTCTACGTGCAACCGCACCGAAATATATGCTCAACTTGAACAGCCCAATAAGTCTTTTATTTCAACTTGGTTAGCCAAGTTTCATGCTGTGGATCAACTTGATGTAGACAATAATAGTTATTTTTATACAGAACAAGACGCTGCAATACACATCATGCGGGTAGCGTGTGGCCTAGATTCTTTGATGTTAGGTGAGCCGCAAATTTTGGGGCAAATTAAGCAGGCTGTTACCCATTCTAAAAATATTGGTGTCATAAAAGGTAGTTTTGACCGACTTTTTCAACATACTTTTTCTGTTGCGAAAAGAGTGCGCAGTGAGACAGATATTGGTGCCAATGCAATTTCAGTTGCCTATGCATCTGTACAATTAGCAAAACATATTTTTTCTTCCTTAGAACGTAGTCGGGTACTATTAATTGGAGCAGGGGAGACCATTGAATTAGTTGCTAAACATTTAAGCGAACAAAACGTTAAGTCATTGACCGTGGCCAACCGTACGTTAGCAAGAGCCCAAGCAGTAGCAGAGCCACTAGGTGCTTCAGTTTTAACTTTGGCCCAAATCCCTCAACATTTGAAAGATGCTGATATTGTGTTTAGCTCTACTGCGAGTCAGTTGCCCATTTTAGGCAAAGGTTTGGTGCAAAGAGCACTAAAGGAGCGTAGGCATAAACCTATGTTTTTGGTGGATTTAGCGGTACCAAGAGATGTAGAGTCGGAAGTTGCATCCTTAGATGATGCGTATTTATATACAGTTGATGACTTACAACAAATAGTGGAACAAAATCTAGCTAATAGGCAAGATGCTGCCGAACTTGCCCATCAAATGGTAGAAGAACAGGCACAGCAATTTATGCGCTGGCAACAAAGCCAAGCGTCAATTGATGTATTGAAAAGCTTTAGACAACAGAGTGAGTTACAGAAAAAGACACTAGTTGAAAAGGCTTTAAATCAGTTAGCAGATGGAAAAAACTCTGAAGATGTTGTCCTAGAGTTAGCTAACAAATTAACGAATAGTCTTATCCATGCCCCTACTAAAGCACTTCAGAAAGCGGCAAGCGAACAGGATTTAGAACAACTTTCCCTATTAAAAGACGTTTTGGCGTTGAATAAACAGGACTAATTAGCGGCAGATATGTCCCGCTTACAGGAAAATAATGAAAGAATCGGTACAACGAAAATTAGAGTCACTAATCGAGCGTTTTGAAGAAGTTCAGGCTTTACTTGGCGAGGCTGAGGTCATTGCAGATCAAGATAGATATCGCGGTTTAACAAAGGAATATTCACAGCTAGAGGATGTAGTGAAGTGTTTTCGCGATTATCAACAGGCTCAGCAAGATTTTGAGTCTGCTCAGGAGATGATGCAAGAAGACGACGCAGAAATGCGTGAAATGGCCCAAGAAGAATACAAAGCTGCAAAGCAAGATATAGAAGATTACACCCAAGCATTGCAAATTTTGTTACTGCCAAAAGACCCCAATGATGATAGTAATTGTTTTGTAGAAGTTCGTGCTGGGGCAGGTGGGGATGAAGCCGCTATCTTTGCCGGTGACTTGTTCCGCATGTACAGTCGTTATGCTGAAAAACAAGGCTGGAAGGTCGAACTAGTGACAGCCAATGAAGGTGAACATGGTGGATACAAAGAAGTCATTGCTAATATTTTAGGTGATGGCGCATACGGAATTATGAAGTTTGAGTCTGGTGGACACCGAGTGCAACGGGTACCAGAAACAGAGTCCCAAGGTCGAATTCACACTTCAGCCTGTACTGTGGTGGTAATGCCAGTTGTACCCGAGTCAGAGGCCATAGAAATTAACAAAGCTGACTTAAAAATAGATACCTTTAGAGCGTCTGGTGCAGGTGGTCAACACGTTAACAAAACGGACTCTGCTATTCGTATTACACACAATCCTACGGGGATTGTAGTTGAATGTCAGGACCAGCGCTCGCAACATAAAAATAGAGCCCAGGCTATGGCTATATTACAGTCTCGTTTAAATCAGTTAGAAGATGAAAAGCGTATGGCAGAAGAGACTTCAACACGTCGAAACTTAGTGGCAAGTGGTGACCGTTCTGAACGTATTCGTACTTATAACTTCCCTCAAGGGCGTGTTACTGATCACAGAATAAATCTGACGCTTTATCGTTTAGACGATGTAATTGCAGGTGAACTTGGAGCAATTTTAGAGCCTATCAGACAAGAGCATCAAGCTGACTTATTAGCGTCACTTTCTGATGAATAATTGTTGGGCTTGTTAGATTGTTAGAGCCTAATTCAACTGTTGAACAGGCCCTTAAGTGGGCCCGTCGCAAATTAACCGAACACCAAATTAGCGACGATGGTAGCTACGATTCTGCAGCAATTGATAGCAAAGTTTTGCTTTGTGGCTGTCTTGATTGCGAACAAATTTATCTACATACCTGGCCTGAAAAACAATTAACAATGGAGCAAATTAACACTTTTCATCATATGCTTGAGAAGCGCATTTTAGGCTATCCAGTCGCCTATATCGTAGGCTTTCGGGATTTTTGGTCTTTACGTTTAGCCGTATCTGAAGCCACTCTCATTCCTCGCCCTGAAACAGAGCTTTTAGTTGAACTTGCGTTAGACTTAGCCTTGGACGACTCGATACGAGTTCTCGATTTAGGTACGGGGACTGGAGCCATCGCATTGGCATTGGCTAGTGAAAACAAGCAATGGTCAGTTATTGGTATAGAGAAAAATTATGAAGCTGTGAAACTAGCAACATTGAATGCCACAAATAATCAACTACCCGATGTTGAATTTATCCAAAGTGACTGGTTTTCATCAGTAGAAAAACAAAAATTTGATCTGATTGTTAGTAATCCTCCGTACATCGAAATTAATGATCATCATCTAACCCAGGGAGATGTTCGTTTTGAGCCATCTTCTGCTTTAACCTCAGGTAATGATGGCTTAGATGATATTCGTTTTATTATCGCTAATAGTGTGAATTATCTAAATCATAAAGGCTGGTTGTTGTTAGAACATGGAAATGAGCAAGCTGAAATTATTGCTAATTTGTTAACCTTGAATGGGTTTTTAAATGTTCGCACAGAGTGCGATTTAAACGGTCAACCTAGAGTTTCCATGGGACAATTAAATGGGCTCAACTCTTAAACTATTTGCATAAATGTAACAATTTGTTGATGAAGCATTGTTTGTTTGCCTTTAGTTTACTATTGTATTTAAGCATCTGTTTTTAAGAGTAAATATAATGTCAGACGAAATATTTTTCGCGGAAGACGACGAAGTAGAAGTGCAGTTTCATGGAACATGGAAAGTGTTAATCGTAGATGACGAACCTGAGATCCATGCGGTAACCAAACTTGCCCTTGGTGATTTTGTTTTTCAAGATAAAAGAATAGAGTTTATTAGTGTATTTAATGGAGCTGAAGCTAAAAAAGCTTTTATGGAACATGACGACATATCAGTGGTTTTACTCGATGTTGTTATGGAAACAGACGATGCAGGGTTAATCGTCGCAAACTTTATAAGGAATGAAATTAATAACCATTTTACTCGTATTATTTTACGCACAGGTCAACCCGGACAAGCACCTGAGCGCGATGTTATAGTCAATTATGATATCAATGACTATAAATCAAAAACTGAATTAACCGCACAGAAATTATTCTCCGTCGTTATCGCAGCACTTCGCTCATACCACGACATCAACGTAATCGAAGAAAATAGAAAAGGTCTAGAGAAAGTTATCGCGGCGTCTGCCGATATTTTTACCTTGCAATCTTTTGAAAGTTTTATCGAAGGTATAGTGCAACAGTTATCTTCTTTATTAGGTGGAACCAAAGATGTCGCTTATCTTACTTCTGCGGTGATGGGGCCAAAACCTATTAACCAATATAACTCCACTGAGCTATTTGTATTTACTGGAAAAGGTGAGTACGAAAATAAAGAAGGCTTGAGACTCGAACAAGTGATTAGTGGGCCGCAATTGAGCTCTTGCATGTTGGCCTATGCAAATAAAAGCTTAATTTATGAAGACGAATATATGGTGGCTTATTGCGATAGTAAGTCAAAGAGAGGTTCTCTTCTTTATTTGTCTGGTTTACCTTCAAAATTAAGTCAAAATGATAAGAAATTAATAGAGTTATTTTCTCGTAATGTGCAAATTGCTTTTGATAATATTTTATTTAACAAAGAGCTCCAAGAAACACAACAAGAAGTAATTGAAAGGTTGGGACAAGCACTTGAACAAAGTAGCGAGCATGGGCGCCATATTTTAAGAATTGTTAAAATAAGCCAAATCTTAGCCCGTGAAATTGGTCTATCAAAAGAAGAGTCTGAGACATTAGGGTTAGCAGTACCTTTACATGATGTTGGCAAAATAAAAATACCTGAGAATATTTTAGTCAAAAGTGAAAAATTAACACCGGAAGAAATCGAAGTGATCCGTCAACATGCCGATTTTGGGTATGATCTTCTTAAGGATTCAACTAGACCATTAATTAAAGCCGCAGCTTTGATTGCTAGAGACCATCACGAATACTGGGATGGAAATGGGTATCCTAGAGGTAAGTCTGGTGAAAGCATTCATATCTATTGCCGTATAACGTCTTTGGCAGATGCTTATGATGTTATGAGGCATAAACACAGTTATCAAGAAGCTTTGTCTGCAGAGGAATCATTACGCTTAGTTTTAGAGCAGAAAGGTAAGCAGTTCGATCCTACTTTAGTCAGAATACTTGAAGAAAATATTAATAAAATTGAAGAAGTTATTACTTTATACCCTGATTTCTAATAATCTTCGCATCTTGTTTTAATCTACGACTCTGATGAGGTTACGTCAGAGTGTGTTTTTATTATCATATAAAGGCCTTCTTATGTACGAAATCGTCAAAATTACTCATATGTCTGCAGTAGTAATGAGTGTTTTACTGTTTTTAATTCGCTTTACTCTGACTGTAATTAAATCAGACAAATTACAGCTGAAATGGTTGAAAATCCTTCCTCATATTGTATACACAGTGTTGTTAGTAGCCGCTATTGCGTTATGCATTTTTATTCAACAGTATCCGGTCGTTAATGGATGGGTAACGGAAAAATTTGTGGCGTTTTTCATGTACGCATTTATGGTTGTTTTAGCGTTAAAGCCCGAACAGACTCCTCTAATGCGAGGTGTTGGGTTCATAGGTGCATTGAGCTGGATAGCTTATGCAGGATTTGTGGCAGTCACAAAACAGCCGTTAATTTTCTAAAAATTGTTGTTTAAATAACCAGTTAGTTTTTGTTTCCATTATTTTGGCGTTTTTGTAATATTTTTAGTAAAGGTAACCCTAATAAAACCGATAGATAAGAGAGAGGTTTTTATTAGGGGGTCCTGTGAAGGAATTACAGCAAGCTATTAGAGAGCAAGATTGTTTACTTGCCGGATTACAGGTAGCTACTACATTTCAAAATGGCGTAGGGTGTTTAAACCACTATCAACAACAATTATCACAGTGGAAAGCTGACGCAGAGTTATATATTGATTCTCCAGATATAAATGCAGTTAGTTTTAGTCGTTTTATAACCTTTTTTTTCGTTGAGTTAGCGTTTAGCGGAAGTGAAGAAAATTATTTTTCTAGTCAATATAGTTTAATCAACAAAGTCTTGGAGTACCGAACGGGTATGCCTGTTAGCTTGGCGATTGTATTTCAATCTCTAGGAAAATCTTTGGGGTTTGATATACAAGGTGTTAATTTTCCAGGGCATTTTTTGGTTAAATGTAATTTTGATGATGGAACTACGGTATTTGTTGATCCTGTGAACGGAAAACAGCTGAGTAGAGATAATTTACAGGCATTGTACTTTTCGATTTTAAATGAATTCGAAGACGAAGAAATGCCAGAGGAAGCCCTAAACGAAGCATGTTGTGAAGAAACCCTAGTGAGGTTACTGCATAATTTAAAAAGTGCATATATCTCTGAGAAAAAATATGCAGAAGCTTTAGGTGTGGTTGAAACTTTGGTGCAACTTTGTCCTAACGACCCTTATGAAAGGCGGGATCGCGGCTTTTTATTACACCAGTTAGATTGCACCCAAGTGGCAATTGCCGACTATCAATTTTTTATCAGGCAATGTCCAAAAGATCCCGCAACTCAATTGCTACAAGCTCAATTACAACAACTTTCTGAGCAGGTTCCTGTCGTATTGCATTGATGAGTGGGGGCGGCTTAGTCGCTTCTGCCTTCGCTCTTAGGTTCGGTATTCTGCATTAATACGCACATAGTCATAGCTAAAGTCACAACTCCAAATTGTGGCTTTGTCATTACCTCGGTTAAGAACCACAGAAATGTCTATTTCAGAATTGTCCATGATTGCTTGGCCCGCTTCTTCGGTATAGGAAACAGCACGTCCACCATTTTCAGCCACTAAAACATCGCCAAAATACAGCTGAATATCATCAACATTAAGGTCTTCTAAAGACTTACAATCTCTGGAGGCATATCCTATTGCAGCTAGAACTCTGCCTAGGTTTGGATCTGAAGCAAACATGGCCGTTTTGACTAAAGGGCTCTTAGCTATGGCATAGCCAATGGCTTTAGCTTCTGCATTACTTGTCGCGCCTTTTACATTTACAGTAATAAATTTAGTCGCCCCTTCACCATCACGCACTATAGCTTTTGCTAAATATTGTGCAGTTTCAAGCAGAGCGTTAAAAATATCCTGGTAAGCAGGATCTTCCTCGGAGGCTATTTCTGCATTGTTGGCTTTGCCAGTCGCCATAATAATGAAAGAATCATTGGTTGATGTATCCCCGTCCACAGAAATACAGTTGAAAGACAAGTCTGCAATTTGCTTGGTAATAGCATCTAATATCGGCTGTGAAATAGCCGCGTCAGTTGCAATAAAGCCTAACATGGTCGCCATATTAGGGTGGATCATTCCAGCCCCTTTTGAAATCCCAGTTATTTGAATGTCTTTACTCTCTACTGTCACTGACGTGGCATAGGCTTTTGGGGCGATATCAGTGGTCATAATGGCCCAAGCCGCTGACTTCCATGAGTTTGCATCTAAACGTTTCACTGCGGGCGCTAAACCTGCTAACAATTTTTCCATTGGTAAATGCTCTAAGATAACCCCGGTAGAGAAGGGTAAAATAGAGTTGATTGGCGTATTTAATTCGGTTGCAAGATGCGAACAGGTGGTCAGGGCATCTTCTAGCCCTTTTTCGCCAGTTCCAGCGTTTGCATTACCTGTATTAATAACTAACGCTTTGATTTGCTTTGATTCACTTAAATGTTTTTTACAAATATGAACGGGGGCTGCGCAAAATCTATTTTGGGTAAACACTCCAGATACTCGGCTACCGTAATCTAATTCGATGACTAATACATCTTTACGGTTTTTCTGCTTGATATTGGCTTCAGCCCAGCCTAAACGTATTCCAGGGACTGGGGGTAATGTTTGATCATCAATAGAGGGGAGGTTTACAGGCATAGTCTTTAAAATTTAGCTTATTTGTTAAGTGGCGCGATGTTACTTTGGTACGAATTAATATGCAAAATTAACGAATAATATTTCATCGTCTAAATATTTAGGTATTACAGATAAGTTACTTTATAACTGAAAATTCAAGTTTGAAGCAGAACAATTAGGCATTTTATGCTTGGTTAAAACAAACAGATAAATTGATTACAGCAGAGCAGCTGCATTTATATCGTAGAGTCAAAGCTTTGTTCGAGCAAAGAAAAAATAGCTTAGGTTACCGAGCGTTATATAAACGGTTATGCACAGAGGGCTTTAATGTGAGCAGTTATGGGGTTCAAAAGCTTCTTTTAAGCTTAACCTAAGGGGACTCAGCGAGTTGCCTACAGGATCACAACTAAGAGAAAGTACAGTGATGCGGTGTCTGATAATCTACTCAACCAAAACTTCAATCCTATTGCACCGAACCAAATATGGGCTGGATGTATCTAGCTATTGTTATGGATTTATATTCTCGTGGCATTGTCGGGGGCTATTGATAAACCCATGACGACAGACTTGGCCAGTAAAGCTATGATGAAAGCGTATAACTTAAGTTAGTCTCCAGAAGGGTCGGTATTTCACTCCGATATAGGCTCACAATATACCAGTAAGCAATATCGAAAGTTATTGAATAGCTATAGCGTGAGAGAAAGTATGGATGATGTGTGGGCGTACTGGGACAATGCTGTTGTTGAACGATTTTTTGGCAGTTTAAAATACGATTGGCTATTGAAAAAAACGCAGTCAACTAGTGAGCACATGAAAAATGATGTGACAGCGTACATGCGTTATTACAATTTAGAGCTGCTTTATACAACTAATGATGATCTGTCACCAGTAGAGTATGGGCAAAATCTCTTAAGAAAAGTGTTCTGAATTACTTGTGCAGAACAGTGGTGCTAAAAAATTTTGAGTAAACTTCACGTGTTTCTTATTATTTTAAAACGACTTGATTTTTCATTTATATGTACAGTTAGTTACTGATATTAATTACTTTTTAGGTTTAAACTATAGGTTAGGCGAATAAGAGAAGTGCTTTTTAGACTTAAAAAATTTTGAGTTTGTTACAGTTTACATTTTTAGCCAAAATGGCATAAATAGACATAAGGGTATAGCGTCAATGACAGAACAATTGGATTCTACAAAAGAGCTCATTATCACTACTTTATTTTCACCTATTGACGAACTATCTGGGCACACAGGATCTTCGAAATTTAAAGATGAGGCCATTTCAATTGAAGATTACAATGGGTTGATTATTTCCCCTCGAATGACTGCGCAAAATTTTCGGCACCGGGTCAGTGAACCGGGTTATTTTACTGATTGGCATATGGCTGGGGATGCCACCATGATAATTATTCGTTCTGGGACATTAAGTTTAGGATTGCGCTCAGGTGAGCAGCGCCATTTCAGCGCAGGTGATCTTTTTATTGCAAAAGACTGCTTGCAATCAAACGAAGAGTTTAATCCAAATATTCATGGCCACACCGCTGAGGTTGTCGGGGAGCAGAGCTTAATGGCGGTTCATATAAAGCTTTAACTCTTAACCTTAATTATTCTAACAGTCAGCTTGCATTGAGTACCTCATAGATACTTGTTGTTAGCTGGCGTAACTGCCCTTGAGTAATTATATAGGGTGGCATAATGTAAACTAGTTTGCCAAAAGGGCGTATCCAGACTCCTTGTTTCACAAATTCTTTTTGAAGCTTTGCCACATCAACTATCGTTTTAGTTTCAACTACACCGATAGCCCCTAAAACTCTCACATCAGCTACGGCTTCTAGTGTTATACAGCGTGTAAGCTCTTCTTGTAGTTGTTGCTCAATATTAGCGACCTGTTGCTGCCAATCCCCTTTTTGAATTATGGATAAACTTGCATTGGCTACTGCACACGCTAAAGCGTTACCCATAAAAGTTGGGCCGTGCATAAATACTCCTGGCTCGTCTTGACAAACTCCTTGAGCCACATCTTCTGAGCATAATGTGGCGGCTAGCGTTATGTATCCACCAGTAAGTGCTTTGCCTAAACACATAATATCAGGGCTAATATCAGCATGCTCACAGGCGAATAACTTGCCTGTTCTGCCAAATCCTGTGGCTATTTCGTCACAAATTAAAAGGATATTGTAATCATCACATAACTGTCTACAGCGCTTTAAATACTCGGGATGATAGATACGCATTCCACCTGCATTTTGCACTATAGGTTCAATAATAAGCGCCGCTAATTCATTGTGATGGCTAGAAATGAGTTGTTCCAGTGGCTTTATATCGTCTTCATTCCAAGGTTTATCAAATCGAGTCTGCGGTGCCGGAGCAAAAATTTGTTGCGATAAGGCGTCAGAAAATAAGCTGTGCATACCGTTGATGGGGTCGCAAACCGACATAGCGGCAAAGGTATCGCCATGATACCCGTTACGAGGAGTAATAAATTTATGCTTATGGTTATTGCCTTGACAGGCCCAAAACTGCAACGCCATTTTCATTGCCACCTCTACAGATACTGAGCCAGAGTCTGCTAAAAATACTCTATCTAATCCCATTGGGGTGATATCGATTAAGGTACGGCACAAATCAACGGCTGGCTGGTGGGTAAGACCGCCAAACATTACATGCGAAAAGTCGTCCACTTGAGTTTTTAGTGCCGTATTTAGCAAAGGGTGATTGTAGCCATGTATGGCTGTCCACCATGAAGAAACACCATCAACTAATTTTTCGCCACTCGATAAATGTATAAAAACGCCCTCAGCCTTTGTTACAGGAAAACAAGGAAGCGGATTGATAGCCGATGTGTAGGGGTGCCAAATATGTTCTTGGTCAAAAGATAAATCTGATTTGTTCAATTTTTATTCGCTTGTAAAGTTTTGAATTTAAATGTGGTTGACAATGGGGCTGCGACACATAGACTAAGCGCCACATTTAGCAGTGTAAAGTTAGAATATTCTATAGGTTCAATTATGTCTACGTCACCAAGTTTAAGTACATCATCTCTATCACCTTCTGATGCTATTGCAGCTCCTCGTCATGATTGGACAATTAAAGAGGTGAATGATTTGTTTGATATGCCTTTTAACGACTTAATGTTTCAGGCTCAAATAGTTCACCGAAAGCACTTTGACCCAAACCAAGTACAAGTTAGTACTCTGTTATCTATAAAAACAGGTGCCTGCCCTGAAGATTGTAAATATTGCCCCCAAAGTGCCCGTTACGATACCGGGCTGGAGAAAGAACGTTTACTTGAAATAGACAAGGTCATTCAACGAGCAAAAGAAGCCAAAGCTGCGGGTTCTACACGTTTTTGTATGGGAGCAGCATGGCGTAATCCAAAAGACAGAGATATGCCTTATGTCACTGATATGGTCAAAGAAGTTAAAAAACTAGGATTAGAAACATGCATGACATTAGGCATGTTGACCACAGAGCAAGCTGTTGCATTAAAACAAGCTGGACTGGATTATTACAATCATAATTTAGATACTTCTCCAGAGTTTTATGGGGATATTATCACTACACGAACTTATCAAGATAGATTAGACACACTCGATAATGTAAGAGAAGCAGGTATGAATGTGTGTTCTGGCGGAATCGTTGGCATGGGTGAGACATCTGATGACCGTGCGGGCTTGTTGACCCAGTTAGCGAACTTAGATCATCATCCGGAAAGTGTACCTATTAATATGTTGGTTAAGGTAAAAGGCACACCAATGGAAAATGTCGAAGACCTTGATTATTTTGAATTTATACGAACCATAGCCGTTGCCAGAATAATGATGCCAAAATCTTATGTACGTCTATCTGCTGGTCGTGAAGCCATGAATGAACAGATGCAGGCTATGTGTTTCATGGCTGGGGCAAACTCCATTTTTTATGGGTGTAAATTATTGACTACCTCGAATCCTGATACCCATGAAGATGTCATGCTATTTAATAAGCTCGGTATTAACTCAAAACAAACTCGGGAGTACTCAGATGAGGCTCATGAGGCCGCATTGTTAGAGGAAATAGATGATAGATCAGGCAAAAATATGGCTGATAACTTATTCTATGACGCAACGTTAAAGCAAGCAGAAACAGTCAACAACTAATGGCATTTAAATTTATATCTGAAGCATTGAAAACCCGAAGCCAAGATGGCTTGTTGCGTCGTAGACAAGTGGTTGAATCTGCGAATGGGCCCATGATCCAAGTCGAAGGTAAGCATTATATAAACTTTTCAAGTAATGACTATTTGGCTATGCGTCGCTCTACTGTTGTAATGCAAGCCTGGGCCGATGGTCTAGCAGAGTTTGGTGCTGGTAGCGGGGCTTCACCTTTAGTCACTGGTTACACCAATGCCCACCAGGCCCTTGAAACATACCTTGCAGAACGCTTAAATCGAGAGAGCGTGTTGTTATTCAATTCTGGGTTTTCAGCCAATCAAGCTATTTGTCAGGGATTATTTGGCCACACCCATCAAAAAAATCCAGACATGATTATTGCTGACAAGCTTATGCATGCTTCTTTTGTTGAAGGCGCTCAAGGGGTAAGTGCTAAATTTAGCCGTTTTAAGCATAACGACGCATCTCATCTTCAGGAGTTACTTAGCAAAAGCAATACAGAAAATACCTTAGTTGCGACTGAGGGGATATTTAGTATGGATGGCGATCACGCTCCACTGACTGATATTGTTCCAATAATTAATACTGAGTCTACTTGGCTTATGGTGGATGATGCCCATGGTTTTGGGACATTAGGTGACAATGGTCTAGGAGTCGTCGAAGTATTTAATTTTTCTCAACAACAAGTGCCTATTTTGATGGGGACTTTTGGTAAAGCTATTGGCACCGCGGGGGCTTTTGTAGCGGGAAGTGAGGACTTAATTAACTACCTGATTAATTATTCTCGTCATTATATATACAGTACTTCAATGCCAGCAGCACAAGCCTATGCAACTCTAATGAGTTTACAAGCAAAGCTTGGACATGAGCGTCGCCAAGTATTAAAGGAAAGAATTGAGTTGTTCAAAGCCTTGGCAGATAAAGCAGGTATAACATTAATGCCCTCAGATACCGCTATTCAACCAGTATTTATAGGGTGTCCAGAAAAAGCGGTAGCGGCAAGTGGGCGATTAAAAGACTTGGGAATTTGGGTGACTGCGATTCGCTACCCTACAGTGCCAAAGCATACAGATAGACTACGTTTAACCTTAAGCGCAGCTCATGATGAAAGGGATATTTATGCATTGGTTGACGCTTTACAATTGACATTACTGTCTTGAATCAGATGATTAGTTTGCCTGCTAATTATAAAGCTAGAATAGCAAAACAGTTTAGCCGAGCGGCTCATACCTACAATACTGCTGCGGATGTCCAATTAGATATTGCCTTTGATGGTTTAAATTTGCTGCCCAATATTAATGGTTTGGGTCTAGATATAGGGTGTGGTACTGGCCGCATTAGTCAACAATTAGCCAAAAAATGTAATAAGTTGTTCGCTATGGATTTAGCTTTTGGGATGCTTGAGTATGCCCAAAAAAATAATGCAACTGATGACAACTTGGCTAGACGTCAGTTTATTCAGTGGTTGCAAGGTGACGCAGAGCATTTGCCTTTGTCTAATGAATCAATTGATTTAGTGTTTTCATCTATGGCGTTACAGTGGTGTAAGGATGAAACAAAAGTTTTGTCTGAAATAAGTCGAGTGATGAAGCCCAAGGCTACTGCAATATTAGCCATTATGTGTGCAGGCTCGTTTTATGAGTTAAACGATAGTTGGCTTGAAATTGATGAGCAGCGTCATACTAATGATTTTAAAACGGCAGATAATTGGCGTCAGGCTGCTACGGAGCAGGGGCTATTGGTTAGTGTTAACAATAAAAAGTATGTGACATGGCACCAAAATGTGCGACAGCTCTTAGGCTCAATTAAATCGATTGGTGCTAATGTTGTCTTATCATTAAATAGTGAACGAGTTGCGCCTAATAAAAGTACACATAAAATCAATAAACCTCTTAGTCGTGACACCATCAGAAACTTAGAGGTTACTTATAAGCATAAATATTCTAAGAATTCTCAGCTTCCGCTGACTTATGAAGTGTGCTTTTTGCAATGTATTAAGCCTTAAGGAGTATGTATGGGGAATTTATCATCTAATAGTCGTGCCTTTTTTATAACAGGAACCGATACCGAAGTAGGGAAAACATTTATTGGTACCGCTTTGCTTAAAGCTTTGGCCGGCAAGCAATATAAAACCGCTGCTTATAAGCCTATAGCTGCAGGATGTGAGCGAACAGATAGTGGACTACGCAACGAAGATGCAATGGCCCTTTTGTCTAACGCAAGTTTAGCCTTGAGCTACGATGAGGTTAACCCGATAGCTCTTGAGCCTCCTATTGCGCCGCACTTAGCAGCAGATGATGCACAAGCTCTAATCTCACTCGATCGTGTTCGTGAAGGTTTTTTACATTTGATAGCAAAGCAACCCGATGTACTTATTGTGGAGGGGGCAGGGGGCTGGCGCTTACCTGTTAGCTCACATTATGATGGCAAGCCAAGATACTTATCAGAGTTTGTTATTGAGCGTAATTTAGCTGTTATTTTGGTGGTTGGAATGCGATTAGGTTGTCTTAACCACGCAGTATTGACTGCAGAGTCTATACAACAAGATGGCCTAAAAATAGTCGGCTGGGTAGCAAACCAAATTGATCCCAATATGGCAATGTTAAGCGAAAATATAGATAGCTTAAAAACTTTGATTGATGCGCCATTTTTAGGAGCGGTGCCTACCCTTGATAAACCAGATGATGCACCTGAATATATTGATTTAGCCTTACTAGGTCTATAAATTTTAGTGGTGACAAAAAGGGTACGACCAAGTACCCGTTTTAACGTTTTACCTGTAAATACTGACTGATATCTTGACCTGGCTTGAGCACATTCTGGCTTATTGCTGTTACCCCAACTTCGCCTGTCTGGTTGAGTTCAAACACCACACTTTCTAGCTCACCTTTTAGTGTTAGTTGCTTATCTTGTAACAGCAATGCACTGCCTTCACGAATGCCGATGACAGGCATTTTAGGGTTGAGAGTACAAAACTCTTCAATTCGTTGTGCTCGTGTTTCACCATTGTGGCCTGGTGGTTGGTAGTCTGTGTAATGTGGGTTTAACTGAAACGGGACAAAATTCAACCCGTCAAAACTTGGCGGCTGAATTATAGGCATATCGTTAGTCGTGCGTATACTGTTGCCACATATATTAGAGCCAGCACTCCAGCCAACATAAGGTGTACCTTGTTTAACACTTTGTTGTATATCAGTTAAAATATCTTGCTTATAAAGTTGCGATAAAAGATTAAACGTATTGCCTCCTCCTACAAAAATGGCTTTAGCATTATTAATCGCTTCTTTTGCATTAGGATACTCATGAATACCAGAAATTGTTAGGTGGGGGAGTGCGTCCTGAACTTTTTGGGTGTAATCATCCCAGCTTAGCGTTACACCCGCATAAGGAATAAACAGTATCTCTTTAACTGTTAATATATGCAGGTCAATCATGGGTAGAGCATGACTCAAGTAACTTTCGTCAGCTGTACGAGAGCTACTTAGCATTAACACTTTCATTTTATTTTACTCACTGTTGTTGTTAAGTATGTATTGAATTGTCCAGCATTATATCTGCTGCGTTGCCTATGTCACGTTACTCAAAACCAATAGGGGCAATAGGTAAACTAGGTTCTACTTTGCAATACTCATCAATTTTTAACGTGTGTTTCAATCTATTCACCTTCTAGCTATAGACTCACTAAGCTATCTCGTTAAAATATCGAGCAAGTTTATTCAAAATCAATGTGAGATACATGCAAGGTAAGAAAATCTCAGTACTGTTTGTTTGTTTAGGAAATATATGCCGTTCACCAAGTGCTGAAGCTGTGTTTAAAAAGAAAGCTTTAGAAGCGGGGTTAGATTTAATTATCGATTCAGCTGGTACGGCTGGCTATCACACTGGCGCATCCCCAGATAAACGTTCACAAAGCGTGGGTATTCAACGTGGATACAGTTTTGAAGGGATTAACTGTCGTAAAGTGGCGAAACAAGACTTTGAAAAGTTTGATTACATACTGGGTATGGACAAAGAAAACATTGCAAATCTTTTAGCAGTCTGCCCAGAAGGGTATGAGGGTAAAGTTGAGCTTTTTCTTAATTATGCTCAAAGTGAAGAAGACCAGGTCCCAGACCCTTACTACGGTGGCAAAAGAGGTTTTGAATACGTGTTAGATTTGATTGAATTAGCTTCAACGGGGCTAATACAACATATTAAAAGTAAATAATGGGCAAAGCCTAGTATTTCCTATTATTTAAAATAGAAATGTTGCAAAATACTGTGCTTATATATTGCTATTTAGCGTTATACCCACTATGTTCTGCACCCCATATATGATGGTTAACAAAGTCATTAAAAATTGTTACATCATTTAACCTAATTTTACGAGGAAAAATCGTGAGTCAGTGGCAACCAGATAGTTGGCGTTCAAAGCCAATTTTACAACAACCTACCTATCAAAATAAACAGCACCTACAAGACGTTGAAGGCAAATTAAAAACGTATCCCCCTTTAGTGTTTGCTGCAGAAACTCGAGACTTATTTAGTCAATTAGGAAACGTAGCTGAAGGCAAAGGCTTTTTGTTGCAAGGTGGTGATTGTGCTGAGTCATTTGATGAATTTAATGCGCCAAAAATTCGCGATACTTTTAAAGTTATTTTACAAATGGCCATTGTCCTTACTTATGCAGGTCGTTGTCCGGTCACTAAAGTAGCACGTATGGCAGGGCAATACGCCAAGCCTCGTTCTGGTGATTTTGAAACCATTAACGGCGTATCTTTACCGAGCTACCGTGGTGATATTATCAATAGCTTTGAGTTTACAGAAGCGGCAAGGCAACCCGATCCAGAGCGTATGATAGAAGCCTATCATCGCGGTGCTTCTACTTTGAATTTGTTGCGTGCTTTCTCGCAAGGTGGACTAGCCGATTTACATGAAGTCAATCGTTGGAATATGGCGTTTGTTGAAAATAACCCTTTGAAAAGTCGTTATCAAGATCTCGCTAAGCGAATCCAGGATTCATTAGAGTTTATGAATGTGATGGGGATTAATTCTACAAATACCCCCACATTGCATGAAACCAGTCTATTCACGTCGCATGAAGCTTTGTTACTAAATTATGAGCAAGCCCTAACTAGAGTGGATACCTTGACGGGTAATTGGTACAACTGTTCAGCACATATGCTTTGGATTGGTGAACGTACTCGTCAGTTGGACCATGCTCACTTAGAGTTCTTCCGTGGTATTCATAACCCAATTGGTGTAAAAGTTGGGCCAAGCATGCAAGAAGATGAATTAATCCAATTAATCGATGCATTAAACCCCAACAATGAAGCAGGCCGTTTGACCTTAATCACGCGCATGGGGGCTGATAATCTAGAAGCTAACCTGCCTAAGCTATTACGCAGAGTGAAGCAAGAAGGGCGTAAAGTTGTGTGGAGCTCAGATCCTATGCATGGCAACACGTTTAAAGCCTCGAGTGGTTACAAAACTAGAAACTTCGATGCCATTCTTAAAGAAATTCAACAATTCTTTGCGGCTCATAAAGCTGAAGGCACACATGCAGGTGGTATTCATTTAGAAATGACTGGCCAGCACGTGACTGAATGTACTGGTGGCGCATATCAAATTGGTGATGATGACCTAGCAGAAGCATACAAGACACAATGTGATCCTCGCTTAAATGCTGACCAAGTTTTAGAAATGGCATTTTTGGTTGCCGATCACCTGAGAACAAACTAAAAATCTAGCTTTGTGGGGTGTAACTGATTGCACTCCCACTGTGCTAATGTTATAAATAATAATGATTTCTATTTGTGATACTTAGTATGAGTCAATTAACTCTTTGGGACATTAAAAAGAAGCAAGTTGCTAAGGTTGATGGATTAGATCCAACTCTAACGCCTTCGGTTCAAAGACGTTTAAGTGAAATGGGGTTTTCGTCAGGCCAAGATATTCAGTGCTTAAGACGTAGTCCATTTAAAGGCCCATTAGTTTTACAGTTGGGCGATTGCGTTTATTCGTTAGAGCAAGATATAGCTAACCGTATCAATATTAGCGCTAGTTAATTTTTTATTAGGTTTTATTTCTACTTTAGTCCACCCCTTAGGCTGTCTCTGTATCACACTTTCTTTTGTGAAGGCGTTCAATGAAAAATATCATCTTGGTTGGAAAACCCAACTCAGGTAAAAGTCTCCTCTTTAATCAGTTAACAGGGCTACGACAAAAAGTAGCAAACTTTCCTGGCGTAACTGTCGAATTAAAAAGCGGTACGTTTGACCAGTATAAATTGGTTGATTTCCCTGGTACTTATTCTTTAAAAAGTTTGTCTAGAGATGAAGAACTGGCAATTGAAAAACTTCACGAAGCCATGCTCAGTGATGAAACGTCTCTTGTGGTTTGTAATTTGGACGCGACTCGATTAGAAAGTAGTTTGGTGTTTGGCTTACAAGTCAGAGACTTAGCCCTTCAACATAACAAAGGTATTATATTTGCCTTGAATATGATTGATGAAGTGCAGCGGTTCGGGCACGAAATTGATACTGAAAAATTAGCCACTGATCTAGGGTGCGCGGTATTTGCACTCTCGGCAAAAACACTTATTGGATTACACGAATTTAAGCTAGCGTTAATTGATGCAGCAAAACGTCCACAAGATTTTCTACCTTTACTTCATACCGAAGACAAATCATCTGTATTGGAAATCAGCCGTACCTTATCTAAACGCTATGGCGTCAAAGCGGATGTCGTCTTAAAAAAGCAAAACCGAATCGATGGGTTTTTATTAAATAACCTGATGGGCGGAGTAATATTCTTGGCCATCATGTTTTTGCTATTTCAAAGTATATTTACATGGGCAAGCCCACTAATGGACTTTGTAGAAATGGCACTGGCTGAAAGTTCCGTTAAAGTCAGTAACTTTTTGCCTGATGGCGTGGTGAATGATTTTGTTACCGATGCTTTATTTGGTGGAGTAGGGTCATTCTTAGTCTTTGTACCACAAATCATGGTACTAACGTTTGTTATAGGGCTTTTGGAGGACTCGGGTTATTTAGCCAGAGCAGCATTAATATGTCATAAACCCTTAAGTTACTTTGGGTTGTCGGGCAGAAGTTTTATTCCTTACTTATCCGGACATGCCTGTGCTATACCGGCCATAATGGCTGCTAGAACAATAGAGTCACCTCGTAAAAGGTTGATCACTATGATGACTATTCCTTTAATGTCATGTTCAGCTCGTTTGCCCGTGTACGCCTTGTTAATTGCTGTGTTAATTCCCGATACACAATATTTTGGTGGGTTGGTGAATTTACAGGGTATTACATTTTTTATACTGTATTTTATTGGGATCCTAACCGCACTACTAGTCAGTACATTACTGACCAAATTAACTGACGTTGATAAAGATAAAGCTGAAATGCCGTTTGTTTTAGAGTTACCCACTTACCGCTTACCTCATTGGAAGCCCTTGGGACACAGAATTTTAACTAGTGCAAAACAGTTTATTAGACGAGCCGGTCCTGTCATTTTTATGGTCTCTGTTGTTATTTGGTTTTTGGGCTATTTTCCAGAAAACGGGGTATTGCAGTCGTCGTATTTAGCTATGTTAGGTCATTGGATAGAGCCTATATTTGAGCCTCTTGGTCTCGATTGGCGTTATGGTGTTGCTATTCTCGTTTCTTTTTTAGCGCGAGAAGTATTTGTTGGAGCTCTAGGGACATTATTTGGAATTGAAGGAGCTGACGAAAATATCTCTGGTCTTGCCGCTAATATTCAAGCTGATGGGCTAACTCTAGGGGCAGGTATTGGCTTAATGTTGTTTTATGTTGTAGCCCTGCAGTGCGTTGCCACAGTTGCCACCTTAAAAGGCGAAACAGGAAGTAGAAAGATAGCCTGGGGATTATTTGTTGCCTATGGTGTGTTGGCATATTGCCTAGCTTGGTTAGCCGCAAGTTTAATATAAATATAAAGGTTAGCGATGTGGCGTAAGGCCACACCGCTATTTTAGATATGTTAACAAGTGTTAAAGATACTAAAGCAATAGATGTTCATCTATCTTGAAGAATGTTTGGCAAGCATTTATTAGTGAATTCGCAGTTAGCTCTGGGACACCGTACACTTCAGTTTGGCAATCATATTTTTCATTTACTTTTTTTAGTAATAAATCAAAATCTCCATCCCCAGATAGTAAGACGATAGTGTCTACATTTTCTGCTGCCTCTAATACATCTATTGCAATTCCTACATCCCAGTCACCTTTTGCTGAGCCATCGCTGCGCTGTATATAGGGTTTAAGCTTTACATCAAAACCAATATGTTTAAGGGCACTTTGAAATTTTTGCTGTTGTTGATCGCCTTTGTCTATGGCGTAAGCGTTAGCGACAATAATATTACCTTGATGGTTTAAGTGTTGCCAAAAACGTCGGTAGTTAAATTGTTTTCCGTACGCTTGGCGGGTGGTGTAGTAAATATTTTGTACATCTACAAAAATAGCAATACGTTGCAAATTTAGGCCTCTATATTTGAAGGTTTAGATAATAATAACAGCTTGTGAGTGAAAAATTTCACGAATAGTTGACTAAAAGGTCTAATAAATAGTTGCGTAGTAAATGAAAACAGGTTAACTTGGTTGTCGGTTTGTTGACCTCTCTCTATGCAAACCTTCGATGTTATGTCTTTCTTTGATCCAGTCAGCCAACATTAAAAACGTGATATTTAGACTAGAAACTAAATAATCACAATAACAAGCTGAATTATTGTTCGACGAAATATTCAATATTAGGCACTCAGTGAAGTTTTATACGAGTGCGCAGTAAAATGTAAAATTTTAGTTATCGTCAAAACTGTAATGGGCTTATTTTAAAATATGCGCTTAGCATTTTATAGTGAGTTTTATTATGTCATATACATATAACGGAACGCAGATCCGTGTGGAGTGCCCAGTGCACAACATATCTGTAAATAAACAAAAAGTGGTGTTTGCCGACGTATCAGGGCAACAAACGAATACATTTTCGAATACCTCGGAAGCTAGATTATTCGTAGACTGGTTACTTCAAATCCACTAACCATAAATATACTAAGCCACCTAACACATTGTTAAGTGGCTTTTTTATTATGTACTCCCTGTCCACATGATTGATTCTTTTTTAACATTAAACCTAGTACTTAAGGCATCCTTAATACATTTGTATCAAGCGCTATACCTGTAAGCACTTTTTCTTAAAGACCTTTCAACTCATACTGAAGCTGTAAACTATTAATTTTATGGCAGCTTTAACTATGTATGTGCTCAAGCTATTTAGTGTGCTTTTAATCATAAATCTTTCTACTAGTGCTCTAGCTTCTACAAACTTAATTTCAAATGTAAGTTTTGAAAATTTTGGAAGAGCTAGCACCTCATGGACTTGGTTTAATTCAAATGTTAGGACCCCTTCAGGCGACTCTAGCTTAGATTTTGGGCATTCATTCAAACCAAGTTCTGTTAATGTTGGTAGCCAAAATTCTAGACTAGATATTTATGGGAACCGACAATCACCTTATTTAATTTCTAAGGTCTTTGAATTTGAAGGTGACGAAGTTGATGGTTTTTCATTGTCATACAGTGCAAAGCACAGTAACAAAGAGACGGTTAATGTAATCGCAGAGGCAGACGATAAAACAAACTTGTTTTCTGATTTGTTGAGCTATCACCAGTTACAGCAATCAAACACATCTAACACTAGCTTGGGTGGTGCTGATCGTAATAGGATACAATACTTAGATTCAGCAATACCTTACTGGGATTCTATAGATAATGTTTGGAATAATAATGCAGTTTATCTAGTATTTACTTCTCAGATGCTTACTAAAATACCAGAGCCTCTAGGTATGTTATTTTTAGGTATAGGTATTTTAGCAATGATGCGAAATTGGCTACTTAAGTCTATCGAGAGCAATAACAGTTAAATGGACTCTATTAAAAAAGCATCCCTTGTATGGATGCTTTTTTGATATCTGATTTAAAAGGTGGGCGTAGTTACTAATGTATTAGTATTACATACCTTGGCTGGCCAAGTAACTTTCGTAATCGCCTTTAAAGTCTACTATACCGTCAGGTTGAATATCTATAATGCGAGTTGCTAGAGAGGATACAAACTCTCTATCGTGACTTACAAATACCAAGGTACCTTTATAGTTTTCTAGTGCTAAGTTAAGTGACTCAATAGATTCCATATCTAAGTGGTTAGTGGGTTCATCCATAACTAATATGTTTGGCTTTTGCAGCATTAATTTACCAAATAACATACGGCCTTGTTCTCCACCAGAAATCACTTTTACGGATTTATGGATATCGTTTTGGGAAAATAATAAGCGCCCTAAGGTACCGCGCATCACTTGTTCATCATCCCCTTCTTGGGCCCATTGATACATCCAATCCATCAATGTTTTGTCTTCTTCAAAATCTTCTGCGTGATCTTGGGCATAGTATCCAATATTTGCATTCTCTGACCACTTGAGTGTTCCCGCGGTGAGTTCAGTGTCACCCACTAAACATTTTAGTAATGTTGTTTTACCTACACCGTTAGGACCAATGACAGCCACCCGTTCTCCAACTTCAACCATAAGGTCTAGGTCTTTGTACAATTCTTCATCATAACGCTTTGCTAAGCCTTCAACCTCTAATGCTAAGCGATGTAATTTTTTAGATTCTTCAAATCGAATAAATGGGCTTTGGCGGCTAGAAGGCTTCACTTCGTCTAATTGAATTTTATCTATTTGTCTAGCTCTAGAGGTGGCTTGTTTTGATTTTGAAGCATTTGCAGAGAAGCGACTAACGAAGGCTTTAAGTTCTGATATTTGGGCTTTTTTCTTAGCGTTGTCTGATAATAAACGCTCGCGAGCTTGAGTTGATGCCGTCATATACTCGTCATAATTACCTGGGAACAAGCGTATTTCACCGTAATCTATATCTGCCATATGAGTACATACAGAGTTTAAGAAGTGCCTATCATGGGAAATTATGATCATAGTACAATTGCGTTCGTTTAATACGGTTTCTAACCAACGTATTGTGTTTATATCCAAGTTATTCGTAGGCTCATCTAGCAGCATAATGTCGGGGTCAGAAAACAAAACTTGAGCAAGTAGTACTCTTAATTTCCAACCTGGGGCAATTTCACTCATGGGGCCAAAGTGTTGCTCAACTGGAATGCCGACACCAATTAATAATTCACCAGCTCTTGATTCTGCGGTGTAGCCGTCCATTTCTGCAAACTCGGATTCTAAATCTGCTACGCGAATACCATCTTCTTCAGTCATTTCAGGGTTAGCGTATATAGCGTCTCGTTCGGACTTTACTGCCCATAATTCATTGTGTCCCATTACAACTGTATCGATAACGCTATATTCTTCATAGGCAAACTGATCTTGTTTGAGTTTACCAATTCGCTCTCCAGGGTCGACTGATACATTTCCAGCTGTTGCTTCTAAATCCCCACCAATTATTTTCATAAAAGTTGACTTACCACAGCCATTTGCCCCAATTAGGCCGTATTTATTACCATTACCAAATTTGGCAGATACGTTTTCGAATAAAGGCTTTGCGCCAAATTGTATTGTGATATTAGCAGTGGTAAGCACGTTCGATTCTCTATAAATAATGTTTATGGATTGGGTACTGTCTATTAACTAGGCAGCCAGTAAAATTCGGCGCAAATTATGCCATAAAATTAATTGGCTAGCGATTAAACTAAAGGGGGCTTTTATTATTTTTTATTATTTCTTTTTTGAGTTTTTGTAAGTGATTACGCATTAGTTTGTGGGTGCGCTTGGTATTTAAAACAGAATGTTTGTGTTTATTGGTATCTTGATATTGTATCCGCAGATAAAGTTGAGTGATCTGATTAAAATGATTACTAATGGTAGCAGGATATTGTTGTTGAATGTCTTCACTAAAGCTTAAAGGAGCCTGCCAATTTGGGCGTATAGTGCCGGCACTTTCGAATACATCTAGAGCTTTAAAATACAGCCTTTGTGTTGTGTCCATTCTATTTTTTAACCAATGGGGTAAAAAAAACAAACAAAGTAATAAGGCAACTAAGCTAATAATACCTAACCCTAGAAGCGACAACCTGTCTGGCGTTACTTTTCCTAAAATAAGCTTAAATAAATCCTTTTGTTTTGTGTCGTCAAAGCCCAATACAAAACGGCTCCAGTCGTAATCTAAGTCTGCCAGAAACAACCTAAGATTATTGAGCCAGGCTACATTTGACATGCGGGCCAAAGAAAATGGAGAGTCAGCCAAAAAGCTTCCTTCGTTTTGCATGGCCTGTTGTAAACCAAATTCAATTCGCTCTGGGGCAACTAACGCTGTGGGATCGAATCGTTGCCAGCCTCGTTGTTCTGTCCATGCTTCAACCCAAGCATGGGCATCATACTGATAGATACTTAAATAGGGTGCTTGGTTGTTTTCTTTAACTAGCTCTCCCCCTTGATAGCCGGTTACTACTCGAGCAGGAATATTTCCCAAACGTAACATATATGCAAACGCACTCGCATAATGGCTGCAAAATCCAGCTTGATTTTCAAACAAGAAGGTATCAATAGGATCGCTCAACATTAATTTAGGGCGTAGCGTATAAACGAAAGGTTGCTGGGTAAAGTACCTTAATACTGCTTGAATGAAATCATCATCAGATGGGTTTGACTTTCTTTGGAAGGCCACCCAGCTTTGGGTCTTGTTATTGCCTGACACTGGAACGTCTAGATTGAGGCGCTGGTCAATCTGGGTAAATCTTTGGTTAGCCATAGCTTGTGGATAAGACCGCACCGAATATTCATATTTACTGAGTAATGTTTGGTTGCTAATCAACTGATAGTTTGAACTTTGCCAAATCTCATTAGCACTTTTTGAATTATTAGGAGTAGCGAGATCTAATGCGAATAGCCAGTTTTGATGGGTGGGTTCTACCATTATATCGTATTCAGTATATGACCCTGTCACAGCAGGTGAAAATTCTTTGTTCTGGCGCTTTAATTGTTCTTGTATCTTTTTACGTAATGGCGCTGTGCGCCAAGTTTTGCCATCAAACTCTTCCATGACAATGGCGCGCCAGTATCTATCTTTAGGCTCTGGTACTGGCCCTTGAAAGGTTGCTCTAAATGCGAGGTCACTCGATTGGGACAACTGAGCTATATCACCTGGCGTAATATTATCTGCTAGACCAGTTTCAAAACTCTTTGATGTAGGAACTTGCCATAAAGGAGGCAGGTGCGGTAAAACTAAAAACAATAAAATACTAATAGGTAAGGCTTGTAAACTGAGTTTTAGTACTGTTTTACATTGTCTTTGTATTGACAGGCTTGGAGCTTGGAAACAAGCTAGACTAATTAATAAAGTTAGGCTCAAGAGGGTATAAAAAACATAAAAGCCAATTGACTGGTTAAAAATGAATCCACAGCCAATTACAAAAAATAAACTACTAACTAATTGATAAACGTCTCTTTGACTTCTAGCCTGCATAAGCTTTAAGGCACAAGCTAACACTAGTAAGTTAACCATAATCAATAACAAACTTTCGTTAAAGCTAGAGTAGGTAAGCCCTAAAATGCTCAGTACTGCTAATAAATTCAAGGTGCGTATGGTGGGAAGGTGTTTGTAATATTGAAAGTAAATTATGGCTCTGATAACACCACTACAGCCAATGATTAACATTACCCAGGTAAATACGGATTCATATAGGCTCAGGCTAACTAACACCAATTCAAAGGCGAGAATAAGCAAAGTGATGCTTTTTACTGAATGCTTTGTAGCAAGCTGTTTATTGGGGCGGTGAGCTTTAATCACGTATTAATCCTCACCATAAGTCGCTAATGCGATTAAACAACTTTGGCGGTGGTCCATTCCTGAACTCGGAGCGATTTTAGTGTTCCCCAAGTCCAACCCAAACACTTGATTTTTCCTACTTAATTCAGCTACTTGGTAACATAGCTTACCCAGTTTGGTTTCTAACATATCAGCTTGTGATAAACCCACTGAAGCGGCAGTATGCTGTAAACTAAGCCAGCCAATTTGACTTTCTTCAGAAGCAAATTGTTTACTCACCATGCCCCTGCCTTTCGCCAATTGTTTCCACGCCACATGATTTAAAGGTTCACCTAATTGATAACTTTTTAAATGTGAAAAGTCTTCTTGCCCTAATGATTGTTGGCAAGTTTTGCCCGATTCTCCAGATTCATTCAGACTTTTTTCTGCTAACGCTATATCGCAAGGTATAGGTTTAGGAAAAACGATTATATTATGTGGGAAGGATAGGTGGGTCCAACAACGATACAAGCCCAGTGGGTAAAAACATTCAACGGAAACTCGAGATAAATTTATTTTGCCCCTTTTGGGGCAAAGTAGGTTTAACGTTACTGGGTTTGTAAAATTATTTCCGTCTATTTGATTGCCATTACTGGATAAACTCTTACCAATATTAATTTTTATTTTGTCTGATTTGAATTTGAAGTTAATTAAGCCATTGGGCTGGAGAGTCTTTTGGTCTGCATTTAACCACATTGGAAAGTGTAAATTATCTCCTACAAACACTTCTGAGGTTTTCCCCATTTGAAGGTGGATTTTCGCAAAATTTATATAACTTGCCAAAAGGCTAACCAAAAATATGGATACTAAAAAATAGCAAAGTAACAACATCAAGTTATTTTGATAATTGGTACCAAGTAAAAATAATAATCCACAAAGTCCTAGAAATAATGCGCCAAATTTAGAGGGGAGAATAAATATATTTTTATGATTTAACTGATATTGATTAGCCGTTGGAATACGCTTGTCTAACCATCTATTAATTTGTTTTTGGATTATCGACATAGTTCAATCGCAACTAAAGGGCGATAGGGTCAATCGCTTCTAATAGCATCTGACTCAAGCTACCTTGGGTGCTGAAATCACTAGAAGCACTGCGAAGCCTATGTTCTGCGACGGAAGGTAATACGGCTTGAACGTCTTCAGGAATTAAATAATCCCTATTATTTAAATAGGCCCAGGCTTTTGCGGCACTTAATAGTGCTTTTGTCGCTCTGGGAGATAAAGGGTTTGCAAATTGATTGCTTTCACGGCTATGGGTGACCAGGGCTAAAATGTAATTCAGTAGCTCATCAGAGGCATGAACCTGGGTTGCAGACTTTTGAGCTTGAATAAAGTGATTAAGGGGCATTACAGGTTTTATAATTGCTTTGTTATCACCAATCTGTGCAGTCAACATGCTTTTCTCCGCTTCTTTATTTGGGTAGCCTAGTTGAATACGCATTAAAAATCGGTCTAACTGTGATTCTGGTAATGGGTAGGTGCCCGATTGATGTTGTGGATTTTGTGTTCCTATTACAAAGAATGGTTTTGGTAAAAGGTGGGTTTTGCCATCTAAGCTAACTTGCCCTTCTTCCATGGCTTCAAGCAAAGCACTTTGTGTTTTAGGACTAGCACGATTAATTTCATCAGCTAGTACTAATTGGCTAAAAACAGGTCCAGGATGAAAACGAAATTCTTGTTCTTTGTTGTCAAAAATATTAATACCTAACATGTCTGCGGGTAATAAATCTGAAGTAAATTGAATGCGAGAATATTGCAAACCTAATACCATCGCGAGGGTATGGGATAGGGTGGTTTTCCCCATTCCAGGAAGGTCTTCAATTAACAAATGGCCATCTGCAATCAAGCAAGTTAATGCAAGCTGTACCTGTTTTGGTTTACCAATAAGAACTTGGCTAATAGTGTTAGTTGCATTTGATAATGGGTTTTCGTTCATGGGGATTATACTTGGTTAACTAAGTGACATTATTCTAGCCTAAGTAAATGAGTTTTCAGATTATTATACTGATACTTGGGTATGAGATTAGGGGCTGTTTATCTTTCGGGCAACGTTTGAGCAATACCTCTACTACCTCAGCACTTATTCATGTAGAACAACTACACATCACTCGCGCTTCATTGTATAAATACTGCACAGCTCGCTGTGAAATATTCATGAAAGATAAACAGCTCCGAAATTAATCGGTGAATTGATCGTACCAATCCGTATAATTACTTATTATGTTGTATTAATTAAAAAGAAATTAATGAAAAGTATTCAGATAGATGATGATTTATACCATTTCATCGCTTCTCAAACCCAAGATATAGGTGAAAGCGCTTCAGATATTTTAAGGCGTCTTGTTATGCCAAGTGATAGCAAGCCTTCATCAATAAATGTTACAGAAGCAGATAATGTTGCGCCACTAGATGTTCCAAGTGCTGAACTTTCACAAGGACAATGTCAAGCAATGGCAGTATTTGAGGAGTTACAAGGACAACAACTTGAAGCAATACCCAAAATGGTTGAGCGATGGTTATTAGTTTTATCTATTATTCATAAACATCATCAAGGATTGTTTAGTAAAGTATTGGGTATGAGCGGGCGAAATAGAACGTATTTTGCTACAAGTAAAGAAACCTTATTGGCAACGGGCAGCAGTACTAACCCTAAAAATGTTCCCGGTTCTGAGTATTGGGTCATTACTAATAACAATACCGTGAAAAAGATCAATATGCTAAAGGAAGTAGCACATACTATGGGATTTGATGGACCTCAAATCGAACGTCTAATAGCAGTTTTTGCACCTGAACACATATAACAATATATAAGGATCATTATGGCTCTGCACCCTGAAGCTGGAAAACCCGCATCAAAGCAACAGTTAGTTAACGTCGCAAAATTAACAAGCGCTTATTACACCGATAGACCCACTAAAGGCGATAGCACCCAAGCGGTTTCTTTTGGAACGTCTGGACACCGTGGTAGTTCGTTATTGTGCACGTTTAACGATGCCCATATTGCTGCTATTTGTCAGGCTTTGGCGGAGTTTCGATTAGAACAAGGGATTACTGGGCCGTTATTTATGGGTATGGATACACATGCCCTATCTGAAGCTGCGTTTTCTACAGCAGTTGAGGTATTTGCTGCTAATGGTGTGTCTCTAGTGGTTCAAGAAAACCGAGGGTATACACCGACACCGGTTATTTCACATGCCATATTAGAATTTAATGCTAGTGACGCTGAGTTGATAGGCGATGGTGTGGTGATAACACCTTCACACAATCCTCCTGAAGATGGAGGTTTTAAATATAATCCACCACACGGTGGGCCAGCAGATAGCGATGTCACCAATATTATCCAACAACGTGCTAATGAAATCATTGGCAATGATTTGATGGATGTTAAGCGCATTAGTCTTAGTGATGCGTATGTGTCTGACTCTGTAAAAGAAATCGATTTTGCAGAGAATTACATTGCTCAACTAGGCGAAGTCATTGATATGGAAGCCATTAAAAATGCTGGTTTAGTGTTAGGAACCGATCCCTTAGGAGGTGCTGGGCTTGGGTACTGGGATAGAATAGCCGAAAAGTACGGTTTAAATATCGAAGTTGTTAACCGTAATGTGGACCAACAGTTTGGATTTATGCGCCGTGATAAAGACGGTAAAATTAGAATGGATTGTTCATCGCCTTATGCAATGGCAGGCTTAATTGATTTAAAAGATAAGTTTGATGTGGCTTTTGGCAATGATCCAGATTTTGACCGTCATGGCATCGTAACTCGTAAAAGCGGTCTGATGAATCCTAATCACTATTTAGCGGTAGCAATCCAATATTTGTATCAACACCGAACTCAGTGGCCTGAGAATATTAAAGTGGGTAAAACATTAGTATCAAGCAGTATGATTGACCGTGTAGTTAAAGGTTTAGGTAAAGAAATTGCTGAAATGCCTGTAGGTTTTAAATGGTTCGTACAGGGGTTGTTAAGTAGTGAAATCGGCTTTGCAGGTGAAGAAAGCGCTGGTGGTATTTTCTTACGCCGTAATGGTAAGCCATGGGCTACGGATAAGGACGGAATCATTCTTTGTTTATTGGCGGCTGAAATTATTGCAGTTACAGGTAAAGATCCTGGAGAGCATTATCAAGCCCTTACAGAGAAATTCTCGGCACCTGTCTATACACGTATTGATGTCGCTGCGACCCATGCCCAAAAACAAGTATTGAGTAAAATGGATAAAAGTGTCATTCAGTCAAAAGAGTTGGCTGGAGAAGCGATTACCAATATTCAGACTCATGCGCCTGGTAATAATGCAGCAATTGGAGGAGTTAAGGTCAGTACTGAAAATGGCTGGTTTGCTGCTCGCCCCTCCGGTACAGAAGAAATCTATAAAATTTACGCTGAGAGCTTTAATGGTGAAGAGCATTTATCTTTGTTAGTTAAAGAAGCTCAGAGTTTGGTTGAAAGTGTATTTAAATCTGCAAGCGTGTGACCTGAAAAACAGTTAATGAAACGTATTAGGCCGCGCTTGGTGATGATTCATTAGGCGCGGTTTTGTTTTTTTAACATTTTTTTAATATATATTCCTCAGAATTCCTGTTAAAACTAGGTCACTGAATTTTATCCTGTACTTGTCTTGCCTCAATTTTAACAAGATGAAAATCTAACTAGATAAAACTGCTTATTTTTTAATGAGGTCGCAAATGTTAGCCAAGCCCCAAAAAACAATCAAAACCATGCATCTTAGTAAGAAAACCATTAAAGATGCCATTGTACGTCACCTACATTGTTCACTTGGAACAGACGAAAACAAAGCTAATAATCATGCGTGGTGGAAGGCAACCTGTGCTGCTGTTCAAGAGCAAGTCTTAGAGCAACTTCGTAAAACTCAAAAAAGCCATTACTTCAATGATACCCGTGCAGTTCATTACTTTTCTGCTGAGTTCTTAATGGGTCGCTTGATGTCAAACAACCTCCATAACCTTGGGTTATTTGAACGCACCGATATGGCATTGCGAGAGTTAGGGGTTAACATTACTGATATCATGGAAGAAGAATCTGATATGGCGCTAGGTAATGGTGGGTTAGGGCGTTTAGCTGCATGTTTTATAGATTCCTTAGCCACTCTGGATCTCCCAGCTATCGGTTATGGATTGCATTATGAAAATGGATTGTTTCGCCAAGAAATAATCAAGGGTAAACAAATAGAGCGTCCAGATAGTTGGCGTGATTATGGTAACCCATGGGAAATCTGCCGCCCCGAGTCTATTCAGGAAATATCATTAGGTGGATATGTTGAAACTAAATATGGTGTCGATGGGCAAATTGAAAAAGAATGGCACCCAAGCTTTATAGTCAAAGGCTTACCTTGGGATATACCCATTGTTGGCTATGGAGGTAAGACAGTAAATGTACTCAGATTATGGCAAAGCCAAGCCTCTAATTATTTTAATTGGGATGTATTTAATGCGGGTGGATATGTCGATGCCCAGAAAGAAAGGGTGCAAGCTGAAACCATATCTAAGGTTTTATATCCTAATGACGAAACTGAAGCAGGTAAACAGCTACGTTTAATTCAACAGTACTTTTTCAGCGCATGCTCCCTTAAAGACATTATTCGTCGCTATAAACGCGCCAATGGGGACGATTGGAAACGTTTTTCGAGCCAGGTTGTTATTCAATTAAATGACACTCACCCAGCTATAGCTATACCTGAGTTAATGCGTATCTTAGTAGATAGAGCTAAGCTCGATTGGGATGCTGCTTGGGGCATTTGTACTAAAACCTTTGCTTACACTAACCACACACTGTTGCCTGAAGCGCTTGAAAAATGGCCTGCCAGAATGATTGAGAAAATCCTGCCCCGGCACCTAGAGATTATTTATGAAATTAATCACCGTTTTATGATGGAAGTGGAGTCTTTGTGGCCTGGTGATGATGCTAAAAAACGAAAATTATCTGTGATAGAAGAAGGTCACGATAAAATGATACGTATGGGAAATTTATCAGTGATAGGTTCTTTTGCTGTGAATGGCGTGGCTGAAATTCACTCGGCTTTAGTAAAGAAAAACCTCTTCCCAGAATTTAATGAATTATGGCCAACTAAGCTAACTAATGTCACTAATGGCATTACACCTCGTAGATGGCTGAAGGCTTGTAATCCAAAACTGTCAGCGCTAATAGATAAAAGTATTGGAGATGATTGGCCGTTACATCTAGAGAAACTTGGAGAATTAACCAAGTATGCAGAGAATCAAAGATTTCAAAAACAATTTATGAAAATTAAGTTTGAGAATAAAGTTATTCTGACAAAGGAGATTTTTAATTTAACTGGGATTGAAGTCGATCCAAACGCTATATTTGACGTTCAAATTAAACGTTTACACGAATATAAGCGTCAGCATTTAAACTTGCTGCATATTATGGCCTTGTATCATAGATTATTAGAAAACCCTGAATATGAGATGCATTCTAGAGTATTTATTTTCGGCGCTAAAGCCGCTCCTGGATACAAGCTCGCAAAAGATATTATTTACGCAATTAATCAAATTGCTGAAAAAGTGAATAACGATGTTCGAATAAATAACAAAATTAAAGTTGTTTTTTTGCCTAATTATCGCGTTAGTTTAGCTGAGAAAGTCATCCCCGCCGCGGATGTGTCAGAACAAATTTCAACTGCGGGAAAAGAAGCATCAGGCACGGGTAACATGAAGTTGTCACTAAATGGGGCATTAACTGTTGGCACCTTAGATGGGGCGAATATTGAAATAGCTGAAGAAGTAGGTGCTGATAATATTTTCATTTTTGGGTTAACGGTAGATGAAGTAAAAGATTTAGATGCTAAAGGATACAACCCATATGAACATTATGAGAAAAGTAAAGAATTAAAAATAGTATTAGATTGGTTAGACTCTGATTATTTCACTCCAGGCAAGCCTGGAGTGCTAGCTAGTCTTAAACAGAGTTTGTTGACGGGAGGTGATCCTTACAAAGTTCTAGCTGACTTTGAATCATACTCACAAGCTCAAATTAAAGTTGACGCCGTATATGGCGATAAAGAAACATGGGCAAAAATGGCAATATTAAATACCGCACGTATGGGAAAGTTTACCTCGGATAGATCCGTTGAAGACTATGTGGATAAAATTTGGAAGTTAACCCCGTGTGCTGTTGAATAAGTTTAAGTCGTTAGTGGAATTATCAATATAATGGCATGCAACAAATTATATGATGTTTTAGATTTAATTCGTTTTTTTGAGTAATAGTATTTAATGCAGAAAACATACGAGTCTCTTAATTCAATCCCAAATCGATATGCATTATTGGACGATATTGAAGAGACATTGGTATTTGATTCCTGTCAATCGTTGTTATTGATTGATGTGGTTCGTTTCTCAGATGTTAGTAGTAACTTTGGATATGAGTTTGGTGACCAGATATTGCTCGAAATCGCTAACCGGATCCTATTTCTATTTGGTGATACTGTCATATTTGGGCGGATAAGTGGTGATACTTTTGGCATGGTGCTGTCTGGTATTCACCATAGGCGAGACTTATATCAGTTTTATACTCATTTAATTGAGCATTTTAAAACACCAATACAGTGTGAAGAACATGCTTTTATTGTTGATTTTAATGTAGGCGCAACGGCAAATCCTAAACAAAACACTAATGTGAATGCCTTTTTCTCTTTGGCTGAAATTGCCTTAAAACAAGCTAAAAGTAATAAGTTTGATAACTTTCAATATACCCATGAATTAAAGAATGAAGAAAGTGGCCGCTCTCTAACATTAAAAGCGGATTTAAAGCGTGCCTTAACTAATCAAGAACTTGAAATTTACTTTCAACCAAAAATTGAACTCAAATCACTCGTTATTGTTGGCGCGGAGTGTTTGTTGCGCTGGAACCATCCATTAGACGGTTTATTGTTTCCTGGTGCTTTAATCGAAGCGGCTGAGTCCTATAATATGATGAATGAACTCGGATATTGGACATTAGAAGAGTCTATTAAAGCTTCTGTATATCTATCAAAAGTGGGTTTATCAATTAAGCTTTCGGTAAATATGTCTCCAACCCAATTATATGATTTAAATTTTGTTTCAACCCTAACTGCATTAGCTAAACATTATAGTTTTAACTTATCTCTTTTAGAGCTTGAGCTAACTGAAGATGTGGCCTTATCGAATTCAGTATTAGTGAAAAAGCAACTCTCAGACATTAGACAGTTAGGGGTTAGTATTGCTATTGATGATTTTGGAAAGGGGTATTCAAACTTAGGCTATTTACGAGATATTGACATCGATTGTATTAAAATTGATAAATCATTTGTTATGGGAATAGATAATAATCCAGTCAATAAAGCAATAGTTGAAGCCAGTCAAATTATTGCTAAAGCAGCAAATTGTGAGTTAGTTGCTGAAGGCATTGAAAATATTCAACACCTACATATTTTAAGAGAGTTGGGAGTCTCTACTGGGCAGGGGTTCCTGTTTTCTAAAGCTGTTTCATTAAGTCATTTTGAGGAACTAGCCAGTAAAGATATTACTGTTGGTACCTCCTATGTGCGAGAACAAGCATTAATTTCTAACTGATAAAATATCTACAATAATTGTTACATAGCGCGCTTACTAACACCTATTAAATATCGAGTTACGATTCTGCATAGCGTATTATGGGCTTTTATTGTTACTTTCAAGACCTTGCTCTAATAATGACCCAAAACCAATCAACCGTATCTAGTTCTGACATTATTCAAAGATTAAAGAAAAAAGGTGATTTTTTACACCTTTCTAGGCAGCAACCTAGGCTTTTCTCTAAACCTACCGATTTTATGTTATCCCAGCACACCAATGTGAAAATCATTGCTGAGGGCATTATATGCTTTGAGCCTTTAAGTTTAACAGACAAAGACATAGTGCTGTCATGTGGAATACATGGCAATGAAACCGCTCCTATTGAAATTTGTGATGATTTAGTCAGAGATATTTTAATTAGTAAAATAGTCGTAAAACAAAGAGTGCTCGTTATTTTTGGAAATTTAGCCGCTATGGATATAGCACAGCGCTTTGTCACTGAAAATATGAATCGATTGTTTAGTGGTGAACATGAAAATATTATTGAAGATAAAGTGGTTAATGATGAAAGACGCCGTGCGAGTCAGTTAGAAGAAGCGGTTAAACAATTTTATTCTGACCGCGATAGTAGGCAGCGGTGTATACGTTATCATTATGATTTACACACAGCTATTCGACCCTCTAAAAATCAAAAATTTGCGGTCTACCCATTTCAACATGGCAAACCATGGGATAAAGAGCAATTACAAATTTTATTATCTTGTGGGATAAATACGATTTTATTATCGGGTAGTCCAACTACCACTTTTAGCTATTATTCAGCCAGACAGTTTGATGCGCATGCCTTTACGGTGGAATTAGGTAAGGTTAAACCCTTTGGTGAAAACAATATGTCTGACTTTAAAGAGGTCATCGACACCTTAACTAAAATGCTGTGTGGCCAGAGCCTTGAACTCAAAGCTTTTGAGCAAGCAGATTTTTTAATTTACAAAGTGAATCAAGTGATTAACAAGCAGCAAGCAGATTTCGTTCTTAATTTTGCTGATGATATGCCCAATTTCAGTGACTTTGCTAAAGGTGAGGTATTGGCCGTTGAAACTGGAGCGATCTATAAAGCTGAGCATGATGGTGAGGCAATAGTATTCCCTAATGCAAGCGTAGAAATTGGCCAACGGGCAATTTTAACGGTTATACCAACAACAATCTAAGGACTCACTATGGTTAAATTTATACTAGATCCACAACTGGATAAGGATAGTGCTTGGATAACTGACTTGCCTTTGTGCACTGTCCGTTTAATTAATGATGGAAATTATCCATGGCTAATTTTAGTCCCTAAGGTGGCGAACATATGTGAAGTGATTGAGTTAACCCCTTTGCAGCAACAAATACTATGGCAGGAGTCAGCGTTTATTAGTCAGGTTATTACACAATTGTTTACACCTGATAAGTTGAATTTAGCTGCTTTGGGTAATATGGTGCCTCAACTCCATTTACATCATATTGCTCGTTTTAAAGATGATGTAAGTTGGCCTAAACCCATTTGGGGGCAATTTCCAGCTAAGCCTTATACTGAAACTGAGATCAAAAAGCGTATTTCGTTAATACGAGCAGCCATAAATAAAGGAACTTAAAATGATAGTAACAACAACCCATAGCCTTGAAGGCAAAAATATAGAGCAGTATTTAGGAATAGTAGTAGGTGAAGCAGTAATGGGAGCTAACTTGTTTAAGGACATATTCGCTTCAATAAGAGACATAGTTGGTGGGCGTTCAGGGGCGTACGAAGATGAGTTAACTAAGGCCCGCAAAATTGGATTTCAAGAATTAGAAAGTGAAGCCCGATCAATCGGTGCTAATGCCGTTATTGGAGTAGATATTGATTACGAAGTGGTAGGCAAGGGCGGCACTATGTTGATGGTAAGCATCAGTGGTACCGCAGTGAGATACTCAGACCAATAGAAAACTAAAGAGTAGATTTAGTCGTCTTTATCTTCAAACCTATCGTAAGATTCGTTGTTGTCCTTGGTAGGCTTAGATAATTTTTGATTCGCACTTTGTTTCAGTAACAAAATATTGCCAATAATTAAGCCCAGTACTAAGACGATGATGGCGACAATTATCCAAATATTCATGGGTTTCCCTGATTTAATATAAAGCGAGAGTATATTTCTGGCATGTTTTGCACTACAGCTGCTAGTCCTAGTACCTGTGATTGCTTCAATGTGGCAAGCAACATTTCTGGACTTAACTGTTTAATAATAGGTTCAGATAAATCTTTGTAACTCAAATGCCAAGGTTCACGGGCAATACCACCTTTATAAACAGAGTAGGGACGAATAAACCCAAAGTCAGCAGCGTATTTTGCTAACCATTGATTAAGCTCAAAACAAGGGCCGTTTTTATCATATTCACTACAAACTAGTTGTAAAGGGCTACCAGACTCATCTATTTTTGTTTTGTCGTAAACATCTAAATCTGTGCCCCAATGATGACGACTGGCCCCAGGTAGAGCAGACCAAGTTAAAATGGTCTGAATTTTTTGCCAATCTGTCAAAGTACTAAGGTCAACTGGATTTTCATTTGCATCTAGTAGCTGTGTCTTGCCTGACCATTTATTTTCCCAAATACGTTTTTGTCTATCAAAACTGCGATAACTACTGGCAATTTGGATGTCTATGGAATCAAATTTTGCTGCCTGCTGCAGCGCGTTGAAGGCCTCTGCGACTTTAGGCAAAATTAGAAAACCATTGGCTAATTCGACTAGCTGGCTTTCGTCTTTGCCTAAAATTTGCGCTTGAGTAATCACACTATGCGCCTAACAAGCGTTGCAATATGTCTTCATAGATTTCTGCTAGTGTTTCTAAATCAGACATTTTCACACATTCATCTATCTTATGAATAGTGGCATTGACTGGGCCTAACTCAATCACTTGTGCCCCAGTTGGTGCTATAAAGCGTCCATCAGAAGTACCGCCAGCCGTGGATAGAACTGTTTCACGACCAGTACAGTGTTTTATTGCTTGTTGAGTCGCCTCAACCAAATCTCCAGAGTCTGTTAAAAAGGGTTGGCCATTATATGTCCAGTCAATTTTGTAATCTAATTTGTGAGAATCTAGTATGTGAGTGACTCTATCTATTAACTCTTGATCGGTCACCTCTGTTGAAAACCTAAAATTAAAGCATACGTCTAACGATCCTGGTATTACATTACCTGCACCTGTTCCTGCATGAATATTCGATATTTGAAAGCTTGTTGGAGGGAAGGATTCATTGCCATTGTCCCACTGTGTATTGGCTAATTCTGCAAAGGCTAATGATGAATCATGAATAGGATTCTTGGCTAAGTGTGGGTAGGCAACATGGCCCTGAATACCGTTTACTACTAGATCTCCAGTTAAAGAGCCTCTACGACCATTTTTAACTATATCACCCACTTCATCAGTGCTAGAAGGCTCTCCTACTAAGCACCAAGTGATTTTCTCGTTGCGGGCTTCCAACGTATCTATCACCTTAGTAGTACCATTGATGAAAGGACCTTCTTCATCACTTGTAATCAGAAAGGCAAGGGAACCTTTGTGTTCTGGATTATTCTTAACAAAGTTTTCAGTAGCGACTAACATTGCAGCCAAACTACCTTTCATATCTGCAGCCCCACGACCATGAAGGTAGCCATCTACTTCAGTTGCTTTAAAAGGTGGGGTTTGCCAGTTTTCTGGCGGACCTGACGGGACTACGTCAGTATGGCCTGCAAAGCAAAAAACAGGAGACTCTGTGCCTTTTCTTGCCCAAATATTTTTAGTGTCAGAAAATGTTAAGTCTTCAACTATAAAACCTAAGGGCTTTAAAATACTTGCCATTAATTCCTGACAGCCAGCATCTTTAGGCGTGACAGATTGTCGGTTTATAAGATTTTTTGTTAGATCTAATACGTTATGGCTCATGCAAATACCTCTGAGTATTGGTCGGGCTTAAAGCCAATGTAATAACTATCATTATGTATCAAGATAGGGCGTTTTATCATAGCTGAGTATTCTAGCATCAGAGCCATTGCACTCTCTTTGTCTACATTTTGTTTTTGTTCTTCGCTAAGTTGCCGAAATGTAGTGCCACGTTTATTTAGCATTTGTTCCCAGCCTAATGCTTGCTCTGCTTTATTTAGCCATTCAGCATCTAAACCGTCTTTTCTATAATCGTGAAAAGTAAATTCTATCTGCTGTGCAGTTAGCCAAGCTCTGGCCTTTTTGATCGTGTCGCAATTCTTTATGCCAAATAAAGTGGTCATAGCTTCCTAAGTATTTAAATCGTTTGAGGACGGACTATAGCGAGAAAAGGGCAGGTAGGTAAAGAGGTTGTAATGACCATTTTAATTGTAGATATACTATTAAATAAATTTAGATATACACACTCATGATTTTGTCTTCTTTTGCCCTGACTGAATAATAGAAGGCTTGTACGCCTTTTACCTTTTCACTATTCAATATAGTAATTGGACATAAGGTGCTCATTAAAGAGTTTTTCATTTTGTGGATGGCAAACTCAGCAATAACTTGACCTTGTTCAAATGTTTCACCTTCTTTTACCAATCGCTTGAAGCCTTCAGCCATCATAAGGTGTGAGTCCATTCCTAGTTGAATTTGAACTTGTAGTCCATTTATTGCCTTAAAACGCATTTGGCAGGCCAACTCAGGAAAATAAAGCATTTTTCCTGAAAATGGAGCAAAAACTTGATAGCCAGATGGGGCAATTGCCACGCCCTCTCCAAATAGGCGCTGCGTATAAATAAGTTCAGGGACGCTATCCAAGGTGACAACCTTGCCATTTAATGGGCTCAATATATCAAAGGTTTTAGCATGCTTGGGTATATTATCGGGGGTAACTAAACGGTTATATGATCCCATTATTTTTGAACTTTATATCCACTTTCAATTAAAGCAGTAGATGCTGTTTCTAGGTCGTTTTGCTTTACTAAAAAGAAGTCTGTCTCAAAAGTTGACAGCACGAAAATACTCACTTTTGCGGCCGCTAATACGCCGCCAATTTGTGACATGATCCCAACCATGCTTAAGTTCAGTGGTCCCAGTACTTCAAGAGCTATCCAGCCACTATCTTTATCATCGCTATTAATTTTAATCGTTTCAGGTACGACTAATGATAATTCTTCGTTAGTTTTACCAATAAAATATACAGGTGCTTTAAACACCTCAGCGGGTATTGTGGCATCATCTGGCAAACTATGGATGACGAAGATCTCTGGCAAGATCGCTAGTGTTTGTTTAGGCATAAAAATTTAATTGGTAAATTTATTTATTACAGTAGGAAACCAGTCGGTAGTTGTTATGTCAAGTTGGCTTTATCCACGTAATCTGTGGATAAGTCTGTTGAGTACTGTTTATATAGTGTTTAATAAGCTGATATATATAGGAAAATTACTACTGGTTGTAAAATGCCCGATAATAAAACGAATGCTGTATTTTACAGCGTTTGTTTCTATAAACAGGAGATATACTATGAATAAAGTCGAAGTCGGTAGTATCAAATGGCGGGATCTAACGGTTGATAATGCAACAAATGTTGCTGCCTTTTATCGATCTGTAGTGGGGTGGCGATCATTAGCCATAAGCATGGGTGAATACGATGATTATGTCATGCAAACACCAAGTGATGACTCCGGTGTAGCGGGTATTTGTCACGCTAAAGGCCCTAATACAGGGTTACCAGCTCAATGGTTAATGTATGTAAAAGTAGCAAATTTAGATGAATCACTAAAACAGGTTTCTATACAAGGCGGTAAAGTATTAACTGAAACGAAAAAATTAAGTGATACTAGCAATTATGTTGTTATTGAAGATCCCGCTGGCGCCGTATGTGTCATTTATGATGAGCAGGATTAGTTTTATTACAAATATAGTTATGCACATTATTAGAATAGAAGTTGTTGATAAATGAGTTTATTCAATATTTATGCAGGCAAACATGCCTTGAGTAGGATTAAACGTGAAGGCTTTCACCCAGGTTTATTTGACTATATGCTTGGCGCATCTGGTGGGCCTAAATGGTTTGTATTAGCAGGATTAGACCGTTATATTTTTTCAGAATTCTTTAAAGGCCGAACTAAACCCATAGATATAATTGGATCTTCTGCAGGAGCGTTTAGATTTGCTTGTTTTGCACAGCAAGATCCTGTTTCAGCTATAAATCGCTTAGCGCAACGTTATTCCACGACAACTTACTCAGATAAACCCACAGCCAAAGAGATCACAGATAAAGGTACCGCTCTGCTTGATTACGTTTTAGGTAATACTGGCGTGCAAGAAATAGTAAACAACCCTATAGTGAAAGCGCATTTTATAGTGGCTAAATGTAAAGGGTTAACCCAATTTGAAACTAAATCTTTGCAGTTAACTGGGCTCATTGCTAGTGCTGGCGCGAATGCTATAACACGTCGCTGGTTAAATAAATTTTACCAGCGTTATGTTTTTTCTGCGCCGGGGAGTGAGTTAACTATTTCTGATCCCTATGGGATGCCATCTTATTCGGTGCCATTATCTGCTGGTAATTTACCTAAAGCTTTGATGGCTTCAGGATCAATACCCCTGATTATCGAGGGTGTGCAAAATATTCAAAATGCACCAAAAGGGATGTATCGTGATGGGGGGATTATAGACTATCACTTTGATCTTAATTTTGGGCCTGAAAAGGGCTTGGTACTTTATCCACACTTTAATAGACGTCCCATACCAGGCTGGTTTGATAAGTCTTTGAAAAAACGTTTGCCCCATAATACAAGTTACGATGATGTGGTAATGTTAGTGCCATCTGAAGAGTTTATAAGCCAGTTACCATACGCCAAGATACCCGATAGAAAAGACTTTGAAACTATGCCAGCTGAACAGCGGATCCCTTATTGGGAGACGGTAATCAATCAAAGTGACCGCCTAGGGCAAGCATTTGCAAAGCTGTATGAATCGCAAACAATAATTGAACATGTAAAACCGTTCGAGTTTCTCTAAAGGTTGATTATTCTATGACTGAGAAATTAGCTATTGATTAGTCATTAATTTTTAGTGACTGCCGTTATTTTGATGTGGATCAATACACATTTTTCTCAATACTCTTAAATAACCTACATGCAAATGATTAAACTACTAGATGTAATGGTTCATTTTACAGATCAGTAGTTTTAACTGGATAAAATCAACTTAAAGGTATGGGGATATGGACCATTATAAAAAAGTTATTGTGGCAATTGATATTTTTTCAGAACATCAAAAAGTATTGGAACGTGCTCAAAAGCTCGCTAATAGCCCCGAAGATTTAACCTTGATTTATGCTACGTTACCGCAACTATATTTCGAATCTTATGGGTATTCCTTAGGAACCGACTTTATCAGTGATAACCAAAAAAATGCTAATGAAGCGCTAGTTACTTTAGCTCAGAAACACGATATTCCTGATGGCCAAGTATTTGCCCCCATTGGTGATCCTGCGGATGAGATCCATGCTCTTGCGGAAAGGTTAGAGGCTGATTTAATTGTCGTAGGCACCCATGGTAAAAGTGGTTTGAAATTACTATTAGGCTCAACGGCAAATGCTGTTTTACATGGTGCTAAATGTGACGTTTTAGCTGTTAAAATATAAAGGTTACAACTACGCTATTGGCAAGATAAGCCCATAACTACAAGCTCTGCTAAGGATTTGGCTTGCATTTTTTCCATTACATTAGCCCGGTGGATTTCTATGGTACGTTGGCTTAAGTTTAATTCGTTGGCGATAAATTTGTTGGCGTGACCGGCGATCACTTTTTCCATTATTTGTTTTTCTCTTTTAGTTAAAGTGTCTGCACGTTTTTGTATTTGTACTTGTTGCAACACCTCAGTTTGGCTAGCTTGATTATTGGCTAATACATGTTGAATACAATCTAACAGTGCTTGTTCTCTAAATGGTTTTTGAATAAATTCCACTGCACCTTGTTTCATAGCTTCAACTGCTAATGGCACATCACCATGGCCAGATAAAAAAATTATCGGCAAATGGCAGTCCAGTGTTTTTAGTTTTTGCTGACATTCCATGCCACTCATCCCGGGCATCCTTATGTCCAATACTATACACCCAGCTAAAATGGCAAAGTCATTCTCATCATAGGCTTCCAGAAAAGCAATAGCATTAGGGTAGGTTTTGTTAGCAATTGACATTGAATCTAACAATAAACTGATGGAGTCAAGAACGGCTTCGTCATCGTCAATTAAATGAACTAGTGAATCTGTCAGGCCTTGTGGGTTAGTAGTCATATTTTTTATTACTATTTTTCAATGTGAGGTAAGGTTTTGGCACCAGTAGCAGGCAAAGTAAAGGTAAATATACTGCCAGATGGTTCACCTTTAAGATAGGTAAGTTTGCCCCCATGGGCTTCAATGATAGTTTGACTAATAGATAAACCAACTCCCATTCCAGATGCTTTAGTGGTGAAAAAGGGTAAAAATAACGACGCTTCTTGTTCTTTGCTTATCCCGACGCCAAAGTCTTTTACTGACACTTCTATATTTTTTTCGCCCACCCAATGAGTACTGATCTGAATTGCCGCAGAAGGGCGCCCTTGAAGAGAATCTATGGCGTTGTTTATTAAATTAAATAATACCTGTTGAATCTGAATATCGTCAATATTAACCATAGGACGTGGGTCATTTGAAAGCTTTAATTTAATGCCATGCTCTAGTATGCGGGTGTCTATTTCAGCTAAATTAAGGGTGTTTCTTATTAAGGAGCTTAGGTTAACTGTGGTACGGATAACCTGTCCTTTTTTAACAAAATTTCTAAGACGGCTTATTACTTCGCTAGCGCGGTGGGTTTGAGCACTTATTTTGTCTAAGGTAGCTTTAACTTTAATTAATGATGGATCATCTGATTTTGGTTGATATTGCTCAATAAAGTTTCGGCAGGCTTGTGAGTAACTAGTGATTGCTGTAAGGGGTTGGTTGATCTCATGGGCAATGCCTGCAGCCATTTCGCCCATAGTACTTAACCTAGTAAATTGGGCTAACCTTTCTCGACTTTCATTTAAATCTGCTTGTACCTTCATACGATCACTAATATCTCGAATGATACCAACAAATTGTGGATGGCTAGATTTCTTGACTTCGCCAACCGACAGCTCAATAGGGAAAATTTCACCACTACGTTTTTGAGCTTTTACTTCACGGCCAATACCAATTATGCGAGCTTGGCGGGTATGATTGAAATGCTCTATATAGCCGTCGTGAGCATCTTGATAGGGTTGTGGCATTAAAACTCGAACGTTTTCACCAATGACTTCTGTTGCTTGGTATCCAAACATTCTTTCAGCTGCATGATTAAAAACCTCAATTGAACCCAGATGATCTATTACTATCATTGCATCAACAGCTGCATCGAGTAAGGCTAGAAACTGTGCATTGGTATCAAGTGGATTGGATTTGTGAAGGCTAGTTGGATCGATATTTTTCAAATAAAACGCTCCTAAATAGGCAAAACTAGGTATTAACCGAAATAAATTACGCAGAATAACGAATATATCAGTTCCAAGCTTACCGCTAGTATTTATCTAAAGGCTGATCTAAATCAAGGGCAGTCAATTTATAACATTAATGCGAGGAGTGTAAAATGTCTCAATATGTTGCTCAACAATCATCATTATGCCAAAAATGTTCTATGTCGGCTATGTGTATAGAAAAACCATGTGATAGCAAGGTTAACGTAAAAGTGAGGTCTCATAAGATATTTCATAAATCAGATGCATTATTTCGAGATGATGAGAGATTCGACGCTATTTATATTTTACGTTCTGGTTCAGTTAAATCATCATTGTTGTCTGGGACTGGCCAAGAACAAATCACTGGATTTTATTTTCCAGGTGACTTACTGGGACTAGATGGGTTTGAAAAAGGTGCCCATAGTCAAACCTTGAAATTTTTAGAGACAAGCAGTGTTTGCCGTATTGCTTTTAGTGAGTTAGACGCTGCCATGGCAAACTCTCAGAGTATTAGGTTCAATTTATTACAAGGTATGAGCCAAGCTCTTAACGATGATGATAAGTTTTTACTTAATGCCCATTGCATGAATGCCAGTCAAAAATTTGCATCATTTTTACTTAATTTATCTAATAAGTTCGAGAGTCGTGGGTTATCCAGTCATAATTTCGATTTGAGTATGAGCCGTGTGGATATTGCCAATTATTTAGGTATGGCTGTTGAAACTGTAAGTCGTCAGTTAACACAATTGCAAAAAGATCACATCATAGAAGTAAACAAACGCAACATTAGTATTATTGACGTTTCACGATTACAAGATTGCTTAAATAGTGAAAAAGCTATGTCTAAACACTTTATTCCATTAATGAGTAAAGGGTTTACAAGCCAAGTTTCAGCATCCCATTAATAGCACTTGGCGACAAGTTTTGCTTAGACCTAAGCATAAATCTGTTTAGGTCACCTTATTCTGTATACTTCCATCAAGTTCGAACTGATTGATATTGGCTATGGTGGTTTCTGCGATATTTAGCATAGCTTCATGGGTAAAGAACCCTTGATGACTGGTTATAATAACATTTGGGAAGCTTGTTAATCTTGCTAGTACATCATCTTGAATGCCTCGAGCGGATAAGTCTTCAAAAAACAGGGTTTCTTCTTCCTCGTATACATCTAAACCTATTAAGCCCACCTTACCTTTTTTAAGTGCGTGGATCATGGCTTTACTATCAACTAATTTGCCGCGGCTAGTGTTAATGATAGATACACCATCTTGCATTTTTTCAAGAGCCGCTTCATTTATTAAATGATGTGTTTCAGGCGTTAACGGGCAATGTAATGATACTACATTGGCCTGAGTATATATTTCTTCGAGTGACACATAACGTGCTCCTAATTTTATGCAGTCATCGCTTGGAAAGGGGTCATATGCTAGTACTTTACATCCAAAACCATTCATGATTTTTACAAATGCTTGACCTATTTTTCCGGTACCAATTACGCCTATGGTTTTATTGTGAAGGTCAAATCCCATCAAATTGCTAATTGAAAAATCACCTTCACGAGTTCGGTTAAAGGCACGGTGTATGCCTCGGTTTAAACAAAGTAACAAACCTACAGCGTGTTCGGCAATAGAATAAGGAGAATAAGCAGGAACTCGCACCACGGGTAAATTAAGTCTTTTCGCGCAAGGTAAATCTACATGGTTAAAGCCGGCCGAACGCAGTGCGATTAACTCAACGCCTTTATCTTTTAAAGTAGTAAGTACATCAGCGTCTAAAGTATCATTGATAAAAGCGCACACCACTTTTGCATCTTGAACTAAAGACGCAGTCTCTTTATTTAAGTGACAAGAAAGATAATGTACTTCATGTCCAGATTTTTGATTGGCTTTGTCAAAATATTCTTGGTCATACTGCTTGGTATTATAAAAAGCAATTTTCATTTTTCTCTCTTGTATGTTGTAGTTAAACTAAACAGTTGAGCCGTATCATACATCTAGTTCATATTATCTCATTGACTTAAATCAACAAGAAAATGTATTTGGGGTGTTTAACAGTTCGTGTATAGGTGACGTATTTTGAATGTTAGAAAAGTACTATTAGTTGAAGGGTGTGTTAATGCCATTATCTCCTTAAGCAAGTTTGCAGTAGGGCTAAGTACTGGGTCAGCGGTTATTGTCGCAGATGCGATCCATTCTTTAGCAGATTTAGCGAACAATATTTTTGCTTGGCTAGCAGTTAAGATTGCTCAGACTCCAGCAGATGATGACCACCCCTATGGTCATCAAAAATTTGAGCAATTAGCTATATTCGTTTTGGCTTCTTTACTAGTCGTTGTGGCCTTTGAGGTTTTGGTCAGTGCAGTTAAGCGCTTTGGTGAGCCTGTCACCCAAAGTAAGTTAGGTTTGATTATTCTGATGACTACTGTAGTGCTCAATATTGGGTTGACGCTATGGGAGGGTTATTGGGCAAGACGTCTCAATTCAGATTTATTGCAAGCAGATGCAAGTCATACATTGTCTGATGTCATGACCAGTATTGCTGTGATTGTTGGTTGGCAACTCGCAGCGTTAGGCTATTTTTGGGTTGATAGTGTGTTTGCCATGATTGTCGCTAGTATCATCTTTTACTTGGCGTTCTCTCTTTTCAAACGTGCCATACCAATACTTGTAGACCAAAGTCAGTTTGGTCGTGGAGAATTAATGGCAGCCATAGAAAAAATCCCCGCAGTTAATACTGTGCTAAATGTTCGTTCTCGTGATTCAGGGAAGGGACAGATAGCCGACGTGTCAGTGACAGTTTCTGCAAGTTTAAGCACAATAGAATCCCACAAAATTGCTGACTCTATTGAACAAGTTTTAGCAGAAAAATTTGATATCCAAGATGTTATGGTACATATCGAGCCAGACCAACATTAATGGCGATTACTAGAGAATAAATCGGTTAAATTCAAATGTAGCAAAAAATAATGAATTTGAAGTTACAGGGCTCTATATTGACCATAATGAGTATAATTGATTGGCTCAACTTTATATTTAGGTTGCAGAAAAGCAATGAGATCAATGAGCTCTTGTACTGTCATAACATCGTTAAAAACTCTCATCTTGGAAGTACCATCAGGGTTAACTACCTTTTCATCTAAATTGTTGTACCTTGGTACCAGTTTATGGGAGGGGTTGATAACCGACGTGACAAGTTGAGCATAGGTCTTAACGATAGATGAGGTTCCACCTAGAAGTACTGGAGTGTCAAACTCCTTAATCAAAGTTTTGTCTTGATACCCTTCTAATGAATGACACGCTAAGCATTTATATTCCATAAATACTTTTTCACCAGCAACAATATCACCTTTGGGTAAACTAAATCCCTTGGGAGATTCAGGACCAAACTCACAAGCACTAATACCTAGAAATATCGTAAAAATCATAATAAATCGTATTAATTTCATTTTATGCAACCTCTTTCGATGACAGAAGGGATAAACATAGTTGCAGATAGGCATCTTGGGAAAGCAAGCATGGTAGTTTATTGATGTATGTCAATTTACTAAGAAAAAGAGGTTTTTTAGGTTAATTTGAGTTTATTCAAATTGGTACAACCGAGTGGACTCGAACCACCGACCCCCACCATGTCAAGGTGGTGCTCTAACCAGCTGAGCTACGGTTGTATTGATATAGACACTTTAAGACTGTGCTATGAAGCGGCGCGTATCATAACTATGCCTTAATTACTCTGCAAGCCTTTTTTATCTCTACAGGTTTAATCGAGCAGCATTCATACAATTGTCACTATTAGATTAGATATCGCTAGCTGCAAATAACACTTTAGAATATTTGGGTTTAAATTAATGGCTAAATTTGCTGCGGTGAAATATTACAGTTTTTGAATAGCTCTTGCCAAAATCTTAAATGCTCTGTCATTGCATTTGAATATTCATCAAACCCTAAAGTGTGTTGGGTGTGAATATATTGTTTAAAGCTTGGAGAAAGGTGAGGGTGGTTTACTAGCTCTTCAAATGTTGGTGTGAGTTGATAGTGATAATGGTTTAGTTGCCCTGCGATAGGCTGTATTTTTTCTATAAAAAACAATCTGAATACGTTGGTGAGGTAGTCAAGCTTTTCATTTTTTTTGCCACTTTTGCATTGTAATTGAGATGCTTGGTTTTGTAGCCAGCTCGTTAGTTGGTCTAGCTGTATGCCAATTAATAGTTGTGTGTGCCACATTCTTGCAGGTAACGGGCTGTCTAATAATTGTTTTAATTGGGATTCCAATTTTGCGTTTGCACTATGGTTGTTGGTTGATAGTTTTATTAAATAGTCTACAGCTGTTTTTGTTTCATTTAAACCGTCACTAGGAGTGCCATAAATGAAGCCTGTGTTTGTTGCTAAGCTGTGTTTTATTTCATGGCTGGTTTGTATCAGATTGGCCCATACTTTAGGCCGTTGTTTTTCTTTTAATGTTAACCAATCTGTTAGCTTAGATTGTAATTGTGGATCTGTGGTCTCGATTAGGCATGCTTGTAGTGCATTAATTAGCTCTGCCTCATACATATAACGTGTTGATGGGAGTTGTATTCGCCCAAGAACAGTGTTGCGCTGGGCCACTAGTGAGTATAGTTCACAATGTTTAAGGCCATAAAAATCAGTAAGCTTGATGGTAGTAGTGGGGATATTTTGCTGCAAACTGGTGATTTTAGGGTAGGGCGGAAGGCTTACTTGCAGCAGTTGCTGTGGTTCGGCTTCAAGTATGTTTGCCATACGTTTAGCGTATTCGTATAGATGGTCGTCTATAGTATCGGCACGATTACACGCTAATAACACGCACCCTAAGGCGGTGAGTGTTGTTAACTGTATTAAATGTGCTACGCCTTTGTATGTGAAGATAAACTGCGCCCTCCATCTACTGCTAGGATTTGTCCCGTTACATAAGATGCGTCGATTAAAAAGGCAATAGCATCCGCAATATCTTGCATATGCCCTAAACGCTGTAAAGGAATTTGTTTTAATATTTGTTGTTTATCATCTGGTTTTAACTCTGTTTCGGGCCACAATATTGCGCCAGGGGCTATTCCATTCACCCTTATCTTAGGGGCAAGTTCTATAGCTAGGGATTGAGTCATAGTGACAAGGGCTGATTTAGCCATGCAATAAAGTGTATGGCTTTTTAATGGTTTAGCCGCATGAATGTCGACCATATTGAGGATCACTCCATTATTTAACGCCAGTGTGTTTGCACAATATTGAGATAAGAATAATGGCCCTTGCATATTGCTACCGACTAAACTGAACCAGTCTTCTGCAGAGATACTGCCTATTGGTGTGGGGTAAAAAGATGATGCGTTATTAATAAGTACATCTAAACGCCCAAAGGCATTGATAGCCTGTTTTCCAATCCTCTCAACAGCTGTTATATCTGACAAACTTCCTTGAACAAGTGCTGTTGAGTTAGGTCTGATTGCATTCAATTGCTGGCTAAGAGCTTCAGCTTCTACTTTGGATTTATCAAAATGAATTACGATGTTTGAACCTAATGAGTGCAGATGCTTTGCTGTATGCGCACCCAGTCGTTTAGCACTGCCCGTAATAAAGGTAACTTTGTCTTTCATTAAATGTCATTAATTAAGTGGAAACCAGAAGGATATATCTGAATAAAGTCAAAGACTAGGGGATTCTCTTTAACAACATTACCCATAAAAATATTACGCGAATTTTCAATAACTTAATATTTAAGGAGGAGTGAGGGGGGATTTACTATTTGTATACCTTGTAGTTCTATGAATAGTTATACATAGAACTACAAGGTATTAAATTATGGGTTTGTCTAAAGACTTAGTGGCGGCTTCTTCAACTCCTCTTATATTGTCAATTTTAAATAAGGGCGAAAGTTACGGTTATGGGATTATCCAACAAGTGCATGATATGTCAGATGGAGACATTTCTTGGGCAGACGGCATGTTGTATCCCATTTTGCATCGCTTAGAAAAAAAAGAATGGATCGAATCATTTTGGGGAAAAGCTGAAACGGGTCGTAAACGTAAATATTATCGTTTGTGCAAAGCTGGGCTTGATGAGTTGAAGCTACAACGAAAGCAATGGAAGCAATTGTCAAATATGATCAGTCAATTGGAGGGGTAACAATGTTCAATTTAGATTTAGCGGTACACCAGTGGTATGCTGAGGTTTTGAGTTCTTATTCCATTAAGAATAGAAAAATAGATGAGTTGAAAGACCATCTATATTGTTTAATAGAAAAGCATGTAGGTGATGGTTTAAGCGAGCAAGATGCCTTTTCAGAAGCCGTTAAAAATATTGGTACCCAAGAGGAATTAAAATCTATGTTTGACCAAGACTTAACTTGGCTTAATAGATTGTGTACTTTCGAATATGGCTCAATAGCCAATCACTCACAACTAGGAGAATCCCCTATGAAGTTATATAAAAATATTCAAATTACTCAGGCTATACTCTGGGCAGCTGCATTATTGGCTAGCGCTTGGGTTCTCCAAGGAAGTGAACAAGCTTACACAGTGACTATGTTGATATTATTGCCTTTAGCAACGGTAAGTATTTTATCGATACGTAAACATTCTTCAAAACGTACCTAAGTAAGCTGACGGCAACTACTTTGCCTATAGTAATGGTTTCTAATGAGAAGAGCTCTCGGCTCCTTTCGGTTGGTATTTCTCTAAAGGCATTATTTCTTTGAGGCTAAGTAGCGTGTTGTATAGTGAATTAACCAATTCTCTATTGGCCAAAAATGTAGGCAGCTTGCCACCTGGATCTCCTCCGCCTTGATAACTCACTTCTGTCATACCGTTTGATATGGGGGTGGCTTTCCAAATGCCATGCATCTTTTTCATCCTAACAAATTTGGTGTGTTCAGGTATTGCTTGGTTTTTGTCTGTTAATTCTATAGTGACAGAATCATTTATAAAAGAAGTGGTGGAGTAGGTCACCATGTCACGGTCTCTTACTGGCCATGGTGCATCGAAAAAAGTATTCACTAGGCTTTCGGTTGCCGATACTTTTTCCAATATACTGACTGCAATACAGTTGTGGATCCACTTGGGACACGCTTCTATATCGTCAAATAATGCAACCAATGCTAAAGGGGGCGCCTGAACTTGGGTTTTAGCGAGTACTTGATCGTATCCAGACTCAGTTTTTTGACTATAAACACTAACATTATGTTTTTGTTTTTTTAGGTTCCAAGCCTCAGCGTATGTTTGATTGCTTAGTATTGAACACATTGAGAGTATTAGGTAAGCCACTGTTTTTGATGTTGAGCATTGCATCGATAAACCTTATCTCGTTATAATATGTGCCGCTTTGATAGTAGCAGAGCGTATTTGTTATAAGCACCCTTTTTGGGTGTTTTTTATTTTTATCAATCGGTTTAAAAATATAAAACTGATTCAAAATATTCGCATGTGGCGCTTGGTAGGTGTCACCACTGCATTAAGGATTTTATATGCCCGTAATTACTCTCCCCGATGGCAGTCAACGCCAATTTGATCACGCAGTTTCTGTACTTGATGTTGCAAACGATATAGGCCCAGGTTTAGCTAAGGCTACAATAGCCGGCAAAGTAGACGGCGTTCGCGTTGATGCTTGTGACCTTATTGAGCAAGATGCAAAACTACAGATTATTACAGCAAAAGATGAAGATGGTCTTGAAATTATTCGTCACTCTTGTGCGCATTTAATTGGTCATGCAATTAAACAACTGTATCCAGATGTAAAAATGGCAATTGGTCCTACTATTGATAACGGCTTTTATTATGATATCGATATGGAACATTCATTAAACGATGATGACTTAGTAAAAATAGAAAAGCGCATGCTACAACTTGCAAAAACTAATTACCCTGTTGTTAAAAAGGTTGTTAGTTGGCAAGAAGCTCGCGATGCTTTTGAAGCTCGTGGCGAAACGTATAAAATTCAAATTCTTGATGAAAACATCGATAAAGATGACAAACCTGGTTTGTATCATCACGAAGAGTATATCGATATGTGTCGTGGGCCTCATGTCCCTAATATGCGCTTTTGCCAGCACTTCAAAATAATGAAAGTGGCAGGTGCGTATTGGCGTGGCGATAGTGACAATAAAATGTTGCAACGAATTTACGGCACCGCTTGGTCTGATAAAAAACAACTTAAAGCGTACTTGAACCGTTTAGAAGAAGCAGAAAAGCGCGACCACCGTAAAATTGGTAAAGCCTTAGATTTATTCCATTTTCAAGATGAAGCGCCAGGCATGGTGTTTTGGCATGATGCTGGTTGGACTATTTACACTGAACTTGAAAAGTTTGTGCGAACTAAGCTTTCAGAATACGGCTACGGAGAAGTAAAAGGTCCATTAATGATGGACAGAAGCTTATGGGAAAAATCAGGCCATTGGGATAAATTTGGTGATGCCATGTTTACCACTGAATCTGAAAAGCGTGAATATGCTATTAAACCTATGAACTGCCCGGGTCACGTACAAATATTCAACCAAGGCCTTAAGTCTTACCGTGATTTACCACTTCGTATGGCTGAATTTGGCTGTTGTCACCGTAACGAACCATCTGGTGGCTTGCATGGTTTAATGCGAGTTCGTGGTTTTACTCAAGATGATGCCCATGTTTTCTGTACTGAAGAACAAATTCTTGAAGAAGTAGGTAGTTGTATCGATATGATCTACGACGCCTATAAAACTTTCGGTTTTGAAAAAATCGTAGTTAAGCTTTCAACTCGTCCTGAAAAACGCGTAGGTAGTGATGAAGTTTGGGATAAGGCAGAAGCAGAACTGGCAGAAGCGTTAAAGCAAAAAGACATAGAATTTAGTTACCTACCAGGTGAAGGAGCTTTTTATGGTCCTAAAATTGAATTCACTTTATACGATTGCCTAGACAGAGCGTGGCAATGTGGAACTGTGCAACTAGATTTCTCTATGCCTGGTCGTTTAGGTTCAACTTATGTTGCTGAAGATGGTGAGCGTAAAGTTCCAGTTATGATTCACAGGGCTGTTCTTGGCTCTTTAGAGCGTTTTATTGGTATTTTGATTGAGGAATATTCTGGGCTGTTTCCATTATGGTTGGCTCCAACACAAGCTGTTGTGATGAATATTACTGATAAACAGGCCGATTATTCGAATAAAGTAGTGAAAAAGTTAAAAGAAAGTGGATTTAGGGCTAAGTCGGACTTGAGAAATGAGAAGATAGGCTTTAAAATCCGCGAGCACACGCTTAGGCGTGTCCCATATTTGCTTGTTGTTGGCGATAAAGAGATGGAAAGTGGGGAAATCGCAGTACGTTCGCGTAAAGGTGATGACCTCGGGAAAATGTCTATAGATGCGTTTATAGAGATGGCCATGTTAGAAGTCAACAGCAAAGCTATTTGATTAATCTTTTGGAGGAATAACATATTAAAGGCGCTAACATGAAGGCTAAAGATTCGAACAAAGCTCGAATCAATGAAGAAATTACATTAAATGAGGTTCGTTTAGTAGGTAAAGATGGTGAACCATTAGGCGTTGTGTCTATAACAGAAGCCATGGGAACCGCTGAACAAGCAAATTTAGATTTGGTTGAAATTAGCCCTAATGCTGAGCCGCCAGTATGTAAAGTAATGGATTATGGTAAGTTCTTGTTTGAAAAAAGCAAGACACTTAAAGAGCAAAAGAAGAAGCAAAAGCAAATTCAGGTCAAGGAGATTAAATTTCGCCCTGGCACTGATGAAGGCGATTACCAGGTAAAACTGCGCAACCTGCGTCGCTTTCTAGAAGCGGGTGACAAGGCCAAAGTAACGATACGTTTTCGCGGTCGAGAAATGGCGCACCAAGAAATTGGCATAGAACAGCTAAAGCGTGTAAGAGCGGATTTAGAAGATATTGCTAACTGCGAGTCTTTCCCACATAGGGTTGAGGGTCGTCAGATGATCATGGTGCTTGCCCCAATTAAGAAGTAGTTAAGGTTTACAAGTAGTTCGGACTCTGCCCCCGTCCTCACCTTGCTGCTAAACATGAAACTTAGACTTTGCGTTTCTGCAAAACAAAAAGTCATTAACAATGCGGAGTTTTAGCAATGCCTAAAATGAAATCCAACAGTGGAGCAGCCAAGCGTTTTAGAAAAACCGCTTCTGGTCGCTTTAAAAGCAAACAGTCTCACTTGCGTCATATTTTGACCAAGAAGAGTTCTAAGCGTAAACGTCACTTACGTGGCAAAAAACTAGCCCATGTGGCTGACACTGCGTTGATTCAACGCATGTTACCTTACGTTTAAGACAGGAGACTAGAAAATGGCAAGAGTAAAACGTGGTGTTGTTGCACGTGCCCGACATAAAAAGGTACTGAAGCAAGCCAAAGGTTATTATGGAGCTCGTAGTAGAGTTTATCGTGTTGCTGTACAAGCAGTAACAAAAGCTGGTCAATATGCATACCGTGACCGTCGTCAACGTAAACGTCAATTCCGTCAATTGTGGATTGCACGTATAAACGCGGCGTCTCGTCAAAATGGTTTGTCTTACAGCCGTTTCATCAATGGTTTGAAAAAAGCCTCTGTTGAAATCGATCGTAAGATTTTAGCCGATATTGCGGTACATGATAAAAATGCATTTAGCGCATTAGTAGATGCTGCTAAAGGTGCATTAGCTTAATTCTTTAAACAATTAAGTTTAAGTTCTTTCAGGAAACGGCGAGCCAGGATGGTTCGCCGTTTTTCTTTGTGCGTTTTAAAGTTAAAGCCTGCGGCTTAGTCTAGGAAATAAAACTCCATTCAAGGAGTTGGGTGGCTTTATTCAATATAGCACTAACTCAATACTCTAAATATACTCCCTTTCTTTTTTGCCGATAAATACCTTCGAATAATTATTATCCAATGTACCTAATTGGATTTAGATGTTTTCGAATGCTTAAAGCCTGTAAACCCTAGTATTCGCAAGTTCACTTTGAATATTCAATTTAAAACAAAAAACCTTTAAAAATCCGTAGTTTCCGCATATTTCGTATAGCCTGACTATATAGCTTTCGTGTAGAATTACCGGTTCTTAAAATGTCTGTTCATATGCTGTCACTTTATGGCCAGATTTAATATACAAATTGTAATTCGAGGAAACTATGGATCTTGATGCCATAATCAAAGAGGCCGAAACACAAATTAACCTTGCACAAGATGTAAATACTCTTGATGGGGTACGTGTGGAGTTCATGGGTAAAAGAGGTCGAATGACAGAGTTACTTAAAGGTTTAGGTAAACTGTCGAATGAAGAACGCCCAGCCGCAGGCCAAAAAATCAATATGGCCAAGCAACAAATTCAAAAGTTAATTCAAGCTAGAGGTGATACCTTACGCACTCAAGAGTTAAATCAGAAATTAGCTGCTGAAACCATAGACGTTACTTTACCGGGTAGAGGCCAAAGTCGCGGTGGCTTACACCCAGTGACACGTACTATTAATCGTATAGAAAGCTTTTTTAATGAATTGGGCTTTAGTGTTAAAACCGGCCCAGAAGTAGAAGATGGGTTCCATAATTTTGATGCTTTAAATATCCCAGCTAATCACCCAGCAAGAGCGGATCACGATACTTTTTATTTTAATCCTGATGTTATGTTACGTACTCAAACCTCTGGTGTACAAATACGTACAATGGAACATGAACAGCCGCCCTTACGAATCATTTCTCCCGGTCGAGTTTATCGAAATGATTATGATCAAACCCATACGCCTATGTTTCATCAGGTAGAAGGTTTGATGGTTGATAAAAATGTAAGTTTTGCTGAGTTAAAAGGGATCTTACATGATTTCTTAAACAACTTTTTCGAGCAAGATTTACAAGTCAGATTTCGCCCTTCCTACTTTCCATTTACAGAGCCTTCAGCAGAAGTAGACGTAATGGGTAAAAACGGCAAATGGTTAGAGGTACTAGGGTGCGGCATGGTACATCCTAATGTATTGAAAGCGGTTAATATCGATCCTGAAGTCTATACCGGTTTTGCTTTCGGTATGGGCGTAGAACGTTTAACTATGTTGCGTTACGAAGTGAATGATTTACGCGCCTTTTTTGAAAACGATCTTCGTTTCCTCAAGCAGTTTAATTAGGTCGAGCTAAGAATATGAAATTTAGTGAAAAGTGGTTAAGAGAGTGGGTTAATCCTGCAATTTCTACTGAAGAGTTATCAGAGCTGTTAAGCATGGCTGGCCTTGAAGTTGATGGGGTTGAAGCGGTAGCTGGAGAGTTTTCAGGTGTAGTAGTGGGTGAGGTGGTTGCATGTGGCCAGCACCCAGATGCAGATAAACTGCAGGTGACAAAAGTTAATGTTGGTGAAGATGAGCTACTCGATATTGTTTGTGGCGCACCTAATTGCCGTAAAGGTCTTAAGGTTGCAGTGGCAAAAGTTGGCGCGGTATTACCTGGTAACTTTAAAATCAAAAAAGCCAAATTAAGAGGGCAACCATCGTTTGGAATGTTATGTAGCTTTTCTGAGCTAGGTATATCTGATGATCACGACGGCATTTTAGAATTGCCACAAGATGCTGAAGTTGCCAAAGACATCAGAGAGTGCCTAGAGCTTGACGATGTATCAATTGAAGTGGATTTAACACCAAACAGAGCTGATTGTCTTGGAATAAAAGGCTTGGCCCGTGAAGTAGGTGTGTTAAATCAAGTTTCAGTTACTGAGCCAGAGGTTACCGATGTTGCGGTAAATATTGAAGATACTCGTAGTATAGTTTTAGAAGCGCCAGAGGCCTGCCCAAGATATCTAGGGCGCGTAATCAAGAATATTAACGTTAGTGCATCTTCACCTTTATGGCTGGTTGAAAAGCTACGTCGTTCAGGGATTAGAAGTATTGACCCTGTGGTTGATGTGACTAATTTTGTATTACTAGAGTTAGGTCACCCAATGCACGCTTTTGATAATGATAAAGTGGTGGGCGACGTAATTGTACGTTTAGCTCATGATGCTGAAAAACTGACATTGTTAGATGGCAATGATGTGTCATTACAAAGCAACACTCTTGTTATTGCTGATAGTGAAAAAGCGTTAGCTATGGCCGGTATTTTCGGTGGCCAAGAGTCAGGGGTGACAGCCGAAACTAAAGATATATTTTTAGAAAGTGCATTTTTTGATCCCGATTTAATTATGGGTAAAGCCCGTCAATACGGATTACATACTGACGCATCACACCGCTATGAAAGAGGGGTTGACCCTCAGTTACAAAAAGTCGCAATGGAAAGAGCAAGTTCGCTACTACTTGAAATTGTTGGCGGAGAAGCTGGACCAATTGTTGAAGCTGTGGCTGAATCTCATGTACCACAGAGTCGTTCAGTGACACTGAGGCACAGCCGTTTAACCAAAGTACTTGGTATCGAAATTGCTTCTGATAAAGTGACAGATATCATTGAACGTTTAGGGTTTGGGATTTCATTCGACAGTCAAGTTTGGCAGGTAAGTGTTCCGCCTTATCGTTTTGATATCAGTATTGAAGAAGACTTAATTGAAGAAGTAGCTCGTGTGTATGGTTACAATAGTATCCCGCACATCGCTCCAGTTTCTAGTTTGCAAATGTCTAAGCATCAAGAGCAGAAAGTACAATTAAGTGAACTGAAAAGCAGTTTAGTAGAAAGTGATTATCAAGAAGCAATTACGTATTCCTTTATTGATCCTAAGGTCCAGTCTGCTTTATATCCTGATGTACAAGGTTTGGCGTTGCCTCATCCTATCTCATCTGAAATGTCGACGATGCGAGTGAGTTTATGGACCGGTTTACTGCAAGCTGTGTCTTATAACCAAAAGCGTCAACAGCCTAGAGTGAGATTATTTGAATCAGGCTTACGATTTATACCTGACACCACTGAAAAAACTGGCGTGAAGCAAGAGCTTGTTATCAGTGGTGTAGTGGCAGGACCTGTAACAGATGAAAGTTGGGATAATACAACTAAAGCGGTTGATTTTTACGACGTTAAAGCTGATGTTGAAAATTTACTTGATACAGCTGGTGTAACCGATTTTAGGTTTGAATTGTGTGCTCATAGTGCATTGCATCCGGGACAAAGTGCCGCCATTTTTGTGGAAGAAAGTCTAGTGGGTTATTTAGGGGCGGTTCATCCACAATTTGAAAAATTACTGGGGCTACATGGCCGAACATTTGTATTTGAACTTGAAATTGCAGCCTTAGGCCTTAAAAAGTTACCTGTTGCGGAAGAAATTTCAAAATTTCCTGCAAATAGACGTGACATTGCAATTGTTGTAGACAATGATAAAGTAGTAGGTGATATATTGAATTGCATAGAAAAATCTAGCGCAAATCAATTGGTTGGCCTAAACTTGTTCGATGTATATACAGGTAGCGGAATTGCAGAAGGAAAGAAAAGTTTAGCAATTTCACTTACTTTACAGGACAAAACTAGAACACTAGAAGAAAACGATATTCAGGCAGCGGTTGATGATATTTTAGCTGTTCTGTCTGAAAAGTTTGAAGCATCTTTGAGGGATTGACGGTATGGCGTTAACCAAAGCCGAAATGGCAGAACATTTATTTGAAAAACTAGGGATTAATAAGCGCGATGCTAAAGATCTTGTTGAGACTTTTTTTGAAGAAGTGCGTGAAGCCCTAGAGTCAGGTGAACAAGTAAAATTGTCAGGCTTTGGTAACTTTGACTTAAGGGAAAAAAGTGAAAGGCCAGGAAGAAACCCAAAAACAGGGGAAGATATTCCGATTAAGGCTAGAAGGGTTGTAACTTTTAGGCCGGGCCAAAAACTTAAAAGTAGGGTAGAGAGCTCTAAACCTACAGATTAAAATATTTTGATTATAAAAAAACCGGTTAAGGTGAATACCTTAACCGGTTTTTTATGATGCTATTTTTTATAAAACAGACACTAAAGCCTTAGCTAAGGCGTCTACGTTAGTTTTACTGATCCCCGCAATATTTACTCTGCTTGAACCCACAAAATAAACACTGTGTTGGTCTCTTACTGCTTGAACTTGTTCAGGCGTGATACATAAGAATGAGAACATACCTTTTTGTTTCTTAACAAATTCAAAGTCTTTAGTTGCACCATACTCGTTCATCTTTGCAACTAATAATGAACGTAAGTCTTGCATACGGGTACGCATTTCTTCAACTTCTGCCATCCATTCATTTTTCAACGTTTCATCATTTAGAATGATGTCAACTAAAGCACCGCCATATGAAGGGGGCATTGAATAGATACCACGAGCAATCGCTTGAATTTGAGTTTGTATCGCCTGTCGAGTTTTAGTGTTTGCTGTCACCATAACCGCTATACCTACTCTCTCACGGTATAAACCGAAGTTTTTAGAACAAGAGGCCGCAATTAGCACTTCTGGTAGGTTGTTAACTAATAAACGCATACCGTAGGCATCTTCTTCTAGTCCGTCACCAAAACCTTGATAGGCAGTATCTACGAAAGGAATGAAGCCTGTTTTTTGCGCTAACTCTAAAACCACTTGCCATTGTTCTTTACTTAGATCTGCACCAGTAGGGTTATGGCAGCAGCCGTGTAATAATACTATGTCACCTTTTTTTACTTTGCCTAGGCAGTCAGCCATGGCGTCAAAATTGATAGATGCGTTTGATTTATCAAAATATGGGTAAGTTTCTAGCTTCAGTCCTGCATTACCAATCAAAGGAATATGATTCGCCCAGGTTGGATCACTCACCCATACAGTTGTGTTTTCGTCACAACGTTTTATGAGCTCTGCTAAAATACGCAGCGCTCCACATCCACCAGGTGCTTGAACTGCAGCTATACGGTCAGCTAATAATACTGGGTTACCTTTTCCCAGCATTAGTTCTAACATGCCGTCAATATAACCTTGTACGCCCTGTGGCGTAATATAGGTCTTTGAGTCTTCTTTACCCAATAAAATAGTTTGAGCTTTAGCTACTGAGGTAAGAATGGGTGTATGGCCTTGTTCGTCTTTATAAACGCCAACACCTAAGTCAATTTTATGTGGATTAGTATCAGCTTTGAACGCCGTGGATAAACCTAAAATAGGGTCGGCTGGAAGTTGCGGCAATACGTCAAACATGATGTTCCTTAAATGATCTTTAAAAAAGGGCTGAATAAGCGCGTATTATGACATCGCGCCTTGAAAAAACGAGTTGATTTTGCACTAATTTATATTGAAATTAAAATTTCTACTGGAAGTACAATTTGCTTCACTATCATAAGTCTTTTCGTGCCAAAAAACATTTTGGTTTTTATCAACTTTTAAAACAGTGGATGAACGCGTTCCGTAGTCTTTTCCTTTAATAAAGATAGAAGATACATAACGTTCCCATTCTATTGAGACCCCTGTTTTTGGAAGTTCTTCATCGGGCGCTTTAGAGGTATCTAATAGCAGTTCAAATAAAATATTAGAGTGAATGTCATGGCCATCCTTACAATAGGCTTCAAGAGCGGCTACGCCTTTATTAATTTTAGGCCAAGGACTATTTAAATCTGCATTAGACAGGCCGTAATATCCATCTGTTAAAGCTTGTAATTCGTTATTGTGATTATTGTATACAGCTAAGCTGTTCCATTTACCAAATAAAAGGTTGTAACCATTGTAGTTTTGCCTAGTACTAGACAGTTGTTCTTTGTAATTATCAATGGGCTGTTTTAAAAAGTGACTGACTAACTCACCTCGAGAAACTGCATCTGGGTTCACTTTTTCAGGGTTACGAATATTCGTTAAAGAGGCTAAATAACCTTGTTTGTTGATCCCCATCCAAGTGCCGCCAGCCACTCTATCTTGACCGGCTAATATTTGCTGATTTGGCGGCCAAAAATGAGACTCTGTGGTTTCTCGATTAAAAAACTCATCGCGGTTAGCAGCAATGACTAAGGGGTAGTCTTTATGCTGATTAACCGCTACAAATAAAATACACATTGATTAAGCTGGCCTTACAACTATTTAGTTTTTAGATTATCAACTTCGATAAACAAGTTTTCTGTTTTTTCAACAAATTCTTGAGTATCAATACTACCCGTTAAATTATAGGTCGGGGGTAATAATATTGGGTCGTATATTGGACGAGGGTTAAAGTCTCCGCTGTTTAAAAATCCTAATACATAAATCGGTGCGATGATCGTGGTGGTCATTAAAAATGATATGATATTTCTGCGTCTATTGGTTTGGTGAAAACCAATAAATAAGGTCAACCAAATAAACCCAGCCGTCAGACCTGCTAACAACAACAGCTCAAACCATGCAAACCAAGCGCCGGGGTGAATATTAAATATCACCACATTTTTACTTAATAGCAGTAGGTTAACGAATAAAAACATCATTAACGTTAAATTGACCTGATTAGTTAAGTGGCTTTCTTTTTTGACGACTTTTGCAAGTACCGCAAAACATAAAGGCCATAAACAATAAGCAGCTAATTGTCCAAGCTCAGTGGGTAAGGCTTTAAGTATATTAAATTCATTTACGCTGCTAAAAAACTGTAGTGCTAACATCAAGCCTAAACACATAAAGGACAAAGCGACAGCAAGGGGGGCTCTGTTTAGCCAACTTAAGTTTTCTTCTAATTCACTTAGGGGAATAGCTTCTGCCAATGGGGCTTTTGTATCGATAATTCTTAAGCGAGTTCGGCCGACTTTAATAATATCTTGGGGGTTCAGCTTCGCTTGAGTAACAAACTTGTTATTTACTTTTATGCCGTTTGCAGATTTGCAGTCGTTGACCATAAGTAGACCTGATTCAGGGTCCATGGCAACTAACATATGGCTAGGGCAGACGTAAGGATCATCAAGACGTAAATCATTATTAAAATCACGACCTACATTCACATAATCTTGTTCAAATTTAAAATGTTTGAGTGGGATATTTTTTCGAGATAAAAGCTCTAAAACTATTGCCATGATATTGCATCCATAAATTTTTGAGAGAATGCCAAAGCAGAGTCTTTGGTCACGCCGGCTAGAGTGTAGTGGCTTAATAAACCTTTATTTTGATGATCGATGCTGGCCCCAACAAATAACACATCATACAATTCATCAAATTCCTTGTAAGCTCTCACGCAAAATACCGTTTTATTAGTAACGCCATGGCGATTTGTTACTTTATCTTCTTCACATTCAAAGTTCGTTACATCATCTTTAGAGGCATTGTTACTCGGACCTGCACCGGTAATACTTTGAGTGAAAAAGTTATAAAAGCGATGTTTTCCAAGTGATTTTCCATCTAACCACTCAAATTCAAGTTCTAAACCTCCGGTACGTAATCCGCTGTGAACATAAATTTGCTCGTCAAGTTGGCAACGACTTTCTACTGATAAATACAATGCTTCTCTGTCACTAGTATTTGAGCCACCCCAGCAGGAAATGAACTCAGTAATATTAGCGGGTACTAATGCCTCTCCCAAAATACTGGTGGGCCAGTCTCGCATTTTTAATCTATCAATAAGTACTTGCTGGTTGGCTTTTATCTGCTGTTGCAGGCGAGGCTTTAGTTGCTGGTTACTAAGAGGCTCTGCATGCTGACTTTCCAATAAACCCATTACTTTTGATAAGGGAATTAAAAAGCCTATTTGGTTTCCAGCTGTTGCTACATTAACCCCCATTACTTCACCTAAGTCATTGACAACTGGGCCTCCACTCATTCCTGGGTTAATTGATCCGGTAAAGTGTATGCGTTGGTAAAAACTATTTTTCTTTAATCCATTAAAGGTGCCTGGAACCACTATCATGCCTAAGTCATGGGGGTTGCCTAAAGAATATATATCGCTGCCTTGCTCCGGTAAGGATGATGCAATTGGAAAAGCTGCCTCATCAGCTAGTTGTAACTTTCTGACTAAGGCTAGGTCATTAACAACATCTATATCAACTAACTGCAATTGACCTTCAGAACCATCATTTGCCATATATTCAATGCGAAATTTATCTGGGTTGTAAACATACTCAGAAACAACATGATAATTAGTGACAATGTTACCTTCGAGATCAATTTGAAATCCTGAGCCAATAGATGACTTATTGCCTGATTCAAGTTCGATAATTTTTATTTGATATAAAGCGGTTCGATGTTGCCCAAAAAGGCTTTGAGCTGTTTGTTGGCTATGCACAATGGGACTAAGCAAACATAACAAAAATATAAAAACTTTCAATATATGGCTTCCAATGAAAATGAAGTGGAGCTCATGCGGACATTAGTTTTCAAGTTAACAGGAATGTTTACAGATGACATAACGACTTGCATGAGCAATTATCCCCCTAGTGTAAATTGCACACGAGCATATTGAAATGGTTGATAGTATAAATACCGTAATTCTTTATATAGACTTGCTTAAATTTCTATAATTAATGGCTATCTGTTTTACAATAATATTTGAGAACGCTATTAACACTCGAACGTATTAAGTGATGGTTATCAATTTATTGACTCCATAAACTTTTTTATAAGTAAAAACAGATCAAATTTGGTGCTTTTATAAATTTAAGTAACAATACCTCTAGTTAATAAGATAATTTGCCACTTAGGTAATATAAGTGGGTTAAATCACATAAAGTACATTCACTAATATCGTGCCAGCCACGGAGAGAAAAGATTGAAAAATAAAGGTTTTACTACCCGTCTAGTACATGCAGACCGCATGGTAAATGCACCAGAAAGTGGTGCGGTGCATCAAGCGACTACCAACTCAGTATTATTTGAGTTTAAAGAAGCTCAAGATATTGTTGATGTATTCCAAGGTAAAAAAACTGGACATGTCTATGGACGTTCATCCACAGGTTCTAATGTGGCACTTCAAAATATACTTAACCATTTAGAAAATGGGGTGGGGGCGATAACGTTTGCGACGGGCATGGCTGCTATAACTGCAACTATGCTTAGCTTATTTAAAGCTGGCGACCATATAATAGTGAGCCATTTTTTATTTGGTAACACCCGTAGCCTGATTGAAACCATGGAGTCTTTAGGCATTGAAATCAGCTTTGTAGACGTGACCGATGTCCAAAACGTAAAGTCCGCCTTAACAATCAATACTAAAGCAGTGTATTTAGAAACTATCGCTAATCCTGTTACCCAAGTCGCGGATTTAAGGGCAATAGGGCAATTATGCCAAGCTGAAAACATCCTGTTTTTAGTTGATAACACTATGACACCAGCAAATATGTTTGATGCGAAATCTGTACTAGCATCTCTTACTATTGGCTCATTAACAAAGTACATAGCTGGACACGGCAATGTGTTAGGTGGCGCTGTAGTGGATACTGGTGTATTTGATTGGGAAAGCTTTGAGAATATCCTGCCAATATACCACGGTGATGATATTGCTCAGTGGGGGTTAACTCAAATTAAAAAGCGGGGTTTACGTGACATGGGCGGGACATTATCACCCACCTCTGCCCATGCAATTTCTGTAGGGTTAGAAACATTAGCATTACGCACTGATAAAACCTGTGAAAATGCCATGCGCTTAGCTTCATATCTACACGGTCATGAACATGTAGCTGCAGTTTATTATCCTGGTTTGGCTGATCACCCTCAACACTTTTTAGCCAGAGAACATTTCAAAGGATACGGCGGTATTCTAAGTTTTGATTTGACAGATGATATTGATCCTATCGATTTTTTAAATGCATTGGATCTGGTAATTTGTGCTACCCATTTAGGTGATACTCGTACTTTGGCACTCCCTGTTGCTTCAACTATTTATTTTGAATGCACGGCTGAACAAAGGCAACAAATGAATGTGAGTGATAATATGATAAGAATGTCCATCGGTATCGAAGATATCGATGACCTAGTATCAGATTTTGAACAAGCATTCGCGCAGTTCTAAGCGCGAATACAGTGGTGCCGAATATGCCTTACTCAAGGCGTATTTAGTTCCATTTATCAGGATTCTCTTCAGGTTGACAGCGCTAACTTCTAACTTCATTTTTATCTGTTTTTTTAGCAAACGTTAAGTACTTGTCTTTAAAATAATTAGCAGGTGTTGCAAGGTATATCTCAAGCTTATATTCTAAATTTAAGCTTAAAAATAATAACAATAAAATTAGGAGCTATTATGCACAGACGAGATTTTTTATTTGGTGGCAGTACAGCTGTCGCGGCTTTATCCTTAGGGGGATTAAGTGGTTGTACAACTGCTCCAAGTCAGTCACATGTGTTCAGTAAGTATAGCCAAGTCCAACCCATTGGTTCGCCCATAACGCCCATACATTCAAGTTTAGACAGAGTAACTCGTTCGGTTGTAGGCTTACGACCTTTTCGTAAACCCGGGCCAAGGCTTGAAGCCACTACCATGGGTAATAAATATTTAGTGCATAATTATGGCCACGGTGGTGGTGGTGTGTCTTTATCATGGGGCGTGGCTGAAATATCAGCCGGTTTGATACGCCAGCAGGGAGCTCCTGATGTGGGGGTCCTTGGTTCAGGCGTTATTGGTTTATCTACCGCTCTTGAATTACAACGTTCTGGCGTTAACGTCACTATTTATGCAAAAGACTTTCCTCCTTACACTACTTCAAATATCGCAGGGGCAATGTGGCATCCAGTTACCTTGTTTGAGCAAGATCAAGTTTCGCCACAGACAATGAGTATGCTGCATTTAGCCGCCCAAATCGCTTTTAAACGGTTTATTACCTACGCTAACGACATGCGTTATGGCGTAACTTGGATACGTCAACATAGCTTAAGTAATAAACCTATGGATACCAGCCAAGCCTACATAGGTAGTGATGCACTTTACCCAGGTTTAGTGCGCAATCAATCAAGTCAAAATGCTATGTTTGGAATGCCTTATTACGATGCTTATTACACTCTGATGATAGATCCAGATATTTATCTTAGGGCATTGGTAAGTGATTTTAGAAGTGCCGGTGGAACTATGGTTGAACAGAACTTTGAAAGTCCAGACGACATTGCTAAATTACCTCAATCGTCGATTGTGAATTGCATGGGGTTAGGAGCTGGTAAAGTCTTTAATGATGAATCAATTATTCCGGCCCGTGGGCAGTTAAGCTTTTTATTACCTCAATCGAATATCGATTATGGCTATGCCATGATGCACCCAAATCATGGGTTACTGTATAGCTTCCCTCGTAAAACAGGGGTGTTAATTGGTGGTTCAGTCGGCAAAGGAGATTGGAATACAAGGGTAGATGAAAGCGAAGTACAACGTATGGTAAACGGACACGCCATGCTAGCTAACTTAGCTAATACCTAAGATTTATGTGTATGGGTGAGCTTTGGTAGCCTAGAAATCGGTATGCATAGCTAATTAGGGAAGACTCGCTATAAATTAGTTTTCATATAGCTCCAGAGGTAAACCATCAGGGTCGCTAAAAAATGTAAATTTTTTCTGGGTATATTCATCTATTCTGATGGGCTCTACTTCAATTGATTGATTCTGTAAGTACTCTGATATGACTTCAACTGACTCTACGGTAAATGCTAAATGGCGCAAGCCTTGTGCCTCAGGATAACTAGGTCTTGCAGGGGCATTATTGAAGGAGAATAGCTCTATTTTCCCACCATCGGGCAACTCTAAATCTAATTTATATGAATCTCGTGCTTCTCTGTAATGTTCGGCAATAATTTTCAACCCTAATATTGAGACATAAAAGTGTTTAGACTTTTTATAGTTAGAACAAATAATTGCAGCGTGGTGAATTGACTTAAGCATGGTAGAACTCTTAATAACAATATGAATAAGGTAGAGAATATAAAAAGTTTTTAGCTCTATTTTATTGTAATTACAAGCTATATTGCCAAGTCTAAATTAACACTTCACACTAAGACTATTGAGAGTACACAAATACACTTTATGCTTAAATTAACAAAACATAAATTAGCTTCCTTGGTATTTTGGTGGCTGGTTATCATTCCAGCTATTCCCTTTGTTCTAGTGACAATAGGGATATCGATTTATGTATATTGGCCCCGTGATTTTTCTTCGGTGAGTGAGTTTCAGATTGCAAAGGGAACACAATACATAACCTTGTCAGCACATGGTGTGAATGATTCTCCTAGTAGTTGGAGTGATGAATTACAGCAAGCTATGACAGCAGAAATCTATCCTCAATTGCAGTCTGTTAATCAGCATCATCAAAGTATTGATTGGCAAGACTATTCAGATAATGTGTTTTTATGCTCGGTTGCGGGTAAAAAAATTGGTTTGGAAATAGGCGAGCGCCTGGCTGAGGTATTAAGTCTTAAAGCAATCCACGCAGTAGGCCATAGTTGTGGTTCGTTTGTTGTGTTAGGAATATGTGAAGGGCTGAAATCAATGAATTCAAATATACTGGTACAAACTAGCTATTTAGACCCAGTATCTGTGTATTCTGGATTTTACTGGGATTATGGAATTGAATACTTTGGGACTTGTGCTGACTTTACCGATAACTATATAGACACCCGTGATACTGTACCCGGTAGTAATATCCCTTTACCCCACGGGTTTACTTTTGATGTTACACTGCTTCAAACACCAGAATATTCTCTAATACCGCCTCATGCTTGGCCAACTCGTTATTATTTAAATGCTTATAAAGCACAGCAGGTTCCGATTTTGTATTTAGGAAATGCAAACACCTTACAAAGCTATAAAAAAGGTGAGTCTTTGGTGCTACATTAAGTTTGTACTCTGTTGTTTCTTTTGAGGGGGGAAGTAATGCGCCAGTGACTGGCGCATAAGTTAAATTAAGGCGTAGCTTGTCGTTATTTCGACGTTTCCAGCTAACATCAACATTACAGAGCAGTATTTTTCGGCAGACAATTGCACAGCCCTAGCAACGATCTTCTCTGATAAGTCGTCTCCAGATACGATATAGTGGGCATGTATTGCTGTAAAGACTCGAGGTGCGTTTTCAGCACGTTTTGTGTCTAACTCGCATACACAACTGTTAATGTGTTTACGAGACTTGCGAAGTATGTCAACTACATCAATTGATGAACATGAGCCAACGGCTAAAAGTACTGATTCCATAGGAGATATACTTTTACTGCTAGCGTCCATCTCTAAGCTATGACCAGTGTCTGTTTCGCCAATAAATTTTAGATTGTCCTGCCAGGTTACGGTTGCTTTCATAAGAATATCTACTTTTCTGCCAATGTTACTTTTTGTTTGTCTAACAAAATACGCTTTTGTTTATACAAAGAGCCCAACGCTTTTTTATAGGTATTTTTACTCACATTAAAGCGTTTTGATATTTCGCCTGCGGGGCTTTTATCCGTTAGAGTTGATAGTCCACCGTGGGCAATGAGATCTTCAATTATTTGCTCTTCTAACGCATTGCGGGCACTTGGGTCATGGAATTGAAAACATAAGTCAATCTTGCCATCTTCACGCACCCTCTTAATATAGCCTTCCATAGAATGACCAACTTTAATTGGGTGAAACACTTCATCTCTAAAAATAAGACCTAGATGAGAGCCATTGATCACCGCTTTGTAACCCATATCTGTTTGTCCACAAATCAATAAATCGACTTTTTGTTTCGCTTGATACAAGCCTGATTCACTATTGGACTCTTCGTATAAAAAGTCACTCAATTTAGTTGATGCAGCCAGTCTGCCTGTTTCTTCATCACAAAAAACATACACCACATATGAAACACCTTCGGCCATGGGGTAATCTTGCTCACTAAAAGGTACTAGTAAATCTTTTTCTAACCCCCAATCTACAAAGGTGCCAACTTTAGTAATACTCACAACTTTTAAAAAAGCACAGTGATCCACCAATACCTTAGGGCGTTTGGTGGTGGCAATAATACGGTCGTCACTGTCGTGGTAGATAAAAACGTTAACCTGATCATCTATCTTACAGTCTAATGGGGCTGATTTGCTTGGTAATAGTATTTGAGTTCCGTCACCGCCATCTAAGTAAAAGCCAAAGGGTACTTCTTTAGAAACGGTTAATGTATGGAATTTTCCGACTTGTAACATAATAGATTCGATTGTGGACTGCTAAATAATGAACCCATTGTACCTGATTTATTATTGAGCCAATACGTTACTAAAAAATAAACACAGTTCAGTTCACTTCTTTTCATGAATTGATTCATGGCATAATTAGGCACCTGCAACCTAAGTTAGTTAAATACAATGGATATGAATACGAATACGGTTTACCTAAATGGTGAATTTATGCCAATGGATCAAGCTAAAATCTCTCCTTTAGACAGAGGCTTTTTGTTTGGCGATGGGATATATGAAGTTGTACCTTCTTATGATGGGAAACTAGTTGGGTTTGCTTTACATATGGAACGTATGCAAAAAGGCTTAGATACCATTGGAATTAAATTATCTAAAACGTTAGATGAGTGGCGAGAGTTATTTGATACGCTTATTAGTGAAAACGGATCTGGAAATCTAGGGGTTTATTTACATGTGAGTAGGGGCGCTGACACAAAGCGTTTTCATGCCTACCCTGATGACGTAACACCTACAGTTTTTGCTTTCGCCTTTGAGATTGCCGCTGCTACAGTGGCTGATAAAAAGTTTGTTAAAAAATTCAAAGTCACTAGCACCGAAGATCTTCGTTGGAAACGCTGCCAAATTAAATCTACTTCACTGCTAGGTAATGTGATGCACTTTCAGCAAGGAATTGATGCCGGTGTAAATGAAATATTGCTACATAACTCCGACGGACATCTAACCGAAGCTGCCGCATGCAATGTATTTATTGTTAAAGATGGAAAGGTCTTTACCCCTCCTTTAGATAACCAAATTTTGGCTGGGGTAACCCGTAACATGTTGTTAGATATTTTGCGTAACCATAGCGATATCGAAGTTCAAGAAGATAGTATTAGTATGGATCAGGTTAGACAGGCTGATGAGGTTTGGTTGACTAGCTCCAGCAAAGAAATTGCACCTGTTGTCGAGTTAGATGGTGAACCCATTGGTGATGGTGAAGTAGGGGCAGTGTGGGAGTTTGCTCAAAGACTGTTTTCTGCGAATAAGTTTTTTTACTAATTTCATATTTTTAAATAATAAGCACGCAATTTATGTCAAGACCCGCAAAAATATTTATTGATTTAGCTGCTGTTGAAGCTAATTATAAATATGCTCAATTACTTGCTCCTAATTCAAACGCTATAGCAGTTGTGAAAGCTGATGCTTATGGTCATGGTGCCGTAGAGGTAGCGAAAAAACTTGCTTCCTCTGCAGAGCTTTTTGCTGTGTCTTGCCTTGAAGAAGCTTTGGTACTTCGAAAGGCAGGTATTGAACAATCAATATTATTGTTGGAGGGCTGTTTTAGTCAGGATGAAATCCCGTTAGCTGTCACTCAAAATTGCCAGCTTGTGGTGCATACTCAACAACAAATAGATGAATTGCTTAATGCGGATATTAGCCAGCCAGTTTCGGTTTGGCTAAAAGTTGATACGGGTATGCATAGATTAGGAATACAACCTGATGAAGCTGCACTAGCTTCTCTGACACTTAAGGCCAGTAAAAATGTTAAGGCCGTACTTTTAATGAGTCATTTTTCTAGTGCTGATAACCTTGCCTCTGATGGAGTGAGTAAGCAGCTAGATGTATTTGAAAATTGTGTTAGCACAATTGAAGAAATTGGCATTCAGAAAAGTATGGCTAATTCCGCGGGTATTTTAGCTTGGCCTAACAGCCATAAAAACTGGAACCGCCCCGGCATTATGTTATACGGATTGAGCCCATTTTCAGAATACCAGCCCCAAGCTAGCCAGTTACAAGCCGCTATGTCTTTTGAGTCCGAAATTATTGCAATGCGTGATGTCTCTGCAGGTGAGTCTGTTGGATATGGTGATACATGGGTTGCTAATCGACCATCTGTTGTTGCGACTGTAGCGGTTGGGTATGGCGATGGTTATCCTCGGACGGCTAAGTTAGGCACTCCAGTACTTGTAAACAAGCAAAGAGTACCTTTAGCTGGACGTGTATCTATGGATATGATTTCAATTGATGTCACAGGTTTACAAAACGTAAATATTGGCGATAAAGTTGAATTGTGGGGGAAAAATCTAGGGGCAAATGAAGTTGCATTTTGGGCAGGTACCATTGGGTATGAGTTAGTTACTCGCATGCCAACGCGTGCAAAACGATTGTTTATATAACCAGTCATAAATGAGTGTTGGTTTCTAAAAGGGTAAGGTTATGTTTCATTTTAAAATATTAAAAAACAGTGTATTGGCTTTAGGCTTGTTAGCAAGCATGAGCGCGATCGCTAATGACTCTGTTGATAATGACGTAAAAAAGGCCACAGATATTCCCAAGTTGCTGGAGTTTAAAACCTCACACAAAGGAAAATTTAATGGGGTAAAGGTTAGTTATGATGTTGTTGCATCAGAAACCGCATTATCTAATGATAAAGGTGAAGTCGTAGGACACCTGTTTTCGACTAGTTACTTTAGAACCAATGACAATAATGAAAACCGTCCCATTGCTTTTGTGTTTAATGGTGGCCCAGGCTCTGCGTCAACTTGGTTACATATGGGGCTACTTGGCCCTAAAACAGTTGATGTGGTAAGCGATGCATCAACTGATGACGGTGCAGCTCCTTTTAATTTAAGTAACAATGATCTGACAATTTTAGATAAAGCGGACTTAGTGTTTATTGATCCTATTGGAACAGGTTACAGCCGTTTAGTCGGTGAAGGTAGGCCAGAAGATTTTTGGAGCCTAAAAGCGGATACAAGCTCGATAGCTGAATTTATTCGTATCTGGATCACCGAAAATAAGCGCTGGAATTCGTCTAAATACCTTATTGGTGAAAGTTACGGGAGCCCTAGAGCTGTGGGTGTTGCTAAAGCGTTGCGGTCAAATGGTTTAGATATAGCATTAAACGGTATTGTGATGATATCTCAGGCAATGGATTACACAGGGAGTACACCTGTTGACGATAACTTAGTCGCTTTTGTGACTTATTTTCCTACGTTAACAGCAGTCGCACACTTTCATAAAAAAGCCGGAGTTGGGGAGTCTTTAGAATCATTTTTAGATAAGAGCCGAGCTTTTGCTGTAGATGAATATTTGCCTGCTCTGTTTAAAGGTAATTTATTAAGTGACAACGAAAAGAACACAATTGCCGCTAAAATGGCGACTTTTATTGGGTTAGATAAAAGCTATATTTTGCAATCTGATTTAAGGGTTTTATCAGCTCGATTTGCTAAAGAATTACTCCGTGATGAAGGTAAAACTGTTGGGTTATTAGATGGCAGATACACTAGCGAAGAAGTTGATGTTATTGCTGGTCGCCCTTCTAGTGATGCAGCAAGTCAAAGTATTAGTAGTGCATATGCTGTGGCAATAAATCACTATATGCAACAAGATTTACAAGTAAACGTAAAAACTCCTTATTATCTTAGCTCATCAAAAGTGGGTAAAAATTGGGATTGGGCGGCGATTGAGCCGAATGCCTATAACGAACCTGAGTATGTCAAAGTAGCGAGAATACTCAGCAAAGAAATGCGTAAAAATAAAGACTTAAAATTGTTAGTAGCCAGTGGCTATTATGATTTAGTCACGCCGTTTTTCGATGCAGAATACACTGTGGCTCGCCATGGTTTTAAACGGGAAAGCATCACCATGACATATTACCCAGCTGGCCATATGATGTACGTGAATAAACCTTCACTTCAACGTTTATTGAAGGATATTCACGATTTTATTAATTAGAGTGACTCTTAAATAGGTTTAAATTATTTACTTGTTTGCAATTAGCACAGCCCTTACTGGAGCAGGGTAACCTTCAATAGTTTTACTATGATCATCAGGGTCTAGAAAATCCACTAGAGACTGAGTGTCCATCCACTCAGTCGCCCTTTGTTCTTCTATGGTTGTTGCTGCTACATCCACTACCCGAATGTTCGTAAATCCTACTCTTTGCAACCATAATGTTAACGCTGCGGTACTAGGTAAATACCATACATTACGCATTTGTGCATAACGCTCTCCTGGCATAAATACGGTTTGAGCATCACCTTCTACTACTAAGGTTTCCAGTACAAGCTCACCGCCTTTTTTAAGTTGGTTTTTTAACTGATACAAAAAGTCGATAGGGCTACGCCTATGATATAGAACGCCCATTGAAAACACAGTATCAAAAGCGTTTAGCTCTGGGAGTTGTTCTACTCCGACTGGCATTAAGTGAATTCGCGAGTCAGGGTTAAAATGTTTTAGTGCTTGGAATTGCATTAAAAATAGTTGTGATGGATCTGCACCTACCACCATTTGGGCGTTTTCTCCTAACATGCGCCACATGTGATACCCACTGCCACAGCCCACATCTAATACGTATTTATCTTTTAGGCTTTGAATATGTGGTTGCACGCGATCCCATTTCCAATCAGAGCGCCATTCGGTATCAAGGTGTACACCGTGTATATTAAATGGGCCTTTACGCCATGGCATAAATTGCTTGAGTAAGCCGCTAAATTGTTTTTGGGTATATTCGTCCACGTCAGAGGCAACACCAAATTGAACTGCGTCTTTGATATTAATTGTCGAAACTTCAGTTTTAGGAAGCTTGTTAAGGAGTTTCACCCACTTATTAAAATCTCCGTGTAGTTGTTCCTTTTGCCATGTTGCAATTTGTGCAGGTAATACTTCCAACCAATGGCTAAGGGGGGAATCGGCTAACTGCCTATAAAAATCGTTGAACCACGTAACAGCCAAGAGGCCTCCTAAATATGGCAATTAGCTCAAAATAATGAGCCTTTAGTAAAATTAAAACTAATGAAATTTAAATAAAAATAACGCGATTATAATGTTTAGGGGATTACTTATTAAAGTAATTAGTCGCCCATAACCTAGGCTTTTACAGCAACCATGGATGAAAAATTAAAGCAGGTAAACCAGCGAATGACGTCGTTAAACCCTGCGTTTTTTAAACGAGTCTTATGTTGCTCAAAAGACTCAATGCGCATTACATCTTCAAGGGCTGTCCTTTTTTGGCTTATTTCTAGCTCGCTATAACCATTTCTGCGTTTAAATTCATGGTGTAGCTCTATCAGTAATTCATTACCGCTTTGGCTAGTGTGACTAAGTTTTTCAGAAAGTATTAATATTCCTCCGGGTTTTAAGCCTTGGAATATATTTTTAATAATGTCGTCGCGCTGTTCAGGGACGATAAACTGCAGAGTAAAGTTCATTATTACAACGCTGGCATTGTTCACTTCAATGTTTTGAATATCATCACAAACAACCGTTATTGGGGTCTTGGATTTAAACGCTTTTACGTGCAACTCACAGCGTTTAGCCATTGCTTCTGAGTTATCAACTGCAATAATTTTACAGTTTTCTGCTTGTATATATTTACTTGCTGATAAACTAGCAGCGCCCAATGAACAACCTAAGTCATATATTGAGGTGTCAGCTTGTGCATATTGGGCGCTAATTTGTCCTATGGTATCAACAATTGTATTGTAGCCTGGAACAGAGCGCTGGATCATGTCTGGAAAGACTTCTGCCACAGATTGGTCAAAGCGAAATGCGCCTACTTGTTGTGGTTGGGAATAAATGGCGTCTTTGCCTTGATGCATCATAAAAAGTAGCAATTAATTGAAATTTCCACAATTCTACCTGTGTGCTTAATTTCAATCAATTTCCATTGTTTCAAAACTTTTGACAGAGAGAATAAGAATTCATTAGAGCAAGATTTACGATTTAATTCATGGTTATTGTTTTAGAGACGATATTAGTTGGTTAGATTATAAAAAATAGAGGTAAATTTGATCTGGATATAAGTTTGGGTATATCCACAAGTCTTTATTCTTAGTATTCTTATAAGAATATTAAATAGTCGTATTTGCAAACAATGAATTTCGCAGGAATTACAAAAACAAGGTTAATTGAATGACAACATTTTTAATTGCAGATGATCACCCGCTATTTCGAGAAGCATTGGTTGGTGCTTTATCACCATTATTCGCTGATCTTGAAATTAAACAAGCTGACTCCTTAGAATCTACTATTACAACACTGAAGAAGAATAAAAACTTTGATTTGGTTTTGTTAGATCTAAATATGCCTGGGTGTGACAGTTTTTTGGGGTTGATTAGAGTATTAGAAGATTTTCCAGGTCTACCCGTAGCTGTTGTTTCGGCAAGTGATTCATCTCAAGTTATTAGTAAGGTAATGAGCTTAGGTGCTAAAGGCTTTATTTCTAAAGCTACTCCTACCGATACTATTGCTGAAGCATTAAAACAAATCATGAAAGGGAACATTTGGTTACCTGAAGGATATGAGGAGTTTAGTTCAGAAAATTGTTCTACCATAAATGTGGCTAATTTGGTTGCTGGCTTAACACCTAAACAATTTAAGGTTGTAAAACTACTACAAGACGGTTTACTAAATAAACAAATTGCAGCTGACTTGGAGATTACAGAAGCCACAGTAAAAGCGCATATTAGTGCGATATTTAAAAAGTTAGGCGTAAAAACGCGAACTCAAGCCGTTCTTTTATTAAAAGAACTAGACATCGAATAATCCTAAATATTGAGCAAAAGTGATTAATAGGTCTTTACCGCTAACGGATTTACACCGTCATTTAGACGGCAACATTCGACTGTCTACCATTTGGCAATTAGCACAAGAGTTTTCTATTGAACTTCCGTACTCGTCCTACCAAGAGTTTTCGATTAACGCTTTCAACCACAGTAATGTCACTGACTTGTTAGCGTTTTTAAATAAAATGGAGTTAGGTGTTTCGGTATTAGCATCAGAGCAAGCTTGCTACCGTATAGCTTATGAAAATGTGGAAGATGCTAAATCGGCTGGTTTACATTACGTTGAGCTTCGCTTTTCCCCCAGTTTTATGGCTAGACATCATAATCTTTCAATTGAAGCGGTTGTTGAAGCAGTAATTGCTGGGGCTAATGATGCAAGTAAAAAGCTCAATATACCAATGCAACTGATAGGTATTTTAAGTCGAAGTTATGGCGTCGAACTGTGTAAATTAGAGCTCAAAGCCTTACTGCAATATAAGCAACATTTGTGTGCTTTGGATTTAGCTGGAGATGAAAAAGGGTTTCCCGCTAAGGACTTTGCAGAGCACTTTAGTTCAGCACGAGATGCAGCTTGGCAAATTACTGTACATGCAGGAGAGGCTGATGGGCCTGATAGCATATGGCAGGCAATTCGTTACTTAGGGGCCACAAGGATAGGGCACGGTGTTGCAGCCTCTCAAGATAACAAGTTGATGGACTATATGCTTAAAAACAGTATTGCACTTGAGTGTTGTTTAACGTCCAACTATCAAACTGGTGCATGTATTGATACGGCTAATCATCCGATAAGGACGTTTTTAGACTATGGACTCATCACCACCTTAAATACAGATGATCCTGGGGTGTCTGGTATCGAAATAGCAAATGAATACCATGTCGCTAAAAATATTGTTGGCTTGACAGATACCCAGTTAAAACAAGTTCAAATTAATGGTTTAAAAGCTTCCTTTGCACCTAAATCGCTTAAGGAAAAATTATTATTGTCCCATTAGGCTTTTATCACTGTTTAGTTATCTTTAAAGTATGTTTTAACAAACTTAGTGGCTAGCTTACTATTAATACGGGCTCATCTTATGAGCAACGATAATAATAGAAACTAATACTAGTTTTATGTTTTAACACAAGTTTTTATGACAATTTTGTACTTAGAAATTTACTCATTCCGCGGTTAAAGAAATACACTCCACAAAACATGACTTTAATTAGGTATTTTAGTTAATACCTAGATGTATTCCCTTACATGTTTTCATCAAACATATTGCTATATTCTACTTGAAATTCTTATTCATATTGGCGCTATCCCGCCTAAAACTAGGCCAACTAAGTTGATTAAAAATATTTGTTTAAGTCTACTGTTAGTGAGTAACACAAGCCTTGCAGTGGGACAAAAAATTCTAGAGCAAAGTGTAGAGAATATAAATTTGGGGTTAACTATTGGGGCTTCTATATTAGGGCTCCTATTATTAATTCTACTTATCTCCAAATTTAGGTTCTCTCGCTTGCGTAAGGTTTTAGCTCGTCATAATGCTGAAATGGCAGCTAAGCAAGCGCTACTGACAGACTTTAAAATAGGTATGTTACATCTTAATAATTTCGGTGAAATTATTTTCGCTAATACTGTAGCGGCTTTCTTGCTAGGTAGTAACCAACAAAAATTAATTAATAAATCTATATTTGATTTTTTCGAAGCTGAAGAGCAGCCCTCAATAACACAAGGGCTGTCTTCACCTAAATATAGCCATTACCAAACATATATTGGGAACAGTAAACGTCACCTACAAGTTGGCTTTGTACAACATATAGATGACATTAACGGTATTGCTAATGTTATTTCCCTTACGGATATCAGCAATTACCAAACACAGTTAGATATTCAAAAAGATCAACTTGGTTATTTTGAAAGTGCTCTTAATAAAAATGGGCTAGGGCAGTTGACTCTTGATTTAGAAGCAAAGATTTTCTCGGTCAATTCAATACTTGCAAACCAACTAGAACGGGAATGTGGTTTTGAAGGTGAGTTGAAAGATTTCACTGCAATGATTGATAAAAAAGACTTGTTTAATTGGGAACAGATTTTAGATAGAGCTAAAAACCAAGAATCTCTAGAGATTAATTTAGGCATATCAATTTTTGATACATTTTCAGTACCAAGCCAAGGCAGTGAGCCAATGGATAACAAACCAGCTAAGGTTCTACCTGTAAGACTAGTTGGTTTATGTCGTCAAAAAGATAAAGAGGGTAATAACTGTCGTTTTGATTTTATCGCTTATGACCTATCTGAAATTGAAAAATCTAAAAATCAGGTACAAGCCAGCCAACAAAAAATTAAAACATTAATCCAAAATAATCCTAATCCAGTTTATATTTTAGATGAAGAAAGTAAGTTTATTGACTGTAATCCCCCTTTTGAAAAGTTATTTGGTCTGAAATTAAAGTCAATAACCAACAAGGGGGTAGATAACATTTTGGGGTTGCCTGAACACATAGTTAAATTACATAGTGATACAGGCTCAGGCTTCGGTAGTCTTAATGTGGGCCACGAAAAAGAGTTTGAGTTGACCTTAGAAAACGGTGCCGTGCATACTTTGAAATTGAAGCTGAAATTTTATTCTGATGAGCAAAATAATCGGGCTGGTGTGGTTTGTATGTTACAAGACCTTAGCGAATTAAAGCTGGCTAAAGAGCAACTAGTTCAAGAGCGGAAGCACTTTACAACTATATTAGATTTAGCTCCAGCTGCTGTAGCAACAATAAATGCTGAGGATAGAATTATTCAAGCAAACATTGCCATGACTGATCGCTTGGGTTTAAGTGAAAGGGAGCTTAAAAAAGACACTTTCTATCAATTGTTTAACGATCCAAGTAACGCTGGTAATGCCGCGAAACAAATTCAGAAAACCGGCCGTTTAAGGGCATTTCAGGCAAAGCTGAAGGGTAATAAAGGTGAGCTGCATCCTAGTGAATTGCATGTTGATCTCTTAAATAAAGAGCGCCAAGAATACTTGTGTTGGATTTCTGACAGAACCGGCGAGCAGTTCCATCAAGATAAGTTTGATGGTTTATTGCAACATAGCAGTATGCCAATGGCAATTTTAGGGGAGCTAGGCTTTACCAAGCTTAACCCCGCCGCTTGTGACTTTTTCGATGTGCAAGATGAGCATGATTTAATAGGTAGTTCACCTTTTGCTGATGATTTAAATATTGATCAAGAAGCGAGTCAAGAGCTAGAACGTCATATCACCAAAGTTAAACTAGATGGTCAAGCTAAGTCTATGCCTTGGCAGCATCAAGTTAATCAAGCACTTTTGCCTTGCCATGTTACGTATGTACCTATGTACAAAGGGAAAGATTTCGATTCTATCTTGTGTATATGGGCAGACTTTCGTGAAATTCAGCAAGCAGATCAAGCTAGAATAGAAGCGATAAGCCAGCATCAAGCTGCAGCACAGCAAGCGGCAGAAAAACAAAAACTGTTTGAGTCAAGCCAAAAACAACTAGCGACCAAAACTCGTAGCTTGGTGGATACAGAAAGTAAGCTACAAGTTGCTCAAGAGCACTTATCAGAAAAACAAAGTGAATACAGCGATTTACAACAGGCTCATGAAAGCATCACCAATCACTTACAGGAGTTGCAACAAGATTATAGCTCCAGCCGTGAAGAATTAAACCGCGTTCAAATTGCCAATTCTGAATTGACCAATCAATTAAAAGAGTCCACTGAGCAAGTAAATGGCTTACAAGAGCAAAGGAATCAAATTTCAGATGCGTTGCAAAATAGTGAGCGTAAGTTTAAAGCGGCGCAACAAGAACTATTGGCAAGTGAAAGAAATAGTGAAGAATTACAACAACAGCAATTGATCCAACAAGCAAGAATGGAAGATTTTGCGTCTGAAATAGAAGAGTTACAACAATCTATTGGTGCAAAAGACAAGCAAATTACCGAAGTAGGTAGTCAGATTACGTCATTACAATCAGAGTTAAATCGCTCTGGTGATGCCAGTGATAAACTACGTAAACAATTGATGAACCAGCGAAAAGCCAGTGAAGAGGCTCAAAAACAAAGACGAAGTATAGAGCAAACCTATAAAATGGCGCAGTCTGAATTAAGTAATAAAGTCCGCCATGTTGAGCATTTACAAAACGAAATGCAAAAGTTTGAAGAAATGTCCAATCAGCAAAAAGGAGACATGGAAAAACAACAAAGCCAATTAACTCAAGAGTTAGCGCTAAAACAGCAACAGTTACAGCAAACCCAAGAAAAGTTAGATGACACTAAGCGCACTGCAGCCAAAGAAAAGCAGGCTAGAGAACAGCAACAAAAACGCTTTGATCAGTTGCAACATGAGCTAACTGAAATGGAAAGTCGTAGTCAGTCGCAACAAGAAGAAATGGCTAAAATCGAGCAGCAATGGGTCAGTAAACAACATAAAGTTCAGCAAGAATTAGAAGCTAAGCAAGCTCAGCTGCAAGAAACTGAGCAATACTTACATCAAGCGAAGCAGCAAAGTGAAGCTGAAAAAGCGCAGCGAAAACAACAGCAAACTGTGTTTGAAACCTTAAAAGTAGAACTTGCAGAGATGGAGCAGCAAAAGCTGAAGCAACAACAGGAAAGTGCTTTAAGAGATCAAAAGTGGCAGCAGCAACAACAAAATATGCGTCAAGAGTTGTTAGCAAAACAACAATTACTGCTAGAAACAGAGCAGAATTTGAAAAAAGCCAAAAAACAAACCAAAGAAGAGAAGAGAGAGCAACAAGCCTTATTCGATAAGTTACAGGCCGAATTAGTTGAAATGGAGTCTCGAAATGCCGGTCAGCAGCAACAAATGGCTAAAAGTGATGCAGAATGGCAGTTGCAGCAAGAAAATATTCAAAGAGAGCTGAAAGCTAAGCAGCAACAGTTACAACAAACGGAAAAGCAATTACAACTAACCAAACAACAAACAGAGGCTGAAAAGGCTCAGAAAGAGCAACAACAAGCACTATTTGAAAAGCTACAAGCTGAGTTGTTAGAGGTAGAAAAGCGCAGCCAGCAACAACAGCAGGCTATTGCCCAAAGTGATCAAGATTGGCAATTACAACAACAAGCGTTGAAAGACGAAGTAGAAGCTAAACGTCAGCAATTGCAGAACACCCAAGTAAATTTAGATGATATTAAGCGTCAAGCAGACGCAGAAAAACTCGCTCGTATTCAACAGCAACAGAAGTTAGAACAATTAACGGTTGAACTAACTGATGTAGAAAGTCGTGCAGTTAAACAACGGGAGATGATCCAAGGTAGTGATGAACAATGGCGTAAGCATCACGCAGAGATTGAACAGCAAAAGAAACAATTACAACAAGCCTTGGTTGACGCTGAAAAGCAAAACAATCAATTGAAGCAAAAATTACATACTAACTTAGAGCAATTGCAAGACGCTGAGTCACAAGTAAATGAGACGCAAAGTGCGGAGCAAAGTCTACAACTTGAACTTAATACGGCTAAACAACAAGCAGATTTTTTACAGACCCGTTTGGCACTGCAAGAGAAACAAGAGAAAAAGCTCCAAGAGCAATTAAATCAGCAACAGCAATCGTTACAAGGGAGTGAGCAAAATATTCAATCTCTCGAAGAGAAACAAGCTCAGCTGACTAAAGAGTTAGAAGCAGTACAAAAAGAATACTCTCAAAGTAAACAGAGCTTAAATGCTCAACATAATGATCATGAAGCCTTAACTGGACAATTGCAGAAACTAGAAAAAGAATTACATAGTAGTAAAGCGCAATTAGATAACAAAGAGCAAGCATTGCAAGAAGCCCAGCAACAGTTACAAACCAATCAGGCTAAATTAGCTGAGCAGGAAGACGCATTGTTAACGGCTCACAAGGAAGAGTTACAACAAGCGGCTGAACAACAACCAAGCATTGAGAATGAAAAGCATACCGCTATCGCAAACATTGAAATGCCAAGTAACCCAAATGTATGGTTTGATTTATTACCTTACTTACAAAAATATCAAAGTGATAAAGCATTACCGGTGGCTTTAAAAGAGCTAATGGATGAATTACAACAGGGAATCGAAGATACAGATAACGCTGTAGAAGAGGATGATGTTACTAAGATACTAAGAGGAGCTCGAAAGCTCAGTGTAGTTGCCAATAAGGTCAATTCTGATGCGTTAACGGATGTTGTGAATAGACTTGAAGCAGATTGTCGGCAAGGTTTGGTGGATAACATTGCTATATCTTGGCCAACAGTGCAAAGGTCTCTTAATAATACATTGAGAGTGATTTACTCTCATTTGAACTCATAAGCAGTTTAAGTCCAGTGACCTATAAACCATGATACCAAAGGGATTTTTCATCACTACATGCTTCACTCATTTTCAGTGAATTTAGGATCGTAGGCAACATTCATAGCGCCTTCATGATAGCTAATGTTACTATAATTGCCATTACCTCTAAGGTGCTGATAAGTTTAACTGTTACTAAATCAATGGATATTTTAAAACTAAAGGTAACTAAAAATAATATAGAATTAATTTCTAAGTATTCAAGTTTGGCCAATAGCTTATATGTAATAGTCTCGACTAGATCTGAAGTTTTTTAATGGCTTCGCTTTCCAAATTAGTAAAGTAATTAACGGTCTTAACTTTCAAGTCTTGTGTTGCCGGATGATCACATACAACCATAGCTCTTCGGTGAAGTTGTATGGCGGAAACTGTCCATAGATGATTTACGCTACCCTCAACTGTCGCTTCTAGAGCTCGTGATTTATTATGGCCACTAGCAAGTACAATAATTTCTTCTGAATTCAATACTGTGCCAACACCAACAGTTAAAGCTAATTTCGGTACCTTGCTTAAATCATTGTCGAAAAACCTGGAGTTGGCTCTACGAGTTTCTTTAGTAAGTGTTTTTATGCGAGTCAAAGAGGATAGGCTTGAACCGGGTTCATTGAAAGCCAAATGGCCATCATGGCCCATTCCTCCCAAAAATAACCTGATCCCCCCGACTGCATTTATCTTACTTTCATATTCTTGGCATTCAGACTCTAAATCCAGCGCATTCCCATCTAACATATTGATGTTCTCGGCAGGTATGTCAATGTGGTTAAAAAAATTATCATGCATGAATGTTTTATAACTTTGCGGGTGTTCTGCGGGAATTCCCACATATTCGTCCATATTAAAGGTAATTACGTTTTTGAAACTGACTAAACTCTCATTATATAACGTTATTAATTGTTTGTAGGTTGTTAGTGGTGTACTACCTGTTGGTAGTCCCAGTACAAATGGTTTATTTGGTTTTGCGAGTTTATTAATTAAACTCGCTATGTAATGAGCCGTCCACTTTCCGATAAATTCTTTATCGTCTAATATTATTAATCTCATTTAAAAACTTCTCCCATGAGTTACTCCAATTCTTTCAATGTAATCGGTAACATTGATATTTTTAGTTACTATACCGATATTATTTTGTGGAGTAAAAATATAAATACTCAATATATGATTTTTTAAAAATTCTTTAATTGAAAGAGTTTTGTAAGAAAATTTGGTGTAACATTTTGTGCCTTAACTTTATTTTTAACATTAAATCATATAGATATGACAAACATTAGAAAGGTGAGTGAACTTGCTGGAGTTTCTACAGCTACCGTTAGTAGGACGCTTAAAAGTCCAAATTTAGTTAAAGAAAAGACTCGTGAAAAAGTCATGTTAGCGGTAAAAAAGTCTGGTTATCGCCCAAATTGGTTAGCGAGTAGTGTTAAAAGAGGCAAGTCTCAAGCAATAGTAGTGTTAGTTCCCAATTTTGTGAATCAGTTTTTCTTGCGTATCATTGAAGGAATCGAAAATGCTGCGCAAGCATCAAATTACTCCGTACTATTAGGTGATACTCAAGGTAACCGGTCTTTAGAAAATAAATATGCCAGTATGGTATTAACATCTAGGGCTGATGGGCTGATTCAGTTAGGGCAATCCTTCCCGTTTTCTAAAGAAGATGAAGAGTTAGGTGAGATATCACCTCTTGTATCAGTTTGTGATCGTATTGTCGGTAGAAAGTTCCCATTTATTGAACTTGACAATTTTGGAGCATCTCGTGCAATCGCTCATCATTTGATGGCATTAGGACATAGTAGAATAGCAATAATTGGTGGACAGAGAGAAAGTAAAATATTTGAGGATAGGGTGAGTGGGCTAGTTCATGCTTTATCTGAAGAAGATATTGAGTTTGATTACGACTTGTTAGTTGGGGACAATTATAGTTACGCTAATGGAGAGGTTAACGTTGAAAAATTAGTTAAGATGCCTTTGCCCCCTACAGCTGTTGTTTGCTTGAATGACGATATTGCAATTGGAGCAATTAGAAAAATAAAATCAATGGGACTAAGTGTGCCTGATGATATATCGGTTGTGGGGTTTGATAACATTCCTGTTGCTCCCTATATTGATCCTCCTTTAACCACAATAGACCAACCAGCGTTTGAGATGGGACAAAAAGCATTTCAAATGCTCTTAAACATCATTGAAGGGAATACACCTAAAAGGCACAGGAATGTGGTGCCTTTTGAACTAATTTTAAGAGAAAGTACTGCAAACTGTTCTTTATTGTAAGCTTTAATAGATATCAATTAACCCTCTTCTTTGTTGTTTGATATATACGCGTAATGGACCGTTAATATTCATAATTTTATTGACATATCGTTATCTCAAGTATTATTCTTTGTTTAAATGTTACCGGTTACATTTTGTGATTCTCTATCATGATTGGAAAGGTTTGAGAATATCTACCACTAAACAAACCCTGCTGTGGTTATTTTAAATTGTAAAGTAGAGAGCTAACGTGATTAACGAGAATAGAACGATTGAAGTAAGAGCGGCTAGTTGGATACCGTCAGTGTATTTTGCAATGGGGTTGCCTTTTGTGGTTATTGCTCAGGCATCGGCTTTGATGTACAAAAATATGGGAATAAGTGATGCAAAAATCGCGTTATGGACAAGTCTCATTATGCTCCCTTGGTCCTTGAAACCATTGTGGAGCCCAATTCTAGAAATGTTCGGCTCCCAAAAGCAATTTGTAGTTGCCACTCAACTTTTCACCGGTGTTACTTTCGTACTTTTAGCATTTACTTTACCACTGGATGACTTTTTTAAATATTCAATTGCGCTGTTAGGCTTAATTGCATTTAGTGGGGCGACCCACGACATCGCCGTAGATGGTGTGTACATAAATACACTGACTCCAGCACAGCAATCTAAGTATATAGGTTGGCAAGGGGCCGCTTACAATATTGCTAAGATAGTCTCGGGCGGCGGATTTGTTTTTATTGCAGGTGAATTAGAAAAACAAGTTGGAGTTGTCACGGCCTGGATGTCTGTTATGGGGCTATATGGAGTTTGCATGGTCTTACTTGGTTTATATCACATCAAGTTTTTACCCAAGATTCAAAATGCTAACGATAAAGTGAAATCCTTTAAAGAAGGGGTTGATGTTTTATTAGATGTTGTCAAAACGTTTTTCAATAAAAAGTTTGTAATGTGGTATGTGTTTTTCATTATTCTTTATCGATTTGCTGAAGGGTTTGCCATAAAAATTGCACCATTATTTTTCAAAGCAAGCATTGAGGAAGGCGGGTTAGGGTTAGATACTTCTGAAATCGGTTTAATTTACGGTACCTTTGGGGCCGCGTCATTTATTGCTGGCTCATTGTTAGGTGGGTATTACACTTCTAAAATTGGACTTAAAAAGAGTCTATTTAAACAAGCGCTGATGTTTAACATACCTTTTGCAGTGTATGCACTTTTGGCTTTTTTCCAACCAGAAAACCTTTGGATAATCTCTTTAGCAATAGTCTTTGAGTACTTTGGGTATGGTTTCGGTTTTGTCGCATTAATTTTATTTATGATGCAGCAGATTACTCCTGGTAAATATAAAACGGCACATTATGCCTTTGCCAGTGGGATCATGAATTTGGGCTTCTTATTACCCTCTATGATGAGCGGTTACTTAAGTGATTGGCTAGGATACCAGATGTTCTTCATCTGGGTCTTAATTGCAACCATTCCAGCTTTGTTGGCTGCCAAATTAGTACCTTTTAGTAATAAAAATAATGATTAATTTAGAGAGTATTTTAAATGACTAGTAGTAAAACCATTCCTTGGGAAAGTCGGCCGGAAGGTTGTAACGATGTAATGTGGCGTTATTCAAAAAACCCAATAATTGATAGATATGCAATCCCTACTTCAAATAGTGTTTTTAATAGCGCAGTTGTGCCTTTTGAAGATGGTTTTGCTGGTGTTTTTCGATGCGATAACAAAGCCGTTCAGATGAACATTTTTGCTGGTTTTAGTAAAGATGGGATTAATTGGGATATTAATCATGATCCTATTGTTATGCAGGCTGGCAATACAGATATGATTGACTCTGATTACAAATATGATCCTCGCGTGACCTTTATTGAAGATAGGTATTGGATCACTTGGTGTAATGGCTATCATGGCCCTACTATTGGCATGGCATATACATTTGATTTTAAAACGTTTCATCAGTGCGAGAACGCATTTCTTCCGTTCAATCGTAACGGTGTTTTGTTTCCTGAAAAAATCAATGGCAAGTATTGTATGTTGAGCCGCCCAAGTGATAACGGTCATACACCATTCGGTGATATTTATTTAAGTTATAGCCCTGATATGAAGTACTGGGGTGAGCACCGTAATGTGATGAAAACCACTCCTTTTGAAGATAGTGCATGGCAGTGTCTTAAAGTCGGGGCAGGTGGCGTTCCTGTTAAAACCGATGATGGCTGGTTGATGTTTTATCATGGTGTTATCAAGACGTGTAGTGGTTTACGTTATTCTATGGGAGCCGCTCTTTTAGATTTAGAGCAACCAGATAAAGTTCTATATAGAACCCAACCTTATTTACTGGCTCCAGCTGCATCATATGAGCTACAAGGCGACGTCCCAAATGTCGTATTTCCTTGTGCTTCGTTGCATGATGAAGACGGAAAAATAGTGGTTTATTACGGTGCTGCTGATACTGTGGTTGGTATCGCATTTGGTTACGTCAATGAAATTATCGAGTTTATTAAAAGTAATTCTTTATAGCCATATAACCTGAGCATCTGAAGATGCTCAGGCTCTAATTCACACTTAGAAAACCTAGTTATTCCATTGTCCGAGTCGAACGACTCAAAATTACCATGAGAGAATAAAATATAGATGGATCATCTATTAAAATTTAAGCCTATATTAAAGTCTAAAATATGGGGCGGTGACCGCTTATCTGCAATTTATAGTAGTTCAGAAGCCGACTCAAAGCACTTACCTGTTGGCGAAAGCTATTTGCTATCTGGCCTAACATGTGACGAATCTATTGTCTTAAACGGTGAGTTTGCAGGTCAGTCTTTGAGCCAGCTTATTGAGCGCTTTAAAGGTGAGCTTATCGGCGAGTCATCATATGAAAAACATCAACTCGAATTTCCTCTTTTAATCAAGGCAATTGATGCAGCGCAAGATTTATCTGTACAAGTTCACCCAAACGATGAACTTGCCCAGCAGTATCAACACGCTAATGGTAAAACAGAGTTATGGTACATAGTAGATGCTGAAAATGATGCCACCTTAATATCAGGGTTTTCGCAAAAGACGTCAGAACAAGAGTTTAAACAATATTACCAAGATGGCCGACTTATGGAATTGTTAAATGTCAAGCCCACTCAAAAGGACGATATTTTCTTTATTCAAGCCGGCAAAGTACACACCATAGGAAAAGGTAATCTAATCATTGAAGTTCAGCAGTCTTCAGATTTGACTTATCGAATTTTTGACTTTGACCGACGAGACGATGAGGGTAATTTAAGAGAATTGCACCATGATTTGGCTTACGAAGCGATGGATTATGATGACACAGATTCTGGAAGAGTATTAAATAGAAACAATGAGCTATCAAAAGACCCGATCATCGCGTGCGATTACTTTACTATGAACATGTTAAATGTTTATCAGACAATGGAGTGCAATTACGCAGAGTTAGACTCTTTTGTTGTATTGATTAACGTGGGCGACGATGCCCGATTACAATCAAAGTCTGATAGTTGTTCTGTTAATTTTCTAGAGGCGATATTGGTACCTGCAAAATGTCAAGGTATTACCATAGAACCTGAGTCAGATAATTGTAAGTTTTTAGAAGTATTTATTGAAAATTAAAGCTAGCCTATAATTTTTTAAATAAATGCTTGGCAGGTGGCGTTATATTGGTAACATTTGTCTCAGTAAATATTATTTAATAATGCTATGACTAATGTGAATAGAAATAATGGTAATCATATTGTTCACATATTGAAGTCGTAATATATCACTCTAGTTAAGAAAATTTAATGTCAATGAATGCAACGATTAAAGATGTCGCTAGTCTAGCAGGTGTATCATTTAAAACGGTTAGCCGGGTTATTAATGAAGAAGCCACCGTAAGTGAAGCATTAGAAAAGAAAGTCAAACAGGCAATAAAAGAGTTAAATTACAAACCTAACTTAAGTGCTCGGGGCCTTCGAGGTAGTACGTCTTCTATTGGTTTTTTATACGACAACCCGAATAGTAACTATGTTATTGATATGCAAAAAGGGATATTTGAAGAATGTAGCGCTTCGGGATATGAACTGCTTATTCACCCTTGTGATAGCACCAGCCGTCACTTAGATAGTGAAGTTTCAGAAATGATAATGCGCTCTAGAGTAGGTGGGTTAGTGTTAACACCTCCCATTTCAGACAACATTGACTTAATAAAAATATTGCATAATAAACAGATAAATTTTGTTCGAGTAGTATCAGGGGCGGCAATTCCTGATGAATTTGGTCCTTTTGTATTGATTGATGATAGGCAAGCAGCTTACGCTATCACTAAACACTTAATCAAATTGGGGCATAGTAATATTGGCTTTTTATGTGGTGATGTTGAGCACAAGAGTAACGCAGAGCGTTTGAAAGGTTTTAAGCTCGCGTTAGCTGATGCAGATATCAAGTTAGATGCCAATAATATAATTCCTGGTAGTTTCAGTTTTGACTCAGGGGTATCTCGGACAAAGTCTTTAATTGAAATCCGCAGAGAGCATTTACCAAGTGCAATATTTGCTTGTAACGATGAAATTGCAGCAGGTACCTTATTTGCTGCTCGTGTGGCGGGAATTGATGTTCCAAGTCAATTAAGTATCGCTGGTTTTGAGGATAGTCCTTTCTCTAGGCAAGCTTGGCCTTATCTTACAACAGCAAAGCAGCCAACTTTAGAAATTGCTAAAATAGCCACCAAACTGTTAATTAAAAAGGTTAGATCAGCAGATGTAACAGAGCAAGACTGCCAGGTATTTTGCCCCGAATTACTTATTCGTGACTCAACGGCTAGTTGTCGTTAACGTTTACAACTTTATTTTTTGATTTTAATGACAACGTTGTCTTTGTTGGTGGATGCATCGATAGTTGTTAAACGTCTTAGTTTTTACACTTCGGATTTAAGTTCGTACAGGAGAGTTAAATGTTATACGGGTTGAAGAACATGAAATTACATCAACCAAATCAAGGCTGGTTGGAGGATTATGTGGTTATTGTAAAAAACAAGATTATAGAGGCGATTGTTCCTCTCAGTGATACGCATTCAAGTATCCCTTTACATGACTTGGGCGGGGCGTACTTAACGCCTGGCTTTTTTGATACTCAAGTAAATGGTGGTGGTGGTGTATTATTTAATGATGAGACCAATGTTGAAGGAATAGCTAAGATTTTTGACGCTCATCTCCAATTTGGAACGACAGCAATTTTACCTACTTTAATTAGTGATGATCTTAGTAAAGTATCTACAGCCTTAGCGTCCATTGATAGTGCTATTGAAGCAGGTGAGGTGGGTATACATGGGGTTCATATTGAAGGGCCATTTATCAATCCCCAGCGTAAGGGAATTCACAATCAAGATAAGTTTAGATTACTTGACAAGGACTCTGTGAAACTACTGTCTTCTCTGAAACATGGAAAGCTACTTTTAACTGTGGCTCCTGAATTGCAAAATTTAGCGCATCTAACGTCTTTGGCTGAAGAAGGTGTCATAGTCGCGGCAGGACATACGGCAGCCACATATCCGCAAATGGTAGCTGCACTGAGATCTAATGTAACGTGTTTTACCCATTTGTTTAATGCAATGACTCCTTTGGCTACGCGAGAGCCTGGAGTTGTCGGTGCAGCTCTTGAAGACATCAACAGTTGGGTGGGTGTCATTGTAGATGGTCATCATGTACACGATAGTACCTTAAAAATTGCGCTAGCTGTAAAGCCTAAAGGTAAGGTTTTTTTAGTTACTGATGCAATGTCTACAGTAGGAGACGATAAAAACTGGTTCACTTTAGATGGTCAGACTATCACGTGTAATGGTGGCATGTGTGCCAGCGAAGAGGGAACACTTGCAGGCTCGTGTTTAGATATGCTGAGTGCAGTTAAAAACACCACAGTTAGACTGGGAGTTAGCTTTCATGAAGCGGTCAATATGGCGAGTTTATATCCAGCACAAATGATGGGGTTAGACCATGCGATTGGAAGTATAGAAGTGGGAAAAGAAGCCTCAATGTTAGCTATTGATAGTGAGCTTAGCATTACGCGGATATGGGTAAATGGAGCACTAAGGTCTCGATAATGTTTCAATTTTTTACCCTAAGAGTCTCAATATTCAAAAGATTAATAAATAAACACAAATTATTTTAAATTAATGTTAATTCTTGTTTGACAACGTTGTCTTATCCTAATAACTTATGCTCAACCAAGCCAAAAAAGTAATAATTATAATTTATAAAATTGGAATGTGGTCATAAATGTGCTTTAAATGACAACGTTGCCATTGGCTTGTTCATAACTGTAAATGTGATACTCATTAACAATAAAATTATTAAAGAGGGATTCCTATGAGTCTTTGGCTTAAAACTAATACTAATAAACATAAGAAATTTGCATTGTCTGCAACCGCAGCTTCAATTATTACTGCTATGGCAGGGGGGGCTTTTAGTGCTAACGCACAAGAGGTTGGAAGTGATGCAGACGAAGCTGAACTAATAGTCGTCAGAGGCGTAAGAGGCGCTTTGGAGAAGTCTGTTGCTTTGAAACGTGAAGCCGTTGGTATTCTTGATGCGGTGTCAGCCGAAGATCTAGGTAAATTGCCTGACTCTGATGTTGGAGAATCGTTAGGGCGTATTCCGGGAGTTAGTGTTGGTAGAGCATTTGGACAAGGCGCATCGGTTTCTATTCGCGGTACAGATCCTCAAATGACTTACACGACATTAAATGGTCAGTCAGTTTCTTCTACTGGTTGGTATGATCAAGAGGCAATTGATCGTTCATTTAACTATTCTATGTTGCCATCTGAACTAATCAGTGAAATGGAAGTGTACAAAACTGCTCGTGCTGACCTACCAGAAGGTGGTATCGGTGGAACAGTCATTGTTAAAACCAGAAAGCCACTATCACTAGACGCAAACTCTTTGTATTTAGGAACTAAATATTCTGTTGGCACGGTAAGTGACGATGGAACTGAGTTTTCAGGTTTATACAGTTGGAAAAATGAAGACAACAATTTTGGTGTTCTTGTTGCCGCCGCTGTGACTCAAGGTGACTATGTACGTCGTGGTACTGAAGCTGATACACGCTGGTCTAGCGATGTATCACCAACTACATTTATTCAAGAAAGAGATAGAAAGGCGTTTGATTTATCAGCTCAATATCGTCCTACTGATGCACTAGAAATTGGTTTTCATTTACTGAGCATGGAATTGGTGGGGGATAACTCTAACACCAGTCATTACATTTTCCATGAAGACAATTGTTCGTCTCGCAATGATGTCACATCTAATTACAACCCTAATGGCGTGTGTGTGTATAGTGAGACAACAGCAGACAATGCAACTGATTCATTTGTGCAGACGTGGGCTAGAGCCGCGTCTATGACATCTGACAGTGTTACATTTGACTTAAGTCATACAGGTGATAACTTTGAGGTTGATGTTGTTGTAGGTAAAACTAAGGCTGATGGCGGTACAGATTTAACTACTAACTACTCATATGGCTCATGGACTGAAGGAGCAAACTTACCTACCTGGACTGGTACGGTAGATGCAACCGGTAATCAGATAAAATTGACTCCAACCTCAGACCAAACGGTCACCTTAGATCATTTCCCAGATGAAATTAGTCCATCAGGATCTTGGGCTACCTTTAAAGGCCCTAATTCAGACCAAGAATCATATGCACAAGCGGACTTTGAATATTTCCTTGATAACGGTGTGATATCATCATTTAAAGGTGGAATTCGCTCAACTAGTCATGAACTAGAAAAAACCTCATACGCTTCAGTATGGGCTGATAGCGATGATATAGTGACCATTTCAACCAGTGAGTTATACAATGGTACATTAGAGATGGGGGCTAATGGTTGGTCTCACCCTATGCCAAATATTTCTGCAATGGTCTCAAATACACTCGATAATGTTGCTTCATGGGTAGAAGGGCGAGCCAATTATGGTTTGATTAAAGAAGATAATTTTGCTGTCTACGGTATGTTAGTATTTGAAGGTGACAATTATAGTGGTGATGTTGGTGTTAGGTATATTAATACAGACTCATCAGCAACAGGTTATAGCCTGGATGGTACTGAGTTAAGTGATGGTGATATTTCTGCTAACCAAGGTTGGGGTTATAGCTTAAACACTGTTGAATCAAGCTATGATGACTTTCTTCCTAGTTTTAACTTGAAGTATGAACTAGATGATAACGTTGTGGTTCGAGTGTCAGCAGCCCAAGCGATAACTCGTGCTAATTACGATAATATGTTTTTAGCGGCAATGAATGGCTATCAAGATACAACTCAAGGAAACGAAGAAGTTACCTTTGGTGACCCAGGTCTTTTACCGCAAAAAAGTAGTCAAGCAGATGTTGCCTTTGAGTACTATTACGGTGAAGGAAACTTAGTTTCAGTTGGTTTGTTTACAAAGAGCATTTCTAACTTTATTACTACGGACACTAAAGTTTCTCAATCAATCGGTGTGGTAAGCCCTGACATAGACGCTGACAGCTGGACAGTAAACCAGTATGTTAATGCAGGAAGCGGAAAAATAAATGGTGCAGAGTTCCAAGTTCAACATGCTTTCGAAAACGGATTTGGTGCTGTAGTTAACTATACATATGCTGATGCAAGCGCGCCGAAAAGTAGCTTTACTGATGAGCTACCTGTATTTACTTTGTCATCTAAGCACACTGCTAACGTAGTAGCATATTGGGAAAATGACAACTTTTCTGCAAGAGCCGCATACAATTACCGTTCAAAATACATGGTTCGTGAAACAGGCTGGTATGGTAATCGTATGCATGACGATTACGGAACGCTTGATGCTAGTTTTGGTTGGAATCCTAACGATGCCTTTAAAGTGACGTTAGAAATTGTAAATATTCTTGAAGAAGATGATATTCAATATGGTGCAGCTGACAAAGATACTGACGTCAAAGATGCATTAAAAGAAGGCTTTCCAGCTTGGTCATTTATTGGCGAGCGAACTATGAAAGTTGGACTTAGCTATAAATTCTAAATCGTAATTTTAGTTAAGTTAGTAAAATGAAAGCCCAACATATGTTGGGCTTTTTGTTTGTTGCAAGTTATTTAATATCACTGCAAATAATGAATACGCAAAACCTTGTGCCTATTGTCTTTCGATAAGTATTAAATTAGAAATTAAAAAAAGTATTAATTGTAAGGCGTCCATTATCGGGCTTAGTGCTAATACTTAAGTTTGGATTTGGGACAAAAGGGTTGTGTAGAATCGAACCAGGGTAAACGACTAGGCGATTGTATACTGCGTCAATTGAGCCGACTTTTTCAAAAAAATCACTGTTATTCAGACAATATGTTGGCTTAGGGAGTCGAGTGTTTAGCTCGTCATAATAAGCATCTAGGTATTTATCTACATTTTGTTTAGTTAACCTTTGAAGGCCGGTAGCTTTATGTTTGTAAAATGCAGTACCGCCTTGTTGTGGAGAACATAAATAAAATACCGCTGCAATATGTTCGGGTTCACTTGAGTCAAAATGTGGGGTGGATTGCAATGGAGTTAGTAATGACTCAGGAGTTGTCAACAAAGACATGGCGCACATACTTTTACGAATATCTTTGTTTTTACCAACATTAAATGTATTTTTTATTAAAGGTTCTAAAAATTTCGTTAAATTACATGAATAGTTTTCAGGGGCTGAGGCTCTGACTCCAGGATAGCCTTTACCTTCTTCGTAGCCAGGATACGGAGTAAAGCTACTCTCTCGTGCATATGACTCAATTGTATTAGGTTGCATTAGAAAGTTATCAATGCAAAGTGCTTTGAAATCTCCAATATTAACTGTTTTGATAATCTTATTTTTATTTATTTCGCAAGTTAAATTTTTCATGATAATAAGAAGATAATTTCGTTCTGGTATAGGTAAATATTGTACAATGCTTTATAATTATTGACAACGTTGTCTTTGTTTGGGTTTTATCAAGTATAAGACTATATAGGCCGTTGATTTTATAAGTATTATGAAGGAATTTTTAACGATGGTGCGAAGCAAGGCTGAACGATATTGGGTTGGTGTAGATGGTGGTGGAACTAAGTGTAAAGTTGTCATTATGAATGACCGTTTGGAGGTGTTAGCTAATTACATTAGCGGCCCCGCCAATCCTTACCAGGACTTATCACTGGCCATTAACTCTATTTCGTTGGGCATAGAAGAGGCAGCTAAGTTAGCGGGTTTACATAATAGGCAAAACAAATTTATCGTAGGGATGGGACTCGCTGGAGTTAATGTTCCTAGGGTATTTCAGCTTGTAGATAACTGGCAAAACCCATATAAGTCTTGTCATTTAACCACAGATCTTCATATTGCATGTTTAGGTGCTCATGAATCTGATGAAGGTGCTGTCATTGTTGCGGGAACGGGGTCTTGTGGCTATGCGACATCTAAAAATGATTCATTGCTAATCGGGGCTCATGGTTTTCCGGCCGGAGATAAAGGTAGTGGAGCATGGCTAGGGCTTAAAGCGGTAGAGTCAGTTTTACTCGCAGATAATGGCCTTTATCCTCCAACCATGCTAACTGAGTTGTTATTTGAGCAATTACAGGTCACAAGTTGTATTGAAATCGTGGATTGTATACAAAAAGCAAATCAAAATTATTATGCTCAATTTGCAATCCAAGTATTCTGTGCCGCAAATAAAGGTGATGTGGCGGCTCTCAAAATAGTTGATGATGGGGCTAAATACTTAAGTGATGTAGGCTTTAAATTACTGGATTTTGGCGCAAAAAGGTTAGCTATGATAGGTGGCGTAAGTCAAGCAATGAAAAAATGGATGAACCAAGAGTTGATAATGGAAGAGAGTGAACCTTTAAACTCACCAGAGTTTGGGGCCGTTTTGTTTGCTCGAAATCATGAAATGACATCATAGCCTAATGTAATTGTGATACATAAAGTTAGATATTTTAAAAACAAGATAACGCCAGTACAATATGAATAGCAATGTAAACTCGCTCACCGTTATACCCAAGCCTTATGAATTTAAGTGCCTAAAAGGGCGCTTTGTATTTAAACCTAATATAAAAATATGTTGTACTCCGTGTTTTTTAGGTGAGCTTAAGCGCGGGGTAAATTGGTTACAATTACGCACAGGCATAACATTTAAAATAGAAAGCTCAGGAGCTACAACTACTGATGATTTTGACAGAAAGTCAGATCCTTCCTCCAAATATTCTATTTATGTGACCAAAGATATTAACCTTAGTATAGAAGAATATTATCTACAGATAAATGAAGATTACATCAGCATTATTGCTTCCACAACAACTGGTATGTTTTACGCATTACAAACATTAAGGCAATTGTTGCCCAACTACGTTGAAACCAAAGATCTAAATTGTTGTGACGTTTACTTTGTTCCAGCTTTAGAAATAAGAGATTTACCAAGATTTTCATGGCGTGGAATGCATTTAGATGTTGCTCGCAACTTTATGTCTATGTCGTTTATTAAGCGTTTTCTGGATATCCTTGCATTACATAAGATGAACCGTTTACACCTACATCTTACTGATGATCAAGGGTGGCGAATCGAGATTAAGTCATTGCCTAAGTTGACTGAGTCTAGTTGTTGGAGGAAACAAACTACTGTTGGGCATGCTCTTGATTCTCATTTAGGATCTGATGGTGTTATTCATGGAGGATTCTATACGCAACACGAAATTCAAGAGTTAGTTGAGTATGCTGAAAAACGGCATATTACTATTGTACCAGAAATTGATTTACCCGGGCATATGGCAGCATTTCTCCACGCATATCCTGAATATGGTTGTACTAGTGCAATACCTGAGGTAGAAGAAAGTTTTGGTATATTTGAATACTTATTGTGTCCTTCTGAGAAAACATTTTCGATTTTAAATAAAATTTTTGCAGAGATAGCCGCACTATTTCCGGGGGAGTATATTCATATAGGTGGTGATGAAGTTGTTAAAAAACAATGGGAGCAAAGCTCTATTGTATCTAAGTTGATGCAAGAAAATGACTGGTACAATTATGAGCATGTTCATGGTTACTTCATTACTAGAGTGTCTAAAATACTTAACTCATATGGGAAAAAAGCAATTGGGTGGGATGATATTTTGCAAGGAGGTAACGCATATGGGACAACAATTATGTGTTGGCAAAGCACTGAAGTTGGTCGGAAAGCTGTTTTATCAGGTCACGACGTCATTATGACACCTTCCGCGTTTACATATTTCGATTTTTACCAATCATTCTCTGTAGATGAACCTCTGGCTATTCATGGCTGTACGTCACTATCAAAAGTTTATCACTATGAACCTGTTCCTAAATCACTTTCTAGTGCTCACGATGCAGGTAAAATCCTTGGAGTACAAGGTCAATTATGGAGTGAGTACTTTCACTCTCAAAGTCACGTTGAATATATGGCATTGCCTCGATTGACTGCACTAGCTGAAGTAGCTTGGTCTTCAAGAGCTGGCAAAGATTGGTATGACTTTAGTAAACGGTTAACATTTCTTTTAAAACGATTTGACGTGATAGGATTGGAATATTCGCACTCTGCGTTTGCTACTACTATTTCTTCGCAATCTTATGGTGAAGGTTTAAGTAGGAAGCATCATATCACTCTTCAGTCTGAGTTGAGTGAAGGTCTAGACTGGTATTATACTACGGACGGTTCATCACCCGTAAACGGGAAGAAGTTCACCTCTACATTTTTTGTTTCAGGTAATACTTTGGTTAGAGCGCATGCCAGGTGTATATCAAGTGGACGATGTTACTCAGAAAGTATTTTCCAAAGTATTAAAAGTAAGCTAATTGGTGCTAAAGTTAGTCTAAACAACTCTGTAGTGAACAGAGAGTGGAATTCTGAGCCAGAGAGTACACTAGTAAATGGTATTAGTCGGACAAATAATGTTTTTCATGCTGACGAGTGGGCCGAATTTCCCGAAGGTGAAATGATTGCAGAAATAGATACATCTAACGTACCAACATTTAAATGTATTACTTTAGGGTATACTGCCAACTTAAATCGACATTTTTTACCACCTAACTATATCGAGGTATGGAGTTCTGAAGATGGAGTAAGGTGGGATAAAATTGTTGCCGCTAGTGATGGTGATTTAACAATTAGTTCAAATCAAGTTTCTGTAAGTTTTCCAGAAATTACCTCTCGTTATCTAAAGTTAGTCGTAACGAACAGACGAGTCATTTTTGATAGACAATCCATGACTCATAAAAAGTCGGCATTATTTTTAGATCAAATAGCAATTTTATAATTGCAGTGCCGCTAATTCCTCTTTTAGCTTTAGGCAGTGGTTAATCCGTAACCACACTTAAAAAGAGGCTTTTTAGTCTCATGTTGAGGCCATTCGAAAGCCAATCTACCTTTAAAGTTTTTATCTCCAAATAAAACGTCAGCGACTCCTTGTCCTTCTGAACCGGGTAACCAAGCGGCGACAAAAGCAGATGACAGGGCTATCTCTTTATCCACAATAAGTGGTCGCCCTGAGACAAGTACCGTTATGACCGGTACGCCTCTATCAGTAATATTCTTGATAGTTAGTATATCTTCGGGGTGAAATTCACTTAACTCACGGGAATGGCCATAGGCTTCAAGCACTTTTACCTGACCATTGATATTGGTGCCGGATTCAATGACCTTTTTGTCATCTTTACGAATATCTCCTAAACCTTCAGAATAGGGGGTTTCGCCAATAACTACAATTGCAAACTCGTGCTGTTTAGGATCTGCATCTTTACCTTGGTTTTGACTGAGGCTAGCGTGTTCAGCCAATGAAGTAATCCCGTCCCATATTGACGTTCCACCTTGGATACTTTCGTTACCAGAGACTCCTTGCCAATTTATAGTAAACCCGCCGCATTGATGGCCTAAATTATTAGCATTTTTACCAGCCACTAAAAACTTAGCTTTTTTATCTAATGGCAAAATATTCTTTTCATGTTTGAGTAATACTAGAGATTTTTGCACAGCCTCACGAGCAACCTCTCTATGTTCAAGGGAACCAAATGAAGTATGGTTAGACCACTTTCTGTTTGCAGGGCTTGGTTTATCAAATAATCCAAAAGCAGTTTTAACTGTTAAAATACGCCTAACTGCATCATCTATTCGCGCTATGGGTACCGTTCCAAGTTGCACATGGCTGAGGAGGTTGTCGATAAACATAGCCCAATTTCGAGGAACCATGAACATATCGATCCCTGCATTAACCCCCATAGCTACCGCGAGGTAAAAGTCATCTGCTAGATAATCAATCCCTTGCATATCAGAGACAACAATTCCTTCAAACCCTAACTTTTCTTTTAATATGTCTGTTAATAAAAACTTGTGTCCATGGCACTTATCACCATTCCAGCTGCTAAAAGACACCATAATACTCAAGACTCCAGTATCAATCGCTTTTATGAAAGGAGGGATGTGAGTCTTTTGCAATTCTTCCCACGACAATATTGTATCGCCATGGTCAATCCCGTAAGTGGCTCCACCATCACCCACCCAGTGTTTCGCACATGCCATGATATGATCTTCTGATAAGTCTCCCTGTAAACCTTTCACTATTTCGGCTGCAAATTTGCCTACAGGTTTAGGTTTAGATGCATAGCTTTCATAGGTACGACCCCAGTGAGTATCGTGGGCAATAGCTAAGTTCGGCGCAAAACTCCAATCAACACCGGTTGCCAGTACTTCTTTTGCTGTGGTTATCGCGATTTTTTGCAATAGCTTAGTATCATTGGCTGCGCCTAAACCAATATTGTGGGGAAACACAGTTGCGCCAGTCACGTTGTTATTACCATGTACCGCGTCTAATCCATATAAAGTAGGGATCCCTAAATGACTCCCATCAGCTTGGCTTGACGCTTGCCAGTAGGCCTCATTCATTGCAACCCAACCCTCTGGGTGGTTGTTTTCAGGTCTAGAGCCTGCGCTACTTAATATTGAACCGATATGATATTGCCTAGCTTGCTCGGGTGTGCATGACATACGTTCGGCTTGCGTCATTTGACCTATTTTTTGCTCTAAGGTCATTTTACTAAGCAAATTATCCACTTTTTGTTGTATTACTCTATTCGCGAGTAAAGGTTGATCGGATAATTTCATCTAATATCTCGAACGAAGAGTGAATAAATATTGCATCTTATTTAACGTAAATTTTCGATTATTGACAGTGGCATGATAAATACGCCCTAATAATTTTACTGTTTTTAAGTTGCATAGTATTGGGTTCGAAGTGTCACTTTGAAGCATTACAGATTTTAGACTCGGTTTTCTTTACACTGATAGATTCATAAATAAATTTAATTTTGATACTTTTTATTAACATTATAACCATATTTTACTTTGATATTTACACAATATAAATAAGTTAAAATGAACCCAAGGTAAGGTCAATCGGACCGTTTTAATGAAAACGTTTTCTTAAATGTTAATATTAAAGTTGAAAATGTTAATGTTTAACAACTAGAACGTATGCATCCAAATCTAGTTTTCAACACTATTTTTGGATAGTTTTCTTCACATTTCTAATGTGGTTATTTAAAAATATTTAATCTTTTTGGTCGTGATATCGGTCCTTCTTGGCTTGTTTTTATTGCGTAATTTATTTGATTATTTAGCCTTCACAGTTTTTATATCAAGCAAGTATCGATTGCATTGCTGATATTAGAATTTAAGCTCATTCCTTCCTTAGTTAATTTTATATTGTCAATTTGAGGGAAGTACCCAAGTTACCCCTATTATATATGAAGAGATCATGGCGATGACAGTGTTTGCGCAACAATACCCAATGACAAGCGGTGAGTTCATCGATATGGCAGGAGAGCGTTATTACGCTATTCACCATGTTGATGAAATGAATCCATTTTTTATCAGTCTAGTGTCTGATAGCGATCATTGGATGTTTGTATCATCGACAGGCGGCTTAACTGCTGGGCGAGTATCACCTGAAACTGCGTTGTTTCCTTATGTACCAGTAGACCGCATTCATGATAGCGCATTACATACTGGCCCTAGGACAATGTTTAACATAGTTAAAGATTCAGAGGTTTATCAATGGCAGCCGTTTAACAGAGATTTTAATCGGCAATATAACACGGTCCAAAATCTATATAAGAACACTCTAGGTGACAAACTTTGTTTTGAAGAAATTAATCTAGACCTACAATTGGCGTTTCGTTACACCTGGAAAACAACAGATGAATATGGATTTAGCCGAGACTGTGAAATTGTAAATTTAAGCGATGGTCAGGTATCTATTGATTTGCTTGATGGTTTGCAAAATATTTTACCAGCAGGTACTCCACGTTTAACCCAAACTGTTTCAAGTAATTTAGTGGATGCCTATAAATGGACTGAATTAGACATCAACTCTGGTTTAGCTATGTTTACTGTGTATTCGGGGATAACAGATAGAGCTGCGCCTAGTGAGTCTTTGAAAGCTAATACAGTGTTTTCAGTTGGCTTGAAATCTCCAAAAATCTTGTTGAGTAGTGAGCAGTTAGAAAACTTTGGTAAAGGTAAGTCGTTGTCAACAGAGCACCATAAAAGAGGAGTTCGTGGCGCATATTTTGTAAATTCTAAGTTAACTCTGCAACCAAAAGGCAAGCAAACCTGGCAATTGGTGACAAACGTTGAGCAGAGCCAAGGCCAAATTATTAGTCTTATGACTAAATTGAAGGACAAAAGTGAATTATGTCACTCAATAGCTAAGTCAATTTCAGCTGGCTCTGATCAGTTATTGAAAATAGTAGCGGCAACAGATGGACTACAACTTTCAAATGAAGAAAATGTAGGTGTTCATCATTACGCCAATACTTTATTCAATAATTTACGAGGTGGGGTATTTGAAAATAAATACTCAATATCTACAGGGGATTTTATTGCAACTGTAAAGCTCTTTAATCAAGGGCTTTATAAAAATCATGTAGTAGCGTTGCAGCGATTAGCTAACACTATTGAGCTTAGTCAGTTTAATAGCGCTATTACAAAGCTAGATGATCCACAATTACAACGCTTAGCGAATGAATATTTGCCTATTAGTTTCGGGCGAAGGCATGGAGATCCTAGCCGGCCTTGGAATCAGTTTGAAATTAAGCTTAAAGACGATGACGGACAACCTTTATTGTCCTATCAAGGTAATTGGCGAGATATTTTTCAAAACTGGGAAGCGTTAACGTTTAGTTACCCTGAATTTATCGAAAATGTGATTTCTAAGTTTGTAAACGCTTCAACCGTTGATGGTTATAACCCATATAGAATCACCAAGCAGGGAATCGATTGGGAAATTGAAGAGCCCGAAGATCCGTGGAGCTTTATTGGTTATTGGGGTGACCATCAAATTATCTATCTTCAGAAAATGCTTGAGTTGTCCCATAAGTTTCATCCAGAACGTTTAAGTCAAAGATTACGCCAAGACGTATTCAGTTACGCCAATGTCCCTTACCGTATTAAAACATTTGAGAATATCTTACAAGACGCTAAAAATACGGTTGTCTTTGATGAGTACGCGGCGCAAATAATTGATAAGAGAGTTGAAGAAATTGGCTCAGATGGTAAATTGATTCTGGACGAAAATGACGAGGTGTACCAAGTTAATTTACTTGAAAAACTACTCGTACCTTTGTTGTGTAAGCTTGGAAATTTAGTGGTTGATGGTGGCATTTGGTTAAACACCCAAAGGCCTGAGTGGAATGATGCTAACAACGCCATTGTAGGCCAAGGGTTGTCTATGGTGACGTTGAACTATCTACGTCGTTATGTATGCTTTTTTCAAGACTTAATTGAAAAAGAGCAAGGGGATGTCTACGTCTCTTATGAAGTCGTCTTATGGTTACACGAGTCGAGTAAAATACTGTCAAGTTTATCTCCAAAATTGAATGGCGTTGAGATATCAAGCAGCTTACGTTTTCAAGTTTTAGAAGGCTTGGGTAAAGCTTCGTCTCGTTATCGTCAAGCCGTGTACCAAAATCAAAGGTTTAGCCATAAAATAGAATGTAATATAGAAAAGATAAAAGCACTATTAAGTTGTTCTTTAGTGGTTATCGAGCACAGTATTAAAACTAGCCAAAGTAAAGATGGGCTATACCACTCTTACAATTTACTGGAGTTATCAGCAGGTACTGCCGAAGTAAGAAATCTATATCCAATGCTAGAAGGGCAAGTTGCGGCCTTGAGTTCAGGGGCAATGTCGACCGAGCAAGCCATAGGCGTTATTAATAAATTGTTTGAGAGTGATATTTATCGCTCAGACCAAAAAACATTCATGTTATACCCTGATCGGACTCAAACCCCGTTTTTAGAGAAAAACCTAATATCAGAATCGTTAATTAAGAGCTCAACATTCCTCGTCGAGATGCTGAAATTGAAAGATGAAAATATTGTCTTGAAAGATGCTAATGGCTGTTATCGTTTTAATTCTAACCTTAAAAATAACAGCGATCTTTTAGTTCAACTGGATAAAGCAAAGCTAACCTATGAAAAACTAGACGGCCAAGAAGTGAGTCTAATTGAAAGTATTTATGAGGAAGTATTCAATCATAGTGCTTTCACAGGGCGCTCTGGAGGAATGTTTGGCTTCGAAGGCTTAGGTTGCATCTATTGGCATATGGTATCTAAGCTACTCTTAGCGATTAAAGAAAATTACGACTTGAGCGTTAGGAAAGGTGCTGATGCTGAAGCCCTAAAAATCTTGGCAGAACTTTATTATAGAGTGAGAGAGGGAATAGGATTTAATAAAACACCTGCTGAATACGGTGCGTTTCCTTGCGACCCTTATTCACATACTCCCAAGCATGCGGGGGCGCAGCAACCAGGTATGACAGGGCAGGTTAAAGAGGAGATTCTGACTCGTTTTGGGGAGTTAGGTGTTGAAGTTGTAGCTGGTAAAGTAAATTTTGCTCCCAGAATGTTAAGGCAGAAAGAGTTTCTTCATGAGTCCCAAAACTTCCACTACCTTGATGTAAATGGAAATTGGCAACAGACTTTGTTACCCGAAAATAGTTTGGCGTTTACTTGGTGCCAAGTGCCAATTATTTATGAGTTATCTGCAGAAAATCCACAACTATCCCTTACTTTAAGTGATGGCCGCATCATTCGAGATGAAAAATTAACTTTAAATTCTGAGTTTAGTCGTGCTTTGTTTTCACATAATGGAATAATTAATCAAGTACACATTACTGTTAACCTAACACAGTTATATCAAATACATTAACCTCCTCTCGGAAGCTATTCATTTTGTCAGCACACTAGGAATTGTGTTGACAAACCTTAGCACCAATTTTTTGATTCAAGCTAAAAATAAACACATCATTCATTGTCTTTTCAGTTTTAAACCGAGCAATTTTTCATCCTTATTTTGATTTAAAAAGCAATTACGATTGCTTTTTATAAGCTATTGCCTATTTTTTAATGGTAATAAGTACCTTTGAGTTGCCATTGTTCATAAATACAAATAATAAAGCTTTCATTTTGTTTTGTATTAATTGAGTTTTCTCAAGTTAGAGTTAGCTTCTGGCAAGGTTAACTGGGAACACTTTAGAAAACTAAGATAAAAATTAAACAAACCTTGTTGTTCTGCCGATGACCAAAGGTAGAGGGTAAATTAATTGCCATAATTCTAATGGTGTTTATTGCTTATATAAACATAAAATAATTCATGTTTAACCTAGACACGTTTAGTTTGAGCTTCAAACTTTTTGTGGGCCAAGCCCGATAGACATAGTAATCAGGGATACTTTGATAGATAACAGGAAATTGGATAAAAGATGTTTAACAATAAAAAGTCACAAGTGGAAATTTCAAAGCTAAAAGAATGTCTGCACCTCAAAAGACAAGTCTTAGATAGTTTAAGTCAAGAAATGCTTCATATAGAGCTATCGGAACAGGGAGTTATTCAGAATGTTAATCCACTGTTTTTATCAGAAACTGAATTGCCAAAACAATATGTAATCAATGCTAAATTCACGGATTTAGTTCACAAAAAGTCACGTACAACCCCACACTTTGGTCAGTTAAAAAACGCGATTGAAAAAAAGTTACATTGGTCAGGTGCCGTGGAGTTACAAAATGGCGATAACGTAATTTGGTTGCGAGTTATTTTGCAGCCAATTGTTGATATTAGCGGAAAATGTAAGTCATTTGATGTTTTTGCAAATAATTTAACTAGAACCATAGACAAGTCGGTTCATCAGGACAATATGATGTCGGCCTTGCTTAGATCTATGGCGGTTATCGAGTTTAATCCGGATGGATTAGTTGAACATGCAAATGAACTCTTTTTGCAGGGCATGGGTTATAAATTTGAAGAAATTCAAAATAAACATCATAGAATGTTTTGCTCTGATGAAGAAACCAGCTCACCAGAATATGCTGAGTTTTGGAGAAAATTGAATGAAGGACAATTCATTGCATCCCGCTTTAAACGAGTTGATAAACATAACAATATAGTGTGGTTAGAAGCAAGCTATAACCCTATATTTGATAACTATGGAAAACTTTATAAAATTGTAAAATTCGCAACTGTGATTACCGATCAAGTGTTACTAGAGGAACGTACAAATAATGCGGCTATGATTGCATTTGATATTTCTCAAACGACGGATGAAAATGCGAAGCAAGGTGCTGAGTTAATGCAACAAACAGCACAAGTTATGCAGCAATTAGATGGACAAATGACATTTGCGTCGGAAAATATCGATGCGCTAGAAGTTCAATCAAAAACTATCAGTACGATTATACAAGCCATCAGTAGTATTGCGGATCAAACTAATTTACTCGCATTAAATGCAGCGATAGAAGCAGCAAGAGCAGGTGAACAAGGAAGAGGATTTGCTGTGGTTGCAGATGAGGTAAGAGAGTTAGCGTCACGAACTAGTCGATCAACAAAAGAGATTGTAGATGTGGTTTCAAAGAACCAAGAGCTGACAAATAAAGCTGTATCTACTATTAATGACAGTAAAACAACAGCCAATGATGTGGCTGAACGTTTGAGCCATACTAATAATGTTATCGAGGAGATTCGTATTGGAGCGCAGAAAGTGGTTGAAGCAGTGTCGCAGTTTGTGACTAATTTAGATGAAAAAAAGTAGTCGACTCCTTTTAAATGTTGTTTATATATTTTAGCAATTTAGAAGCTCAAATACTAATTTAGCCCTTTGGTCATTATTTTATCTAAGGGCTTTTTACTGTCTAACATTTAACTTTTTGTAGGGGCAAGCCTTAGTATCAGGCTTTAATAATGTATATTTTGATAAATATTAAGATCTTATTTAGGTGGGTTGGGTAGGTAAGGGATTGCCCGTGATGAACAGTAGGTCAATAAGACAACTGAGTGAGAGCATATTAATTACGTGATTTAAGCCTTAAAACAGCTACGCACCCAGTTATATCCGCTAAATATTTAGTCTTTAATTAAAATAGTTTCTAATTCTTCTAATGATTTACCTTTTGTCTCAGGCAAAAATTTAAGAATAATTGCAAGGCCAATTAACGCAAATCCTCCATAAAAAGCGAAAGTGAATGCAGCCCCTAGGTTAGCTAATTCCCAAGGAAATAGTAGCTGTACTAAAAAGCTTACCCCTGAGTTAATTAATCCCACAAAAGAAATAGCGATACCGCGAATTCGGTTAGGGAATAATTCTGAAAACAATACCCACATCACAGGCCCAAGTGAGACTGCAAAGCAGGCTACAAAGCCTAAAATACTTAATAATATAACCGCTCCATTCATTTGTATTGCGGCTGCCACTAAACTTGATTCATAAGACGCAGCTTGGGTTGAACCTAATAGCTCTAATAACGCCGCTTTAAAGGTTAAATCGCTTGTAAATGTTGTCCCTATAATAGTTTGTAGGCTGGTTATATCTATGCTTGATGCTAGTGGTGCCAAAGACTGTGCGGTTAATGTATAAGTGGCCGCATTAAACTGATATGCCAAAGTAAACATACACACAACTATACCTGATACACCTATGACTAATAGTAATTTACGGCCAATTTTATCAATGAGTGCTATGGCAACTAAGGTAAATACCACATTAGTTATGCCTACTAGTATTGCTTGTATAAATGAAGCGTCTGTCCCTATTCCGGTTTGTTCAAATATCATCGGAGCGTAGAAAAATACGGCATTGATACCGGTAATCTGCTGTAGTATTGCGATAGAAATACCTACAACCATCACTAATCGCATTGAAGGTTTTAACAGATCTAAAATGGACCCTTTATTTGGGTTCTTATCAGTTGATAAGCTCAAAGTAATTTGCGCTAATTGTTCGTTAGCCTCTTGTTCTCCTTGAGCTTTTTTTAGAGTCACTAAAGCTTTATCATATTTGCCTTTCATTATTAGCCAACGAGGGCTTTCTGGAACAAAAGACAAACAAATGAAATAAAGTAGGGCAGGTATGGCTTCTATACCTAACATCCAGCGCCAATTTGATGAGTCTAACTGTAATGTCTCAATGAATTGGTTATCCCAATCTGTAGCTTTCAATATTAGAAAGTTTGTAAAGAAAGCAACGGAAATGCCTAAAACGATATTAAGTTGGTTCAAGGAAACCATACGCCCACGGTATTTAGCAGGGCCTATTTCTGCAATATACATTGGGGCAATAATTAATGCCGCTCCAACGCCCAATCCTCCTAACATGCGAGCAATGACTAGCGTGAGAAAATTTGGAGCAAAGGCTGAAGCTATGGCCGATAGAAAAAATAAGGCAGCTGCACATTTTAATATGACTTTTCTACCGAATTTGTCGCTTAAAGGTCCAGCGGTCATCATTGCGAAAGTGGCGGTTAAAGATAATGAAGCAACGGCCCAACCTAATTCAATTTTTGATAAGTTAAACTCAGGTTCAATAAACTTCACAACTCCAGAGATTACAGAGGCGTCAAATCCCATTAAGAAGCCGCCCAAGGCGACAATCAGAGATACATAAAATACGTAAGCAATGGAAATTGGCTGTTTTTTATTCATTAATATTTCCCCGAAAAATTCAATATTTTAATTTGTTAAGGGCTTGTTAGGATAAGAATGTTGGCAACGCTAGACTATTTGTTAACAAATAGTTGTCAATTGCGTTTAAGCGGTCTGCATTATAGACAAGGTGGACCATTATACTGGCTACGTAAGTTTCGCGAGTGTAAACTGTTTTTTGTTATAAATGTTAGTGGTAAGTGAATTTTTGCTACTTTATTTGTTTGAAATTAGTAACGTGTTTTTAGTGTTACTTAGTAAACCAAGGTGTGTTTTTAGTGTGCAATAAATTTTGTTTACAGCAGTTTGCAATTATATGTAGTGGTAAGGCTTTATGGTAACTATGGAACCATATAAGGCAAACCAAAAGAATAAAAGTTTGGTTATATATAAATTTTGGCTACTTCATGTTGGCTTTTGGGTTTTTGTAAGTGGTATTAGTTTTTTATCTTTAACCCTTTGGTATGGTCCATATAATTGGAGTCATTTATTGCATATGTTTTTGCAAGCTGTCTTTGGCGTAATGTTAACCATAGGTTTATACTTTGGCTTTATACGTATCTGGCATGCCAAGTTTAGTTGTCGCACTATTTTAGGGTTAAGTATGGTGATAGCTGTATCTTTTATTTGGACATTTTTTAGAATAGAAGCGTTTATCTTGTTAACTGGTCAACAAACTGAATGGGGGGAGTTCGGGGGCTGGCATTTCGCAAGTATGTTTATATTTTTGTGTTGGGCCGGATTGTTCCATGGCATTCGTTACAATGATTTGTTGCAAACTGAGCATAGCATTATGCTAAAGGCTGAAGCTGAAACAAGAGAAGAACAATTAAAAAGAATACGCGCACAGTCTATTGCCAGAGACGCACAAATAAAAATGTTGCGTTACCAGCTTAATCCTCATTTTTTATGTAATACCTTAAATGCAATTAACTCTCTTGTTGAAGTTGGGGAGCCTGAAAAGGCGCAAAAGATGACAGTTCAACTGAGTCGATTTTTACGCCATTCCTTAGACAATAACCCAGACACAAAAATAACGCTAAAAAATGAAATTGCAGCTATTAATTTATATTTGGAGATCGAGAGGACTCGTTTTGGTGAACGGTTAGGGTTAGATTTTAAAATTGAAGATGATGCGCAAATTGCGCTGGTACCAAGTTTATTATTGCAACCCATTATTGAAAACTCTATGAAACATGCTATTTCACTAAATGAATTAGGAGGCATGATCTGCCTAGAGGCACGTGTCAGGGAAGGGCGTTTAATTTTAGAATTGAGTGACACCGGTAGTGGCAGTAAAATTGGTAAGAGTAAAATGGAAAGCTCAAAAGGTAGGGGGGTGGGCATACGTAATACCAATGAAAGGCTGAAAGCCTTGTATCAAGAAGATTTTTCCATCGATATTGATATTCTTGCCTCTGGTGGTTTGAAGACCACTATTAATATTCCTTGGGAATACGCATCAACGAATATTAGTTTTGTTAAAAGTGAAGGTATTTTGAGTGCCCGTGATGAGCTGCATATATGATTAAATTAAAGACGCTGATAGTTGATGATGAGCCATTGGCTTTAAAATTACTTCAAGCAAAAATAAGTAAAATTCCAGAAATTGAAATTGTAGGTCAATGCGGTAATGGGCGAGAAGCTATCGCAGCCATCATGGACTTGGCCCCAGATTTGGTTTTTTTAGACATTCAAATGCCTGGCCTTAATGGGTTTGATGTGGTTAAAAATTTACAAAGTGACGTTGCTCCACTTATAGTATTTACTACGGCTTATGAGCAATATGCATTAGATGCGTTTGATGTGCATGCAGTGGATTATATTTTAAAGCCAATCGACGATGAAAGAATTACAAGAGCTATCGAACGGGCTAAGCAACGTGTAACAAGTACTCAATCGAACGGTAGTAAACCGAGTATTTTAGGGGCGATAGACGCTATTCACCATAATTATCAAAACGAAGCTTTAATGCCAATAGTCACGCCTGCCACTATTATTGAGCAAAAGGTTGAACCTAAAGTTGTTATTAAAGATCGCGATGAAATCACTATATTGAAACAATCTGAAGTAGAGTGGGTTGATGCCGCAGGTGATTATGTGTGCCTTCACGCTAAGGGACAAACGCATATAAAACGTAGCACCTTAAAAGAGTTATTGACTGAGTTAGACGAAACATTATTTAAGCGCGTACATAGGTCAACTATTGTTAATTTAAACTTTATTAGAAAAGTTATCCCCCACACGAAAGGAGAGTTTTTTTTACAGTTGGGCGAGTATGAGAAAATTAAAGTTAGTCGCAATTATAAAGATGCGATAAAACATTTTTTAGCCGGTGAATAACGAAAAGTCTCAGTTACCAAGACTTTTCGTATGCGCTACTTTTTAGGTTTTCGTGAAGAACTATATTTAGATTTAGACTTTTTAGCTTTATGGTCTGCAGATTTGTCACGGCTGATCTCTGTAGATGTCGCTTTGTTACTCCGATAGCCACGGGTGTTTTTAGATACGCTTTTTAGCAAGCTGACACGATTACTTACTTCAAATCCTGGCTTTACAATGCGTTTAATTTTACTACCTATTAATTTTTCAATTCGTGCAACTGTACTTTCTTCTTCACGGCTTACAAAAGATATTGCATAACCTTGGTTGCCGGCGCGTCCAGTTCTGCCTATTCTATGAACATAATCTTCTGGCAGGTAGGGCAGATTGAAATTTACGACATAGTCCAAACCTTGAATATCTAAGCCTCTTGCAGCTACTTCTGTGGCAATCAATACTTGTAGTTTAGCTGATTTGAAATCTGCAATCGCACGTCTTCTTGCTCCTTGGCTCTTATCTGAATGACAAACCGCTGCATCAATTTTACTCAGCTTTAAGGCTGCCATTAAGCGATCTGCTTGCTCTTTAGTACTGGTAAATACTAATACTTGAAACCAATTTTTTTCTTTTAATAAGGAATTAAATAGGTCTACTTTTCGAGACTCTTCAACCGGATACATGACATGGGAAACTGTATCGGCTGTGGTATTTATTTTGGTGACTCGTATTTCAGAGTGATTACGCAATACTTTGTGGGATAGTTCATTTACGGCTGCTGAGCTAGTCGCTGAAAATAACAAGGTTTGACGATTTTTGGGTGTCTGAATAAGTAAGTTTTGCACATCAGCAATAAAGCCCATATCTAACATTCTGTCTGCTTCGTCTAACACTACGAATTCTGCATGGGCTAAAGTAACGTTACTTAAAGATATGTGTTCCATCAAACGCCCAGGGGTAGAAATAAGAATATCGACACCTTGTTTTAATTTTGCACTTTGGCCGCCCATTTTGACCCCTCCATATAAGGCAGTCACCGTGATGTCACAAAACTGGGTGTAATTACCAATTGCATTAGCGAGTTGTTCGGCCAGCTCTCTGGTTGGCGTTAAAATGAGTGCTCTAGGATTATTGGGGATCCTAGCTTTAGGTACGTCTAGTATCTGCTGGATGATCGGCAGTGAAAATGCGGCGGTTTTACCTGTACCGGTTTGAGCATTAACTAGTAAGTCTTTGCCTCTGCGTGCTGGTACAATGGCTTGTTCTTGCACAGGCGTCATCTCAGTATAGCCACAGACGTTGAGTGCCTCTTGGATTTCACTGGCTAAACCTAAATTTGAAAATTTCATATTATTCCTAAACCTGGCAAAAATGAGCGCGGAATATACAGCATTTATTAACAAAATGGTATTCGCTAATCTTAGAATTGGAATATAGAACAGTGTTTACCGGTTAATTGTGGGACAGTTTGCTTCGAAGTAGGTTGGTTAACAATGAGCGAATAGATCAAAAGATAAGTGTATTAAACAAAATATGTCGAGATAGTATGTGTTTGTTAGGTAATATGCTTACTCAAAGTAAAAAGCCGCTAGCATGAAGAACATGCTAAACGGCCCAGGGAGTTGGCAGTTCACTACGCTGCCAATAGTAAGTCGCTATTTTAGGATGAAAAGTTCAAATTATTATGAATTTTTTTTAATAAAGTATAAATCTTTCGATTTGTTTGAGTTTTTAGGATGAAATTATGAATAAGTGCGGTGTTTCTTTGATGGTTGTTCTAATGCTAGTAGGGTGTGATAAAAATGAGGTGGGAGATATTTCATTGGGAGCGTTTACAACTAAAGATATTAAGCTTAATACTCTAGTTGACCCCATTGTTACAGGGGTGACTTGCCATGTAGCCAGTATCGAAGCTGACCTTAGTTTGTCCGATCCATCAGATAGTTCCATCGCGTGTCGTCAAACCGGTGAAATTACCTTAGCTATGATTGATGCCATAGATAAATCAAAATCTGGTGATGTAGTGTTTAAAAAGTCAAGAAGTATCTTTTTTAAAAGCATGAAAATTAGACGTATTTATGATGAACAGAGTCAAACTTTGATGTATGTGTCCTATTCGACAAAAGAAACATCTGGGAGTTTTAAGCATAGTTTGTCAACTGTTCCATTATGGGGTACTCAAGCTTATAAAAATCTACTAAACCAAGGGGGGGAGCGGCTAGTTCTTTAATCAAACTAGGTAGAGCTAGAGAATGTTGCACTCTTTGGTTCAATTCTAAATTTGAAAATACTGAAAATGTATGAGGTTGGTCATAATTTTAATCACACCTGTTTTAAAGAGATTTTAACCAACTAAGTTTTAACCTTTCTATAAGGTATTACTTGCTTTTATCTGAATTTTACAACTACTTACTAGTGATTATACAAAACTACGACTTGCGCCCATTTTTATACTTGCCTAATTATTGTTGTTTACCGTGAACCAAATATTAACCTTCAACGACCTTTAATATATGAAACGAAGTAGCGAACAAATTCTTACAGAGTGGCTGGTCATTAATTGTCAAATGGGCGATGTGATTGCTATGCAAAAACTGTTAAAAATTTGGTATCCAAAGTTGTTGCGGTATGCCTTTCGTCAGATTGGAGATCAGCAGAAGTCTGAAGACGCGGTTCAAAATGCTTTAGAAACAATGAGCGCTAAACTAAACAAGCTGAAAGACAGCGCTGCCTTTCCAAAGTGGATTTATCAAATTCTTCATCATAAATGTGTGGATATTATCCGCCAAAATCAGCGACAAAAAAACATAGTAAATAGTTATCAAGAGTTTGTTTACTCAGAAAATGAATATCTTCTTAATGCAAAAACTGAGGATAATTTGTGTTTTGATGAAATGGTTAACCATTTGCCCACTGAAATATATCAACTAGTACATTTGTATTATTTAGAAGGATTAAGTGTTGTGGAAATACAGCAAGTTTTGGATATACCTTTAGGTACAGTTAAATCTCGCTTACACCATGCTCGTAAATTGATAAGAAATAATTTAACAGGAGATTGAGATGAGTGATTTAAATCAGAAAATTTTAGAAGCCCTTAAAAATGATGAGAAAGCCGAAGGCTTTTCAGAGGAGCAAGCTAATGCATTACAGTTAATTACTAAAAGCTTTAATGGGACTTTTCGGTTAACCTTCGCTGTTATTGTGTTATTACAGATCATTTTTGTTGGTCTAGCTATTTACTGTGGTTATCATTTAATAAATGAGTTAGATATTGGTTTAAAGATAAATTGGTTGGCTGGAACATTGTTAAGTGGAGTCGCTTTTGCAATTAGTCGTTTATGGTTTTTTATGGAATTGAATCGTTTGTCTGTCCTTAGGGAAATAAAAAGGGTCGAGCTGCAAGTTTCTCTGTTGGCTAAGCGATAACATTCAGTGTTATGTATGCAGTGTTTTGCAAGTAGAGCTATTAATCGAAATATAAAATTATGTACGCTAGTTGGGATACAGAAGTGGCACCCTTGATAGTTGGAGTTAGCTTAATTTAATGAAGTTACAAAACATTTTTGTTGCAAGTATTCTGGGGATATTTGTTTCTTTTATCACCTTAGCTGAAAGTGCGCATTTAGCCGTTGCTGCTAATTTTCGACAATGTATGCTGGCCTTAGTTACTGAATTAGAAAAAGAATCTAACCATAGGTATGTCTTATCTTTTGGCTCGTCTGGCAAATTTTACGGACAAATATTGCACGGCGCTCCATTCGATATGTTTTTTTCGGCTGATGTTGTTAAGCCTCTAGCAGTTAGTGACGCTGGTTTAGGTGTCTCTAACAGCCGATTTACTTATGCTATCGGTCGACTGACCTTAGTAAGCAGATTTAAAAAGAGTGCATTGGAGCTAGAACAGATACTTATTAACGGAGCTTTCAATAAAGTTTCTATAGCAAACCCCAAATTTGCTCCCTATGGTATGGCCAGTCTAGAAGCATTAGAGCATTTAAATCGACTTGATGAATCAAAGTCTAAATGGGTTTTGGGAGAAAATATCGCCCAGGCTTATCAATTTGTAGACTCTGGAAATGCCGATTTAGGATTTGTAGCTTTGTCTCAAGTGATGCTGGAGCAAAAATATACGGGTTCATATTGGTTAATTCCGAGTAGTTGGCATAAACCAATTCAACAACAAGCCATCATATTAAATAAGGCTAAAAGTAATTCAGCGGCGTTAGCGTTAATTAATTTTATACATTCTAAAAAAGGCAATGAAATTCTGACAAATTATGGTTATCTAACTTTAGAGAACAACCCAGTTTGAGCTTATCTCCTGATGATCTAGACGCCATTTGGCTTACATTGCGGTTAGCTACATGTGTCACACTACTGTTGTTATTGTTGGCAACCCCACTAGCTTGGTGGTTAGCTAAGACAAAATCCTGGTTGAAAGTGCCTATAGGGGCGTTAGTCGCTTTACCTTTGGTCTTGCCCCCAACAGTTTTGGGTTTTTATTTGTTGGTGTTTATGGGGCCTAATGGGCCTATTGGTGAATTCACACAAGGTTTGGGATTAGGTACATTACCTTTTACCTTTTCTGGGCTGGTTATAGCTTCAATGATCTATTCTTTACCTTTTGTTGTTCAGCCAATTCAAAATGCAATTCAAAGTATCGGTGATAGCCCTATAGAAGTAGCTGCAACTTTGGGAGCTGGGCCATTTGACAGATTTTTTAGTGTGGTTTTACCATTAGCGAAACCAGGCTTTGTAACAGCCGCTATTCTTGGGTTTGCACATACAGTGGGCGAGTTTGGAATAGTGTTAATGATAGGAGGTAGTATCCCAAAAGAAACGAGAGTGGTGTCTATTCAAATCTATGACCATGTTGAAGCATTACAATATGATAACGCCCATTTTCTTGCAGCAATTATGTTGAGCTTTTCGTTTATTGTGTTACTGGGTTTATATGGTTTTCAACGTAAACGTTCTGGTATAGGGCTACATTATGGTAGGTGAGCCTTCGGGTATCGAACAGCAAATATTAAAGGCACGCTTTCAATTAATGCATGCTAATAGAAGTAATGGTTGTTTTACTCTTGATGTTGACTTTTCAGTTCAGTCTAAGGGCGTGACTGCAATTTCTGGTGAGTCTGGTTCTGGTAAAACAACCTTGTTACGCTGTATTGCTGGTTTACAAAAATCCCCATCGGCCTATTTGTCTTTTAATGGTGAAGTTTGGCAAGATAAGGCTACCTTTAAAGCTACCCATAAGCGGTCAATTGGTTACGTCTTTCAAGATCCAAGCTTGTTTGAGCATTTAACGGTCATGGGTAATTTATCTTATGCCATTAAACGCGCCAGTAATAAGCCTAGTGATGCATTCTATTCACAAGTTATTGATGTTTTGGGTATAAAAAATTTATTAGCACAGGGGGCAAATCAACTTTCTGGAGGTGAAAAACAAAGAGTAGCGATTGCACGAGCATTGCTATTAAAGCCTAAATTACTATTGATGGATGAGCCTTTAGCTTCTTTAGATGTAAAACGTAAGCTAGAGATTTTGCCTTATCTAGGTAAGTTAAAAGCCAGTTTTGGAATTCCTGTTTTATATGTAACTCACTCTGTGGATGAAATTATGAGTTTAGCAGACCGCGTTCTAATCTTGGAAGGTGGTAAGTTAGTTAACCAAGGTGGCGTCCCAGAGTTGGTTTCAAATATTCATTTTGCAGCACAAACTCGTGATGACATAGGTATTGTTCTTGATTGCAATATTTTAGAAGTAGATGAGCAATGGCAATTGATGAAAGTGGCGTTTGACGGGGGGCAACTATGGTTACCCAAGCGGCGAGATGAATTATCAAATTCACAATGTAGATTAAAAATACTGGCAAATGATATTAGCGTAACCATAGAGTCACAGCGTGATACTAGTATTTTAAATCAATTGCCTGTAGAAGTAATTGCAATGATCCCCGAAGATGCGTGCGCAACTTCGCTGCTAAAAGTTAAAGCTGGCGCTACGACTATACTTGTCAGGGTAACGAACAAGTCTTTATCGCAACTTGCATTAGTAAGTGGTCAAAAAGTATGGATACAAGTGAAAACAGTAGCGATTATTCGCTAGCACAAGCTTGTTTACACCTTTTTGAAATCCTAAGTAGGGTGGTAGGCCTTAACCATTTGTGCAATTTGCTCTCGCATCCAAATGTGAGCATCATCCAAGTCAGAGCTAACATGCCAATATAAAAAGTACTCAAGTAAAGGTAACTCAAAGGGCATTTCATAGAGGGATAAGTCATAATGCTTGGCAAGGTGATAAGGAAGACAGGCAATCAGCTCGGTTTTAAATACGGCTGAAGGGACGGTTAAAAAATGTTGTCCACGCATTACTACTGTTCGTTTTTCTCCTAATTTATCTAGCGCAACCTCTATTGGTCCTGGTCCTGTTCTTCTTTGGGATACATTGATATGCCCAAGTCTTAAAAAGGCCTCTAGGCTCATACCATTAGTAAGATCTGGATGATTTTTACGGGCAATAACCACGAAGCGATCTTGTGCTAGTTTTTGTTTACAAAGGTATTGATCACTAAAAGATGACGCATCGGCATAGAAATCTAGGTTACCACTAGCCATTGCCGACACAATATTTTTACGACTCACTTCGTAATTAGTTACAGATATTTTAGGGGCACTCTTTTGCAATAACGCTAGCAACCTGGGCATTATTGTTGCTTCTAATAAATCTCTGGTCGCAAAACTATAGGTCTTTTCAGCCTTTAAAGGGTCGAAAATATGACTCTCTTGAACACTTTTTCTTAACAGTCCTAAGGCTTCTCTCGCTGGGCCTATAATATTCTGCGCCACAGGGGTTGGCGTCATACTATGTCCTGTTCTTACAAATAATGGATCGTTCAACATTTCTCGTAAGCGAGCCAGTGAATTACTTACTGCTGGTTGCGTTATACATAAGACATCTGCGGCTTTGGTTAGGCTACCTGCAGTGTAGATAGCGTCAAAAACAGCAAATAGATTCAAATCAATACGGTGTAAATTCATGGAAAAGTACTCATGTGGCGAATTCACCAGATGATACGTTATTTATTAGTTAAATCAATGTTAAAGTATGTTAAATATTCATTATATTGATATTTTAATTCTTGCTAGAGTAGGTTGACTAAATTCTTTGTTGGAGATTTGTATGAATAAAAAATTATTGGAATTAATGGAAGGGGAACAGTTGCCTGTTAGTGAATGGGTGAAAATAAAACAATCAGATATCAATTTATTTGCTGAAGCGACGGGTGATCATCAATGGATACATGTTGACGAAGATCGTTGCGCTAAAAGTAGCCCTTTTGGCTGTACCATAGCCCATGGATATTTCTCTGTTACTCTAATACCTCAATGCCTTTATGGTTGTATTCAAGTCGACCCTAAATTTCCAACATTGCTCAATTACGGAGTTGATAAAATCCGTTTCATTGAGCCTGTTCGCGTTAGCGATAAAATTCGTTTTCATTCAACTTTAAAAAAAGTGGAACGAAAAGCATCAGGTCGCTTATTTCATTTTGAAACTACTGCGGAAATTGAAAATAGAGACAAACCAGCTTTAAAGGGCGTATTTCTTACTTTACTAGTGGGTGCAACTTAACCTTGCCTCATCTTTACAAGACGTAGTTATTTTCTATTTTAATACTTGATTTGGCTACGTTTAGTATTCTTTCTGCCTACTTTAGTATATCTGGTCAGACCATCTGGTCTTGTTATGTTTACATATAAATAACAATTTATTTACACTTGGTCTTAAGCCGCCTACTATATTTTTAAGTTCTGAAATGTTCGTTCTTCAGACACTTATTAATAACAACATTATTGGAGTTAAATTGTTCAGCGACTTTTGACGTTATAGGTTTTTAGTCTGAGGTCTTTGTAAGTGTATTTAATATCTAATAATCACCCACTGGGAACACAGTATGAGACTAAAAACACAATTAACGATATTGGCTGCAGCAATTTCTACTCAACTTTTTGCAGCAAACAATGTTGCTTTTGCGCAAGAACAGGAAGTTGAACAAGATCAAGAAATAGAATTAATTATGGTGACAGGTAGCTTTGTGAGACGTAGCGAAAATTTCGAATCACCATCCCCTTTAGCAGTAATTAATAGTACTAATATCGATTCTATTGGTGCAAAAAGTATAGCTGACATAACTCAATCACTCACTATAAATACTGGGGCTGAAAATAACCCTGATGCATTCACGCAAAACGCGACCGCTGGCACATCTAATATTAATTTACGCGGTCTAGGTGTTGCTTCAACGCTAGTGTTGTTAAATAGCAAACGACAGGTAGTAAATTCACAGCCAACAAACGAGGGCTTGAATTTTGTTGATACAAGTTCTTTAGTACCTATGATTGCAATTGACCGTATGGAAGTGATTAAAGATGGCGCCTCAGCCTTATATGGTTCAGATGCTGTGGCCGGTGTCGTTAACTTTATTACTAAACGTAATTATGAAGGTGCTAAAGTGACGCTGGATTATCAAGATGGAGCTTATGGTGATAACAGCGAATATAATATTCAAGGGCTTTGGGGAGCTGTTGGTGACAAGGGCAGCGTAATGGGCGCATTAAGTTATACCAATCGTTCTCCTTTATTCATAAGCGATAGACGTTTATCTCGTCCTCAAGATGACACTAGTAACTTGGGTAACCCTGGTTCATTTTTTGGTGTTCCTGGCGTCCCTGCAGGTGTACCCGTTATTGATCCCACAGGATGTGAGGAATTTGGGGGGACTATTAATGATCTTGGAGCGGGTATTCCTGGCATTGGATTATGTCAATTTGATTTTGGACCTGGGTATTCTTACGTACCAAAAGAGTCACGATTAAATGTTTATTTTAGTGGTACTTATGAATTTGACAACGATATGGTTTGGACTTCGGAGATAAGTTTGGCACGTAATCGAGCTGAACGGGGTGGAGCACCTAGCTTCCCAATTCTAACTGGTCCTGTTGTACCAGCTAGTCATCCTGATAATGTGTTTGGCGCAGATGTTGTATTTTTTGGCCGTGCAGAGGGAAATGGTATTGACGCTGATCCAGCGAATACAGAGTCAGATACATTCCGCTTTAATACAATGTTAACAGGTGAGCTTGAAGACGGTTTTTGGGAATTAAGTTATACCAACGCCAGTAATGATTTCATGTTTAGGGTTGAAGATGTTATCAAAGATAAATTTACCCTTGCATTAAATGGTTTAGGGGGCCGTGGTTGTGATCCTATTTCGGGCACTCCAGGTGAAGGGCTGTGTGAATATTTCAACCCATTTGCTACATCGTATACAACATCGCCTAATTCCGAAAATGTTATTAACTCATTTTCCGGTGAACAAGTTATCGATTCAAATGCAGATTTAGAAGTACTAGAAGGCTTTGCTTCTATTAGTGTTTTCGAAATGGATGGCGGCACAGCTGGTCTGGCATTTGGTGCTCAGTATAGAAAGGAGCAACTGAGCCAGGACTATGATGCCTTATCTAATGAAGATTCCTTTACATTTGTTATTGGCAATCCTGATTTAAAAGGTGACTTAGACGTAATAGCGGCCTTTGCAGAGCTTGCATTACCTGTTCTTGATACTCTTGACGTGCAACTAGCGTTGCGTTACGAGGATTACGGCGGCACTATTGGTGATACCCTCGATCACAAATTGGCGTTTAACTATCGAGCGACGGATGATTTTTCACTGAGAGCATCATTATCATCATCATTTAGAGCACCATCAATATTTATGCGTGACGGCGGTGCAACAAGTTTGCAGCAATTATCCGATCCTTTAATAGGAGGTGGAAGTGCTTTTGCAGCGGTAAGAACCTCGGGTAATGAAGATTTAACTCCTGAAGAGTCGGATGCTTACAACCTTGGTTTCTCATTTGAACCCTTAGATGATTGGTCTATCGAGATGGATTATTGGAATTTTGATTTTGAGAATCTGATAATTCAAGAAAATGCACAAGCTATATTAAATTTGGACCCTTCAGATACGACTCGATTAAACCGAGCTGGAGATCCTGAAACCGGTCCTCTTATAGGTGTCAACAACACCTATGTTAACGCAAGTTCGTTAAATACGGCTGGGGTTGATTTCGTAACTAGTTATAAAATTGATACCGAGAGTGCTGGTACGTTCACCCCAAATATTACAGCCACATACGTCACTAAGTATGACTTAGATGATCCCCAAGCAGGAAAAATAGACGGTGTTGGGCGCCGTAACTTTTCAAATATTGGTGTGTCGTCTCCTGAGTTACGTGCAAACTTTGGTTTAGGTTGGCAAATGGAGGCTTACAGTGCCAATGTTTATATACGCTATATTAGTTCATATGATGACGACCAAAACTGTGCTGACGGTAATGCCTATACAAGCAGCTGTGCGGTGGGCTTTAAAGAAGTGGATAGTCATGTGACATATGACGCACAATTTAATATTAATGTGTCTGCCTTACTTGAGACAGAAACTGAATATGTATTTACACTTGGTGGGGTTAACCTTACCAATGAGAATCCTCCACAATTATTTACCAATAGTGGCTTCGACTCAAAAGTACACGATCCAAGAGGTCGACAAGTATATGCTAGGTTGGCAATTGAATTTTAATACATACAATGAGTTACTAATTCCCGATTAGTTCGGGAATTTTTTTATCTTTATTTTTGCTCGTTAAGATAAACCAAACATGTTAATTGCGTAGAGTTAACTGTCCAAATAGGGGGATAATTTTGAGCAAGGAGATAATCAATATGAAGCTATATTCAGATCAGCAAATGCAGAAAGCATTAACCCAACTTAACTCAGAGCTATATGACGGGCACAGGTGGTCTGTTGAAAATCATAAACTAATAAAATCTTTTACTTTTAAAAACTTTATTGATGCATTTGGATGGATGTCACAAATAGCAATTTGTGCAGAAAAATTAAATCATCATCCCGATTGGTCAAACTCCTACAACAAGGTGGTTGTTTCACTTACCACACATGAACTTGGTGGTCTCAGTGAGCTTGATTTTAAACTAGCAGAGAAAATGGATTTCTACATTAAATAAAAATTTCTAGTAAAATTTAAAGTGCTACCGAGTTGCAAAATCAATATATCTGATGATTATTTCAACATCCTGTATGTAGATTGAGCGGTTACACAGCTTTTTAATCTTTATAGGTATTAACTGCTTGCACCCCAATCTTTGCTATGTATAATACGCCCCACTCAAGACGAGGCAGTTGTAAAACAGCTTTCAATTGAAGAAGATTTCAAGCGCGGGATGGAGCAGTCTGGTAGCTCGTCGGGCTCATAACCCGAAGGTCGTAGGTTCAAATCCTGCTCCCGCAACCATATTTTGTATCATTAAAATTAACGTTTTAAAGGAACAAATAGCTGCTTGCAAATAGGTAATATTTGCGAATTAAAAGATTTCAAGCGCGGGATGGAGCAGTCTGGTAGCTCGTCGGGCTCATAACCCGAAGGTCGTAGGTTCAAATCCTGCTCCCGCAACCATATGATTAAAACCATAGCTAAATATTAAATTAGTTATGGTTTTTTTTTGATTCAAATAATGTAACTCGTATTTACATTCAAAATATTACTGGTTTCTTTTAGTAATATTATCAGATTTTAGTTTTTTATTTAAAAAAGCACATCTAGCTAGTATTTTATTCGTTAAAATCATAGGTTTTTGGGTATTCAGTAGGGCACACTGTTGCAAGTATCTTAGCTGGTCTGTACAATACGTCGCACTTGAGAAGTGAACTCCCTCATCAATTGATGATAGTAACGCTTTATTTGTGGGAACTGTTCGAGATGTTTTTTGATTAATTATCTTTATTTAAGTTGCTCTCGTAGCCCGCAACCACTTTTAGAATTTGGTACAATGCCATATTTCTAGTTTAATAGTGGACTAGGGTCCAGAAACAAATTCCCCCGCTTGTACGGGGTTTTTTGTGTTCGTAATTTATACTCTTGATGGTAAATGTAAGAGTCTACGGGTAATTCATATTTTCTGGGCATTCGGCCCTTTTTTTGTTTCTGGAGCAATATTTTGTCGCAACTCGAACAAAAGTTAACTGAGATGTTAACGTCGCCAGTCGAAGCTTTAGGTTTTGAAATGGTAGGTGTTGAGTTTATCCGAGCCGGTAAACATTCAACATTAAGAATATATATTGATCATCCCGATGGTATTGGTGTGGAGCATTGTGCAGAGGTAAGTCATCAAGCAAGCGCAGTGTTAGATGTGGAAGATCCAATTAGTACGGAATACAACTTAGAAGTGTCGTCACCAGGAATGGATAGGCCTTTGTTTAAAGAAGCTCATTACCAAGCCTGTTTAGGTGAAGTGGTTTCAGTAAAATTAAAGATCCCTATGGGTGATAGACGTAACTATAAAGGTAAGGTGTTAGGGTGCGAAGCAGGTAACCTAACGTTAGAAGTTGATAACCAAACTCATGTTTTGGCTATTGCAAATATAGAGAAAGGTAATCTCGTCCCCTCTTTTGATTAAGATGGTGACCTGACAAGGGCTTTCGTAAGAGAGTAATCAGTGAGGCAACAATGAATAAAGAAATTTTGTTAGTGGCTGAAGCCGTTTCAAACGAAAAACAGGTTCCAAGAGAAAAAATCTTTGAGGCATTAGAATTTGCTATTGCCAGTGCCACTAAAAAGAAAAATGAAGGCGAAATTGAAGTACGTGTAAGTATTGACCGCGAAACTGGTAATTTTGATACGTTTCGTCAATGGTTGGTAGTTGCAGATGATCATGAGCAAGAAAACCCAATGGCTGAAATGTCTCTATCTGCTGCGCAGTTAGATGAACCTGATATTCAATTAGGCGACTTTGTTGAAGATCAAATTGAATCTATCGCATTTGACCGAATCACAACACAAACAGCTAAACAAGTTATCGTGCAGAAAGTACGTGAAGCTGAACGTGACCAAGTAATAGCTGAATATCAAGACCGTGTTGGTGAGTTAGTTACTGGTACAGTTAAAAAGGTAAATAGAGATAACGTTATTATTGATTTAGGCAATAATGCTGAAGGCGTAATTTACCGTGATGACATGTTACCTCGTGAAACATTTCGTCCTGGTGACAGAGTGCGTGGTTTACTTTACGTGATTCGCCCTGAAGCACGTGGTGCTCAATTGTTTATTAGCCGAACTCATCCTGATATGTTGGTTGAGTTATTCCGCATTGAAGTGCCTGAGATTGCTGAAGAAACCTTAGATATAAAAGCAGCAGCTCGTGATCCAGGTTCTAGAGCAAAAATTGCTGTAAAAACTAACGATAAGCGTCTTGACCCAGTAGGTGCTTGTGTGGGTATGCGTGGCTCTCGAGTCCAAGCCGTATCTGGTGAGTTAAGTGGTGAGCGCGTAGATATTGTGCTTTGGGATGATAATCCAGCTCAGTTCGTTATTAATGCTATGGCTCCAGCTGAGGTATCTTCAATCGTTGTAGATGAAGATAAACAGTCTATGGATGTCGCAGTCGAGCCTGATAATTTAGCGCAAGCTATAGGGCGTAGTGGTCAAAATGTTCGATTAGCAAGCCAACTTACAGGTTGGGAATTGAATGTTATGACAACTGAAGAGTTAAGCTCAAAACACGAAGAAGAAAACGCTAAGGTACTAGGCGTATTTACTAACGGTTTGGATATTGATGAGGACTTTGCTTCTGTATTAGTAGATGAAGGTTTTACTACATTAGAAGAAATTGCTTACGTTCCAATCAATGAATTGTTAGAAATAGAAGGCCTAGAAGAAGAGATGGTAGAGGAGCTGCGTAGCAGAGCTCGTGCAACCTTAACCACTCGAGCTTTGGCAAACGAAGAAACCTTGGAAGCAGCAGAGCCTAAAGAGGAACTGTTGAATCTTGAAGGGATGGACAAACATCTTGCCTATATGTTGGCCAGTCGCGGGATCACTGATCTTGAAGGACTTGCAGAACAGGGCACAGATGAAATTTCAGATATAGAAGAACTAAGCGAAGAAAAAGCCGGTGAGTTGATCATGGCCGCTCGTAACATCGTTTGGTTCAACGAAGAATAGGTCACCAGGAGGAATACCAATTATGGCAGAAGTATCCATAGAAAAACTCGCCACTGATATAGGCACTTCAATTGACCGTTTGGTTCAACAATTTAAAAGTGCAGGTATTGTTAAAGCAGCCGGTGACAGTGTAACAGAGGACGAAAAACGTGTTTTGTTAGACTTTTTAAGCAAACAGCACGGTGGAAACGGTTCAGAAGCCCCTAAACGTATGACGTTGCAACGAAAGACAACCAGTACACTAAACATGGGGAAGTCGAAAGCTGTAACTGTTGAAGTGCGTAAAAAGCGTACTTACGTGAAACGCTCAGAAGTTGAAGAAGCTAAAATGGCTGAGGAAGAAGCTAAACGTTTAGCCGAAGAACAGCAACTTAAGCTTGAAGCCGAGCAAAAAGCAGCTGAAGCGGCCAAAAAAGCAGCTGAAGAGAAAGCAATTAAAGCTGCAGAAGCAAAAGTTAAAGCAGATGCTGAACGTGCAGCTCGTGCTGAAAAAGCTAAAGAAGTCGCTGAAGCTCGTCAAGCTGAAGAGTCAGTATTGAGCCCTGAAGAGCAAGCTGAGCAAGATCGTATTCGTGCAGAAGCTGAAAAGCTTCGTAAAGCTCAAGAAGAAGAAACCCAGCGTAAGCTTGAAGAAGATGCTAAAAATGCGGCTGAAGAAGCTAAAAAACTAGCAGAAGAGAATTCTAGACGTTGGAAAGAAGAAGAAGAGCGTCGTAAGAAGCAAGAAAAAGAAGAAGTCCATGTGCATTCGAACCGTTATGCTCAAGAAGCCGAAGACGTAGAAGATATGCAATCAGAGCGTGGCGGACGTAGACGTAAGAAGTCTAAGAAAAATGCCGGTTCTGAACTTAAACACGCATTTAATAAGCCAGCAGCACCCGTTGAAAAAATGGTACGTATTGGCGAAACCATTACGGTTGGTGAGTTAGGTAGCAAGTTGGCAATTAAAGCCACTGAAGTTATCAAAACACTTATGAAAATGGGTGAAATGGTTACCATTAACCACGTACTTGACCAAGAAACTGCTGTATTAGTAGTTGAAGAAATGGGTCATAAATATGAATTAGTTAATGACAATGCATTAGAAGATGAGTTAATCGCTGATGTGACTGGTGGTGAAAAAGCTAGTCGTGCACCTGTTGTAACTATCATGGGCCACGTCGATCACGGTAAAACTTCATTATTGGATTACATTCGTCGTGCCAAAGTCGCAGACGGTGAAGCCGGTGGTATTACTCAGCATATCGGTGCTTACAGTGTTGAAACTGACAACGGCCGAATTGCATTTTTAGATACTCCAGGTCACGCCGCCTTTACAGCTATGCGTGCTCGTGGAGCAACTGCTACTGATATTGTTATTCTAGTAGTAGCTGCAGATGATGGTGTGATGCCGCAAACCAAAGAAGCGGTTCAGCATTCAAAAGCTGCTGGCGTACCGTTAATTGTAGCGGTTAACAAAATTGATAAAGAAGCAGCTGATCTAGATAGAGTTAAAACTGAATTATCACAAATCGAAGTGATTTCAGAAGAGTGGGGCGGCGAACACCAGTTTGTTAATGTTTCTGCTAAAACCGGTCAAGGTGTAGATGAGTTATTAGAAGCTATCAACTTACAAGCTGAAGTACTTGATTTACAAGCCGTACCTACTGGTCCTGCTAAGGGTATTGTTATTGAGTCTCGTCTTGATAAAGGACGTGGTCCAGTTGCCTCAGTACTTATTCAAGAAGGTGAGCTAAAAGCCGGTGACATTATGTTGTGTGGTGAAGAATACGGGCGTATTCGAGCTATGCGGGATGAAAATGGTAAGGATGTGAAATTTGCAGGTCCTTCCACTCCAGTTGAAATTCTTGGTTTATCTGGTGTACCCATGGCAGGTGAAAATGCATTAGTTGTACAAGATGAGCGTAAAGCTCGTGAAGTAGCCACTAAGCGCCACACTAAACAGCGTGAAGTTAAACTAGCCAAGCAACAAAAAGCTAAGCTAGAAAACATGTTCGCAAACATGGAAGCCGGAGACGTGAGCGAGTTGAACGTTGTGCTTAAAGCTGATGTTCAAGGCTCGATTCAGGCCATCTCTGATTCTTTAACTAAATTGTCAACTGATGAAGTTAAAGTCAACATTGTTGGTAGTGGAGTTGGCGGAATTACAGAAACCGACGCAACATTAGCTGCAGCCTCAAGTGCAATCGTAGTTGGTTTTAACGTACGTGCTGATGCTTCAGCCCGTAAAATTGTTGAAACTGAAGAAATTGACTTACGTTACTACAGCATTATTTATCAATTGATTGATGAAGTTAAACAAGCCATGAGTGGTATGTTAGCGCCAGAGTTCAGGCAAGAAATCATTGGATTGGCTGAAGTGCGTGATGTATTTAAGTCACCGAAGATTGGTGCTATCGCTGGTTGTATGGTGACTGAAGGTATTGTTAAACGTAGTAACCCAATTCGTGTATTACGTGAAAACGTTGTTATTTACGAAGGTGAACTTGAGTCATTGAGACGTTTCAAAGATGATGTTCAAGAAGTCCGTAATGGCATTGAATGTGGTATTGGCGTTAAGAACTACAATGATGTTAAAGCGGGTGACCAAATCGAAGTGTTTGAAATCGTTGAAGTTAAACGAGAGCTTTAATATTTAACAAGCTAATAGGTTTTACCTATTCCGAGTTAAGTTAATTTACGGAGGCCTCGGCCTCCGTTTTGTTTGTATACAGATACATAAGTTATGTGTCAGGAGAAATCAAGATGGCAAGAGAGTTTTCACGTACCGACCGTGTCGGACAACAAATTCATAAAGAAATCGCCAGCATATTACAGAATGAATTCAAAAACCGCGATCCTCGCTTAGGTATGGTGACAGTATCAGGTGTCGAAGTTTCACGAGATTTAGCCCATGCTAAAATTTATGTAACGTTTTTTGAAAATGATGAAGAGCAAATCAAAGAATACTTAGCAATTCTTGAAGACAATAAAGGCTTCATTCGTAAACTATTAGCTAGTCGTATGCGCATGCGTGCAGTACCAGCCGTTAAATTTGTCAGAGATGGTTCTTTAACTGAAGGTATACGTATTGCTAATTTAGTGAGTGATACCTTAAACAAAGATGCAGAACGGGCAAAGATTGCTGGTCGCTCACTTGATGATAACGAAGAAGATAGTAACGAGAATAGCTAATAGATGGCCAGAAAACGAAAAGGTCGTTTAATTAACGGCATCATCCTCTTAGATAAAGGCTTAGGGTTATCATCTAATCACGCGTTACAACAAGTAAAACGCATGTTTAACGCCGCAAAAGCGGGGCATACAGGCGCTCTAGACCCACTTGCTACTGGTATGCTTCCTATATGTTTAGGTGAAGCGACAAAGTTTTCTCAGTTTCTATTAGATGCTGATAAAACCTATAAAGTTACAGCAAAACTAGGTGTAAGAACCACCACATCTGACGCTGATGGGGAAGTGGTTGAAACTAAGCCCGTTGACGTTTCTGAGCAGCAGTTAAATACAGCATGTGAGCAATTTAAGGGGCCAATCAAGCAAGTTCCTTCTATGTTTTCAGCTTTAAAGCATCAAGGTAAACCATTGTACTTTTACGCTCGCCAAGGTATCGAAATAGACAGAGAAGCAAGAGATATAACTATTTTTAGTTTGATCATCGAACGCTTTGAAGCTGATGAAGTAGATATGATAGTACATTGCAGTAAAGGTACTTATATTCGGTCTTTAGTGGATGATATTGGGCAGGTACTAGGTTGCGGTGCTTATGTTAGCAAATTACATCGTACCCAAGTGACTGATTATCCGGTAGAAAGAATGATGACGATTGAAACGCTACAAGAGATCAGAGATAAAATAGATAACGAAACAGCTGATTTATTAGATAATGAAACATTTTTTGAGTTAGATAATTTATTACTACCCATGGACTCAGCGGTAAAAGAATTATCTAAAGTAGCAATAGAAGAAATCGGCGAAGGCTTTTTCAGAAATGGTAATCCAGTGAATTTTATGGGCATGTCAGAGTTTGCTGAAGGTACTCTAGTTAGAGTGTATAGCCAGCAAAGTGGGTTATTTTTAGGGGTCGGTTTCATTGATGAAGATGGAAAAGTTGCCCCTAAACGCTCAGTCGTTTATTAATTAATAATTAGCGCTTGTTATTGTTAGATGCATAGCTATAATACGCGCTCTTTTTGGCTTGCTGAATTAGTGATCGGCGAGTTGTATCTTTAAACTCTTATATTTTGGAGAAAATTATGTCACTAAGTACACAAGAAACTGCAGCAATTATTGCTGAATATGGCGTTAAAGAAGGCGATACTGGTTCACCTGAAGTTCAAGTTGCTTTGTTAACTAATAACATCAATAAACTTCAAGGCCACTTTGCAGACCATAAAAAAGATCACCACTCACGTCGTGGACTTTTGCGTATGGTTAGTCAACGTCGTAAACTTCTTGATTACCTTAAAGGTAAAAATGTAGAGCGTTATCAAGATTTGATTAAACGTTTAGGTCTACGTCGTTAATTGACAAAGATTTTTTAAAAAGACGCGAAAGCGTCTTTTTTTATGTCTACAAAAATTATAAATAAGTGACTATTATTTTTAGTCATAAAAAAAGCGACCTTAAGGTCGCTTTTTGTTGAGTAATTACATCTATTTTTCAATTTTACTATATGGGCGTTTTGCTTCACCTGTATATAACTGGCGAGGGCGACCGATTTTTTGACCTGGTTGGCTTAACATTTCATGCCAATGAGATACCCAACCAACAGTACGTGCAAGTGCAAAAATACAGGTGAACATGTTAGTAGGAATTCCAATAGCTTTCAAAATGATACCTGAGTAGAAATCAACATTCGGGAAAAGTTTCTTTTCAGCAAAGTAGGGGTCGCTAAGAGCAATTTTTTCTAGTTCCATAGCTACGTTAAGTAGTGGATCGTCGATATTCAGTTCTTGTAATACTTCATGGCAACTTTCGCGCATTACTGTAGCCCTAGGATCAAAGTTCTTATAAACCCTATGACCAAAGCCCATTAATCTGAAATGGTCGGCCTTGTCTTTTGCGCGGGCAATAAACTCAGGAATACGATCAACAGAGCCAATTTCTTCAAGCATAGTTAAACATGCTTCGTTAGCCCCACCGTGAGCAGGCCCCCATAAAGATGCAACACCAGCAGCAATACATGCATAAGGGTTAGCACCTGATGAACCAGCTAAACGCACGGTAGAGGTAGATGCATTCTGTTCATGATCGGCATGTAAAATGAAAATTCTATCTACGGCTTTAGCTACAGCAGGCGTAATTTTATAATCTTCAGCTGGTACAGAAAACATCATGTTTAAGAAGTTCTCTGCATAGCTCAAATCGTTTCTAGGATAAACAAAAGGTTGACCTATATTATATTTGTAACACATGGCTACCATAGTAGGCATTTTAGCCACTAGACGATATGCACTACGTAATCTTTGCTCTGGGTCACTAATATCTAAATCATCGTGATAAAAAGATGACATGGCGCCAACTGTTCCACACAACATAGCCATTGGGTGAGCATCTCGTCTAAAACCTCGGAAGAAGTTATTAACTTGGTCATGAACTAAGGTATGACGAGTAATAGTATCTTTAAATTCTAAATATTCTTCGGTGTTAGGTGTTTTGTCGTGAAGAAGCATATAGCAGACTTCGATATAGTCAGCTTCTCGAGCCAAATCTTCAATCGAGTAACCTCTATGTAGCAAGATACCTTTAGCACCGTCAATGAAGGTAATTGAAGATTCACAAGAACTCGTGGCCATAAAGCCAGGATCGTGAGTGAAATAACCGGTGGCCCCCAAAGTACGGATATCAATGACATCGTTACCTTCAGTACCAGATAAAATCGGTAGTTCTACTTCTGTATCACCTGCTTTCAAAATGGCTTTGTTATCTGCCATACAATGTTCTCCTCAGAATCGTTTTTATGTTCCAAATTAGCTTTTGACGCTAAATGTAGGGGGTGAAATCGCCGCTATTTGTACTGACAATACGGCCTGATGTCAATTTTTATGCGTTTTCGTACAGTAAATATTCACTTCTTTTACATGTTAAAAGCAAATAAGATTTTTGCATAGCTTGGTTAACATCCATATTAGAACCTGTTAACACTTGATTATAACTATTGTGAATTCTAAATGAGAGAAATGTATAACGATTATTTTATTATCTTAATTTAAAGCATACCTAGAGATAAGGCAATTCAAAGATGTGTATTGTTAAAATAGTTAACCCTTTAATAATGAACAATAATTGTATTTCCGGTCGTCGCTGGATATACTTCCTTCGCTTTCCGTGCTGAAAATCAAATTGCACACTTGTTGTTAACGGTTTATTTACATGGCGTTAACAGGTTAGTGGGCATTTTTAGCTGTTAATCGACATGCTAAATGTCGATTGCAAAATGTTTAAACAACCTTCGGGTAAAAAGAGCGATAAACGTGAAAAAACAAAGACCAGTTAATTTACAACTCAATACTATTAGTTTTCCTCCCGCAGCTATTACTTCCATTCTCCATCGTATTACAGGTGTCGCACTATTTTTTGCGCTGATGTTTGTGATCTGGGCTTGGGCCGTATCTGTATCATCTTCTGATGGGTTTGCATTTGTTCAAGAACAGATGAATGGACCTTTAGGATTATTCGTTTCGATTGGAACTATTTCTGCCCTTTTGTTTCATGTGTTAGGTGGTGTTAGGCACATGATTATGGATTTGGGACATTGGGAAGAGCTTCAATCAGGTGATTTAAGTGCAAAAATTATCATTGCCGCTTGGATTATTCTTACTGTCGTAATAGGAGTTGTATTATGGTAACCGGTCAAGCAAGTTTAAAACGCAATGGCGTGCAGGATTTCGTAACGATACGAGGTACTGCTATTATCATGGTTGCGTTTGCAATATTTATGGGCGGATTTTTTGTATGTACGCCAGAAGTAACATTTGAAATTTGGAAAGATTTATTTTCAAATCTAGCTATGAAGGTATTCACCTTTGCAGCGTTAGTGTCAATTATGTTGCATGTACGTATAGGTATGTGGCAGGTGTTGACTGACTACGTTAAAGCGCCAGGCTTACGAGCGTTTATCCAATTTATTCTTAACCTTATTGCATTTGTATATGTAGCTGTAGGTTTATTTGTTTTGTGGGGTGTGTAAATGAGTATTCCTGTTCATGAGTACGATGCAGTTGTTATTGGAGCCGGTGGCGCTGGTATGCGCGCGGCATTACAAATATCAGAGTCTGGAAAATCTTGTGCATTGTTATCAAAAGTATTTCCAACACGTTCACATACAGTTTCGGCTCAAGGTGGTATTACAGTTGCCCTAGGTAACGCCCATGACGATAACTGGGAATGGCACATGTACGATACGGTAAAAGGTTCTGATTACATTGGTGATCAAGACGCTATCGAATACATGTGTAAAACTGGCCCAGAAGCGATTATCGAAATGGAGAACATGGGTTTACCTTTCTCGCGTTTTGAAAATGGAAAAATTTATCAACGTCCTTTCGGTGGACAATCAAAAGCATTCGGTGGTGAGCAAGGTGCTCGTACAGCGGCTGCGGCTGATAGAACTGGACACGCATTATTACATTTGTTGTATCAACAGAATGTTAAAAACAAAACTAAAGTATTTAGTGAATGGTATGCCCTTGATTTAGTTAAAAACCAAGACGGTGACGTTGTTGGTTGTACAGCTATTGATATTGAATCTGGAGAAGTGGTTTACTTTAAATCTAAAGCGGTTGTTCTAGCAACCGGTGGTGCAGGACGTATCTATGCCTCTACCACTAATGCTCATATAAATACTGGTGATGGCGTAGGTATGGCCTTGCGCGCTGGTGTTCCAATGCAAGATATGGAAATGTGGCAGTTCCACCCAACAGGTATAGCCGGTGCTGGTACGTTAGTAACTGAAGGTTGTCGTGGTGAAGGCGGTTACTTATTGAATAAAGATGGCGAACGTTTCATGGAGCGTTATGCTCCAAATGCTAAAGACTTAGCTGGTCGAGACGTTGTTGCTCGTTCAATGATGACAGAAATTCGTGAAGGACGTGGTTTTGATGGCCCTCTTGGTCCTCATTGTAAGTTAAAACTTGATCATCTAGGTAAGGACGTTCTTGAGTCTCGTCTACCCGGCATACTTGAGTTGTCTCGTACTTTTGCTCACGTTGATCCAGTTAAAGAGCCTATTCCAGTTATTCCTACTTGTCATTATATGATGGGCGGTATTCCAACGAATGTTGATGGCCAAGCACTAAGTATCGATGCAAATGGTAAAGAAAGCCCAATCAAAGGGTTATTTGCTTGTGGTGAAATTGCTTGTGTATCAGTACATGGTGCAAACCGTTTAGGCGGTAACTCACTATTAGATTTAGTTGTCTTTGGTCGTGCTACTGGTTTACACCTTGGCTCTGCAATTGACGGTATTGATGCTCGTGAAGCATCTAGCGATGATGTTGATGCTGCGCTCACTCGATTCAATCGTTGGGAAAACTCTGAAGCCGGTAAAGGTGAAGATCCAGTTCAAATTAAGAAAGACTTGCAACAATGTATGCAATTAAACTTCTCGGTATTCCGTGAAGGTGATGCAATGGCGACAGGTTTAAAAGAATTAGGCGAAATACGCGAAAGATTACAACATGCTCGTTTAGATGATAAGAGTAATGATTTCAATACTATGCGTATAGAATGCTTAGAGTTAGATAACCTGATGGAAACTGCCTACAGTACAGCTGTTGCCGCTAACTTTAGAACAGAAAGCCGTGGTGCACATAGTCGTTTCGATTTCCCTGAGCGTGATGATGAAAATTGGTTATGTCACTCAGTGTTCTTACCAGAAAACGATGCCATGCTTAAGCGTGAGGTGAATATGTCACCTAAATTACGCGAAGCTTTCCCACCTAAAGCAAGAACGTACTAGGAGTAACGACAATGCAAATGAATTTTTCTATTTACCGTTACAATCCTGATGTAGATAATGCGCCACGCATGCAAGACTATCAGTTAGAGGTCCAAGAAGGCCAAGACATGATGGTTTTAGATGCTTTGATCGCATTAAAAGAACAGGACGCAACTCTATCATTTCGTCGTTCATGTCGTGAAGGAGTTTGTGGCTCTGATGGTGTGAATATGAATGGTAAAAATGGTTTGGCATGTATTACACCTTTATCAGCCCTCAAAAGCTCTAAAATTGTAGTAAGACCTTTACCAGGATTACCTGTTGTTCGCGATTTAGTTGTGGATATGACACAGTTTTACACTCAATATGAAAAAATTAAACCATTCTTAATAAATGATGATAACCAACCTCCTGCTCGTGAGTTTTTGCAAGCTCCTGAAGAGAGAGAGAAGTTAGATGGCCTTTATGAGTGTATATTGTGTGCTTGTTGTTCTACATCATGTCCATCTTTTTGGTGGAACCCAGATAAGTTTATCGGACCTGCAGGTTTGTTACATGCATACCGATTCTTAGCTGACAGCAGAGATACCGCTACTGAAGAACGTTTAAATGACCTTGATGACGCATTTAGTGTCTTTAGATGTCACGGCATTATGAACTGTGTCAGTGTATGTCCTAAAGGTTTGAATCCGACCAAAGCAATTGGTCATATCAAGTCTATGTTATTAAAAAGAGCAGTATAGGGGCTTTAGACCAATGCAACTAGCATTGGTCTTATTAACTCTATAAAACGGGTGTTAACCCATCGATAAATGTTAAGCGTGCACTTGCACAACTTAATTTGCAAGTCTGATTAAACCAAGGGAAGACAATGCAACAAAGCGTGATGAAAGCATGGTGGGATTCATCTCACATGTCTGGCGGCAACGCTACTTATGTAGAAGATATGTACGAAGCCTATCTTGAAGATGCGCAAAGCGTTTCTGAAGAATGGCGAAGTGTATTCGATAAATTACCTGAAGTTGAAGGTGTGGCTGTTGAAACTAAACACAGCCAAGTACGAGACCAATTTCGAGCATTAGCCGCGTTGGGCCCAGCGGCAAGAGCAGGGGCTGGAGCAGTTGCAACACAAGCATCTGGTAGTGGTGATGAAAAACAAGTAAAAGTATTACAGTTAATTAATGCTTATCGCTTTAGAGGTCATCAACATGCTAATCTTGATCCACTCGAACTATGGAAACAACCTAGAGTTCGTGATTTAGAATTATCCCACCACAACCTTTCCGAAAGTGACTTTGATACCAATTTCAATGTAGGCTCTTATGCTGTAGGTAAAGAAACCTTACCCCTTGGTGAATTATTTAAGTCGTTAAATCGTACATACTGTGGCTCTATCGGTACTGAATATATGCATATTACCGATACCGACCAAAAACGTTGGTTACAACATCGTATTGAGTCTGTTCAAGCCAAACCTGAAATATCTAGAGACGAAAAAGTTAGCATTCTTAAGGGGCTAGTGGCCGCTGATGGTATGGAAAAATACCTAGGCGCTAAGTTTCCTGGAGCTAAACGGTTTTCCCTAGAAGGTGGCGATGCGTTAGTTCCCATGCTTAAAGGGCTAATTAGTCATGCAGGCACCAAAGGCACTAAAGAAGTGGTTATTGGTATGGCTCATAGGGGCCGTATTAATACCCTGGTGAATGTTCTTGGTAAAAACCCTTCGGTATTGTTTGATGAGTTCGCTGGTAAACATGACGATAGTCTAGGAGCCGGTGACGTAAAATACCATGCTGGTTATTCTTCTGACTTTGCTACCCCAGGTGGCAATTTACATTTAGCGCTTTCTTTTAACCCTTCGCATCTAGAGATTGTTAATCCAGTTGTTATCGGTTCAGTGAGAGCAAGATTGGATAGGCGTGGTTGTACTGATGGTTCTGTTGTATTACCTATTACCATTCATGGTGATTCAGCTATTGCTGGCCAGGGTGTAGTACAAGAAACCTTCAACATGTCTCAAACTCGGGGCTTCCAAGTAGGCGGTACTGTACGTATTGTTATCAACAACCAAGTTGGCTTTACCACTTCTAAGACTGAAGATACTCGCTCTACACAGTACTGTACTGATATTGCGAAAATGGTCCAAGCGCCAATTTTCCACGTGAACTCTGATGATCCTGAAGCGGTTTTGTTTGTTACCAAATTGGCGCTAGATTACAGAAACCAATTCAAACGTGATGTTGTTATTGATTTGGTTTGTTACAGAAGACATGGTCATAACGAAGCTGATGAGCCAAATGCAACTCAGCCTTTGATGTACCAGAAAATTAAAAAACACCCTGTACCTCGTCAAATTTACGCAGAACAGCTTATTGCTGAAGGCAGTATACAAGCTCACGAAGTTGAAAAGCTTATTAGTGAGTACCGAGCTGCTTTAGATCATGGAGCTTGTGTTGTAGAAGAGTGGCGTCCAATGACAGAGCACTCTGTAGATTGGACCCCATATCTTGGACACGATTGGGATGTGAAGTTTGACGGCGCAATCAGTGCTGAAAAAATCATAGAGCTAGGCAATAAATTATGTACCTTCCCTGAAGATCATAAATTACAGTCTCGTGTTGCTAAGTTATATCAAGACAGAAAAGCGATGGTTGCCGGTGATAAAGCTTACGATTGGGGCATGGCTGAAAACTTAGCATATGCATCAATCGTTGATGGTGGTGCAAATATTAGAATGACAGGTCAAGATTCTGGCCGAGGTACGTTCTTCCATCGTCATGCAGTTTTGCATAATCAAACTGATGGCAGTGACTATATGCCACTACAAAACTTGCACTCCGAGCAAGGCACTATGGAAATCTATGATTCTGTATTGTCAGAAGCGGCAGTGCTTGCATTTGAATTTGGTTACGCTACGGCAGAGCCAGGTACATTAACGATTTGGGAAGCACAGTTTGGTGACTTTGCCAACGGGGCTCAAGTGGTTATCGATCAGTTCTTAAGTTCTGGTGAAGCCAAGTGGGGCCGTTTATGTGGTCTGACAATGTTACTACCTCACGGTTATGAAGGACAAGGTCCAGAGCATAGCTCAGCCAGATTAGAACGCTTCTTACAAATGTGTGCTGATCACAACTGGCAAGTATGTGTGCCATCCACACCAGCTCAAGTGTTTAATATGTTGCGCCGTCAATCTTTACGACCTATGCGTCGCCCTTTGATTGTGATGTCACCAAAATCATTGTTACGTCACCCATTAGCAACTTCATCAGTTGATGAATTAGCGGAAGGTGTTTTCCACAATGTAATTGATGAAGTAGATGACATTAGCCCAAGCAAAGTCAAACGTGTTGTGATGTGTTCAGGTAAAGTCTATTACGACTTATTAGAACAACGTCGTAAGAACGAACAAGACGATATTGCTATTATACGTATCGAACAGCTCTACCCATTTCCTCATGAGGAGATAGGGCAAATCGTAAGTAAATACAAAACAGCAAAAGATTGGGTTTGGTGTCAAGAAGAGCCACAAAACCAAGGTGCTTGGTATTGTAGTCAACATCATTTTTGGGCTGCATTGCCAAAAGGTGCGACATTGACCTATGCTGGCAGAAAAGCGTCTGCTTCTCCTGCAGTAGGATATATTTCAGTTCACAACCAACAGCAAAAAGACTTGGTTGATGATGCATTAACAATTAAATAAGGAACCAGTATGACAATCGAAATCAAAGTACCGGTATTACCTGAATCAGTGGCAGATGCATCAATCGCGACCTGGCACGTAAAGGTCGGTGATAAAGTCAGCCGAGATCAGAACTTGGTTGATATTGAAACAGATAAAGTAGTACTAGAAGTGGTAGCGCCAGCAGATGGGATTGTATCAGAAATATTCCAAATGGAAGGCGACACTGTTTTAGGCGAGCAAACAATAGCAAATTTCGAAGAAGGTTCAGCAACTGCTAGTGCTTCAGTGCCTGTTGCAAGTGCGGAATCAAGTCAACCATCCGGTAATAAAGGTGAGTCAGTGGATATTAAGGTACCTGTTCTGCCAGAATCAGTGGCAGATGCAACAGTAGCAACATGGCATGTTCAGCCAGGTGAAGCAATTTCTCGAGATCAAAATTTAGTTGATATCGAAACAGATAAAGTAGTGTTGGAAGTTGTTGCTCCGGCAGACGGCTCACTAAGTGAGATTTTATCTCCTGAAGGTGAAACCGTAACAGGTGAGCAAGTGATTGCTAAATTTGTTGCTGGTGCCGCCGCTGCAGCGCCAGTAGCTGAAGCTCCAGAAGCTACATCAGAAGACAATGATGCACTTAGCCCGTCTGTACGCCGTTTGTTAACTGAAAAGGGTATCGATGCATCAAGCATTAAAGGTACAGGTAAAGGCGGACGTATCACCAAAGAAGATGTTGAGAAGTCTTTACAAGCGCCAGCTGCTAAAGCTGCTGCTCCAGAAACATCAGCGCCAGCTGTTGCGCTAGGTAATAGAACAGACAAACGTGTGCCAATGACTCGTTTACGTAAAACAATTGCTACGCGTTTATTAGAAGCTAAAAACAGCACAGCAATGCTAACGACTTTTAACGAAGTTAACATGAAACCAATCATGGACTTACGTAAACAGTATCAAGAGCAGTTTGAAAAGCGCCACGGTATTCGTTTAGGCTTTATGTCGTTTTACGTTAAAGCGGTAACTGAAGCGCTTAAGCGCTTCCCAGAAGTTAACGCCTCTATAGATGGTGATGATATTTGTTATCACAACTATTTCGATATCTCTATTGCAGTATCTACACCTCGTGGTTTAGTAACACCAGTACTTAAAGATACCGATGCGCTAGGCATGGCTGGTATCGAAGGGGGTATTCGTGAGTTAGCACTTAAAGGTCGTGATGGTAAATTGAGTCTTGCAGACATGCAGGGCGGTAACTTTACTATTACTAACGGTGGTGTTTTCGGTTCATTAATGTCGACACCAATCTTGAATCTTCCACAAAGTGCTATTTTGGGTATGCATAAAATCCAAGATAGACCTATGGCAGTGAACGGCAAAGTAGAAATTTTGCCGATGATGTATTTAGCACTTTCTTATGATCATAGAATTATCGACGGTAAAGAGTCGGTAGGATTCTTGGTAACCATAAAAGAAATGTTAGAAGATCCAACACGCTTATTATTAGACGTGTAATTGAACGAGGCAGGTAAGAAACATTCTTACCTGCATCTCGCTGTTGCTAGTTGTAAATGGTAACAGCATAAAAAATAAAGCAGCTAACAAGCCGCTTTTTTCTTAAATAAAACGGGTAAAAAACCATGAATTTGCATGAATATCAAGGCAAGCAATTATTCAAAGAATATGGCTTGCCAGTGTCTGAAGGGATCGCTACAGATTCTCCAGAAGAAGCTGCAGCAGCGGCAGATAAAATTGGCGGAAGTGAGTGGGTGGTTAAATGCCAAGTACACGCAGGTGGCCGAGGTAAAGCTGGCGGTGTTAAATTAGTTAAGTCTAAAGAAGAGATCAAAGCCTTCGCAGAAAACTGGTTAGGTAAAAACCTAGTTACGTTTCAAACAGACGAAAACGGCCAACCAGTAAGTAAAATATTAGTTGAATCTTGTACTGATATTGCTGACGAACTTTATTTAGGTGCTGTTGTTGATCGTACTTCACGTCGTGTTGTATTCATGGCTTCTACTGAAGGCGGTGTTGAAATTGAAACCGTTGCTGAAGAAACGCCAGAAAAAATTCTAAAAGCTGAAATCGACCCAATCGTTGGTGCTCAGCCTTATCAAGCTCGTGACATGGCTTTCCAACTAGGCCTTAAAGGCGTACAAATTAAGCAATTCACTAAGATTTTCTTAGGTCTAGCTAAAATGTTTGTAGATCTTGATATTGCACTTATCGAAATCAACCCACTAGTAATTAAAGATGACGGCGATATTCACTGTCTAGATGCTAAAGTTGCTATCGATGGTAACGCTGCTTACCGTCAGCCTAAAGTTAAAGCTATGCACGATCCATCACAAGATGACGCTCGTGAAGCTGAAGCGGCTAAATGGGAGCTAAACTATGTAGCTCTAGACGGAAACGTTGGTTGTATGGTTAATGGTGCCGGTCTTGCTATGGGTACTATGGATATTGTTAACCTTCACGGTGGCAAGCCTGCTAACTTCCTTGATGTTGGGGGCGGTGCAACTAAAGAACGTGTTGCTGAAGCATTCAAAATCATTCTTTCTGACAGCAATGTTAGTGCAGTACTAGTTAACATCTTTGGTGGAATTGTACGTTGTGACATGATCGCTGAAGGTATTATCGGTGCAGTTAAAGAAGTAGGTGTTAAGGTGCCTGTTGTTGTTCGTCTTGAAGGGACAAACGCTGAACTAGGTCGTGAAGTATTAGCTAAGTCTGACCTAGACATCATAGCTGCAAGCAGTCTAACTGATGCAGCACAACAAGTTGTTAAAGCCGCGGAGGGCAAATAATGTCTGTATTAATTAATAAAGACACCAAAGTTATCTGTCAGGGTTTTACTGGTGGTCAAGGTACTTTCCATTCTGAGCAAGCTATTGCTTATGGTACAAAAATGGTTGGTGGTGTAACTCCTGGTAAAGGCGGAACAACTCACCTAGATTTGCCTGTATTCAATACAGTACGTGAAGCGGTTGAGACAACTGGTGCTACTGCATCTGTAATCTATGTACCTGCTGCATTTTGTAAAGATTCAATCGTTGAAGCAGCAGACGCTGGCATCGAATTGATCATCTGTATCACAGAAGGCATCCCAACTATCGACATGTTATTCGTTAAAGAATACTTGAACGTTAAAGGCGTTCGCATGATCGGTCCTAACTGCCCAGGTGTTATTACTCCTGGCGAATGTAAAATCGGTATCATGCCTGGCCACATCCATAAGCCTGGTAAAGTTGGTATCGTTTCACGTTCTGGTACGTTGACGTACGAAGCCGTTAAGCAAACTACAGACGAAGGTTTCGGCCAATCTACTTGTGTAGGTATTGGTGGTGACCCTATCCCTGGTTCTAACTTCATCGACATCTTGAAATTGTTCCAAGAAGATCCGGCTACAGAAGCAATCGTTATGATTGGTGAAATTGGTGGTTCTGCAGAAGAAGAAGCTGCTGAATACATCAAAGCTAACGTAACTAAGCCTGTTGTATCTTACATTGCTGGTGTAACTGCACCAGAAGGTAAGCGTATGGGCCATGCTGGCGCAATTATCGCAGGCGGTAAAGGTACTGCTGATGAGAAATTCAAAGCATTAGAAGCGGCAGGTGTTAAAACTGTACGTTCTCTTGCTGATATCGGTAAAGGTTTACGCGAAATTACTGGTTGGTAATTTGCGTTAATTTTTAACGATTTTTCCAAATACAAAAACCCGCTGATAGCGGGTTTTTTATGGTTCGCAAAAAGTGATGAGGCCGTGGTTCCGGTGGTCTTTTGAGCAGGAATCGGTTTGGCATATATGTGCTGCGCTCACAAAGATTATTCACTTCGTGAACCAAGCATGCGCTATGCGCACTCAAAATAATCGCTACGCTCACCAAAATCCATTGCGGGTTTGATACGGCATCTCTGCCGCACCAGATACTTCTTTTCAACAGCAAAAAGAAGTATCCAAGAAATACCGCGATTTAACAAAACTCTTCATCCAATTTTAATTTCAATTTAGCAGGTCGTTTTTCATGCGTTCCCGACGCACAAAAACTCAATTGGCTATCCATGCCAATTGCCCTACTAAACTCTCAATAAAATTGGCGAGTTTTCAGTCGCTCTAAGAACAAAAAACATGTGCTTCGCACACTAAAAGGAAAAAACTTCTTTAAGTAATCATTCCGGTAGGCTTTTGAGCTGGGAAGAGTAAACATAGCTGTCCTGCTAGTATGTAACTTTACGAGAAATTAACACCTAAAATTGACATTTAAATTCAATAATATATAGTTAATTAAAATTTAAGGTGATAATTTCACATTAACCTCGGTGTAAATCAGTGCTAGTTTATTTTATGGCTGAAAATTTTCGTTCGATAGGTTCAACTATTGAACTAAATTTAAAAGCAGCTCCTAGGATGAGAAGAAAAAAATCTCATGTCCGAACTCCAACTAAGATTAAAGACTTAAAAGTACTCAAAACTGGGGTTATTTATGGTCCAAATGCGTCCGGTAAATCTAACATATTAAAAGCTTTAGAGTTTTTTAAAGAATTAATCGTAGACTATAGAAAACCAAATACTTTTATTGAGTTTGATCAATTTAAAATGGATGAGAAACCAAATAAAAATACAAAATTTTACATTGAGTTTGTATGCGCTGAAGTTTTGTTTGGATTTGGTGTCGAGCTTAACAATGAGCGAATTGTAGAAGAGTCCTTAATTGCTATCACAAAGAATGAAGAACATAATATTTATAATCGAAAGTTCGAAAATGGAAAATATATATTTGATTTAAACACTGATGTTATAGATAAAAATTTGACTAAGGAGCAATCGAAAGAGCAATTCGATGCCTTAAAATATATAGGTGCCTATACAGCAAAGAATAAGCTTTTCATTTCAGAGTGTAATGAAAGGAATATTTCTGAACAACATAGTGATTTTATTGGGAACATTGTTAATATTTTTTTCAGATATCATTTAGTACTGATTTTTCCTGAAACGAAATATGCTGGATTGGTTACTGATATAAAAAATAGAGCGAAGGGGGAGTGTGAATATATAGATTTATTATCCGACTTAGATACTGGATTAGATGATATTGCTTTAACGGAAGTTCAAGAGTCGGCAATTGATAAAGAATTATTAGATAAAATAAAAGAAGACTTAAGTCAATCCAACAATGATATTTCATTTGAATTTGCAAAAAATCAATACCAAATAGAATATACAAAAGAAGGTGAATTTAAAGTTTATAAACTTGAGGCGGTTCATAAGCTAGCAAACAATAAACAAGTTAAATTTAGTTTATATGATGAATCAGATGGAACTAAAAGACTCTTAGATTTGATGCCTGCAATATGTAGAAAAAGAAGCCAAGAACATGATGTAACTTACGTTATTGATGAGTTCGATAGAAGTCTACATCCTAATCTAGCTAAGTTATTCTTAGAAATGTTTTTGGATAGTGAAGATGATGTTAATTCAGATCAATTGATAGTAACGACACATGAAGCTGAATTGCTAGACAAAGATTTATTAAGAAGAGATGAAATTTGGTTTGTTCAGAAGGAAAGAAATAAATCAACCTCTTTATATTCATTGAATGATTATAGTACTAGGTTTGACAAAGATATTCACAAAGCCTATTTAGAGGGTAAGTTTGGAGCAATTCCCAATATAGTTAAGAAATTTAAAAGGATTTAACTTTGACGTTTAAAAAGTCAGGAAGTCGGTATGCGAATAAAATAGACCCCGTGACTATCTACATCGCCTATGAAGGGGCTGTAGACGAGAAAAAATACTTTGAAGCACTAAAGTTAAGTATTCCTAAACGGTTTGATAAATTGGTGTCTTTAATCCCCGTAGAAAAATCGACTACAAATAGTGCTCCGACCAAAGTGCTAGAAGATCTTGACAATTTCCTTGACTCTAATCAGATCAAATTGAATAAAAATAATAAAGGGTTTATCGTCATTGATAAAGACCGATGGGATGAAGGAACTCATAAAAAAGGCCTTAAAGACACAATAACTAAATGCAAGCAGAAAGGTGTGACATTGCTTTGCAGTACTCCTAGCTTTGATCTTTGGCTGCTATGTCATTTTGTAGATATCTCTGTTGAGCCTAATGAATTTAAAGACAAAGCTAAGTCAAATTTGAGAAAAACTAAAAGCTCGAAAACATTCTTAAAGTCTGAATTATCTAAACTTAGTAAAATAGACATGAAGGCGTTAATAAGTAAAACTTCTATTGCTATTAATAATGCAGAAAAATTAAATCATCCTATCTCTTCCAACGGTAATTTAATTCCGGATCAACTTTTTACAAATGTATTCTTTATTCACAAGGAATTAGCAAAAAACAAAATTCCAATTCTCTGATCTTCCCCCTAACCTGCGGTCAGGAATAAAAGGAACTGCGGGGTCAGGTTCTGAGGTATTCCCACGAATAATCTAACTAAATCAATAAGATATTAAATTAGTAGGGAACATTCACGGCATTTGGTGACCAGATCTATCGCCAAACAAAAATGAACAGGTCATGCCATGAATGTAAACCGTATTGTCGCTTATAGAGACACCCATTGTAACCAGTTTTAAAAAATAATTTAAAATCAATTAGTTATGGAGGTTGTCTCAAAAAAATCTGACTTGGCCTCAACAGCAGTTGTCAGCGCCACCGATGTATCATTGCCCCTGTGAGTCGGAGGAGTTAAAAGTAGTAAACATATATGGAAACCCAAGACAAATTTGGTTGTTTTTGATGGCTTAGATTGTAATGAGAAGTCTAAATAAAAAGCCCACATTTCAAAAATGTGAGCTTTTTAAATAAGCTACATGCCGCCTTTATATTAAAGAAGGCCTTAGCACTTTATTTACGCGAGTGAGTCTTGTAATGGTGGCACAACTTGCTTTTTACGGCTCATAATACCATCAACCCATACTTTTCCATCAACCAGTGATTTACCATAAGCTTTGTCTGTTAAATCTGCGTTATCGCTTACTACTAGGATTTCAGAGCCTTCTTTCATTATGTCTGTTAGTAATAACATAACGCTATGGCGCTCACCTTCGGTTTTCAATGTGGCTAAGTCAGCTAAAAATGCTTCTTTCATTGAGTCGAAAACACTTAAGTCGATGACTTCTAATTGACCAATTCCGACCTTTTTACCATGCATATTAAAGTCTTTGAAATCTCGTAATACTAAATCACGTATGGGTGTACCTTCTACTGCTGATTTAACTTTAAACATTTCCATGCCTAAGGCTTTATAATCTTCAATGCCTGCTATTTCAGCAAGCGCTTCAACACATTTAATATCCGCGGTTGTACAAGTTGGTGACTTAAAAATAACAGTGTCAGATAAAATCGCACACATCATAGCGCCAGCGATGTTTTTAGGGATTTCAACATTGTGAAAATCATACATCATTTTAATAATAGTGTTGGTGCAACCCACTGGACGAACCCATATTTCTAGAGGGGTAGAAGTGGTTATATCACCTAATTTATGGTGGTCGATAATACCTAATACGGTTGAATCATCAATATCATCAGGGCCCTGAATACGGTCAGAATGGTCAACAACATAGATACCATCTGTGTCTGCAAATGTTAATTTTAATTCTGGTTGTTCTAAGTCAAACTTTTCTAAAATGAATAAGGTCTCTGGAGATAACTCACCTAACCGTGCTGGTTTTACATCTTCGCCTGTGACTGTTTTTAGATAGGAAAGCGCAATTGCTGAACAAATTGAATCTGAATCTGGAACTTTGTGTCCCACGGCATAAGCTGACATAAAAAACTCTCTATTTGTAATAAGTTAGTAAGTTTAACGAGTAACGTTTAATGTTAATTATTCTACCAAAGATTAATGCTAGTCGCATAGCAAGCATGATTATAAATTATTGAAATACTAGTAATCATCTTGTTTAGTGTGCTTAAAAGTTCGAGCTAATAAGGCATTAAGAGTTTTGAGATGGGTTGCTAGAAAATATGTTGTCGATTTTTGTTATTTTTTAAATAACGAAATATTCTTTCAATATATTTTATAAATAGAGGCAAGTTATCTCTAATTAAAAGTGGGTGTATAGTAAAGTATGCGACTTCTTGATGTGATAATATCACATGAGGTATGTCAGGCTTTTAGAGTAATAAAAATTATTTTATAAATGTAATCTAACCCAACAATAATCAATGATCATTCGCGGGAAAAATTACAGTCTCAGATGCGCTTAGTTCCAACTTAAAGACTTAAAAAGATTTCAGCCTTAAAGGAGTAATATATACATTATGTTTACTAAAGAATCAGTCCACACAGCACTGCAAATCTGGTGCGACAATGTTGTAAAAGTGGGTAAAGTTCATGCCGAAGGAGGTGATGTACAAGCATTTTCTCTTCAGGTGTTATCTGAAAGTTATGATTATGACAATGGTAAGGTGTTATTTAAACCTACGCTAACTTTTGGGCAGCAGACTTTTCGACCGACTAAAGAAGGCGCTTTATCTTATTTCGTGGGAGGAAACAGCGAATTTCCGAGCGATAATGGCTTTAAATTAAAACCTTGGGTAAAGGTTTGGTACAGCAAAGAAGATTTTATTCTCCATGGTGACTTAGCCATTGTGCAATGTAATGTACATTTTATTGGGGAAGACGATAGTCATATTTTTGTGAACAAAAGCTTCGTATTTAAAGAGTGTGATGATGGTAAGGTACGCATTATTTTGCATCAATCTTCACTACCATATCAGCCATAATTCTACTTGCTGGTTATTACATTTTGTTAAATTGGATTTATCCAATCACTAAACACACTTAAATGGTAACCTCTTTATATTCAAAGAAAAGGGGCTATTTAGTAGTAAATAGCCCCTTTTAATTTATCTATTCGCATGCTGATTTAAGCGCTTTTGAAAGTTCCACGTATAGGATAGTCTTTAGACTGAATAAACTTTATGCCATCTAGTAATTTTTTAAGGTCTGGTCTAGAAAACGGTGCATTACTCTTATCCACTATATGTAATTGGTTATCTGGGTTAATGACTAATACACAGGGCTCTGCAAAAGGGTGATCTGTTTCTTCAGGACTTCTAGGCTCTGATATGTACAAACCTAATAGATTCATTTGTGAAATAGATAGCTCACCCAAAACTTCAAAACTTAGGTCGTTAACTTTTTCTTTTAAGAACGAATTTAGTTGTGATACCGAGTCAGCAGAAACCGCTACAACGTCTATATTAGCGTTTTTGAAGTCATCATGTATTTCATTTAATTCGTTAAGATATGTCGCACATATTGGGCAGTGTACGCCCCTATAAATTACAACCATTTGCCAATCGTTAGCAGCGGGATGCACACGCGTCAGAGGTGTATCAATATTATCTTTAGATTTAGCAAAAAGTTCAGGGAAATTGCTTCCAGGGGTAATAGTTGTTTGCATTGTACTTCCTTATTAGACTAAAAGTACTTTAGAATTGCATTACCCATGCCGCATTAAAAACTCTTTAAAAACAATTAGTTATGACTTTTGGGAACGTGGAAGTAAGTAATAAATACATTGTTTTTGAAGATTATTCACAATTTTTGATGACACTATTTAGGCTAAAACTTTACATTTTTAATCACTTTTCCCTCAATTGCTCGGTACATTTCCTGGTGGTCTTGCCAATATCCACTAATTACGAGCCTAACTATAATTGGACCCTCTTCGATATTCATAAAGTAAAATCCATGATAACCAGTAAACGGACTGGTGAAGGAACCATTTTGTGAAGTACCTTCACCTCTGGCGTAAGCCATTTCGAATTTGTCTGGATAATGTTTAGCGTCTGCACTTGAGGGGTGCCCATGAAAATCATAGTAAACGCCTTCTCCTCTAGAGTTAAGAACTTCCCAGCTATAAACGAAACTTGTATCTGATGGCATGATGAATTTGTACTCCACTTCTCCTAAGTCTTCAATTTCAATATCAATAACTTGGGATTGAAACGGGACTTCTTCTAAATGAATTAATCCTTGCACTGATTCATTAATACGCTCTGCTTTTGGGTCGTAATTACCAATGTTGAACGATAAATCATGCTTGAATGAAGTTGTACTTGATGATTTTGATAACACTAATAGTCCTAGTTTTTTACCTAGCCCTGTAGCATCAATACCGTACTCAGCGGGTAATATAGCCACAATTAAGATCGTAGCACTACAAAATGGAGCTAGACATAGTTTTGTTAAAAGCGTCAAAGAGACAACTCCTTTTATTGTAAAAAGTATCCAACGGATTGAAAGCCAAACAGTATTAGCCCAGCAGAGAACAATAAAGTATTGGTTGTAGAAGCAATGGCAACAAAATGGTGTTGATTACGTAACCAAGTAAATAGCCAAAATAAAAAGGTGAGGGCGATCACTTGGCCCACTTCCACCCCTAAGTTAAATGCCAGCATGTTGGCAATAAGTCCATCACTGGATATTGAGATATCTTGGAGTTTACTAGAGAGACCAAAACCATGAACCAGCCCAAAAGTAAAAACCATAAACTTAGGGTTTAACAACTGAATTGTACCTAAATTCTCTAAGGCTTTATAACAAACCGAAAGCCCAATAATGGCGTCAATTAGATAGGGATTGATATGAATGCCTGATAGAACACCGGTCAGTAAAGTCAGTGAATGCCCAATGGCAAAAAGGCTCACAAACAGAACCACTTCTTTGAGTCTGCCTAAAAAGAAGATGACGCCAGCTAAATAGAGTAAATGGTCATATCCAGTAACCATATGCTTAGCACCTAAATACAAATAGGGCACTAGGTGTATGCCAGATGCTCCTGCTAAAAATCCTTGATCTTGCTGTGTTACCCCATGTGCAAAAGTATCAGAGGCGATAATAAAACACAGCAAAAAGTAAATGCTGAATTTAGTCAGTCTATTCCACATAGGGGATAAAACGTCCAAGAATAATGACTAAAGCCCAACATATCAAAGATAGCCACGCTACCACGTGTGCACCTTTAGTAAGTTGATTAGACTCTATACCTAAATCTAGTTGGGGTTTAATACGCCTGATGAAAAAAAAGGTATTTAGACCAGCCAGCAAAATTACACCCATTTTTGTCCAAAAGGCAATGTTGACTAGGTAACGATCAGAGTCACCTACTACAAACAACAATCCAGAGATAAGATTGATAGCAAAGCCGACAATTGCCCACTTTACAAAAGCTTCTACATGGCGCATTGGGACGGCTTTGGCGAAGCCAATAATACGTAAATCTACGATGAGTAGTGATCCAAACAATAAACTTAGCCCTAAAAAGTGCGCCATTTCTAATGCCGGGAATACAGCAGCATTATTCATTACCCAATGACTTAGAGAGGTTGCATTAAGAGTTTCTATAATCCAAGACAGTAAATTATTCATCCTATTTTCCTCTTAAGACCAATAACCAATTAGACGACCAGCAATGATAGCTGCTACCCACGTTGCCGAGGTAATGGCCGCTAATTTTATATGTGCTTGGCTAATGATCTCTGAGCGTCTGATACACATTTTTACCAGCCACCAAGTCAGAAGCAGCCCAACAATTACTAACATAATTTTAATTCGGAACGCCCAATTAAAGTAAAGCTCTACAGCGTTTCCACTAAATAGTGCGGCACCAGACAGTATATTCACAACAAAGCCAGCTTGGGCAATATGCCAGTAAGACGCCATAGCCGTCACGGGTATTGCTGAGGCAAAGCCTAATACTCTGAAAGTTAACATTAAGGCCACACCAACCAAAATTGCCATTCCTAAAGCATGTAATGAAAGTACAATTGGGTAGCCCCATTCAGTACTAGAAATAGTCTTACCCACTATAGAGTCTTCAAGCCAAAGCAATACTGGCATTGAATTTTGGCTGTTTGTTTTTTCAGTTACGTAATTTGCAGGCTTGTTGACCATTTTACTACCTTCAGGTTGACGTTCAGTGGTCAAATCATCGCAGGCATAAGGTTCATAGGCGTCAGTGGTGAAGGTCACCTTATCGGCACCAGTAATTGGTGCTTGAAGGTTAATTGGGTCAGTTATTGTATATTTTCTTGATAACTCTGTACCCTCTTTATTTAAAGTGAAGTATTCGATAATAGTGAGCTCTGGGCTATTTTTGGCAGGTGAGGGAGGACCTCCTCTGCCTTTAGGCGGCCTTACTAGGCGTTTGTCTTCGGTATCGCTGCCTTCTTGTGCAAGCTTAGCCCTGTCTTTAGGTGGGCCGCGGCGTTCTCCCCCCATTGGAGCCATAATCCAGCCAACGTCAAACCCCGTTGTAGTTACAACCAAAGTATTGTCTTGCCATTCACCTGTTGAAAATCCGCTCCGGCTAGGAACATAGTCCTGCGGCATCTGGGTTCCATCTAAATAAATGGTGCGCTGTAAGCTCATAAAGCCATAGGTTAAATCAATATGGGAATCACTTTGTTCTATAGTGTTGACCATTTGATCAAACCACCAATCCATAATTATGTTCGTTGCTTTGCATTGATATCTTGGGTTTTCTGCATCCGTTGCCCCCTCAACGGCTGCTTTTCCTGCGTCAGTTAATAATACCGGTGAACTGCCGCCAGCTCCAGGAGGAGCACCTCGTTCACGGACCATAGCCCAATTTCCATCAATATTTGGCGTGCCATCTTCACGCTTAATTAGACGAGGTTTAATTGTTTCTTCTTGTGATGGGGTATCTAAGTTTGTTGCTAAGGTGCCATCGTTATTGAATACACTGTTACGTGTGGCAGTTATTCCGTTTTCGAAGGTGATTTTATTCATATAACAGGTAGTCGGATCTGTTCTATCTGGTGAACCTAAGATACTAATTTTACTACCTGTTTTGAAAAGTTCGGTGGTCCAGCCTCTTCGCTTAAGTAAAGAGCCAGATTGCAACTCACATCGCATATTAGTAACCTCGCCCTCAGATTCAATTACATCAAAATAAACATAAGAATGGGGGTTCACTAACCTAATCCGAGTAATCTTTCCACTCACGGTATAGGTTTGATTCGTATCAAATTGGCCGCTACTGCCGTGGTGTCCAAGTGCACAGAAAGGTGAAATTAAAAGTAGGGTCATAACGATAAAAAATCGTATATTCCTCATGTTTTTGATCCTTAATGAAATTCAGAAATTACAGGGCGGGAGTATGGTGTGTACCATAAGTGTTTGATTTTATGGTTAATAGTTTTAATCCACAAGAGAAACCTTACTCCAAAACGTTAATCTGCATGTATAGTCTGTTAATCGTTCTAGTAAGTTCACTACCCTTGATATTCTTTATACTCTCTTTACGTTAAAGGAGTTAAGGTCCTTACATAAACTTCACTCAAGAGGCTGCTAATATTTTTTGATCATGTTAGCAAAACTCCCATAGTTGAGGCGATCGCTCCATAAACGAATAAAACAGCCATGCTTCGTTTTAAAATATAACCTTCAACATTTTTTAAAGCTAAAATTGACGTTACAGCCACAATATTATGAATACAAATCATGTTCCCCATCGCAGAGCCAACAGCTTGTAGCGCCATGATAGTTGACACATTTAAGCCTAAATCTGTAGCAATGGAATATTGAATACCAGCAAAAGTTAAATTTGAAATGGTGGCAGACCCTGAGAAAAACGAACCTAGCGCTCCTAAGAATGGAGAGAATATGAGCCACTTGTCACCACTTATATTCGCTAGGTTTTGGCCGATTAAACTCACAGCAGATTGGGTACCTCCCAACATCATTAAATTAACGAAGACTAAAGCCCCCATTAAAGCAATCACTGGTTTTTTTAAACTGGCTCCTGTGTGTTGGAATACTGCCAAAATTTTGCCTTGTTTAAACCACCACAAGCTAAGGATCCCTATTACTATAAACGGTAATATAGACGGGACATATAATAAGTTGTGTTGCCACAAAACTTCGGTTTCTAGTATGTTTTCAAGTTTAAAAACTAGGGCGGCACTGAGGCTAAAGTCACCTAAAAATCCAAGACTTAATTGCCAAGCTGGGCTGGTGAGTTGCAGTAGGCTTTTAATTCCCAGTTCAGGTATTCGGGTGATTACCAATAAAAGTACTGTCCCCCATAAAGGAAAGCTAGCCTTAAATACAGCGCTTAACGATGGGGCTGTAGAGTTGTCAGTCAGTAATTTTTTTGTGTCTAAACCAATACTAAATTTTGCTAGTAATAGGGTAATTATTAAGCCAATTAGTCCACCAATTAATGACGGAAATTCTACGGTTATAAAACTGAGTAGCAAATATGGCAAAGTACAAGAAAAAGTAGATAACACAATAAAAACAATATTTCGTTTTAGCTGTTGTTTTTCGCTGACAACAAAAGCTAACGCACCTAACACAACAATAGGAGCTGCAACCGTATTGATGAGCGCGGCTTTCCAAGCCACTTGATTAAGAATTAATGGAGACAAGTCTGTCATAGATAGACCAAACCAAATGGGGGTGCCCACTGCGCCGAAAGTGACTGGAATGGAATTAAGAATTAGGCAAGCTACCACCACGCGAACTGCAGGAAACCCCAACCCAACAAGTATTGGAGCCGCTATGGCGGCAGGTGTACCAAAGCCACTTGCTCCTTCAATCAAAAAGGCAAATGCCCAGCCCACTATCATTAGTTGAGCTATTTGATTATTACTTAATTGATTTAACCAAAGTCGAACAATGTATAAAGCACCACTAACTTCCATGCAGCGAAACAAAAAAATTGCGCCAGCTATTATAGTAACTGGAGTTAAAGCCATTAATAAACCACTCAACACTGAGGCATGTATTAAGTTACTGTCTAGTTTAAATACCCCAAAGACCACAATATAAGCAACAGAAGCACATAGAGGTAGGGCTGCACTGGCAGCCACGCTGTGTTTTTTTGTCATCAAATAAATTAACAACATTATGGGGAAGTACGCACTAAACAGTGTCAGCATATTTTAGTTAACCCTAAATTATTATTAAATCTGAAGACTAAAACGCTACGCAATATAGGCTTATAGTTAAATGCTTCACTAATTTTAAATGGCGCTTAAGCTAAATATTATTGCATGGGGTAGACTTTTAACATTGACACAGGGCATCTATTTGCTCGTTTATTTAAAAATAAGCTTGCTTCATAACAATACTTTGCTCAGCTCCTTGTTTGATATCGCTGCTACAAACCATTAATTAAAATAGGAAATCCTTTAGTAGTCATTTACATTAGGCGTTCATTTTTAAAACAGAGCTTTACTTGGGATATGCAGCTAATTAAACGCTTTGAATATTGTAATGCTAAGACTTGCAGCCAAGAACTGCTTGCTTTAGGTCAGCATAATATGAAAATGTGGAATGTGTTCACTTGGCTAGCTGAACATGGTGAATTACAACACGGCACCCAAGCAGAGCTGATCAAGTTGTATCTTGATAATGAACTTGTAGCTTATAGTTTGTTTGAAAATTACCAGAGCCGTAAGGATAAGGTGACCTTATACGATGGACAAGTGTATCAAGATTTGGGGGTGGTACATTTTGTCACACTGCCGGAGCATCGTAACAAGGGCTACGCAAGTTCACTTGCAGACATTATGTACAAAGATGTGATTAAGCCACTACTAAATAAGCCTAGTAGTCATAATGTTTACGTAACCGCTTCTGGCAAAGCAGTACCTTTAATGCAGCAAACAGGTATTGCTACTAAGAATCTGATTACTCAATTTTATTCTGAGCTTAGCTTTAAAAGGAAAGTAGTGGATCTTATTAACAATAGTTACTTTTGATATTGACTAAAAAGCACAGCTATTGGAATGTTCAGGTATTCAGATTACTTCCCAAAAGTCTGTGCTTTTTAGACGTCATTTTTAAATTGTAAATTTAACGTCTTCGTCTCGCAGTAAATAAAGTGCAAAACAAGCCGCCCACATTGGCCATGCTGTGAAGAACAACAGGTTGTTGAAGCCGTCAATATATTGGTTATAAGAAGACAAAGTTGATAAACCGTGCGAAATGAAAATTACCCCGTAGGTAATACGTTTCTGAATACCAGCAACAAAAGCTAAGACTAATAATAGTTGTAATGCGCCTAAAACATAAGCCACAGTATCCGTTGAACCGCTAACGCCATAAAAGTGTTCGAATATGCGAGCACTGTGTCCTGGATTTACAAACTTATCGAGTGTCCACATCAACATTACTATAAAAACCCCGAGACGCAGCGCTAAAAGAGACCATTGCAGGCGGTTTTGAAAGTCAGTAATTGAGGTGTTTGTCATAAGATGTCCTTTAAAAGGTTAAAATAGTTATTGAGTAAACCAAGACCGAGCAACTTTTTATTTATTTCATATTTTATTAAAAATAATAGCGAGAAGGTTTTTGTTGGGACAAGCCGTGGTCACTTAAAGTGAGGCTTTAATACTTGTTATCGTCTTAGTTATAAATAAATGTTAATGCCGCAACTACTGCAAAAATTACAGAATTGAGGCACAATTCAGGTATATCTTTTTTATGTTTAAGTTATCGGAACACTATGAGTAAAATTGCAATTTTTGGCGCTAATGGTCGTATGGGTAGAGTATTAATTGATGCAGTCAACCAAAGCCAGAATGATGAACTTAGCGCTGCAGGAGTAAGAGATTCGTCTTCTTTTGTTGGAGTTGATGTGGGTGAATTGGCTGGTATCGGCAAAGTGGGTCTTGAGGTCACATCTGACCTATCAAATTATCTTGCAAGTACAGACATTTTTATTGACTTTACTTTACCAGAGGCGCTTGCAGATAACTTGGAGTTTTGTGTAGCCCATAAAAAGCCTATTGTGATAGGCACTACAGGTTTGTCTGAAGAGCAAAAATTATTATTACAAGAAGCGGCCAAATCTATTCCAATTGTTTTTGCTGCTAACTTCAGTGTAGGTGTTAACTTGATGCTTAAACTGGTTTGCCAAGCCGCATCTGTTATGGCAGAAACAGCTGATATTGAAATTTTAGAAGCCCACCACAGATTCAAAAAAGACGCTCCTTCAGGAACAGCTGTTGCTATTGGCGAAGCTATTGCTGATGAAATTGGTCGCGACCTATCGAGCTGCGCCGTTTATGGTCGGGAAGGTGACACAGGTGAGCGAGATCACAATACTATTGGTTTTGCCACGGTGAGGGCAGGGGATGTAGTAGGCGAACATACCGCTTTATTTGCAGATATTGGTGAACGCTTAGAGATTACCCATAAAGCTTCCAGTCGTTTAACGTTTGCTAAAGGTGCGGTAAAAGCAGCGGCTTGGTTAGTCAATAAACCTGCTGGCCTTTACGATATGCAAGATGTCTTGGGATTTAACTAAGGTTATTTAATTGTATTGCGTGAATTTTCTTAATTGTGATTTTTACCCCTTATGTATAAAAATTATGATTAAAGCCTTGTTTATACACTTTTTAACAAATGGGCGTGGATCTAAAACGATTCGGCATGTATAATGTTGCGAATTTGCCAAAATTTAGTGAAGTCGTTTGATTTTCACCCTTTTAAAGATAGCAAATTGACAAAATGTTCATATGAATCATATGTTTGCATGAATTTATTGGGGTGCTGTTAAATTTGTCAAAGCACAGCACCCTAGGTTAACCCGTTAATAATAAACCTGGAGGTTGATTTGGCTAACTCTGCCCTTTTAGTACTTGAAGATGGCTCTGTCTTTAAAGGTACTGCAATTGGAGCTTCTGGTGTATCCGTGGGTGAGGTTGTATTCAATACCTCAATGACAGGTTATCAAGAAATTTTAACCGACCCTTCTTACGCTGAACAAATTGTCACCTTAACTTATCCCCATATCGGTAATACCGGTATCAATCAAGAAGATTGTGAATCCAATAAGATATGGGCCAAAGGCCTGATAATTCGTGATTTACCATTAATTGTTAGTAATTTTCGTAGTGAAAAAAGCCTTTCTGAATACTTAGATGAAAATAACATTCTGGGTATAGCTGATATCGATACCCGTAGGTTAACCCGCATATTACGTGATAAAGGCGCTCAAAATGGCTGTATTATAGCTAGTAGCACGCTAGATACCGTAGAGCTTGATGAAGCGATGGCTTTAGCAAAAGCAAAAGAGTTTGCCGGACTTAAAGGAATGGACTTAGCTAAAGAAGTAACCTGCGACGAGTCATATCAGTGGACAGATGGAAGTTGGGTATTAGGCGAAGGCTTTGTTAATGACCAAGAGCGTACTGATTTTCATGTAGTGGCATACGATTATGGTGTTAAACGGAACATTCTAAGAATGTTATCTGACCGTGGTTGTAGACTAACGGTAGTTCCAGCAAAAACCACAGCTGAAGAAGTACTCGCACTAAAGCCAGATGGTGTGTTTTTATCAAATGGCCCAGGTGATCCAGAACCATGTGACTATGCAATAGACGCTATTGCTACATTATTAGAAACCAACATTCCAATTTTTGGAATTTGTTTAGGCCATCAATTATTGGCTCTAGCTAGCGGCGCTAAAACTATAAAGATGAAATTTGGCCATCATGGTGCTAATCATCCAGTAAAAGATATAAAAGGCAATAGAGTGATGATCACCAGTCAAAACCACGGTTTTGCTGTTGATGAAACAGACTTACCTGCTCACCTTGAGGTGACACATGTGTCTTTGTTTGATCAATCTTTACAGGGCATACACCGCACTGATAAGCCTGCGTTTAGTTTTCAGGGACACCCAGAAGCTAGCCCAGGGCCTCACGATGCAGCACCTTTGTTTGATCATTTTATTGAGTTGATGCAGCAAGCTAAATAGCACGCCATATTAACAGCACAAAATTTTATAGAGTAATTAGTGACATGCCAAAACGTACCGACTTAAAAAGCATTCTGATACTAGGGGCTGGGCCAATTGTAATAGGCCAAGCTTGTGAATTTGACTATTCAGGGGCCCAAGCCTGTAAAGCGCTTAGGGAAGAAGGTTACCGAGTAATCTTAGTTAACTCGAACCCTGCAACTATAATGACAGACCCTGAAATGGCTGATGCCACTTACATTGAGCCAATTCATTGGGAAGTGGTTAGAAAAATCATTGAAAAGGAACGTCCTGACGCGGTGTTACCGACTATGGGTGGGCAAACCGCTCTTAACTGTGCATTAGATTTAAACAAGCACGGAGTATTGAAAGAGTTTGGTGTTGAAATGATAGGTGCCACGGCTGATGCAATTGATAAAGCAGAAGACCGTGAACGTTTCGACAAAGCTATGAAGTCGATTGGGCTTGAGTGTCCTCGTGCAGAAATTGCACACACAATTGATGAAGCCTTTGACGTTAGTACCCGTATTGGGTTCCCTTGTATTATTCGTCCGTCTTTCACTATGGGGGGATCTGGCGGTGGTATCGCTTACAACAAGCAAGAGTTTAAAGAAATTTGTACCCGTGGTTTAGATCTGTCTCCTACATCAGAATTATTAATTGATGAGTCATTGATAGGCTGGAAAGAATACGAAATGGAAGTGGTCAGAGATAAAGCAGATAACTGCATTATCGTTTGTACCATTGAAAACTTTGACCCAATGGGTGTTCACACAGGCGACTCTATTACGGTTGCTCCTGCCCAAACTTTAACAGACAAAGAATTCCAAATTATGCGTAATGCAGCGATTGCTGTGTTGCGTGAAATAGGCGTAGAAACTGGCGGTTCAAACGTACAGTTTGGTGTAGACCCTAAAACAGGTCGCTTGGTTATTATAGAGATGAACCCTAGAGTGTCACGTTCATCAGCATTAGCGTCAAAGGCAACGGGCTTCCCTATTGCTAAAGTGGCTGCAAAACTCGCTATAGGTTACACCCTAGATGAATTAGCAAATGACATAACAGGCGGGTTAACGCCTGCTTCATTTGAGCCGACCATTGATTATGTTGTGACTAAAATACCACGCTTTAACTTCGAAAAATTTGCCGGTGCTAATGATCGCTTAACCACACAGATGAAATCTGTGGGTGAAGTGATGTCAATTGGTCGTAACCAACAAGAATCACTACAAAAAGCACTGCGTGGTCTAGAAGTTGGCGTGAATGGTTTAGATTCAATCATCGATATTACTTCTCCTGACGCTAAAAATATTATCGTCCGCGAATTGCGTGAACCAGGCGCTGAACGAATTTGGTACATAGCAGATGCCATACGTATGGGCATGTCAGTTGATGAGATATTCACCCTTACTAATGTTGATAGATGGTACTTAGTTCAAATTGAAGAACTCATTATTCTAGAGCAAAAGCTAACAGAGATTGGGTTGTCTGCCATTGATAGTAAACTTATGACAACGCTTAAACGTAAAGGGTTTGCTGACTCACGTATCGCAGAATTAACAGGTGTTGATGAAGTTGACGTGCGCGAAGTGCGTCGTGGCTTTGATATTCATCCTGTGTACAAGCGAGTCGATACTTGTGCGGCTGAGTTTTCATCTGATACCGCTTACATGTACTCAACTTACGATGAAGAGTGCGAAGCTAATCCTTCAGATAAAGATAAAATAATGGTGATCGGGGGCGGTCCAAATAGGATTGGTCAAGGTATCGAATTCGATTACTGCTGTGTTCATGCTGCATTGGCTATGCGTGAAGACGGTTACGAAACCATTATGGTTAACTGTAATCCTGAAACCGTTTCAACAGATTACGACACATCAGACCGTTTATATTTTGAGTCAGTGACTTTAGAAGACGTGCTAGAAATTGTACGTATTGAGAAACCTGTTGGCGTAATAGTACAATATGGTGGCCAAACACCTCTTAAATTAGCTAGAGACCTAGAAGCAGCAGGTGTACCTATTATCGGTACGTCACCGGATGCCATAGATAAGGCTGAAGACCGTGAACGCTTCCAAAAAATGGTTAATAAACTAAATCTTAAGCAACCTGCCAACGCTACGGTTAGCAATATGGAACAAGCGTTAGTCGCCGCTGAAAAAATTGGCTTTCCATTAGTGGTACGCCCTTCTTATGTGTTGGGTGGCCGAGCAATGGAAATTGTTTATGACCTCAATGACCTGAAACGTTACCTTAACAATGCGGTTAAAGTGTCAAATGATTCCCCTGTATTGTTAGACCGTTTCTTAGACGATGCTATCGAAGTGGATGTTGACGCCATTAGTGATGGTAAAGATGTGATTATCGGCGGCATCATGGAGCACATTGAGCAAGCAGGAGTTCACTCTGGTGATTCAGCCTGTTCGTTACCTTCTTATTCTTTGAGTAGTGATATTCAAGATGTGATGCGTCAGCAGGTTAAAGCAATGGCTTTGGAGTTAGGTGTTGTTGGCCTAATGAATACTCAGTTTGCCGTTAAAGATGGCCAAGTGTATTTGATTGAGGTTAACCCAAGAGCAGCCCGTACGGTTCCATTTGTATCAAAAGCGACGGGTATTCCATTAGCTAAAATCGGAGCTCGTGCTATGGCTGGGCAATCTCTGGAATCTCAAGGTATTACTAAAGAAATTATTCCACCATTTTACTCTGTAAAAGAAGTGGTGTTACCGTTCGCCAAATTCCAAGGTGTAGATCCTTTACTTGGGCCAGAAATGCGTTCTACTGGCGAAGTAATGGGAGTGGGTGAGAGCTTTGAAGAAGCATACGCTAAAGCCAACCTTGGTGCTAGCCAGCCTATACCTACTGGTGGTAAAGCCCTTCTTTCGGTGCGTTTAAATGACCGTAATCGTGTTATTGAATTAGCGCAAATCATGATTGCTAAAGGGTTTGAGCTCGAAGCTACATCAGGGACTGCCAAGGTTTTAAATAATGTAGGTATAGCTTGCAGTGTGGTTAATAAACTTAGTGAAGGTCGTCCTAATATCGTTGATGCAATTAAGAATGGTGAGTATTGTTATATTGTGAATACCACAGAAGGACGTCAAGCTATTGATGATTCTGTTTATATTCGTAAAGAAGCGCTGCTAAATAAAGTGTCTTACACTACGACTATGAATGCTGCTTTTGCAACAGTCAATGCTAACAAAGCTGATGACAAAGCACGGGTAACCTCTGTGCAAGAGTTACATAAACGTATTCATTAACCCTCCCAAATAAGTCGGCTGAATGTTTAGTGTTGAAATTAAGCATTTAGCCCTTATTGTAGATATAGATTTATCTATTAAATAACAAAAATAAGAGAGTTGTTGATATGACCCAATATCCAATGACAGCGAAAGGCGCAGAATTACTGCGTGAAGAGTTGAAACATTTAAAATCCGTAAAAAGGCCCGAGATCGTTAAGTCGATTGCAGAAGCTCGTGAACACGGTGATCTAAAAGAAAATGCTGAATATCATGCCGCTCGTGAACAACAAAGTTTCTGTGAGGGGCGTATTCAAGATATTGAAGGCAAACTTTCTAATATTCAGATTATTGACGTTACTAAAATGCCAAATAATGGCAAAGTGATTTTTGGTACGACAGTCACCATTATTAACTTAGATACCGATGAAGAAATCACTTACCGAATAGTAGGGGAAGATGAAGCCGATATTAAAAATAACTTAATTTCTGTGGGTTCTCCTATTGCACGAGGTTTAATTGGCAAATCTCTTGATGATGTTGTCAATATTCAAACTCCTAAAGGAACGATAGAGTTCGAAATTTCAGAAGTTGAATATATTTAGTGTTTAGTGCTGCCTCTATAATTAATAAAAACGAAGCCTTGCGCTTCGTTTTTTAGTTTAAGCATGTGGTTATACTGCACCTAAATAAATGGCTAGAGGTTATGGCGTATCAGGAGCAGTTAAAAACATTTCGTGTTTTAAATTAGAGAATTGCCTTAGATCTAATGTTGATTTAACTAGTCCTTTACCGTTGAGTAACGATTTAACTAAGTATTTATTAAATAGGTTGTTGTTGTCATCGGCCAAATAGTCTTTAGGTGTGATCCACCTAGCGTCATCTATTTCTTGGGTATCTAGAATATTAATATCTTCTGATAATGGAGTTAATTTACATATTATGTAAATATTGGATTTACCAAAGCGGTATGGGTGAGTGCTAGCCATACCTAAAATTGTATCAAATGTTGAATTAATTCCAGTTTCTTCAAGTACTTCCCTAATCACTGCATCTTCTATTTTTTCACCTAACTCAATATGGCCTCCAGGGAGTTTATAATTTCTAGCGCCGTGCTCTTTAATTACCAGTATCTCACCGTATTTGTTTTGTACTAACCCTCCAGCTCCTAGCGAGTGAGTGGGAATAAAGGGTACAAAGTCTTGCGGATTAGTTTTAAATACTAATGTTACTTCTTCAGGTAAACAGTTGTGAAAAGTAAAGCCTTGGTCTGTCGAAATTGAAATTAAGTGCGATAAGTTAATAGGTAAGGTTAACCAAACAACAGCTTTATTCTGTTGTTTGGTATATCTTAAAAGAGCACTTAATTGGTTTGAGAATATCTCGCTGTTTTCAGGTATCCGGTCACTATTTATAATGACACCATTAAATTGGTTGTATTCAAACGCTAACAAAAACATCTCACTTATTTTAAGGTGAAAATAAACTGCCCCTTGGCATTGAGCTCACGACTGCATTCACCTGCAAAGTACAAATAATTGAGGTGAGCGAATGACTCCGCGATTGCGAAGAATATATTACGTGAGTTTAGCTTACGCTTAAATAACACTGGCAAACATTGTTCAATAGTTTTGCCTTGTTTACAAAAAGTTCTTAGATTGTTTAGGTGTTCATGATGGTGATTAATCAATTCATTGACTCTAGTGTGTAACCCATAAAATGGTTGTTTATGTGAGGGTAAAACCAAGCAATTTTCTGGCAACCGCATGAATTGAGGTAAGGTTTCAAGGTACTGTTGTAAGGAATTCGCATCTGGCTCGGTATTGTATACCCCAATATTAGGAGAAATCCCCGGAAGTATATGGTCGCCAGAAATTAAAATATTAGTGTTAGCATTATACAAGCAGACATGCTCCGGTGAGTGGCCTCTGCCAATATAAACCTGCCAGTTATTGTTACCTATCGCTAATGTATCTCCCTCCTTTAATCGCGCATATTGAAGGGGGATAGGCGTAATTACACGTCCAACACCGGTACTGTCTTTTTTATTTTTTTTAGCCGTTGCAATCTCATCTGTTGATATACCGCATCTAACTAAGTACTGCTCATCTTGCCAATCTGATGCTCCTCTTGCTCCTGCTGCGATAGCGCGCCCGACAAAGTATTCATCATGACTCATGTAAAAAGGCACTCGGAACTTTTCAACCAAATAACCCGCCATACCGATATGATCAGGGTGCATATGAGTCACGATCACTTTTGTAATAGGCTTATTTATAGTTTGCAGTAACTGCTCCCAGATATCAGTGGTTTGCTGGGTGCCTATACCCGTATCAATTAAAGCAAACCCTTCCTGTTCAGCTTGATTATCTTCAATTAGGTAAAGGTTAATATGATCTAAATCGAAAGGAAGGGGCATTCGTAACCAAAATATACCTGTGGCAACCTCTTGAAGTATCCCTGCTGCCGGTATTTTTTTATCAATAAAACTTAGTTCCATTGTACTCCTCTCCGGTTCGACCCCTTAAGGCTATGTATAATCGTTAATTGAGTCGCCATTAGAGCTGAAAAATCTCAACACTTCCAAGCACAATTATGTATTGATAAACATCATACTTTTTGATTAAGGGCTAGATATTGTAAAAATTACCTTTAAAAAGCCTTTAGAATTGATTGGATAATTAATTCAGTTCGTTTGAGTGAGTAGGTTGCCCCATCTTTTTAAACTTTGGGCACTGATAATTATTTGAATCTGTTTCATTTCTTAAATTTTTAATCTAAACCATAGTTTTTTCGGTATGTTTTCATATACCAAAAATGGTGTTTTGGGTCCACAAATTACCCATAAAGATAAATATAAGCCACCGCAAAAATTTTCTGAAAGTCTCTATCAAACATAGGTATTTGAAACGATACGCTAATATTTTGGACTGTAAATTATGTGTTTTACTTAAGTTATATAATGGTTAATAAATTGTAATGGTCTGTAAGTTGTTGTTTTTATTCTGTTTATAATTAATGTGATCTTTTGTATGTTTTATGTGTGTGGAGTTTTTTATTACTCTAATACTTTAGTATAGTTTTTCTATTTTACTGATTTATATGGATATTTTTCTCATTCAAAAGCTTTGTTTATGCATACCTATACTTTTTTGAGATAAATTTCTATGTTCAAATAGTTTCCGTTGATTAGGAACATACATAAGCCACAACGGCATAATAAAAATAACTTAACTTTCTAGTATCGGATGACTGAGTAGTTAATATCTAAAAATATTAGGGTATAAAAATGAATAAGAAAATCTTGGCTGCAGCACTACTAACAATTACTTCAAGTTCTGCTTTTGCAGCAAGTGAAACATTCCAAGCAACTGTAAATGCACTCTCAGATTCGAGTATTGCTAATACGACTGGATTACATTTTGGTGCGATGCAGCCTACTGCTGGTTCTGTTTGTACTATGGATGATGCTGGTGCGATATCAGGAGATTGTGATGCATCAAATGGTAATATTGCTATTGGTTTGGTTACTGTATCTGGCCTTACTGCAAACACGCCTTTAAATGTAACTGTGTCTGGTAGTGCAGGGTCTAACGTAACATTTGCTTCAGTGATTGATATTGATAACGCCACTGGAACTCATGACGCTATTGTTGATGCAACAACAACTGCTGTTGTAACTAATAGTACTGCAGATGATTTGGCTATTAATATTTATGGCTCTATGACTGTCGATACTGTGTTAACCCCTGGTGATACTTATACAGCTGACTACATTGTTGATGTTTCTTTTCAGTAAAAGTTAATCTACGAAAAAAGGCGGCATCTATGCCGCCTTCCGCTTATCTACAAATTCGTTTTTGAGTATATAGCAGGCTCTCGCCCATTATATATTTATGTTTTATTTTGGATTATCCGAGCAATGGTAAATTTCATTAAGATACTCACCCCATTAGTTTTATTCATACTTTCACTAAATGTTAATGCGAATGTCGCACTATCTAAACATCGTTTGTTTTTTGACAATAATACTCGTACTGAAGCTTTACAGCTTAGAAATACAGGCCCGGTTACCATGGAGTATAGTGCCGAGTTATCATTAGTTGAAATGACTGAGGAGGGGACACTACGTAAGATTGAAGCAGATCCATTCTCTGCAATAAAGCTGTTACGATTTTCACCCAAGCGAGGCACGATAGCACCCGGTGGTAGGCAGGCATTACGTTTTGCAGTTAGAAAACCTGCTAATTTACCAGTCGGAGAATACCGAGCTGTATTAAATCTTACTAGTACCTATAAAGGTGGAAGCCTAGGTAATGTCAACCTGAATACAAAGCTCGCATATAACGTTCCAGTCATCATTCGTCATGGTAGAACAGAGGCGACAAGTGAGCTTCTTGAGCCAAAACTTGTGATGCTTGAAGACGTACCACATATCGAGGTTTGGCAGAGTCTTGATGGGAATCGTTCATTATTTGGTAATTTTATTGCTACTGATAAAAATGGAAATGAAGTTGGGTTAGTTAATCACATAGCAGCTTATATGCCATTGAGTCGTCGTAAAGTTTTCATCCCGTTAACCAAAGAAGTATCTGGTTTGGTTACGATCAAATATAATGAAATAGCGGAATTTGGTGGCAGTATAGAGTCAACTACCACGCTTGATATCGAATAGCTTGGAGTGGTGCATTTCCCCAAAGTGTCTATTTTCGTTTATTGATGTTCGATAAAATTAAGCTGTTTTATCATCAAAATGTAAGTTTATTGGTGAGTTCGGATAAGTATGTTTGTTACTTATTTTTACTCATGATTTTTCTATGCCTGTTATCTCCTAAAGCAATGGCGATAGAGTGTAAAAAACTAGCAAACTGGCAACGAGTAGATATTAATGAAGATGCATTACTATTACCCGTACTTAGATTAAATGGTAGACCCATTTCAGCTAGTATTGATGTGTTTCCCCACAATGATCGATTCATGGTGCCCGTTTCGTCTCTAGAGTCGGTTTTTAAGTTAGGTTGGAGTATCGATATTGCTGCAGCCACCTTCAATTTTAACAATTCAAGTCAGCTTATTGATTTTTGTGATTTTGACATTGACCTAACAGAGCAAGACGATCCCCATGGGTATTTTTGGGCGAGAGATGATTTTGATATCTATATAGATCTTAGAGCCTTGGATACGATTTTAGGGGGGAGTTATGCTTTTAATTATGAATTACTCCACTTAAATATATTTAACGATAAGCCTTTTCCTGGCTTAAAAAATGAAGTTAACGTCACTGTGCCAACGTTCGAAGGACCAGCGGAAATGCAACCTTCTAGAAGGGTTGCCGATCAATATCATGTTATTTCTCCCCCTTTAATTCACTATAGGGTCAATGGTTCTCATGATTCAAGCTTAGGTACATCAAAGTTAAGTGGCAATTTAAACGGCTTTTTTGATTTATTTAAGCACGAAACTGAGCTGCGTATAAACGCTAATCAAGACACCAGTAATCAATACCTGCGGCTAAGTAAAAATTTAGATATCAGTGGCGCTGACCAATCCGTGAGCCTATTAAGATACGAATTAGGGGATATACAGTTACACAGTGATGAGCTTATCTATAGCTCCAAACAAGGTGCTGGCGTATCTATATTTAATTTCGATCCAAACTACTCCCGCTCATTTACAACTTCAACACTAGAGGAGGTTGTACTACCTGGTTGGAGAGTACAATTGTTTCGAAACGGACAATTTATAGCCGAGGTGTTTAGCGACGATGAAAATAGAGCCGTGTTTGAAAATGTTGATACATTTTATGGCAATAATTTGTTCGAGTTTAAATTGTATGGACCTGAAGGTCAGCAAGAAACCCGAACTCAAACCATCAATGTTGGCAATGAACAGCTATCTCCTGGCCGGTTTAACTATTTAGTAAATGTATCAGATGCAAGTAAGCGTTTTATTGATGAAGATAATGAAGAGAGCACATTTGACAAAAATGTTTCTGGATTAATTTCCTATGGATTAACTGGTAATACAACAATAGAAGCATCCGTTCATTCGTTGCAGGGAGCAGGACAAAAACAAAAATACCTATCTTCAGCTTTATATATGAATTTCTCAGCTGCAGCGTTCAAGAGTCAAGTTGTAAAGGATCTGAATGCCGGCGGTGCGATTTTTACTGGTATTAATACAAGCCTTTTTGATAATAGATTACGTGCGAACCTAAGTTATCGGATTTTTAATAACTTTGAAAGTGATGCTTATGCCGCTTCTCGTGACTTAAAATCAGAAACTCGTACGCGCTTTAATGGAAGGCTTGATTGGTTAAAAGGCGCTAGCTGGGGATTAAATTACTTGCATCGTAGCTATAATAACCAATCAGATGACAACGTATATTCAGTCAATTTTAATAAAAACCTACTAGGTGGGACATTTTCAACAACACTGAGTCGAAATGAAGGTATTGAAGATGAAACTTTAGGACAAACCCTTTATTGGTCCAAAAACTTTAATGGGTGGCAAATCTCTAACTCTATGTCTTGGTTACCTTTTGATGATCAAGAGGTGTTGAATTATTACTCTAATATTCGTTGGCCACAGCAATATAGTACTTACAATGAAAGTAGGATTGATTACAGGCCTTCAAGGGAACACAAATTTGAATTAAGGCACCAACTGAATTGGAGAAGAAAACAGTTTAATTTACAGTTTGGTACAACTGTAAATAATGGTGGTGAGTGGACAGTGAACATTGGTATCGCTGGGGATATCGAATACAACCCTTATGAAAAGGCCCTTGATTTTTACCAACCTAGGGGATCGAATACAGCTAATATAAGGGCTTTTGCTTTTTTAGATAATAATCGTAATTCAATTTTTGATAGTGATGATTCAGCATTAAATGCTGTGACTGTTTCTGGAAATCATGCATGGCGAGAGTTAAAAACCAATCAAATGGGGAACATTCAATTAGCAACGACAAAGCGTGAGCAAAGAATTTCAATAGATGACGCTAGTTTACCTGACCCATATATGTCTGCGATCGACGAAATGGTTTTGGTAAATACGCACAAGGGAGGCGTTAATACCGTTTCCTTACCTGTAGTGACCTTTAACGATATTGAAGGGGCTGTTTATAGAGTGAAAAATAATAATAGCCGAGGTGCATCCGATCTTAAAATACGCTTAATTAATCAAGATTTGGAGCTTATAGCTGAAACTATTTCAGAAGTAGATGGCTTTTTCTTTTTTACACAAATACCCCCTGGGCATTACCAGATTCAAGTCGACCCTGATTTCCTTACCCTAAATGAATTAACCATTTTAAATCTACCAAAAATTATTGAAGCTCCAAGTGAGGGAGATTCAGTGAGGATCAACGATCTCTTATTAGTTAATCTGGTTACAAGCGAGTTTGCTGAAATTGTTACATCAGAACAAAAAGAGTTGTACTTTGTTCAGCTTGGCGCCTTTAAGAAGTTTCGGTCAATTTATGAAGTGATTAAATATCTACCAACCGATGAGTTTAATTTAAAGATATTCCGTAATCATGAAACAGCCATGAGCCATGTTGCAATAGGTGGATTTAAAACAATCGATGAAGCAAAAAGAGCAATAAAGCGGATAACCCATATACAGCCACTTAAACATATTTTTATTACTAGAGGTGAGAGATATTATTCTTCAGGGTGGGATTTAGAGTTTCAACTGAATGATTTTAGTGATTATATAAATGCTTCTCATAAAAAAATAAAGTTAGCGGACCCTAAAATGCGTCTATGTCAGCTAGCATCCTATCGTTCAATGACCTCAATAAGGCAAGTTTTGTTTGATAATCAACCCAATGTACATATTGTCAGGCGTTTAGTTTCAGGTAAGCGTTTTTATACACTATTGGGAGATTTGAAAAAGGCATCTAAAAGTTGTGCATCTGAATTTCAGGGCCTAACTCCGGAATTGCCGATTGAAATTAGTATCAAGAAAATAGTGGCAAGCTTAGATGAGTCTTAAAGGCTATAAAAGTGTGTGGCGATTATTAAGCTATTAGAAGGTGAGGGGCAACCCAAAAAGCATGGCTTGGTACTAGCGATACTTTTTAAACCACAAAGCGACTAAAAATAATATTAAAGATAAGCTCCAAATAGTGATATTTCCAAATGAGCGGTACAAGGTGTAACCGGATACTTGCTTAATTTGGTCGCTAAGCACGGCCGCTTCAAATTGTGGTAATCGACTTTGGACTTCTCCGGTGTGATCGATAAAAGCAGTAATGCCATTATTGGTTGCACGTAATACTGGAAGACCAAATTCTTTTGCTCTGACTTGGGCAATTTCTAAGTGTTGGTCTGGTCCATGAGATGCACCAAACCAAGCGTCGTTACTAACGGTAACGATAAAATCTGTGTTGTGGTATAGGTTGGCAGATATCTGTGTTGGAAAAGCAATTTCAAAACAAATAGCGGGAGCAAAGTGATAGCCTTTTGCGAGTAAATTTTCTTGTTTATAAGCGCCTCGACTAAAAGAAGACATGGGCAAGTCAAAAATGGGGGCTAAGCCTCTTATCCAGTTTTCAAATGGAATGAATTCACCTATAGGGAGTAAATGATGCTTCGAAAACCTATTATTATGGAAATAGTAATAGTGACCTCTATTGAGATTTTCGTGTTCAGTTGAAGGAGTATTTTTTAGGCCGAGCCCAATTAAATTGTTGTAAGCTTCTCGGGTTTCGAAGTTGTAATTGACTATACCTGTTATTAAACCAGCCTGATTCTTAGCCGCCACTTGGTCAAGCTCTGCAAGGTACTCTTGTGCAATGGGCTCTAGTTTTGGAATGGCAGCCTCCGGCCAAATGATGACATCACTTTCCCAATATGTTGCTGTCATATTGCGATACTTTTCCATAGTGGGTTGGTCTTGTTCAGGAGTCCAACGCAGCTCTTGTTGGATATTACCTTGCACCATCGCAATATTAACAAGTTCACCCGTCGGTTTAGCCCATTGGTAGGTATTTAATACTGCTCCTGAAATAAGCATGACAGACAGTAATAACGTTAGTTGAAACCATTTTTTGTTAGGTATCCAAATGGCTATGCTGGCACAAAGCAGCACTACTATCGTGCTTACACCTATTTCGCCTATTACTGGCATCCACCCCGATAGTGGCCCAGTAAGCTGAGCATACCCTAAAGAAAGCCAAGGGAAACCGGTAAACAACCAGCCTCGTAGTGTTTCAAAAAACAACCAAATAAACGGTAAGGCCAATGGCCAGTATTTGAGATCAAAATATCTTTTTAATATTAAACTCGCTAAGGCAGGGTAAATAGCTAAATAACTACATAAAAGCAGCATTAAGGCAATGGAGGCGATTAAAGGAATACCTCCAAAGTCCGCAATACTAACGTGGACCCAACTAATACCCGCACCAAACCAGCCTAGCCCAAAGGCAAAGCCTAGTTTAAAAGCTTGGCTTTTTGGCACACTTGATAATAGGTAGATAAAGCTAGAATAGCCCAGTAACATTAGCCACCAAAGAGAAAAGGGGGCGTAACAAAAAGTTAAGCTAACACCAGATAGTAAAGCGAGAAACAACTTAACTTTTAAAGGCATTTGCTTAACTTTTGACAAGATGTTGTTGTTAGCCTTCATCTTCTGGCAAAGTAACTTTCAACTGCAGGAGTCTGCGTTTATCGGAGTTAGTTACTTTAAATTCAATGCCCTTAATAGTTACTTTTTCGTCTCTTTGTGGAAGGTGGCCAAAGGCTTTTAGAACAATACCGCCAATAGTGTCGGCATCTTCTTCATTAAAGTTAGTTTCAAAAAACTTATTGAAATCTTCTAACGTAGTCAATGCTTTTACTGAGTAAGTGTATTTATTAAGAGGGCGAATACCGTCGTAATCGTCTTCTTCTACGTCATGCTCATCTTCTATTTCACCAACAATGAGTTCTAGTATATCTTCTATGGTTACTAAACCTGATACGCCGCCGTATTCGTCGACAACAATCGCCATGTGGTAGCGTTTTTGCCTAAATTCTTTTAATAATACATCCACACGTTTACTTTCAGGAACAATCACCGCAGGACGTAATATATTCTTTAATTCAAACTCTTTGCCTGGGATAAATGCATATTCTAGCAAGTCTTTAGCGAGCAATATGCCTTCAATATGATCTTTATCTTCATTAATAACGGGAAAACGTGAGTGCGCCGACTCCAGTAATATGGGTAGGAACTCTTCCACATTTTGATCGATTTCTATGGTTCTCATTTGCGCGCGAGGGATCATGATGTCCCTTACTCGCATCTCACTGACTTCCATGACACCTTCGATCATTTCCTTGGTTTCAGGATTGATGACCTCGCGTTGCTCAGCTTCTGCTATGACGCCAAACAACTCTTCCTTATTTTGCGGCTCTCCCGTAAAGGTCTGGACTATTTTGTCTATCCAGCCTTTGTTGGCAGAACCGTTTGTAGACGGGGGATTATCTTCGCTCATGATCTCGTTATTTTGTGGTTTAGTAATTATATTAACAAACTGTTGAAGCCTAGCTTGTTGTATCTAGATCTGCATCATTAATGATCTTGGTAGGGGTCGTCAATGGCTAATTGCTTTAATATGGCAATTTCTAACCCTTCCATTTCATTTGCATCGGCATCTTCAATATGGTCAAAACCTAATAAATGCAAGCAACCATGAATAATCATATGCGCCCAATGATCGAGGTTTTGTTTGTTTTGTTGTTTGGCTTCTGCCTCTACTACTTGGCTGCAAATGACTAAATCGCCTAAAAACACCGGCATCTCATCTAGTTCATTATCATCTGATTGTAAGACTATATCTGGCATTTCAAATGGAAAAGACAATACATTTGTGGGGCTGTCTTTTCCTCTAAACTCGCTGTTAAGTGCCTGACTTTCTTCAACATCAACTATGCGTACAGTGATTTCTTGTTGAGTTAAGTCTTGATGAAGTAGGACGGTATCAAGCCACAACTGCACATTGTCTAGAGTAGGAATAACCTTAGAGGTTGTGGCGATTTGTAAATCAATAATTGCGCTCACAGAGTCATCACTTAAGTATTGTCCTGCTGCTTGGCTAAGGCTTCTTGTTGTGCTTTCTTTTCAAGGCGCTCTTTTTCTTTTTGGCCCTCGTATTCTTCATACGCTGTTACAATTCTGGCAACAACTGGGTGACGAACCACATCTCCGGCGCTGAAAAAGTTAAATGAAATATCATTTACATCTTTAAGTACTTCAATAGAATGTCTTAGCCCTGAGCGTACCCCACGTGGTAAATCTACTTGAGTAATATCGCCGGTAATTACAGCTTGAGAGTTAAAACCAATTCGAGTTAAGAACATTTTCATTTGTTCAACCGTGGTATTTTGGCTTTCATCTAGAATTATAAAAGCGTCATTTAAAGTACGGCCACGCATATAGGCGAGGGGAGCAACTTCAATGACATTGCGCTCAATGAGTTTTTCTACTTTTTCAAACCCCAACATTTCGAACAAGGCATCGTATAAAGGTCGTAGGTAAGGATCGACTTTTTGCGAGAGGTCTCCCGGCAAAAAGCCTAATTTTTCACCCGCTTCTACGGCTGGACGAGTTAACAAAATACGACGAATCTCTTGTCTTTCTAATGCTTCAACTGCACAAGCTACTGCTAGATACGTTTTACCGGTCCCTGCAGGTCCAATACCAAAACTAATATCGTGATTCATTATATTAGCTACATACTGTGACTGATTAGGGTTGCGGGGCTTAATCACGCCACGCTTAGTTTTTATATGGATCTCTTTACCGTAATGACCCGCTTCAGCGCGCTCTAGACATTTTGATTCTTGGATTGCTAAATGCACTTTATCTGGTTGAATGTCGGGTATTTCACCTCTAATGGGCTGAGTTTCCAAATACAGCAATTTTAGTAATTCGACAGCCCCACTAGACTGCTGAGGTTGACCAGTCACCTTGAATTCATTATTTCGGTAGGTAATTTCTACCCCAAGCCTACGCTCTATTTGTTTGATGTTGTCATCAAATGGGCCACACAAACTTGATAAACGTTTGTGATCTGAAGGCTCTAATAAAAATTCACTGCTTGTAAGTTCGCTCAAGTATTTACTCTCTACTTTTTTATTTGTTTATTTATTTTTATCAATTAGGGGGCGAAGGTTGCTACGCCTAATTCATCAATGTTTGCTGCGTTTTTCGCTAACAAGGTTTGCGGTGATAGGTCGTTACGTAAATCCATTTCGGCTTCAGTTCTAACAAGGTCGCCACGTAAAGAGTTAGCGAACACATCCGTGATTTTGATATCAACAAATTTTCCTATCATATCTGGGGTACCTTCGAAGTTCACCACACGATTGTTTTCGGTTCTTCCACTAAGCTCCATTGGATTTTTCTTAGATGGACCTTCTACTAAAATGCGTTGTTCGGTATCAAGCATATTTCGAGCAATACGCAAAGCTTGTTGGTTAATACGTTGTTGTAATAAACTCAAACGTTGCTTTTTCGTATCTTCGGTTACGTCATCAGGCAAATCTGCAGCTGGTGTACCCGGCCGAGCACTATAGATAAAGCTGAAGCTTAAATCGAAATCCATGGCTTGAATCAAGTTCATAGTCGCTTCAAAGTCAGCGTCGCTTTCGCCAGGAAAACCTATTATAAAATCCGAAGACATACTTAAGTTAGGTCTGATTTTTCGTAATTTACGGATTTTGGACTTGTACTCTATAGCAGTATGGCCACGCTTCATTAGGTTGAGAATACGGTCAGCACCTGACTGTACAGGCAAATGTAAGTGGTCTACTAATTCAGGAATATGGGCGTAGGCTTCAATAATGTCATCTGTAAATTCGACTGGATGAGAGGTGGTATAGCGAATACGATCGATGCCATTGATCGAAGCTACCAGCTCTAACAATTCGGCAAAAGTACAAATGCTACCGTCATAGTTAGGACCTCTGAAAGCATTAACATTTTGGCCAAGTAGGTTGACTTCACGGACGCCTTGCTCAGCTAATTGAGCGATTTCTAATAATACATCATCAACAGGCCGGCTGACTTCTTCACCGCGAGTGTAAGGCACAACGCAGAAAGTACAATATTTAGAACAGCCTTCCATAATTGATACAAAGGCAGAAGGGCCATCGGCTTTTGGCTCGGGTAAACGATCAAACTTTTCTATTTCTGGAAAACTTACGTCTACTACGGATTTATCTCCGCCTTTAATTTGATTAATCATTTCAGGCAAGCGATGCAAGGTTTGAGGCCCAAAAATTACATCTACAAATGGGGCCCGCTTACGGATAGTTTCGCCTTCTTGAGACGCAACACAACCACCTACACCGATAATCAGGTTTGGCTTATCTTTTTTAAGATTTTTCCAACGGCCTAACTGATGAAATACTTTCTCTTGGGCTTTTTCGCGAATAGAACAGGTATTTAGCAAAATCACATCAGCGTCTTCGGCTTCAGTTGTGGCCTCATATCCATGGGTAGAGTCTAATAAATCTGCCATTTTTTCCGAGTCATACTCGTTCATCTGGCAACCCCAAGTTTTAATAAATAGCTTTTTTGTCATAACAGATTTTTAATTTACCCTACCATTTGCAGACGTTCACTCTTATTGAATGAAGGCCTAATTCTACGCACTAAAAACGAACCGCGCATTTTACTTGGTATTTGTATAAATCGCTACTTTTAGCGCAATCTAAAGCGCTTTTGAATTAGATGTTGAGGGATAAGCTGTTTTGTTGTGATTTTGGGATATCTTGAAGGCTTTTGAGTTGTTATGCTAAACACAATTAATAACAAAGAGTTAAATAAGTTCAGATGCAAAATTTACAAAGTATTTCTGTTGGTGAAATTGAGATTGCTAACGACAAACCTTTTGTGTTGTTTGGTGGTATGAATGTGCTTGAGTCGCGCGATATGGCAATGAAAATTGCTGAGCATTATAAGGAGATCACTACAAAACTTAATATTCCTTACGTGTTTAAAGCGTCTTTTGATAAGGCAAATCGTTCTTCGGTTAATTCTTATCGTGGCCCGGGTATGGAAGAAGGGTTAAAAATATTTGAAGAAATTAAAAGCACTTTCGATGTGCCTTTGATTACTGATGTACACGAACCCCATCAAGCAGCGCCAGTAGCCGAAGTTGTGGATGTTATTCAATTACCCGCTTTTTTAGCCAGGCAAACTGACTTAGTGGTAGCAATGGCTGAAACAAATGCCATTATTAATGTCAAAAAACCTCAATTTTTGGCAGCCCATGAAATGCGTCATATCATTACAAAGTTTGGCGAAGCGGGAAACGATAAAATAATCTTGTGTGAACGAGGTTCGTGCTACGGATACAATAATTTAGTGGTTGATATGCTTGCTATGGATGAAATGAAAGCTTTCGCACCTGTTATTTTTGATGCTACCCATGCATTACAGAAACCTGGTGGGCGCACTGATTCTGCTGATGGTAGGCGGGCTCAAGCTGCGCAACTTGCGAGAAGTGGAATGGCTTTAGGTCTAGGTGGATTATTTATTGAAGCACATCCTAATCCAAATGAAGCTAAATGTGATGGACCCTGTGCATTAGCCTTAGATAAGTTGGAACCGTATTTACAGCAAATGAAAGCGTTAGATGATTTAGTAAAAAGCTTTGCACCTTTAGATACGAGTGCGAAATAGTGAGCGTTATAAAAGTTTGAGTTAAGTAAGTTTGCTGTGTCGGCGCCAGAATGCATCTGATATGCAATGGTTCGACACAGCGCTAACTTACTAAATCAATGTTAACGAGCAGACAACTTTAAATATGTACTAGTCAGCAATAACTACTTTAAATTTAAATTTCTGTAATTGTTCGTTGTTGCTACGAACTAATTCATTCGTTTGTAATTCTAATGCTGCTGAATTCATTTCTTTAGCAATATCTGCTTGTGAGACAGGAGCTTCAGTAAAGCCAAGCATAGTATTAATATTTTGCTTGATTTGCGCTTCAAGGCTAGATGCTTGAGAGCTTTCATTGATTTTTGCATTGGCAACAGAAGTTGATAAAACTGTGGCAAGTAATAAAGAGCTAAGTAGAGCTTGTGTAAATATATTTTTCATTTTGTTAACCTTAAGTTTGTTAATGTAAGTTAAATAGAATTTTTCTAATTTAGTTAATCTGCTTTGGAAGTTTATTAATTGTTTTAAAACAATTAATTTCTTTCACGGGTTAAATTCTATACAAATATTAAGTTTTTATAAAATGACTATTTGTATTGTTGCGCATTAGAAAAACTAATGCTTAAATAGGCATTAATAATTATTCACGGTTTCTTCATAAATGCCCAGGCGATTACCCCCTTTAAATTCACTAAAAGCCTTCGAGGCTGCGGCTAGGCACTTGAGCTTTACCAAGGCTGCAGATGAGTTATTTGTAACTCAAGCGGCCGTGAGTCATCAAATAAAAGCGTTAGAAGACTTCTTATCAATGAAATTATTTGTGCGTAAAAATCGTGCTCTATTTTTGACTGAAGAAGGACAGAGTTATTACCTTGACCTAAAAGATATATTTCATGCATTACATGAGGCTACTGATAAATTGGTAGCAAAAGGGGAGAAAGGTGCGATTACAGTAGCGCTGCAAACAAGTTTTGCTATTCAATGGTTAGTACCCAGAATTAATCAATTTACTCAAATTAATCCAGATATAGATATCAGAATAAAAGCGGTTGATGGTGACGAAGGCTTCTTAACGGACGATGTTGATGTGGCTATCTATTTTGGGAGAGGAAAGTGGCCAGGTTTAGTGGCAGATAAATTACATACTGAATATTTAACTCCTGTTTGCTCTCCACTGCTATTTCAAGGAGATAAACCATTAAATAAGCTAGATGACCTTTCTAAGCATGTATTATTGCATGACTTATCCAGAGAGCCTTGGGAGGAGTGGATTAAACACTTTAATGTTTTAGGGGTAAATGTTAATCAAGGGCCAATCTTCAGCCACTCTATGATGGTTCAACAAGCAGCGGCTTTAGGACAAGGTATAGCCTTAGGGCATAGTGTTCTCGCTAGGCAAGAAATCGAAGCCGGGCGCTTAGTGTGCCCATTTGACGAGAAATTGATTGTTAAAAATGCCTATTACCTAGTGTGCCACCAGTCTCAGGCAGATTTAGGTAAAATCACCGCATTTCGCGAGTGGCTATTAGAAGAAGTAACGGCAGACCAAATTGATCAAGACTTTTATTAATCAGGCAGATAATGCCATTGCTACTTTAGTGTTTGCTCATGGCGCAGGTGCAGGGCAACATAGTGAATTTATGGAGCGTGTGGCAGAAGGAATTAGCCAGCACCACATAAACGTAGTGCGTTTTAATTTTGCATATATGGCTTTAGCTGAAGAGTTGTGCAAAAGGCGGCCACCAGATAGAGCCGATAAGTTAGTAGCCTGCTACCAGGCAGTCTTAAAAGAACTCGATAGCAGTTTGCCGGTTTTTATCGGTGGTAAGTCAATGGGGGGCAGAATAGCGAGTATGGTGTTAGAGAGCTCTATTGCTAAAGGCTGTATTTGTATGGGGTATCCGTTTCACCCACCTACTAAACCTGAAAAATTGCGTACTGAGCATTTAAAGCAAATAGGTAAACCTGTCTTAGTTTTACAAGGTGAGCGAGATACCTTTGGTACAAAGCAAGAGATAGAAGGTTATGCAATGTCTCATAGAGTTCAGCTTAGGTACCTGACGGATGGTGATCACAGCTTTAAACCGAGAGTTAAGTCTGGAATGACATTGCAACAAAATCTAGAAATAGCAATTCTAGAGTCGGTGTCGTTTGTAAATAGGAATGTATGAGACCAAGCCATATTTTAACGCCATAATACCGTTGCTAGATATTTGATTAGATAGTTAGTTAAGGTTTTTGTTACCATGCCCACAATTTTTTGAATCTAGCTTCACTTTTTGAATACTCTGTTACTAGCGAGTTCTGAATGAAAATAATCTTGTTTTTTGCAGCCTTTAGCGGAATGTTATCGGTTATCTTGGGGGCATTTGCGGCCCACGGCCTCAAAAATAAACTATCTACGACTATGCTGGATACCTTTCAAGTAGGTGTGCAATATCAGATGTACCATAGTCTAGCGCTAATTTTATTGGTTATTTTATATCGTCAAATGCCCCAAGCTTTGTTGTTATATAGTGCTGGTTTTATGATCGCAGGTATTATCTTTTTCAGTGGTAGTTTATACCTGCTAGCTATGACACAAATTAAATGGTTTGGTCCAGTTACGCCACTTGGGGGCTTATTTTTTATTGTGGGCTGGGCGTTATTGTTGGCTTCTGCTTTAAAGGGAGTGAATTAAATTATGGCAGGTTTAGTTTTATATTGCCGTAGTGGTTTTGAAAATGATGTTGCCAATGAAGTTCAAGATAAAGCTAGTCTATTAAATGTGTATGGCTACGTTGAAGCAAAAAGTAATAGTGGCTTTGTTTTGTTCCATTGTTATCAACAAGAGCATGCTGAGGTCTTAAGTAAAAAGTTAGATTTTAGTCGATTGATATTCGCGAGGCAGCACTTTGCTTGCCAGCAAATTATTGAAAATATGGATATAACAGACAGAATTAGTCCTTTAATAGAGGCGGTTGCTGATTTTCCATTATGCGGTGAGTTAAGAGTTGAGTATGCAGATACAACAGATGGTCGAGAGTTATCTAAATTTTGCAGAAAGATAAGCGTACCGTTAAGACAAGCTTTGCGTAAAAAGAATAAGTTAACCAATAAAGACAATCCTAAAAAGCCAGTTTTGCATGTGTTTTTTACCAAAAATGACAAAGCTTATATTGGTTTTTCATTTACACATAATAACTCTCCTTTGCCCTTAGGCATTATGCGATTGAAATTTCCCTTTGATGCTCCTAGCCGTTCCACATTAAAGCTAGATGAGGCCTTTCAAACCTTTATTCCAAAGGATGAACATGATGTTCGTTTGCAAGGAGGGTTACAGGCTGTCGATTTAGGAGCTTGCCCAGGTGGTTGGACTTATCAACTGGTTAAACGGGGGATGTTTGTTCAAGCCGTAGATAATGGTGCTATGGACGAAGCGTTAATGGAAACAGGGCAGGTGACATACTGCCCAGAAGATGGCTTTAAATTTCAGCCTAAAAAGAAAAATATTTATTGGTTGGTATGCGACATGATTGAGCAACCACAACGCGTGGCTAAGCTAATGGCTACTTGGGTGGCTGAACAAAGTTGTAAAGAAGCTATGTTCAATTTAAAGCTACCTATGAAAAGACGTTATGAGTCGGTACAGGGAGCATTAGCCATAATTGAAGAAGTAATGAAACATGCCAATGTCGGCCGTTACCAAATGCAAACCAAACACTTGTATCACAACAGAGAAGAGGTAACTGTGCATTTAAGGTTATTAAATGGCTAATAAAAAGTGATGGGAATATTGATGGACTTACGAAGGGTAAATCAATAAAAGTCCTTTGGGTAAACTAACCTAGAGCCTTTCATAAATATTAACTGATTTGACTTTAGTCGAAGTTTATCCGATTAACGTAGAGTTAATCGGATAACTAACAAATAAATTTATTGATCTAAAGGAATATCAAACTCTTCGGATAATTCAAAATCACCGCTTACTTTAGCAATTTTGTTGTCCACAAACTCTATGGTGAGTTCCTTACGGAAATCTTCACCACGTTTTTTCATACCCCGCTTCATTTTGTAAATGTAGTACCAAGTGTCATGATCAAAGGCATCTTCTAGCACGGGCTTGCCTAATACATATTCAACCTGTTCTTTGGTCATCTCAATTCTAAGTTTTTTAACTTCTTTTTCGTCTAAAAAGTTACCTTGTGGTATATCAATACGAAAAATCCAATCGGCACAGGCTGATAAGGTCACGGTGGTTATTAAAACAATTAATAAATTCTTAAACTTCATTTTTACTCAATATCTTGGCGTTTGAAAAAGCAATAAATCGCGATTGATGGGATAAACCCTTCAACATTTGGCGAAGCATCCTAACCCAGCCACAACAGCTCAATCAATGCTTAATTTCTAGGAATTACTGATTTCTAGCAATTCTCTGGCATTAGCAATCGCAGACTCGGTTAGTGTGTCTCCTGCTAGTAGACGTGCCAACTCTTCAATTCGTTCACTTTCTTGTAAAGAAATCATATGAGTTTCTGTGGTATTTTTATCGCTGAACTTAGTCACAAACATCTGATTATGAGCTCTGGCAGCCACTTGAGGTAAATGGGTAACACAAATAACTTGGGTCGATTCTCCTAATTTTCGGAGTAATTGGCCCACTACAGAGGCAGTTGAACCACTTATTCCACTGTCTACTTCATCAAATATCATAGTAGCAATATCACAACTACTCGAACTAATTACTTGAATGGCTAAACCTATACGAGATAATTCACCACCAGACACAACTTTTTCAAGATTATCTTTCGCCTGGCCTTTATTGGTAGATACCATAAAGTGAACACTGTCTAATCCTAAATTATGTGGGGTACCATGTTCGTCATGATTTATTACTATTTCAAATTGAGTATCAGCCATATTCATTTGATGAACATGCTGTTCTACTTCTTTAGCAAAAGCTTTTGCTGACTTTTTACGTGATGTACTTAACCGTAAGGCTGCTTTTCGATAATCACTTTCAACAACCAATAATTGTTCTTTTAACTCCTCTAATAATGAATCATCTTGAACTAGAGCTTTGTATTCCGTATTCAAATCTTGATGAAACTCAAATAAAGCTTCAGGTTGAACATTATGCTTACGAGACAAGTTAAGGGCTTGAGAATATCTAGCTTCAACGTTTTGCATTCTCATTGGGTCTATCTCTAACTGTTCTGTATAGGCCCTTAATTCATTGGCAGCTTCATCTATCTGTATACATGCCTCAGTTAGCATCGAAACAATAGGCGTTAAACTAGGGTCGTGATCCTGTAGCTCTGTTAATCTGTCTACACTGCCTTGTACAGCCGATAAAGCGTTAAAGTCATCGGCTTCGTATAACTGATGAAAACTAATTTGGCTTTGTTCTAATAGGGTTTGACTGTGACTTAATTTTTTATGTTCGCTTTCTAACTCATGAAACTCGCCTTCCAATAATGCAAACTCGTCCAGTTCTTGTATTTGATAAGACAGAAGTTGGCTGCGGTCAGCCCTTTGTTGTTGTCCTTCAAGCAAACTTTGATACTGTCGTTTTTGAGTTTTTAGGGTTTGATAGCTGGCCGACACTTTCTCTATCAGGTGTTGATGTTCAGCATATTGATCTAGTAAGTTTCTTTGGTTGTCACTTTTTAGTATATGTTGATGGGCATGTTGCCCATGAATACTTAACAAAAATTGCCCGAGGCTCTTCAATTGTTGTAGTGGTACTGGCGTACCGTTAATAAAGGCTTTTGAGCGCCCCTCAGAAGATACAACTCGGCGAATAATCACCTCATCTGCGTCTGTTAGCTCATGCTCTTCTAGCCATTTTAGTGCGCCTGCTAGGTTTTTTATGTAAAAAGTGGCACTGACTTCTGCCTTAGTTGCACCAGTTCTCACCATACCGCTATCTGCACGCTCGCCTAGGCATAAACCTAACGCATCAACAGATATAGACTTACCTGCACCAGTCTCCCCTGTAATAGCAGTCATGCCTTGGGTAAAATCGACATTTAAAGTTTTTACAACGGCAAAATTGCGAATAGATAAATGAGTAAGCATGAGACACAGTTCCAAGTCATGTTTAAATATACAGTGCATGTAAATATAAACAGGTGTTGGGCTTGTGTCCAGTAATTAGTTGCTTTTATGGCGGATTAATAAAGCTTGCTGCCCCAGCTTAATTTTGTACGTAGTACATTAAAATAATTGTAACCCTTAGGGTGTATTAAGGTTAACTTAGCAGGGTTTTTACAGATTTTAATTTCATCGCCGGGTAATACTGTTAGCACTATATGGCTATCACAGCTTACCTGCAGGTTATCAGTATTTTCTGGGGAAACTTTCAAGGTCACTATGCTATTAGCGTCAACTACTATGGGTCGGCTACTCAAAGTGTGAGGGAACATAGGCACTAAGCTTAAAGCGTCTAGTTTGGGAGTTAATATTGCCCCGCCTCCAGATAGAGAATATGCCGTTGAGCCTGTTGGTGTAGCAACTATTAAACCGTCTGAGCGTTGACTAAATACAAAATGTTCATCTAAGTAAACTTCGAATTCCATCATATGGGCGACTTTTCCATGGTGCAGTACCACTTCATTTACGGCAGAGTCTTTACTTTGAATTTCTCCATCTCTATAAACAGCAACTTCTAATAAAAAGCGTTGTTCAACCTTACATTCACCATCAAAAATGCTGTCTAGTTGTGGCTCTATATCATCAGGGTTGATATCTGTTAAAAAGCCCAAGTTGCCTCTATTTATGCCTACAACACCAACATTATATTCAGCGAGTACGCGAGCGGCACCCAACATATTACCATCGCCGCCTACAACTATGGCTAGGTCAGCTTGGCGCCCAATGTCTTCTATGCTGCAAACTTCTACATCTTGACCATCTAAATTGCTGGCTGTGTTGGTTTCTACCAATATAGTGCAGCCTCGTTCGTTTAAATAAACGATTAATGCACTAAGACTGATTTTAGCACCTTGATGTGCTTGCTTTCCTATTAACCCAACGGTTTTAAACTTCATGTAATATGTCATTAACTATATTTCCCCAGAGTATAACCAGTTGGGAGTTTGAAAGTCATATCTTTTAGTCTTATTGCTAACAAATAAGTTACATATAAAAAGTAGAAAATTAAGGTAATCGATTGACTGTTAGATTTAACGGTCTCTATAGTAGCGCCAACTTTTATTAGCAAATGTAAGAAGCATCAGGTTTTATGGGGCCATTAATGATAGATGTGTCGGGATATGAACTGACACCAGAAGAAATAGATATTCTTGACCATCCGTTAGTTGGGGGAATAATATTATTTACTCGTAATTACCATGACCAAAAACAGTTAAAGGATTTGGTTAAGCATATTAGAGAAGTGACGCGTAACGATATTCTACTTGCCACGGATCACGAAGGGGGCAGAGTACAAAGGTTTAGAAAGGACTTTAGTAACATTCCTGCTATGGGGGAGATATCCCAGCTTTTAAAAAGGCACCAGCTTGATACTGACTCTTTTACTAGGTCCTTAGGCTGGCTTATGGCTGCAGAGTTACAAGCCTTTAATATCGATATAAGTTTTGCTCCGGTACTGGATATTAATGGCATTTCTGAAGTGATAGGTGATAGAAGCTTTCATCAATCACCAGTCCAAATTATTAAATTAGCTAGCCAGTTTATTCTTGGGATGAAAGACGCAGGTATGAGCGCAACAGGTAAACATTTTCCTGGTCATGGTAATGTCTTAGAAGACTCACATGTTGCTATTCCAATTGATCGCCGCAATAAACAACAAATATTTGAGTTGGATATGGCGATATTCACAGAAATTAATAAGCAAGGTTTGCTGGATGCGGTGATGCCAGCTCATGTAATTTACCCTGATGTAGACGACTTACCAGCTGGCTTTTCTCGTAAATGGATCCAAAAAATACTGCGTACTGATTTAGGGTTTGATGGTGTAGTATTTTCAGACGATTTATCTATGGAAGGGGCTGTGCAAATGGGAGACATTGTTGAAAGGGCAGAGTTAGCCATAAGCGCAGGATGTGACATGGTGTTGGTTTGTAACGATCCCAGTGGCGCTATTACGGTCATTGATGGTTTGCCTTCAGATATAGCTATGGATGACTTGAGCGTTGAAAGGGTAAGTGGCTTAAAGTCATCTTGTCACTTTGATTTTCAAACCTTACAAAAATCACAGCAATATCAAGATATTACCTACACACTTAACTCCATAAACGAGAGTAGAGAACCAGTCTAATTAGCATTGTTTGTTCTGATAATTGGTTATTTATGCTCTTTTAAAGGGCATAAATGATCACCATTAAATGTGTGATAGTGACCTTAAATGTCGTTTATCTATCATTTTATTGGATTTGACTTATCCAAATAGCTTTTTGAGTTCTTTGGCATTATTACTGCTTTCTAATCCACCATTTTCCTATTCAGTAAAATCAAGATGAGTAAATTTGCATGATTCAAAATACAATTATAAAAAGATCTTCTTACCTAGCTATTAGTTTGTTTACGTTAATGTCAATTAACTTACAAGCTGCACCATTTGATTGGGATGGCCTTGAAAAACAAAAAATAGATTTAAAATTGCCTTTATTGACAGTTCAAGGTGAAAAGGGGTTGCTAGCTTGTGCTTACGTTGACGTTGGCACGTGTGAAAAAACCGGGGAAGCCTGTGCAATAGTGTCAGGGGTTAAAACCCATGATGATATGTTATCTAGACCTGTCGTTGCATTGTCTAGTGCAGCTGAAGCGTTAGGAGTAACTAAAGGAATGTCAGGGGCTGAAGCTTTAGCCTTGTTGCGTTAGCTTGGTGTTCTTTCGCTAATAAATATATCAAAGGCGTATTTATGTAAATATGCCTTTTAGTATTATTATGACTCTTATTACTTTTTAAATACTGTAGTTTTCAGTTTGTTGATCTAACAGATCTGCAACATTGTTAGGCTCAGTGCGCCGGTATTTCTCATCCAGTAACTTACCACGCCAATGTTGTTTAGCATGGGTATCCGCTGAAACTTCTCGAACCAATTCAAAAATAGCTTTTACAATATTATTGTTTTGTTTTTGTTCTGCCATTTGCAGATATACCATACGGCTTAAGTTAGGCTCTATCATCCTTATTGGACGAACTTGACCACTTTGTTCTAAATGAAAAGTGGCTGAAGACGGACATATTAAAAGTCCTACACCTTGTGTAACGTAATGAAGGGTTGTCATTAATTGCCCAAATCCTCTTTTAGATTTGAGTTTTATACCGTGCTTCTGGGCTTCTAACTGAAGCAGCTGGGTTAGTGCATCTTTCTGTTCTGGAACAAAAATTTCATAGTGTTGCAGGTCAGTAAAAGGTAGGTTCGAATATAACGCTAATTCACTATAAGACGGATTTTGTGGTTGTTTTGAAATATATAAAAATAAATCTTCATCAATTATAGGGAGTGCTTTAGAACTCGTATTGATATTCATAGGGGTAAAACATAATGCTAGGTCGATACTACCTTCAGCTAGCCATTTTTCTACTTCAAAACTAGGCCCTATTTTATAAACCAGTTCAATATTTGCGAACCTATGTTCAAGCTCTTTCAACAAGGGTATAGACAGCACATTACAATTAGATTGGCTAAGCCCTAATATCACTTTGCCTTTGTATTCAGACTGGTCACCGGCCAAGTCTGATTTTGCGGCCTGCATCTGCCCCATTATGAGCTGGGCATGTTTTTCGAATTTTTTTCCTGCTTCAGTTAACTCCACGCCTCTAAAATCCCGAGCAAACAATTTAGCCTTGAGTTCGTGTTCCAAATTGGCTAACTGCAAGCTTATAGCTGGTTGGGCTACATCCAAATGGCGGGCAGCGGCTGTAATGCTTCCTTGTTCAGCAGTGACTAAAAAATATTGTAATTGCTTAGAGTTCATAGGCGTTTCATCTTATTTTTAACCGCTTTAATCATTATTAGAATTACGCCTCTATATTCATTTCATGCATATTTATTAGAACTCATTGCGCCCGTTATAATTTCATAAATATATTTGTTGGCCAATTATAAAGAATTAATCGTAATAATTCTTCGCTTTAATAACAGTTATTTAGATCATAGCAACATTTGTCATCTGATACTTGGCGGGAGCTACAAGCTAGATATATATTTATTATGTACCTGAACAATATTTATGTGCCTTCTGTCACATTCGTTCAATTTGTATTATCTCTTTAAGATTTAGTTGTTGTATTGGTTTAAAAATAACAAGGTATTTATCAAATCGCTTTATGTTGAATATTACTAGAAGACAATTTCTTACTATGGTCGGAGCCGCAGGCGGCTCTTCGGCGTTACTCAAAACATCTCTAGCTTTAGGCCTAATGCCCGATGAGCCATACACAGGTCCAGTCAAGGTTAAACCTGCAGCCAAAGGTCAAAATCCAACAGCACTTATACTAGGTGCAGGGCTTGCAGGTTTGTCAACGGCATTAGAATTAGAAAGAGCCGGTTACGATTGCACCATTTTAGAAGCTTCATTTAGGCCCGGTGGCCGTAATCTAACCGTTCGTAATGGTGACAAGATTGACGAAATGGGTAACCCCCAGATTTGCCAATTCGACAAACAAGAAAATATGTACTTCAACTGTGGTCCCGCCCGCATACCTGGCCATCACAGACGTTTATTACATTATTGCAAAACTCTGCATGTACCGCTACAAATTAAGGCCAATAGTAGCAAAATGGCCTATTTTCAGGACGATAAGTCTCTCGGCGGCAAGCCTAAACGTATAGTGGAATATCATACCGATGCCCGTGGTTTGATGTCAGAACTATTATGGAAGTCAGCAGACTCGAATCAGTTCGATCAACTTCTGAGTAAAGAGGATGTCGCTAAGCTGAAGAAGTTTTCTAAAACCTACGGTGACTTAACTGAAAACGGTAAGTATATCGGAAGTGACAGAGGCGGCTCTACAACAGACCGTATGCTTGATTATCCATCACCACGAGCGCCTATTGAGTTGAAAGCAATGTTAGATAGCAGCTTCTGGTACGGTGGCTTATTGGGCTCAGAAACATACGATTGGGCCGAGCCACTCATGGAACCCACAGGTGGAATGGACAATGTCATCAACGCATTTCTAAGAAATCTAAAAAGACAACCAGTGTTAAATGCCCAAGTTAAGAAAATATTTAATCGAGACAACGGTGTAGAAGTGACCTATGAGCACGGTGGAGAGTTCCACACTGTAAAAGCTGATTATTGTTTTAATAATATTCCTGCTCATTTTATGGCTGGTATAGAAAATAATTTTTCGGATAATTACCAATCTGGTTTAAATGCCATTAAACGAGGTCATTTGTTTAAAATTGCCTATCAAATGAAAGAGCGTTTTTGGGAAAATGACGGTATTTATGGTGGCATTAGTTATTCAAAAGACGCCATTGGTCAAATTTGGTATCCATCCCATGACATACACGCTCAGAAAGGTATTTTGTTAGGTGCTTATACTTGGAATGAAAAAGCCACCAAGATGTTTGAAGCGCTGTCGCAAGAAGAACGACTTAAAGCTGGTGCACTCTCAGGTGAAAAAATCCATCCGGGTTACAGTAAATACATAGAAAATGGCATTACTATTCCATGGTCTAGAATGAATCACCAAATGGGTTGTGGTCTACGAATGAGCCATGATAATTTCGAAAAGTACTATCATGTACTTCAAAAACCTGAAGGTCGCCATTTTATGATTGGCGATCAGATAAGCCACCATACGGGCTGGCAAGAAGGGGCGCTAGCTTCAAGTGAGCAGGCCTTGCAGCAACTAAATAAAATGTTAGCAGCCAACTTTAATATTGGAGAGACCAATAATGTTAGCTAAACGTTGTTTGTTATTACTTTTATCTGGTTTATTGGCATTTCATCTCGGTGCCGAAGAGGTACCGACTCCTGTTGGTTTAGAATATTGTACTGTGTGTCATGGTGCACAATTAAAGGGCAATGAAAACATCCAAGCGCCAAGACTATCAGGATTATCTGATTGGTATTTAGAGCGTCAATTACTCAATTTTAAAACGAGAGTTAGAGGCGCTCACCCCGATAATTTGACCGGCGGGGAAATGATGCTAATGGCTAAAAATTTAACTGCTCAGGAAATCAAAGACATTGTTAAATGGGTAACCTCTACCGACTCACCTAAACCTTTGGCAACTATTGAAGCTGATATAAAAGCCGGTGAAGCCCTGTATCAAACCTGTTCTGCATGCCATGGTCCTACTGCTACAGGTAATAAAATGCTTGGAGCACCTAATTTGAGCGGGTTAAATGATTGGTATATATTTAATCAGCTTAATCAATTTAGATTAGGTATGCGCGGTACCCATAAAGCCGACAATTATGGTCAACAGATGCGAGCGGTAAGTGGTGTCATTACTTCAGAAAAAGATGCGGCGAACGTAGCTGCATACATTCAACAATTAAAATAGCAGGAACAAAGTTTATGAAAAAATCTTTATTATTGGCGGCAACAAGTTTGTTAGCGACAAGTGCGTTAGCTGATGTTACCCGTCATGCTTTACCTAATAACAGTACTTTCCCTATTTCTCGTGCTGTTGAGGTATCTCCTGAAACAACGTTAATATTCCATAGTGGTACAGTACCTGGGCCTGTAAATCCAGATGCTAAACGTGGTAGTCGTGAATACTACGGTGATACTGAAACTCAAGCCTTAAACGTATTTAAACGTATGGAAACTTCTTTTAAAGAACTAGGTGTTGATTTTGGTGACATTATCAAAATGCAAGTGTTCTTAGTTGGTGATCCAACAATGGACGGTAAAATGGATTTTGCAGGTTTTATGAAAGCCTACACCAAGTATTTTGGTACCAAAGAACAACCAAATAAACCAGCTCGTTCAGCATTTCAAATTGCTGGATTAGCCGGTGGTCCGAATATGCTAATTGAAATTGAAGCAGTGATTGCTCGCCCTAATTAGTATTGTTAGCCACTAATTTCTCCGAGTTAGTGGCTTTTTTTTTCTTCTAAATATCTAATATTGCAGTCTTTTTTATTCCACACAGCTTGAAAGTATGAGAGATTATTCACACACCAATTGGGTTCAGTGAGTAATATGCAAAGCAATAATAAATATATTTTAATATCAATCGTATCTTCCTTAACCTTGTATTTTTTGTTGATTTTCTGGGGACATAATTCAGCGATTTCAGCAACTGCTGCCATAACCTTGTGTACTGCAATGTTATGGGTGACAGAAGCCATACCAATTCCAGCTACATCATTAATTCCATTTTTCGGTTTTCCCATGGCCGGGGTAATTGACTATAAAGAGGCGGCCTCCGCACTAGGAAGTCACGTCATTCTATTATTGATGGGCGCTTTTATGCTTTCAAAAGCATTGGAGAAGTCCAATGTTCATAGCCGTTTAGCCTATTATTTAGTGAATATCACTGGTGGAAAAAGTGCTAAACGTTTGGTTTTAGGCTTTATGCTTACCGCAGCAATATTAAGTATGTGGATTTCAAACTCCGCAACAACCCTGATGTTATTACCCATCACTTTAGCGGTTTTAAAACATGTTAAAGATCCACGTTTAACCATAGCCATGTTATTAGGTATTGCATACGCTGCAAGTTTAGGTGGGGTAGGCACTCCAGTTGGGACTCCACCTAATATCATTTTTATGAGTGTATTTTTAGAATCTCAGGGTAAAGAGATTAACTTTTTAGAGTGGATGAAAACAGGAGTACCTATCGTAGTTATTGGAATACCTGTTATTGCGTGGTGGTTAACTCGAAAACTAGACGACAAGCAAGAATTTATATTACCTAAATCTGGCGAATGGTTACCTGCTGAAAAGCGAGTATTGATTATCTTTTTAGGTATAGCATTGGCATGGATGTTTAGACCCTATTGGACAATTTGGTTAAATATGCCCTCAATTGGTGATAGCACTGTTGCTTTGGTTGGGGTGCTAGTGATGTTTTTAGTACCTAATGGCAATAAAACTGAACAGCCAAATACAAAAGTTGATGCAACCAAAAAAGAAAAATTTGGTGAGGTAGTCGAAAAACCAAAGTCTGACAAACTCCTCGATTGGGAAACCGCGGTGGACATTCCATGGGGAATGTTATTACTGTTTGCCGGTGGTATTTGTATCGCTAAAGCCTTTTCGGCATCCGGTTTAAGTGAGTTGTTAGGGCAACTATTGACTGGATTGTCAGCTTTACCTGTTCCTTTACTTATTTTATCAATTTGTTTATTTGTTACATTTTTAACTGAAATTACCTCTAATACAGCAACCGCCACTTTGTTAATGCCCATTTTAGCGGCTACGGGAATGGCCGCAGGTATTGACCCTGCGTTAATGATGATGCCTGCAGCCATTAGTGCAAGTTGTGCATTTATGTTACCGGTTGCCACCGCTCCAAATGCAATTGTTTATGGTATGAACAAATTTAGTATTCAAACTATGGCACGGGAAGGTTTTATGCTAAATGTATTTTTGGCATTTATTATTACTGGTGTAAGTTACTTTACTATTTAATAAGTGCGCTTAAAAACTATGATTAACAATGGGGTTTTAGCAAGAAACCCCTGTACTTTTAGCTTTATTTTGAAATGTTTTGTCACATTTATAAACGACGACTGGCCTTATTTTTGAGTTAACAAACTTGTTTTTTTTTGGTTTTTGTTATGTTGTAATTTTGTGGTAATTTGTAAAATAAATGCAATTTTTAACCCTTTGCACCATTTTGGGGGTTTAAGTTCTGGGGTGGTGCTTTAGTTTGTTAGGCGTTCCTCTAGGCCCCTATATAACTGGTTGCGTCGGTCTTGGCATCATTTCTGCATTTTCACCTTTGTACAGCATTTTACTCTGTATGTTCATAAGAGCTTAGCTCAATTTAATTAAAATTTTTTAGAAAGTGGTGTTATGGAACTGGAGTTGTTGTTGTTTGTTGCTACCTTGTGTGTAGCTGGTGCAGTTGCCGGTATAACCTCCGGGTTATTTGGTAATGGAGGTGGGTTTGTAGTGGTTCCGGCTTTATTGGCTGTTTTTCCATTTTTCACTGAGTCTTCAGCTGAATTAATGCAAGTTGCGGTAGGTACGTCTTTGGCGTCTATCATAATATCGAGCACTCGTTCGGTACAAGCTCATCACCGTAAAGGGGCAGTAGACTTTAAGGTTTTAAAAGACTGGGCTATATGGCTCGTTTTAGGTGTGTTGGTCGGTATTTATATAGCGTCTAAAACTAGCTCAAATGCATTGATATTGGTTTTTGCTACTGGTGTATTCTTTTATTCTATTTATTTTCTATTTCCAAAATTGTTTGCGGGAAAAACAGATTCTTTAGATATGCCCAAAGGAATAGGGCGAGCAGCTTTGGCTACTTTCTTAGGTGGCTTTTCAGCATTGTTAGGCATAGGTGGTGGAACCATAACTGTTATGACTATGGTGATATGTAATAGGCCAGTTCATCAAGCGGTTGCAACGGCTGCAGGGGTTGGTTTTATTATTGGTTTACCGGGCGCTATAGGGTTTATGGCAATGGGACATGATGTACCTAATTTACCTTATGGAACATTCGGTTACGTAAATATACCGGCGCTAATAGCGATTAGTGTTGGCTCAATCATTACTGCACCAATTGGTGCTAAGTGGGCCCATAGTTTAGATGAAGTACTACTTAAGAAACTATTCGGGGTGTACCTCATCGTAGTGTCAATTTGTATGTTCTATAAAGCGTATTAAAACTTAAATATAAAAATTAAAGGTAAAAAATTATGACTGATAAATTAAGTAGACGTTTATTTTTACAAGGTTCAGTAGCGGCTTCAGCAGTTGCTGCAAGTGGTATTATTACGGGGTCTGCTGTTGCTGCCCATCATAAGACTCCTGCTGTTGCTTATGGACCCAAACCGGGCGTTGCTAAATTAAATGCTAATGAGAACCCCTATGGACCAAGCCCAGCGGCCATGAAAGCCATTATGGCAGCTAGCGCAAAAGGCGCATATTATGCTGCAGATCCTTACCGTGTTTTAGTGGACATGATCGCAGAAAAAAACTCAGTGAGTAAATCTCAGGTTTCTTTAAGTGCTGGTTCCAGTGGTGTGCTTTCATACACGGCAGTACTTGCCTCTACTAAAGGCAAGATTTTAGGACCAGATTTATTTTGGGATACCACGGCTAAAACGCCACAAAAAATTGGTGCTGAAAAAATCAAACGAACAGCAAAGACTGAAGATTTAGGTATTGATTTAGACGCTATGTATGCAGCAATTACGCCTGACGTTGCCATGGTGCAAATTACAAATCCAAATAACCCTACAGGTCGATTATTAGATCCCGTTAAATTGCGTGAGTTTTGTATAAAAGCTTCAAAGAAAGCCTTGGTACTAGTTGATGAAGCGTATAACGAAGTGACTGATATTCCTGAGAAAAACTCCATGATGAGCTTAATAAATGAAGGTCATAATGTTGTAGTAGCACGAACATTCTCTAAGCTATTCGGATTAGCTGGAATGCGTGTTGGTTATATGATCGCTTCGGAAGAAAATACAGCTGAAATCAATCGTTACAGCCTAGGCGGTTACTCTATGAATCAAGCTGGTTTAGCTGCAGCAATTGCTAGTTATAATGATGAAGCTTTCTTAAAAATGTCTAAGTCTAAAATTGTCGAAGGCAGAGAAATGATTTTATCTGCGGTTAAGGCTAACGGATTAATTGCTTTACCATCTGAAACAAATTTTGTATTTGTTGATTTGGGTAAAGGTAATGCTGAAATATTCAGACAAGAAATGGCTAAGCAGAATGTATTAATTCGTGGTATTTACCGTGATTACAATAATTGGTCACGTGTCAGTACTGGTTTGATCCCTGACGTACAAAAGTATGTTGATGCTATGCCAATTGCCTTAGAGAAAACACTAGCTAAAGCTTAATTACGTTACATTATTGGTTACTAGTAGCTTAAGTATTAAGTTACTAGTAACTGGTATAACTGCAACAAATGCTACAGTCATTCTGCTTTTTTGATTCTCTATTTATTCCCAAGTTAGCTGAAGTTTATACGCTTTTAATGAACGTAGGAATGTCAATTTTCCTGCTTCGAAGATTGTCGTACGTGCTTAAAGCCCTTGAGAGTTAGGCGACCCCATTTCTATTAATAGTTATCATATCAATTTAGGTCTCTTCATAACTGACTATAAGTCCACTCAATGGTTATGATAATTTTGAGTTGCAACATATAGGTGCAATTCGTCATTTTTGGCCCGTTTAAATGAGCTTTTGCTCACCCTAGTTGTTTTTGTTTAACTGCCTTTTAGATAAATTTAGGTTCTCTTAAATGCTTGGTTATCACTGCAGGTCCTAATTTTAAAGGAGTTGTCGAGGTATAAGAAAAATATTGTCCCCATAAATAGTAAAACCGGTTCCGGTTGGCATCTGAGTTGCTTTTTAGTTTAAGAGGAATGGTAATTAATAACCAAAAATTTACTTATTAAATGGATTGCACAGAATTAATACACAAGAATAATTAACAGAGTACTAATTTTAGTTGATAAGTAATTCCCAACGTTTTCAAGCACATAATAAAAATGTCAAAATAAGAGGTAATACATGCTTAAGCTACACACACTAAGTCGTTCTATTCGACGTAATTTGCCGGTAATTGCAGCCAGTACTGGTTTGCTTTTAACGTCACCCACTATTTTAGCTCAAGAAGAACAGGCTGATGATGCAAACACAGAACAAATTGTTATTACAGGTTCTCGTGGTGCACCTAGGTCGGTAGCAGATTCAGCAGTGCCTGTAGATGTTTTCAGTGAAGAAGACTTAGTTGCTGTTCCGTTTACAGATACTAACGACATATTAAAAACCTTGGTTCCTTCGTATTCATTATCACGCCAACCTATATCTGATGGTGCGTCATTTATCCGTCCTGCTACATTACGTGGCATGCCTACCGATAAAACCTTGGTGTTAGTTAATTCAAAACGTCGTCATCGTTCTGCGTTAGTACAAATTGGTGGTTCTGGTACTCAAGGGCCAGATATCGCTACTATCCCTGCTTCTGCTTTAAAAGGTGTTGAAGTCTTACGTGATGGTGCTGCCGCACAGTATGGTTCTGATGCGATTGCCGGTGTTATTAACTTTCAATTGAAAGATAATGATGAAGGCGGTTCTATGTCTATAGATATGGGACAATATTACGAAGGTGACGGCGAGCAGTTTACCGTAACAGGTAACATTGGTTTTGCATTAGGTGATAGTGGTTTTGTTAGTGTGTCTGGTGAAATTTCAGATCAAAGCGCTGTTTCACGTTCTCAGCAGTATTGTGAATCATGGGCTTGTGTTGACGTAAACAGCGATGATTTCTTAACAGGTATTGATACATCTATTGAAGGTTTCACAGAAGAATCATTTATAGCAGGGTTGGCTGATGCTAACATTGGCTTTGGTGATGTTGTTCAGCCTTGGGGCCAACCTAATACTTCTGCAACTCGTTTGTTTATTAACTCTGGGTTCGAAATTAACGATTCTACAAGACTTTATGCCTTTGGTAATTACTCAGCCAGTGAAGGTGATGGTGGTTTCTTCTATCGTTACCCAGGTAACGGTACTATTGAAAACCTACGTAACGAAGATGGTTCTATATACTCTCCTTTAGAAAAATTCCCAGGTGGTTTTACCCCTCGTTTCTTTGGTGATATTACTGATATCTCAATCGTAGCGGGTATTGAAGGTGAATTTGACAATGAAATGACATACGATATTGCCGCTCGTTATGGTTCAAATGAAATTTCTTATACTCTTAAAAATACCATTAACCCTTCTTTAGGCGAATTTTATGAAGGCGAAGAATCTCCAACAGAGTTTCATCCTGGTGATTTGATCAATGAAGAGATACAACTGACTGCTGATTTCACACAATTTGTTGACTTAGGTATGGCTAATGAAGTGTTATTCGCATTTGGTGCGTCTTACATGGAAGAAAGTTATGAGTTAGTTGAAGGTGATACTGCTTCATATTTTGCTGGCCCACACGCAACTTCAGACCCTTATAACTTTTGTGATGCTGACGGAAATGCTACCTCAGGTTATACGGATGATCAGGGTAATTATGTTACAGGCGGTTTAGATGTAATTGCTAATGGGTCAACCTTGGACTGTGCTAACTCTAGTGACCCTGTCTATACAGTTGTGGGTGTAGGCTCTAACGGCTTCCCTGGTTATTCTCCTGAATACTCAGAAACTTACGACCGTGATTCGTTTGGTGTATATGTAGATGCGAGTACGGATATTACCGACGCTTTCTTCCTTCAAACAGCGTTGCGTTATGAAGATTATTCAGATTTTGGTTCTGAAATTGTTGGTAAAGTAGCAGCTAAGTTATCTATTACTGATGAAATTAACTTACGTAGTTCTTTTGGTACTGGCTTTAGAGCACCTACTCCAGGGCAGCAAGGTACCACGAACGTATCTACACGTTTGCCTGATGGCCTTCCTGTTGCGACTGGTTTGTTCCCAGCGCTAAGTGATGTGGGTCAAGCGTTAGGTGCTGAAGCACTTAAGCCAGAGACTTCAGTCAACTTTTCTTTAGGTATGTCTGGCTCGTTTGATGCCTTAACTACAACTGTTGATTTCTATCGTATTGCAGTTGCTGACCGTTTCTATGCAGTATCTACAATAGACGTTTCATCTGATCCTGACTCTGGTGAAGATTATGATAAGTATTTAGCATTAGTTGCTGCTGGTGTAGAAGGTGCAGAGTCAATTGGTGGTGTTAACTACTTCCAAAACGCTTTTGACACTGTAACGACTGGTGTAGATATTGTTGCCACTTATACTATGGATGATACTGTGTTAACCGCGTCAGTTAATTACAATAAATCAGAGCTAGACTCGGATGTTGAAGGTTTTTTAAGTACTGAAGATGCATTTGATTTTGAAAATAGTACACCTAAAGTTAAAGGTGTATTTTCTGCGAAACATGATTTTGATGCGTTAACTGTACTTGTTCGAGCTAACTTATATGGTAGTTACACTAATTCAAACTTCACTGGTGGTGAGTTGAAGAAGCAAGACTATGACCCAAGCGTGTTGTTTGATTTAGAGCTTAACTATGCGTTAAGCGATTCATTAAGCCTAGCAGCTGGTGCTCGTAACTTGTTTGATACTTACCCTGATGAAGATACTATTGGTGATGCTTGTTGTGGCCGTATTTACTGGTCTGGCAACACTGTTGATTGGCAAGGTGGTTACTACTACGCTCGTTTAAACTACACTTTCTAATATTTAGTTAGTATATAGTTTTTAAAAGCCGTCACTTGTGACGGCTTTTTTATTGGCTGTAATTTAAATTTGGTGTAACGGATATTTTGGTAAGGATAATAATATGTATATTGTAATGTTCAATTTTGTAGTGAGACAAGGCTTCGAAAAACAGTTTCTAAAGGCTTGGCTTGGCCTAAGGTCACTTAAGGATTTATTTGTTTAAAAGGAGTGTAGGATCTAGATTGCACAGAGATAATGGCGGAAAGTTTATTGCTTATGCTCAGTGGCCCAATAAAGAGACTTATGAGGCAGCTAATGACATAGAAATGGCTGCAGACTACGAGTTGGCAAGAGCTAAGATGCACAATGCACTAAATATAGAAAAAACCGAAGTCATCTTTCAAATGGAAGTGGAAATTGATTACTTGCAGCGCCGAGCTTTTGATATTTAAACTCAGTTTAGCTATTTAAAATTTACTCTTCTATAGGCTCTTCTATTTCTGGCCAGTTATAACGATTAATTGTGACTACCATCCCAAATAAGGGATGATCAAAATAGTGCACCTGTTTGCTGATCACTCTTCTTAACTGATCAAATTTAACACTTTCTAAAAAGTTAGCTTGGTCATAATTTCCAGTGATTAAAGTGGTTTCTGAGTCTTCCATAGACTCTTGTGGCTTAAATACTGGGTGGCGATAATCTAAGTCACTGTCTATATGTAAATAGGGTACGCGTCCAATATTTCGTAAATAAACGGCGACTTCACCGTCTAATTGCCAAATGTCACTAGCTTGGTCTGTTGGCTTTTCTTCAGCCTTTGATAAATCTTGTTTGTCACTTAGAAGCCCAGTCAAATTAACGGGGGTGCTATCATCTAAGGCATTATCAATTGTCCTAAATAAGTCCTCAGTAGACTCGATATCTAGGCTGGTTGTGTCAGGCTCAACCGGATCTATGTCTAATAACTTTTCTGCCTCAGGAATATAAACGTCTTCTTGGTTAGGTGCCAAAGTATCAAAAAGTGTATCTGTATCTTGTGGTAATAATTCACCGCTATTTGTATAAGCACTGCCATAGTTTTTACCCGCGAATAAACGAATAGCCTGAGTGTTCTCCCGTCCAAAGGTGACTTTTTGACGCCATGCTAAATGTAGTAGTGGGGTTATACCTCTTTGGTATTTAATACTCTGATATAGCTCATCCATTCTGAAGCTATCTATGGGCAATAAAGAAGCGGGCATTTTTGTTTGCCATTCTATGCCGTCTATTTTTACTGGTACGTTTGCGATTAAATCAGTCGGGTCATCCGCATCCTTTTTAGGAGTTAAAACTAACATCGGGTCAATTTGTTCAGAATAGGCACAGGGGAGGTGTTCTGGTATTTGCCATTCTATATAAGACATATCGGTGAGTTGGCTCACATAAGGTTCTGATTCATAATCTTCATAAGTAGATACACCTGTGGTGTTGACGTCTTGTCTATTTATCAATGAGCTTGGGTCTGTAGAGACTGATTGTACTTCTAAACCTAGTGTAGGTAAGTCCGATTCTAGTTCAGGCTCAGGCCATACAAGATCATCGATAGCTGTACTTATGTTTTCAACCCATTGCATGTTTGGAATAACAAACCTTTGTCGTGCTGTGCTACTAACCTCTTCCTGCTTCGATGCTCGGCAGTAGTTGAGTCCCGCCAGTAAATAAGAGGTATCGGGGGTTAAGTATGGGCTGAGTAAGTCTAGGGTATTATTTATTCTTGGGGTTAAGCTTGATTGCTTAAATGTTTCAGAAACAGCATTTGGCTCTAAAGAACGTTCAAATATAATCACTTCTACATCAAACCACCATTCTTGTTCTGCGGCTTGTAAGGACTGTGTAGCAGTTAATACACCTAAACTTACTAATGATAGTTTTAGTGCTTTTGGCGACAACAAGCTCGTAGTTGAGGATAATAAAGTGGTTAATTTGTGGGTCATTAAGCAGCTCTTAATTGTTGGCTAAATTCATTTAACATATCAGTGAATAGTTTAAGTCTATCTTTGGCTGATTCAGTAGGCACGTTAAATTTTAATTTTTGTGGACCATCTAATTTATATATTCTGGGTTGCGATTGAATCAGTTTAATAATAAAACCGGGGTCTATCTTGGTGTGTTGTGAAAACTCTACAAAGCCACCTTTATTAGTGCCTTCCATTTTAGAGACGCCAATTTTCTTGGCTATTAGTTTCAGCATGGCGACATCAAGCAGGTTTTTAGCGCTTTGGGGCAATAGTCCAAACCTGTCAATTAACTCAATTTGAAATTCGTTAATGGCTCTTTCATCTTGGCAACCTGCCAGTTTTTTATATAAAGATAAGCGCATGTTAACGTCAGGTACATAATCATCCGGAAACAGCGCAGGTAAGCGCAAGTCAATGTCAGTTTGCTCAGCTAATGCCGAGTCAAGAGAGGGTTCCTTACCTTGTTTTAAGGCTTCAACGGCTTGTTCTAACATATCCATATATAACGTAAAGCCAATACTCGAAATTTGCCCAGATTGGCCATCACCTAATAGCTCACCCGCTCCTCGTATTTCTAAGTCATGAGTGGCGAGTGCAAAACCAGCGCCTAATTCTTCTAAAGATGAAATTGCCTCGAGACGTTTTTTGGCGTCTTTAGTGAGTCGTCTTGGGTGTGGGGTCATCAAATAGGCGTAAGCTTGGTGGTGTGACCGACCCACACGGCCTCTAAGTTGATGCAGTTGAGCCAAACCTAAGTGGTCTGCTCTATCCATCACTATGGTGTTGGCAGAAGGCACATCAATACCAGTTTCAATTATGGTGGTACATAACAACACATTAAAACGTTGGTGGTTAAAGTCTGACATGACTTTTTCAAGCTCACGCTCACGCATCTGTCCATGACCAATCACTACTCGAGCTTCTGGGACAATTTCTGCTATTTCTTCTGCTGTTCGCTCTATTGTGTCTACTTCATTATGTAAGAAGTAAACTTGTCCGCCCCGCAGAATTTCACGCATGATGGCTTCACGAATTAAATCTTTACTGCGTTGTTGAACAAATGTTTTTATGGGTAAACGTTTTGCAGGTGGCGTCGCAATAATTGACAAATCACGCATGCCACTTAAGGCCATATTTAAGGTTCGCGGTATTGGCGTTGCGGTTAACGTTAGAATATCTACGTCTGAACGTAGCGCTTTAAACTTCTCTTTTTGGCGCACTCCAAAGCGGTGTTCTTCGTCGATGATCACTAAACCTAAATCATTAAACTTTAAGCGCTCTTGTAACAAGGTGTGGGTACCTACAATGATATCTACGTTGCCTTCGCCAATGGCTGATACCACACGTTTAGAATCTTTAGCACTGACAAATCTAGATAACACCTCAATGTTAAAGGGGAAGTTTACAAAACGTTCTTTAAAGTTTTCAAAATGCTGATGGGCTAACAGGGTAGTGGGTACCAAAATAGCCACTTGTTTACCCTGATTGGCAGCGATAAAGGCTGCGCGCATGGCGACTTCTGTTTTACCAAAGCCTACATCACCGCAAACTAGTCTATCCATGGCATTGGCTGACCCCATATCTTGAATGACCGCATTGATGGCTTTTTGTTGATCTAGGGTTTCTTCAAAGGGGAAACTATCAGAGAACCCTTGGTATTCATCCCATGCGATTTTAAATGCATAGCCGGGTTTTGCTGCTCGCTGTGCATACACATCTAGTAGCTGAGCGGCTACATCTCGTACTTTTTCAGCGGCTTTTGTTTTGGCTTTTGACCAAGTGTCTGTACCTAAGTGATGCAGTGGCGCATGTTCTATGTCACCGCCACTGTAGCGACTTATCAACTGCAAGGAAGCCACAGGTACATATAACTTAGACTGTTTAGCGTATTCAATGGTCAAATATTCTGTCGTAATGCCGCCGGCATCTAAGGTTTGTAAACCTAAATAGCGGCCTACACCGTGGTCGAGGTGCACCACAGGCTGGCCCAATTGCAGTTCGGCCAAGTTGCGTATAATCGCGCCTTCGTCGGTGCCTTGACGGGTATCCCGTTTACGGCGATGACTAATTTTATGACCTAGGAGCTCAGTTTCAGTTATAAAAGCGACAGGTAAGTCTTTATCATCAATTAAGAAGCTAAATTCTGCTGCGCCTACTGTTATTCCTATTGGCTCATCGCTATATAAAAATTCGTCTAGTTGGGCAAAGGATTTAGGTTTTATCTCTGCTTTAGTGAGAATTTCTAGCAGGCCTTCACGACGACCTGCCGACTCAGTGCTAAACAACACTTTAATCTTCTGTTTTTGCCACTCAGCGACTTGTTGTTTTAATGAAGTCCACGGAACTTTGTTTTGTGGTTTCAGGGCAATATCAGCAATAGGATGGGTATTAAAATTATAATGGCCCGCTTTTTTACTGATTGATTCCTTGCTTATTTGAACTCTTGGCCAGTCTTTTAAAGCGGCAAACAACTCTTCAGCACGCATAAAAATATCTGCTGGCTCAAGTAATGGGCGTACTAGGTTATAACGTAGTTGCTCGTATCTATTGTTTACGTCTTTCCAATAGGTGTCGTGGGCTACTTGTAAATCACCATGCATTAAAATGGTGGTGTCTGCGTTTAAGTAATCAAATAAGCATGAGGTCTTTTCAAAAAACAAAGGTAAGTAATATTCGATTCCACCTGGCATTAAACCTTTGCCTACCTGGTAATAAATAGACTCTTTGCTGTTGTTGGCGTCAAACTTTGTTAAGTATTGTTGTCTAAACAATAAGGTGGCGTCTTTATCTGTCGGAAATTCTCTCGCGGGTAATAACTTAATTTCGTCTACTTTATCACCTGAGCGTTGTGTCTCAGGATCAAAGTGTCTAATACTATCGACTTCGTCATCAAACAAATCGATACGAAAAGGGTGTGAACTCCCCATTGGGAACAGGTCAATAATACTGCCACGTATAGAAAACTCACTATGACTCATTACTTGGTTAACATGCAAATAACCCGCGCGCTCTAAGCCAGAACGGAACTCACTAATATCCAAGGTTTGATTGATTTTTAATATCAGTAGATATTTTCCAATGTAATCCACTGGAGCCATACGCATAATCAAGGTATTTAGCGGCACAATAAAAATGCTGCGCTCATTTTGAGTAAGCTGATATAACGCTTCTAAACGCTGCGAAACAATATCTTGATGAGGAGAAAAGTTATCGTAGGGTAGGGTTTCCCAATCTGGGAACAACTGCACATTTACAGTTTGATTTTGTAAAAAATAATCCAGTTCTTTCTCAAGTTTAATGGCGCTGGGCGTATCAGCCGTTATTAATAACAATGGGCCGTTAGCATTTTCTGCAGCCGAAGCTATGGCTAAAGCGGTACTACTGCCTTGCAGGTTCCCCCAGTGGCGAATGTCATTATTAGATTTTTGATTGTTGTTAGGTAACGGCGGTGAAAAAATACTGTCAGTCATTAATTGTTTTCGTTTTGGTTCATTTTCTGAGTTTTACGTTTACGGAGATTAGCAGCTTGTAAATGTAAGCTGGCTCTTACCAATAAGTCTTGGTCTTCATCTCGTATACGGGAAAAAATTAGCGATATATGGTACGTATCATCTTCTTGCTTACAAGTAATAACTTCAGCAAAACAAAAAATAGCGGCGGCTTCTTCCCTTAAAAATAATTTTACTTCTACGGCAGCGCCTATTTCCCACGGGTTTTCGCTTGCAACCACTAAACCGCCACCACCAAATTGTATAGATTGATGACTGTTAGCTTGGTCTGAGTGTTGTTGTAAAATAAGTGACATCATTAAATCAATTTTTTTTGATTGGTGATTTAAAAACTCGGCGAGTTGCGAAGCATGTTCCCCTAAACTCAGCAATGGCCTAAGGGCTTTACTGTCGATATCAGATAATTCATTCGCAATCTGAAATTCAAAAGGCATATGCTCATGCAATTCCTCTACTTCAGGGAGGGTAAAGGTCTTATCTAACAACCGCATATTTACCGGAACAATATGTTTTATCATGAAAAACTCTTCAAATTGTTCATATTTTTGTTCAAGCGTAAGGTGCTGCATAGGATCTCCTGCGATTGCTTTGCTTGTTAGATTTCTTTCAAGCACGTATTATTGAACATCATTTTAGAGTATACCAATACTTAACAGGTTATTTTTCAACTGTTTATAACTAAATAAGAATCCCACTCACATGTTCTATCCTGTTTCAGCCTTTATTGGCTTACGATATGCCAAAGCTTCTAAGGGCAGCCATTTCATTGCGTTTATTAATTTTTTCTCAGTAGTAGGGATAGCCTTAGGCTTAATGGCATTGATTACTGTGTTGTCTGTGATGAATGGCTTTGAAGGTGAACTTAAGCTACGAAACTTAGGTATTACGCCCCACATACTAGTTGACCCCCTCGCAGATCCAAAGGCTGAGAATATTGACTTTGAAAGCATTCCTAGTGTGTTAGTGGCAAGTGAGTTTATTGAATCAGAAGGCTTAATACAGTCTTCTCAAGGTCTACAAGGCGTTATATTTCAAGGTGTGCAGCCTAGCGTAATGGAGCAATCATCTATCATTGCAGAAAACATGCTAGTGGGGCAGTTCAGTAATTTAAAGCAAGGTGAATATGGCGTCATAATTGGTCGCGCATTATCTTTAAAGCTAAATTTGCGTGTTGGCGAAAAGGCACGTTTATTAGCGTCTGAAAACAGCTACTTTGGGCCTTTTGGCAGAATGTACAGTCAGCGAGTGTTTAAGGTTGCGGGCATATTTAGCATGAGCTCAGCCTTAGACGACAAAGTGGTGATGTTGCATATTAATGATGCGGCTAGGTTACTCAGAGGTAGCACCCAACACTTAGCCAAAACCCGTCTGTTTTTAGATGATGCCTTTAATTACAAAGAGGTTGTACAAGTTTTAAAGTCAAATGGTTATCAATCTACTAATTGGCGAGACAGACAAGGCGTATTATTTGATGCCGTAAAGATGGAAAAAAACATGATGTCGCTTATGTTGTTGCTGATTATAGCCGTTGCGGCCTTTAACATAGTGTCAGCTTTAGTGATGGTGGTGTCTGAAAAACAAGGAGACATTGCCATACTGCTCACCCAAGGAATGACTCGTAGCCAAGTAATGTGGATATTTTTGTTTAATGGCGCCTACAACGGTATTAAAGGCACATTAATTGGCGTGTTACTTGGGGTACTCACAGTGAGTCAAATAAATAACATCATAGTATTGTTAAACATCCCTATCTATTTTGGCGCTAACGGGCAGGGCTTACCCATTGATCTGCAATGGCCACAAGTCGTATTTTTGATTGGTACTTCGTTAGTGTTATGTTTTTTAGCGAGTGTGTACCCAGCAATCAGAGCAGTTAAAGTAGAACCTGCACAAGCATTGAAGTACGAATAAAAGCTTAAATGTTAGGGTGAATTGAACCCTAGTTCGATATACAATACCGCGCTAAATAACGTTTAGGTTGAATTAACCAAGCGTTCCCTAAAGTTTTAAGGTTACCAACTCAATGCAAAAAACATTTATTACAGCACAAATGTTACTAGAAGATTCGTTCCGAGTAGCGGCTCAGGTTTATGAAAGCGGCTTTCGTCCTACGTTTATTATTGGGATCTGGCGTGGTGGTGCTCCTATTGGTATAGCGGTACAAGAATATTTTGATTTCAAAAAAGTTGAAACTGATCATATTGCTGTACGCACCTCTTCTTACTACGGAATAGACCAACAATCTAAAACCATAAAAGTGCATGGTTTACATTACCTGATTGAAAACGCTAATGCCGATGACACCTTATTAATTGTTGACGATGTTTTTGACTCTGGTCGCAGTGTTGATGCCTTGATAAAACAAATTAAGAAATTATCTCGCGCTAATATGCCCAGTGATGTGCGTGTTGCTTGTCCTTATTACAAGCCCAGCAACAATAAGACCGAAATGGTTCCAGATTACTTTGTGCACGAAAGTGACGAATGGTTAGTTTTCCCCCATGAAGTGGCAGGGTTAACACCAGATGAAATTATAGAAGGTAAAACCGACCTTAAAAACGTCTTACATTTGCTTAAGCAAGACTAATCGAAAGATAGAAAAATATTATGATTAAAGGCAGTTTACTGCCTTTTTTATTACCCTTAAAAACATAGGTTTATATCTGCACTAGGTATAGGTGCGACATTATGTCGCATTGTTACAATTTATTAACTTTCTATAATGACTGAAAATTTATTTTGGATCATTTTTTGAAAGTGCATAGTTTAAAATTACTTCCTATTCATCTCGTAAAACCGCTTCTTCTCTTTCTTTTATTGCTCACTTCTATGGTTAATGCCCATGATTTTAAAACCGGCAAACTGGAAATAGGCCATCCATGGGCTAGGCCAACATCTGCTGTCGTAAAAACCGCTGCGATTTACTTTTCAATCAAAAATCCAACTCCTGATATAGATAAATTAATGTCAGTTGAGGTTTCATCTAATATCGCGCAACAGGCTGAAATTCATCAAACAAAGTTTACCCATGACATGGCCCAAATGCGCGAGGTTAAACAAGGCCTAGTCATTACAGCAAAAAATACGACCACACTCAGCCCAGGTGGCATACATATTATGTTGGTGGGCTTAACTCGACCTTTAGAGTTGGGCAGCAAATTCCCCATGACGCTTCATTTTCAAAACAGTGGCGCAATAACCGTTGAAGTATGGGTGGAAGACTCACCCAAAGCAGATACAGATGCGCCGACTCAACATCATCATTAAGTTAAGTAATAAACAGGATATTAATTATGGATAAATCTACTCATTTAAAACCCATTTCTCTAGCGGCTATTGCGGCCACCTCTATGTTGAGCGCCTGTGGTGGTAGCAGTTCAAGTACTGATGATAACAATGCCGTTGCTGAGGCCTTTAGTTTAGATTTTAAAGCCATGAGTGGTGTTGAAGAGGTCAATTGCGACACTATGTTTACAGGCTATGGTTCTGATGCAAGTTATAGCTTAGGAGTGAGTGATCTCAGGTTTTATGTGAGTAATATTAAATTCTACGACCAATATGATGTTGAGATTGAAGCCACCTTAGATGAAAACGAATTTCAATATCAAAGTGAACAAGGGTTTGTGGCGTTAATTGATTTAACCGGTAATAGTAGTGGTACTTGTGCCTTAGAAAGCCTAACGGGTACCGCTCGCACCAACACTGAGATTACAGGCACCTATTTAGATACAGGTGTGGCAAAGGTTTCTTTCGATTTAGGCTTACCCCAAGCCATAATGAAAGATGTTATTGCAACCACTTCGGCTGAAGATGCTCCGTCTCCATTGAACGAAATGTATTGGTCTTGGGCAAGTGGCTATCGTCATTTTGTAATGAATTTTGCCATAGAAGATACCAATGGTGAGTCGGGCGAAGGGTATCTACATATTGGCAGTAGAAACTGCACCGGTGATGGCCTGTTAGCCCTTGAAACTCAAGATGAATGTGATTTTATCAATACCCCAAAAGTTGAGTTGGACAATTTTGACCCAGCTGTAAACACGGTTGTGGTAGACATAGAAAGTGTTTTAGCTGATGTGGCATTTTCATCTACATCTGAAGGCGTTACCACCACGGGAGTCAGTTGTCATTCTGCACCAAGTAGTGTGCAAGCAGACTGTGGCCCTATCTTTGTCAATTTTGGGATCTCTGCCGAAACCGGCGATAGTTTAGCCGCTGACAATTCAACAGTTGTGGTTGAGTAATACCAACCCTTTTTTGAATTTGGGGTAAGCACAGGTTTACCCCAAAGTTATTCTCCAATGATGCTTTAAGAGATTTTATGAAGTACTTTGTTTTCAGTTTTTTATCGGTAACTGCTTTCTTAGGTTTAACGGGGTGTAATCATTCATCTTCAACCACAGTTGAAGAAAGCTCTGAGCAAACTTCATTACGTGATTTATTAGCGTTACCCGACCACATAGCGGTGCCTTATGTTCCAGATTTTAATCCAATATCTGAGGAGAAAATTGAGCTGGGTAGGTTTTTATTTTACGACAAAAAGCTCTCTGCCAATCAAACTCAATCTTGTGAGTCATGTCATGACCAATCATTAGCCTTCAGTGATGGTGTCTCTACCCCTTTTGGTTCTACTGGCCATCAGTTAACCCGTAATAGCCAAGGATTAGCCAATGTGGCTTACCACTCTACGTTTACATGGAGCAACAATGGCTTTTTGGCGTTAGAAGACCAGCTCAATGTCCCCATAAGAGCAGACAACCCCATTGAACTTGGGGTAACCGATCCTAACTTAGATGAAGTCCTTGCACGGTTTGATGCAGACCCAGCCTATGTTGCCATGTTTGCTGCTGCTTTTCCCGATAGTGACAGTGGCACTACCATTAATAAAATTATATTTTCGTTGGCTAGCTTCATCCGCACTATGATCAGTGCCAATAGTGCTTACGACCAATATTTATTAGGTGATACCAGCGCCTTAACTGAACAGCAAAAGTTGGGTTTTAGTTTATTTAATGGTGAGAAGTTTGAATGCTTTCATTGTCATACCGGCAGTAATTTTTCGGTGTCTTATCGAGACTCAAATACCACTGAAGATACCATTGCGTATCCATTTTTTAATAACGGTTTATATAACCTAGACGGTGAGGGTAGCTATCCAGCAGCGGACCAAGGCTTATATGATCTCACCCTAGATTTGAACGATAGAGGTAAGTTTCGGCCGCAAAGCCTCCGTAATATAGAGCTGACTGGGCCTTATATGCATGATGGTAGCTTACAGACATTACGTGAAGTGATAGAGCATTATGCTAGGGGAGGGCAGCTGATTGAAAGTGGCGAAAACGCGGGCGACGGCAACTTAAGCCCCCTTAAATCTGGGTTAATAACCGGCTTTGATGCAACCGATGATGAGATAGATGCCGTGATAGCGTTTTTAGAATCACTCACGGATTACGAATTCATCAATAATCCAAAATTTTCTGACCCATTTGAAGAGCAATAATGAACAAGTTAACTTTTAGCATTGTATTGTGTGGCTTGTCTGCACCTATTTACGCCCATCAAAGTATTCACGGTAACAGTCGCCCCGATTCTGTAGATGTAAGAACCACAGTTACTTATCGCAGTAATGAAGCAGCGCCAGCTGATGAAGTATGGCAAATACCCGGTGTGCTAATGGGGGGCGAAGCGCTTCCGGTTTCAAAAGGTGCGACCTTAGATGATGTGCAACTCTTAGGGCATTTAAATATAAAAGAAGGTTACTTTGTGAGTACCAAAATTGGCACCCATGGTCATGATGGCTCCACTGAAGTTAGCTTAGAAAACCTTTGGTTTGGCGCCAATACTGAATTCTACAATCAAGTTATGTTGTTTGAAGTAGGGAAGATGTCTACCGAAGTTACGCCCACAGCAAGCTTTCATGCCTCTGATGGTGCGTATAGCGAAGCTCCTTTACTCGCAGACGTATTTTTTGGTCGTCACTTTGTGGATATAGGCGTCAGAGCCAGCAGTAGTTTTTATGGGTTTAACTTGGGAGTCGAACTATTTAACGGTGATAACTTTCCCTCTAGTTCAGGTGATGGGACAGCCGCTGTATATGTTCATACGCCAGTGCGTTATCAAAACATAAAGGGACAATTTGGCTCTTGGTTAATGTTTAGCGATGCTAAAAGTAGAACCGACCTAAGGTACGAAGATGGCCATAGCCATTCTGATAGTCAGCTCAGTGCATCTGATTTAGCATTCACAGGCGACACCCTAATGTTTGGCATTTATGGCGACATTGCATGGCAACTGAATCCTATCACTCTAGATGCAGGGTTTGAATGGATAACCTCAGATGTTGATGGTGTGCTGCTTGATAGCACTCAAAGTGCCGCGTATTTAAGTACCCAAGACGGATACTCGCTACAAATGGGTGTGGCATTAGACTCCCATCATATAAGTGTTAAATACGAACGATTAGTGATAGATAACCGCTTCACGCAAACCTCGCAAACTTTTGTGCAATCAACGGGTTTATATAATGAAGATTTTGAACCTGAAAAATTCGCTGTTGCTTGGGTATGGGATGTTTACGAAGACTTCACCTTGCGCACTGAGTGGTATCAAGACAATACACAAGAGAAACAAACAAGCCGCTGGTCTTTAGGTTTAGTTTGGCAGTATAAACTGTTATAACTGCCTAATCTTTTGCCATGTTAAATCCTCAAATGTCTTTGTCTTATTTACAAACCAATCGCCATTTATTGCAGTTAATCAAACTGCGCTATGGTTTTATCACATTGCAGCTGGTGGTCGTGTTGGTGACCGAATTTTGGTTCGAGTATGAGCTGTCTTATATCACCTTAAAAATGATTATTGCTGCAGAGTTGGCTATCAATATTGTTTTGTTTTATGTGTATAGAGGTAATCGTAATGCTCACTTAGCCGAGTACTTATTGCAAATTTTACTAGATATTTTGTTTTTAACCTTAATGCTATATTTTGCTAATGGGGCCACTAATCCCTTTGTGTCCTTGTTGTTATTACCAGTTGCGATTGCAGCGGTAACCTTAACCAGAGCTTGGTTGTTGTTTGTGACCTTTGTTGCCTTAGTTGCGTATTCGGCGCTGTTATTTAGCATGGACCCTCATCAACTACATATGGTTGATATGCAACAACACTTCACTGGTATGTGGTTGAACTTTGTATTATCCGCTTTAGTTGTGGTGCTAGTAGTGGCGTCACTTGCACAGGCTATGCGTCATCAAGAACGCTTTGTAAGTCAAGCCAGAGAAGAACAATTACGGCAAGAGCAGTTAGTTGCCCTTGGTACGACAGCCGCACAATTTGCCCACCAAATGGCAACCCCGTTAGCCACAGCAAATCTTTTAACCGAAGAGCTTGAATTAGAGTACTCCCATAGGTACTTGTCTCAGTTAAAAGAACAGTTGTCACTTTGTAGTAAGCGGTTGCAAGATTTTAGGGTGATGTCAGAAGAGTTAAAGCAAAACAGTAAGCGATATCTGTCATTAACGGATTTATTGGTGCAACTACAACAAGAAGTACAGCTTAATTTCCCTGACACTCAAATGGGCTATCAACTAGAATATTCAGACACACTTGCTGTGTATACCGATACGACTTTATTTCCGGCGTTATTGAATTTAATTCAAAATGCGGTACAAGCATCCAAAGAAAATAACAGCGATAAAGTTGAGCTGTCTAATCATGTTGAAGAACATCAATTATTTATTACCATTCGAGATTTTGGCAAAGGTTTATCTGAACAAAGCTTGTTAGAATTAGGGTCAACCATAGTTAAAAGTGAAAATGGATTTGGAATGGGAGTGTTACTAAGCCACGCGACCTTTGAAAGGTTAGGTGCACAATTTAGACTCTACAATCACTCCGATTCAGGCGCTGTGGTAGAAATTGCCATGAACTTGGTTGATGTCTCATGAAACAGCTTTTGTTGATTGAAGATGAACAAAGCTTTGCAGATATACTGCTAAGGCGCTTATCTCACTTTGGGTATGACTGCATTCATGGCAATACAACCGAGCAGGGCATGGCTTTGGCCATTGAGCATCAACCTAGTTACTTAATTTTAGATTTAAAAGTGGGTAATCAAAATAGTTTACAGATTTTACCTCAGCTAAGAAAAAGCCTACCCAAGGCGAGGATCATACTCTTAACAGGCTATGCCAGCATCGCTACCGCAGTTGAGGCTATAAAGTCAGGAGCCGATGATTACATGTCGAAACCTGTTGATACTAAAACCCTATTAGCCATGTTAGACGGCGAGCCCAGCACCAAGGCCACAGACACTAGAACCACTGTTATGTCACCGGCCCGTCTTGAGTGGGAGCACATTCAACAAGTGTTAAAATCAAATGATGGCAATATATCGGTCACCGCCAGACAATTAGGAATGCACCGCCGTACATTGCAACGTAAACTATTGAAAAAGCCAATAAGCGAATAACTCAAGAGCGACTTATTTAAAGAGAATCCATGGACTCATTACAAGCTCAACATTATTTATTACAAAAGCCGTTCAGCACTGAAAACTACCCCTTTGGTGAAGGTGTTGCAGTGTTTAAAGTCAAAACCAAGATGTTTGCTACTTTATCTTTGGGGAAAATGGCCAAAGGTAAAAAAACTGAAGGTCTAGATGGACCTTATTGGATGAATCTTAAGTGCGACCCAAGTCATGCACTTGAACTACGAGATATCTTTCCATCGGTAATACCCGGATATCACATGAATAAAGTACATTGGAATACGGTGATACTCGATGGCTCAATTCCTCAAGGAGAGGTTGCGCGTATGATAGACCACTCATTTGAGCTAGTAGTGGCAAAAATGACCAAGAAAGACCAGCAGTCAATCTTGGTGCATCTTTAATATAGATTAGACTTCATTAGTTACTGCGGTATAACGTCCAATTTAGTAGACAGAAATAGTTGGTTTAAATAGCCTAGTGTTTATGTTTCGATTAAAGTTTTTATTAGGTATTTTTGCAACGGAACCATATTTTAAAATACATGAAAGCAAGCGTCGCTTCCGTAATAACAGCCAGTAAAATACCTATGCCAGCATACCCACGTAAGTATTCTGCACTACCAAGAAAAGCCAATGCAAACATAGATATTGAAAGGCTTAAACATATAGCCTGCCTAGATTCTGAATGCTTAGCGTTTCGCCCGAACCAACTAAACACAGATATTCCGAGAAATAACATTGCAGCCCTTCTAGCCATAAAGATCGCAGAACTATTTTCATCAATATGAAACAACATAAATAATACTTCGGGAATAAGTATAAGAACCAAACACAAAGTAAATGCTATAACCGCTGTAATTGTACTTGTTACTTTAAATTTAATCATTCTCACCTTTGAATGTCTCACGAGTTACATAAACAGCGGGGCAAGTAGGGCGCGTTTTTGCGCCGTTCGTTTTGCAAAAAAACGACCTGTTTGCGGAGTCAGGTTTGATGCGTGTATTAGCGGCCACTTGTTTTATGCCAGTCTTCAAGCAGCAATAATGATAACTTTAACTTTTACCTGCAACTAAGAGGTTATCTTGTATTCCAGCATAAATAACAACAAAGTATTCTTCACCGTTAATGTCTGTTTTTCTTTATTGACTAACCTAAGGCTCATATGTGTTAAATATGCTAACTCAGCGCATCAACGTTATTAGTTACCCTGTTTTTGTAATCCTTTCCAGAAAACAGTTAAGAATAAATGAAGTTGTTGATCTAACTCTTCCAGAGATTCACTCGTATTTTTTATTCCGTCTACACTCTGCAATATAATTTTTGCCACATCTGAGACTTCTACATTTAACGTTTTAAGGTTGATTCTTTGCTCAACTACTGCCTTGTCTAACACACAAACGATTTTGTTAAAAAGTTGCATTTCAAAGCTAGTCATTAAATCTGGTGCTAGTTTTTTAGATAAAGTGAGTAACTCTTTTCCGTTAGGTTTCAAGAAAATAGGACCAAATAACACTTGTTCCATATTTTTTATACCATGTAACAAACATTCAAAACTATCTTCAGAATGACTAAATCCTTGTATTGCAGCTTGTTCTCCCAAATTAAGGGTGTGTTCTACTAAGGCTAAAAAAACAGCCTCTTTATTTTTATAATATTGGTACAACGCAGGACGAGAAATATCTAACGCATCAGCAATGTCTTGCATAGATGTTTTTTTATAACCATAGGTGCCAAAAACCTCTGTTGCCGCTTGCAGTATTTGGTGCTTCTTCTCTTCAATTTGCATTTTATATAAACACTTTTTTAATTAAGGCACTAAATCGGGAGATTATTTTGTGCAAAAAATAATCTTGACATAAATTACAAATATTGTCACTATGTAATTTCTGACGTTTCATGTAATTTATGTCAGGTTTGATCTAACTAGTTTTAAGTAAAAGGTAAATTATGCAAGACCAAAACAAAGAAACGGTTGTAGTAACTGGAGTAACTGGCTTTTTAGGCAGCCATACATCAATTAAATTATTGAAACAGGGTTTTAATGTTAAAGGCACATTACGATCATTAAAGCGCTCAGCTGAGATAGAAAAAATAATTTTAGATCAAGTTGGTGAAACTCAAGCTACCCTAAGCTTTGTTGAGTGTGATTTATCAAAAGACCAAGGTTGGAACGAAGCGATGAAAGGTGCGGATTTTGTTATTCATACTGCATCTCCCTTCCTGACTTATATCCCAAAAGATGAAAATGAAATTATAAAGCCAGCAATAGAAGGCACATTACGAGTATTAAAAGCGGCAAAAGATAATGGTATTAAACGTATCGTATTAACTTCATCCATTGCATCTGTGTTGTACGGTAATGAAAATGTGCAACAAACTGAAGAGTGTTGGACCGATCCAAATGACAAAAGAGTCACCCCGTATTACAAATCTAAAACATTAGCAGAAAGAGCGGCGTGGGATTTTGCTAATGAAGCTGGATTAGAATTGTCAGTTATCAACCCAGGTATTATTTTAGGTCCAGTATTGGAGTCTGACTACGGTACTTCTGCAGAAGTGATCATTAAATTGATGGATAAGTCGCTACCTGCCATTCCCCAAATTGGCTTTACTGTTTCAGATGTTAGAGATGTTGCACAAGCACATATTTTAGCAATGACATCACCAAATGCTGCCAAACAAAGATATATTGCAGCAAGCAAATTCATGTGGATGAGCGATATAGCTGATGCCTTAAGAAAGCAATTCCCTGAGCATAAAATACCAAGCCGTTCATTACCCAACTGGTTAGTAAAAGCCATGTCTTATGTAGACCCAGTGTTAAAAACGGTCGTCAAAGATTTAGGCTTTAAACATAATATGAGTAATGCAAAAGCAAAACAGCAATTAAACTGGAGTCAGCGTCCTGAAGAAGAAACAATCTTCGACACAGCACAAAGTTTAATTAAGCAAGGTGCAATTAAATTACAAAAGTAATTTAGAGTTAATATATAAAAAACATAGCGCACCTGAATATGATTAATATATTTAGGTGCATATAGATTTTGTCTTTAAGTTTGTTGTGTAATTCATTAAGAGCACATCCTTACTCTTTGTATCAATCTCTGTAGACCTCTATTTTTTTCATTTTAAAAAGGTGATTTCTACTTATACACAATAAATAGTTTACTTTTTTGGATATATACAATGTTAAAAAAATTACTACTGATAGGGGGAATGATTATGGCTTCTAGTTGTGTTAAAAATGTTGATAATGATAATTCAGTTAAAAAATTTACTAATACAGAAATCAATCAAACAACGAGTACAAGTGATTATTACGACATGAGTAAAGCCTATTGGAATGATAAGCGTGATCAAGCGACACCTAACTTCGACATTCCAGTTATACCTTTGATTGATGAGCTATTAGCTCCTGATGAGTCCGATATCTTATTTAGACTTGGCCACTCCTCTATTCTTTTAAGAATCGACCAAAACTTAATTATATTTGATCCGGTTTTTAGCGAGCGCGCATCGCCAGTTCAATGGATGGGACCAAAACGTTTCCATCAACCGCCTATTTCGATTGAACAACTGCCTAATATTAAAGCTGTAATAATTAGTCATGACCATTACGACCATTTAGATAAACACGCAATATTAGAGTTAGATAAAAAAGTGGAGTTTTTTATAACACCACTCAAAGTAGGCAAGCACTTAGAAAGCTGGGGAATTGATAAATCTAAAATAACAGAACTTAATTGGTGGCAATCAACACAAGTCGACACGTTAAAAATAACTGCAACCCCTGCTCAACACTTTTCAGGGAGAGGTTTGCTCGACAAAGATGAAACACTTTGGGCAAGCTGGGCCATCCAAGGTGCCGAATCAAACATTTATTTCGGCGGTGATTCAGGGTATTTCGGTGGCTTTAAAGAAATAGGAGAACGTTTAGGTCCATTTGATTTAACGCTAATAGAAACGGGCGCTTACCATGAGTTATGGCCTGAGGTTCATATGTTCCCTGAACAAAGTTTACAAGCGCATGTAGACTTAAAAGGTGATGTTATGCTGCCTATTCATAATGGCACGTTCGATCTCTCACTGCACAACTGGAATGAGCCGTTGCAGAGAATAACGGAATTAGCCGCCGACAAAGAGGTCGTTGTATTAACTCCTAAATTTGGTGAACGAGTCAATGTAAAAACACCTGAAAGAACAACATTTAATTGGTGGCTAAAACCTCAAAGCTAAGTAAGAAACTAAGGTTTATTGTCTAATAAATGGTGATGTAAAAATGTGTTTATTGTTCAAAAATAACTATGGAGCAGCCTTAGCTAACATGATACGCAGTCGGGCTTGAAGCTAATCATGACCCCCACTCTAAAAAGCTAAGCAGGGCACATAGATAACCATCAAAGCCCTATTCTAAAAAGGTTAGGGTTAGACACAGAGCAGTGGCTTACCCTCACTACAGAATTTGAACAACACTTTACTACCGCAGTAGGCAGCGAACAGATGATGCAACAATTTAAGCAGCACACCAACCACCAAAGAATACGAGGGATGGTAAAGGCCAAAGCCTTACTCAAAAGTGCCTGAATTATCTAAGCACTAAAAACAAACGTCCAACTTAAGTTGGGGAGTTAAACTCGTTTGAAATTTGAGTTTTCGCACCAAATGACAAAGTAAACTCTTAAACATCGAAAAACCAACCTTTAAAACATCAAAACACCCACCAAAAACCCAAAACCAATCAGGAAAAAGACTTAATGAAAAACGCTGTTTTTTACTTTTTTAATAATGACTGTCTTTGTTATCTATTTTAATAATGACTGTCTTTGTTAGCTTTTTTTGTTAGCTTTTCGAAAAACCAACCTTTAAAACATCAAAACACCCACCAAAAAACCAAAACCAATCAGGAAAAAGACTTAATGAAAAACGCTTTTTTTTACTTTTTTAATAATGACTGTCTTAGTTATCTTTTTTAAATTTTATCTTCGCTTGTGCTCGGTTCTAGATGCGATGTCCGGGATCGAGTCAGCAGGACTGATAACCGTTTGCACTTTTGCACGCTCCTTTAAACGCTTCTGCGCTACAAAAGCGAGGGATTTACCTGTTTGTTCAGCCTCTTGCTGTATTTCGTATATTTCTTCTCCAGAAATAGGGTTATCACTTGCATCAATCATCGTTGAAAAATGATAAGTAGCCTCATCTTCATTATCTGAACGACTGGTATGCTCAAGTATATCTTCTAGCTCAGCACTTACAGCATCCTGCATACCTGAGCCAACAGCCCCAAAATTATGATTGAACCAATCACCTTGCTCCATACTATATCTCAATATAAAAAGGTCGTGATCGGTGAATGGGACATGAAAATCATTGAAGTTGATGAATTGCCTACCATCGATCCTCATTTGAAAATGGTAATGAGGATAATCAATTGATGTTCCTTGATGCCCTTGAAAGTCATTTTTGGAGCAGTCAAACGTCCATTCAATATTTTTCCATTTAACGGTATAGGACAAAACTTTTCTATCTGACTTCTCGTCTTCAAGGTCATTGATATTCGAAAGGAAACGCTCTTGATTTGCGCACCATCGAATAAACGCAGCTATATTTCCATAGCCGTACTTTTCGTAAATTTTAGGAAAGTTTTTTTTCTTAAATTTACATTGTCGTAATAGCCAATGTAGGCAAGGATTGTCTTTGCTAATGGTCTTAAAAGGTTTGTTACAGAGATAGCAAATGTCTTTTTCATAGCCAGCTCTGAACGCCTCAACTTGCCTCTGATGCTCCTCATCCTCTCGCCGATTCATTTCCTCAGCTTCTTCGGGAGATATCTCTTCACAAATCCGTCTATATTTCTCAGTATCGTGCTGCACCTGACTTTCCTTTGAAATTTAACAGTATTAATAGATGGAAAAATTCCGTGTTTAAACACGGAATTTTTCCGCCTTTCTACATGACTCATTTCTAACACACCCTGTAACCCTTTGTACAGGTTAACTTTATTACCTTTGACTGATTCAGCACATGGGGAAATACGAATGTTTTTTGGGTCTTGATTTTATGCGGATAACTCGAAATTACATAGTGAAACTACACCAACACCACAAATAAAACTTACTTAAACACTTTTCAATCAACAAGTATAAAATGGTTTGAATAAGCTCTTTGTTGGTTTTCTACATTTTAGCTTATCTAATCTTTCGATGAGCTTTAATATTAACTGCTCTCATCCAATCTTGCAGACACTCAGTTTACATTTGAACACAGTTTTTATATGTATCTTGGTATAAAAAACAAAAAGGTTAGACACATAAATTACTGCCATTGATAACTATATGCTCAATATTTTACAACTGTATAAACTACTGTATATAATGTTTTTGTTATTGGTTAGTTGAGCCCCGAATGTTTAGAAAAAATAAGGCGTTACCTGAGAAGTATTACCTCGATCATTTCAATGAAATTATTCATTTTCTCACCCATGAGTGTTTACACCTGTTAGATGAGAGTAATCAAAGTTTTATACAGTCTTATCAAGCATTGCCCCATGGGGCTCAGTGTATGTTTGTTAGGGTGGTCAATCGGCAAAGTCGTTTTATTAAACTAGATAAAATGATTTATCAAGAAATTGAAGATTGCCCACTTCAATTGCAAACGTTAGCTGACAAAGGTTTTTTAGGTAAGTTAACCCCAGATGACATTAAAGATTGGTTACAGGAATTAACCAAAGAGCAACTGATTGAGCTGCTATGTTGTCATCATTCTGAAGTCGTGAAGAAAAGCGCCAACAAACAAAAGGTACTAGAGCAAGTCAACCAGCTTTGCTCGATTAACCAGTGCCTAACATCAAAACTTGCTAGTCAATTTTTAGTTAAAAATTTTGATGACTGTTTGGCCTATCTACTTTTTTTATTCTTTGGCGATAGCACTAGTGGTTTAAATAAGTTTTCTATGCGTGACTTGGGCGTTTTAAGAACGCGAACCAAAGATACACAGGCTTGTGCGAGATTTCATAGCTTAGAGCAGGCGAAGAGTGTTTTTTACTACAGCGCTAAATTAGAAGAATTAAAACGAAATGAATTAGATGTAAAAGAATATGCACTACACAGCCAAGGAGTGGCAGCACACCCAGTTGTAGCAGATGATTGCCCGCAGTCTGCAAAGCTTAGGGATGACTATTTCTATATATTAGGCAAACAGTTGTTAAGCATAGACCACTCTTTAGCATTGGAGTATCTGAGCGCTTCCTGTTACCACAAGGCTCAAGAGAAATGGTTAAGAGAGCTTTATAAAACAGGCGAGAAAGAAAAGGTAAAAGCATACCTAGAACGTCTTATTGATCACTCTTTAGATGATGCGTTATTGCTGTTTGCAGAAGATTTTTATCTTCGCAAATATCATCAATCAAAGCTAAGCAAGCTCACCCAAAAGTTACGAGAAGATAGTATTAATCTTGTTATCGATGAGTTGTATAAAGACAAAGTCGAAATGGGCGTGAAGCAATATTATCAGCGCCAAGGATCCATTGTTTTTAGAACCGAAAATCGTTTATTCAATGCATTATTTGGCCTAACATTTTGGCAAGAGTTATTCAACTTTCAAGCCGGTTCAATTGCAACAGAGTTTGATCGAAGACCAAAAGTAGTAAAAGAAAACTCAATTTATCAGGCGTTAAGCGAAGCCATTGAACAGCGCTTATTGATATTTTCGACACCGCAAAACGCGATAGTTTATCTGACAAAAATGGCGACTCAATATTATGGTCAACCCAATGGAATGTTCCGTTGGAACTCAAAAATGATGGAGATCATTTCTATATTTTTGAATGCAGCTCCTTTAGAAGGGGTTGTAGAGCATTTACGGGCCATGGCAAAAAATTATCAGGGGTTAAAGGATGGTTATCCAGACTTGATGATTATAGAACATGGTAAATTACGGTTTGAAGAGGTAAAAGCCCCCGGCGATGCGATACGTCCTAACCAATTTGTGAGTATAAATGCCCTGCAAGCCGCAGGGTTTGAGGTTGGGATCTGTCGGGTTACTTGGAGTGTTGACCCAATGCAGCCCTATGTTGTGGTAGATATTGAAACCACGGGTGGCAAACATCCTCAGCACCGAATTACTGAAATTGGTGCCGTAAAAGTGGTGAGCGGCGAAGTGGTCGATACATGGACAAGCTTGGTTAATCCTGAACGCCATATTTCAAAATTTATTACCAAGTTAACCGGGATCAATAACACTATGGTTAAGGGCGCACCTCTTTTTTGCGAGGTTGCGGATACGTTTGCTGATTTTGTTCAAGGGTGTATTTTTGTGGCCCATAACGTCAATTTTAATTATGGGTTTATTAAACAAGAATATCAGCGAATTGATCGAAAGTTCAGCATGCCAAAATTATGTACAGTGAGAGAATCTAGAAAATATCTTCCTGGGTTAAAATCTTATTCTCTTGCAAACCTTTGTGAGCATTTTGAAATACCTATGGTCAATCATCATAGAGCTTTGTGTGATGCACAAGCTACAGCACAAATTTTGAATTTGGTGAATGAGTGTAAAGTCGTGAGTTAAATCTTATTTGAACTTAACAACCAGCATAAATATTAAACCTGTCGTGAAAGTTAAATAGTAATAAGGCTGATACCATCAAGAGAGCTTGAGCGTGTGATGGGCCCGTTGCTGGCGTGAGCGGCGGCTTAAAACCACCAAGACAGATCAATCATCTATCTTGGTGGCTTTACCGCTCGTTTATGTTTTACTAGATACTATTTGCCGCTATGTATTTGTCGACTTGTTTGGTCAATATGGGCAAGGGCAGGGCACCGGTGCCAATTACTACATCATGGAAATCTCTGATATTAAACTTATCACCTAACGCTGCTTTTGCTTTTTCTCTAAGATCTAATATGGTGATCATGCCTAGTTTGTAGCCTAGTGCTTGCCCAGGGTTTACAAAATAACGCTCAACCTCTGTGACTATATCCCCTTCACTGATTGGGGTATTTTCCATAAAGTATTGAATAGCCTGTTCACGAGTCCATTTTTTTGAATGAATACCGGTATCAGTCACTAAGCGAACAGAACGCCAAATCTCATCTTGTAAGCGCCCAAAGTTATACATAGGGTTTTTATAGAACCCCATTTCTCTTGCAAGCTGTTCTGCGTATAAGGCCCAACCTTCTGTGTAAGCTCCGTAGCCGCCAAACTTCCTAAACTTAGGGAGTCCTTCAAGCTCTTGCGCCAAAGCAATCTGAAAGTGATGTCCGGGCACGCCTTCATGATAAGTAATGGCTGAAAATACATACTTTTGAAGGTTCTTCATATCTTTAAGGTTGGCGTAGTATCTACCGGGGCGTGTGCCGTCTAAAGAGGGTCTATTGTAAAACGCGATACTTGTGCTGTTTTCGCGCCAAGGCTCAACTCTTCTCACTTCTAAATCAGCTTGTGGTAGTTTATTGAAGTATTGATCGGCAATGGCAAAAATATCAGCGGTACTTTGACGGGCTTCGGCTAAAAAGGCTTCTCGGCCTGCATCACTGTCTTCATAAAAGTTGTTTGGGTCGCTACGTACAAAGGCAAAAAACTCTTGCAGGTTACCTTCAAAATTTACTTCTTTCATTATCTCACGCATTTCTTTATGAATACGCTCAACATCCTCTAAACCAATTTGATGGATTTCGTCAGCAGTTAAGTCTAGGGTGGTGTGGTACTTAATGCGATTTTTATAGAAGGTCTCACCATCTGGCAAAGACCAAATTCCTTTATTACCGTTAGCTTGGGTTTGTACTATTTTTAGCTGCGATATAAGCGCATCAACACCTGCTTGAAAAGGGCCGGCTATGGCTTGTTCTGCTTCTAACTTTAAGGTGCTCTTTATGACTGGATCTATGTCGAGAGCGTCTAGCTTTTCGCTAAAATCTAAATAAAGAGTATGTTTTTGCGGCTCTGCTGTTTTTAAGTTTCCGATATCTGTAATCATATCGGGGAATGAAAACTCAGGCGTGATCACCCCAAACTCTGCTCGATCATTTAATTGTTTTGCAAACTCTACAAATATCTTATCGATGCCATTAAGTCGCAGAATGTATGCCTCTGCATCACTAACATTATCAATTGTGTGGTTGTTTTGAATAAAAGCAATTTTATTGGTTACTTGGCCATTAAATTGGTCTACAACGTAATGATGTCGGTACCAAGCAGCGTTTTCAATGGAACGCTCAGCGTTAAATACAAACAGGTCATAACTTAATTTGTTGGTATCGCTAAGGCTTTGGTAATCAAAATTATCTTTTAATCGTGCTAATTGATTTTTGCGCTCTTGAATGTAGGTATTTAGGTAATACTCATCTGAACTGTCATCCCACTTACCATAATCTTCGGTTTTTATACCAAGACTAGTTTGATACTCAGGGCTACTTGCCACGTTTTCATTAAAGATATCTTCAAAAAATTGAGTGATTTTTTCATCTTCAGAAGCCAGTACGGCTTTTTCAATGACCTCATTCGTTAGCTTGTTTTTGTGCCCTTTCTCTACTGGAGAACACGCAGATATGATAAAACAAAAGGCGAGTGTTTTTATTTTATACTGTCGTTTTAGTCCCATGATTATCCCTTCTTTTTTTGTTTAAAATAAAGGCCTAATCATCTAATAGCAAGCGTTTGCTCCGATGACCTGATGAGTCGTCTTAATGTTGAGGTGACTTGCTTTAGTCGTCTTACTGAGATTGTGATTTTGGCTATTTATCGCCATCAATTGCAATAGGTTGGGGTGTTGATTCTGGTTTCGCGTAACTTAAGCGAGATAACCTTTGGGTTGTGTGATAGCTGTCAAGGCCTGACAGAGACACTGTGCTTAACGATTCAATATCTATGTAGCCATCGTCTTTTATAGCGTGTTCTTGGCATAGTATATCTGTGATTTCACCAATCACGAACAAGGTGTTGTTGGCTTTTATTGGCACAATTTCTTGTAGTGTTAATAAATACTTAAGATTACTTTCTTTTACAAAAGGTACTTTAACACCTTCAATAAACTCTTTTGTTAACCCTGTTTTTTCAAACTCACATTCATCCCTAAGGTAGCGGGCTGAGGTTTGATGGGCTGCTTGCCATATGTCTTGGTTTACTTGATTAATCGTATATTGTTCGGTTATTTGGATATTCTCTAGAGTGTGCCTGTCAACACTGTCGGGGCGCATGACAAACCCCACTAATGCGGGAGCTGCCCCCAAATGTACCACTGAGCTGAATATCGCTAAGTTTGAACTGCCTTGCTGGTCTACAGTGCCAATTAAGTTTGCGCTTTTAAAGCCAGATAAACTATTAATAAGTTGGGCTCTGTATCTGCTTGGGTAAGCCTTTAATGTGTGATTGTTAATGTGTTGCATAGGGGCAGCTCAAGGTTGAAACATTTCGTATTATTACGTTTTTGTACGAAGACTAGATCAAAAGTCTTCTATAAAGTTTGAGATGACACTTTTGATAAAGCGAATACGTTTGGTTTCAAAAGAATAGCGGTTGCGGCATAGGTAAAGGGGCTCACTTACTGAGTGCCCAAGCTTATGTACGTTGATATTAGCTTGGTTATTAAAGGCTCGGGTGGCGTGAATAGGTAAAACCGTAAAGCCTAACCCTCGACTAACAGGTTCTAAAATTAAACTCACTTGGTTAGAAAACCCACTATGGCGAAACTGCTCTATGTGCTCAAACTCTGCGAAATTTTTACTTAATAAAAGTTGTGCATGGTGCGCCCCATCTGGGTGGTTAATAAATCCAAGTTTGCGTAACACTTGCCAATTAATGGTTTTAACTTCGCTAGAAGTGATTAACACCAAGGGCTCTAAGGCAATTTTTTCAGAAATGATATCTTGATGTTTACTGCGCTCGGTAATTAAACCGATGTCGATTTTTCTGGCGGTTATACGCCTTTCAATATCTGAATTTGGGGCAAAGCTATAATCAATCGATAGCTCAGGATGTTGCTGTTGAATACTCAATAGGTGAGGGTAAAGCTTAAGGCCAAGACTGCCCGGAGAGGATATTTTTACTGTTCCTGTATGGGGTTCATCTTCTTTAATTGTCGACTCTAACTCTGTCATAGAGTGAAGTAATATTTTACCTTGATGATGAAGTGTAATCCCCGCTTCGGTTAACGTAAAAGACTTACCAGAGCGGATTAAAAGGGCAGTATCTAATTGCTGTTCAAGCTTTTTAATATGCTGACTTACGCCAGACTGTGTCATATATAAAGCTTCACTTGTTTGAGTAAAGTGCCCTACATCCACCAACTTACAAAATGTCTGTAACCAAGATATATTTATCATTACTAAACGTTCTCATAATTATTAAATTTAATAATTTTTTATAATTTATCACAGCCCATATACTTTGAAAATCAAATTAACTGAGGAGATAAGTCGTTGAGCAAAGCATATCCGAGAACATTTTCACATATTGGTATTTCAGTGCCGAATGTAGAAAAAGCCGTAAAGTTTTATACCGAAGTATTAGGCTGGTATGAGATCATGAAGCCCACCGAAATCATAGAAGACGATAGCCCAATTGGCGAAATGTGTACCGATGTATTCGGTGCCAAATGGGAGAAGTTTAAAATAGCTCACCTTTCTACTGGCGATAGAATTGGAGTTGAAATTTTCGAATTTAAAAACCAAGAAGATCCTAAAGACAACTTTGAGTATTGGAAAACAGGCGTATTTCACTTTTGTGTTCAAGATCCAAACCTTGAAGAATTGGCAGACGCCATTGTTGCCGCTGGCGGCAAAAAGCGTATGGAAAAACCACGTTACTATTACCCTGGCGAAAAGCCTTATCGTATGATTTACATGGAAGACCCGTTCGGAAACATCTTAGAAATATACAGTCATAGCTACGAATTAACCTATGGCGCGGGTGCTTATTAATTTAACTATTGTGTAGGGCGATAGTGACTTAATTGTGTTTTCAGAAGCAAAGGCTCAACTTATTTAAGTTGGGCCTTTTTTATTAATGACAGCTATGAATTGTGTAACCAATACTGAGAAGTTGGCTTCACAGGTATACATCTAGAGAGGTTTTAGTCAGTGCCAAAAAGAAGCTCCCATATACTTGGGCTGCGTTTTTTATGGTATTGCTTTTTTAAAGCATCTACCTTTTCTAACTGCTGTTTTGCAGTTGTCATATCACCTTCAGCTAGGCTGGCGTTAACTAACTCTAACTGTGCTTGTACTTCTGTTAAGCCTTGTTGCAATATTGCTTGCCTCTCGGTTTCAAACCGGACTAATTGCACCGAAGCAACAAGTTGCTTTAACTTGCTGATCTTGCTTAGCATGTTACTTGGATTAGTTGCTACCATGGCTTGTTTATAGGCTAAGGCCATTGATTTCATGGTTGCTTCTACATCAGTACTAGCGGTGACTTTTGCCACAGGATCTTGTGCAAATACCTGACTGCTAAGCAACAGGCTCCCATAAAGAACAACTAAAATCAGACTTAGATTTTTTAACGACAACATTTGGGGACTCATTCATAAAAGAAGACGAGGAGTTTAACACAGAAATATCCCCACAAGACCCTAAGCTTACGGTCAGGATATCAAAGGTTTAAGGGGGTGGTCATTTCGAGAAACGCGGTGATGTATACATAAAACTTTCTCGGAATTACGACTGTATATTAACTCTGTCATGGTTCTGGACCCGTATTTCTACATCGCCAAATTTCAAAAAACAAAAAGTCGCCATCCATGTTTATTCAGTTACTTTAATATTTGAGAATTTCTTTATAACCACCTGATTTAAATTAACAAATTTTATATTTTAATAACTTAAATTAACTATTTTTTGAAAGCTTAAATATGGCTGTCTCTTTTGAGTATTTTGGTTGGCTTTCGCTTCTACCTCGGTTATTTTAGCCAATAAGTATTTACCCTTTGTGGGAAACGTTAGGAATATAGGGTCAATATGGAAATTTATATACATCTGCTAGCAGTTATACCCTCTTTAGTTCTAGGCGCTATGAACTTAGCTTTAGAAAAGGGTACTTTAACTCACAAGCGTATCGGGAAAACTTGGGCTGTTTTAATGTTGGTTACTGCTATAAGCTCTCTTTTTATAACGCCAACGGGCAGTTTTACGTGGTTACATCTTTTTTCAATATTGGTTATTGTTTGTATTCCTGTTGGTGTAATTTCTATTCGTAAAGGTAATATAAAACGCCATACTCATTGTATGGCTGGTGCATACATAGGTACTGTTATTTCTGCATATTTTGCTGTTGTAACTCCTGGTCGCTTTATTTATGGCATATTCAATTAGAAACAAAAAGTAGCCACCCATGTTTATTTAGTTACTTTACTATTTGAGAATTTCTCTATAACCAACTGATTTAAATTAATAACTTTTTATATTTTAATAACTATTTTTTGAAGGTTTTAATATGGCTGTCTCTTTTGGGTATGTTAACTTCGGTAGCAATGGATAGAGTAATAGAATTAAATGAGCTTCAATCAAGCATTGGTTCACCTTGCCCATCATTATTAATGGATGGGACGCATTTGTATGTCACATATCATATGCAAGAAGAGCCAGTTGATTTTGAATTCGAGGCAATTGGCTTAGTCAAATTTTCTGGCGTTTATTTACACAAGCTAGGCGCACCAAACGAAGAAGCATTTCATGGTCATCCTTTATACGAAAATGGATTAAGACCGTTCGGTACTTTCGTGGTAGAAAATTCATCTTGGATAAAGGAATGTATGGAGAGAAATAAAGTCCACTCATATCATTCAGATGCTAACTTTAAGCCCTTCAAACACTATGTTTGGAGTTTCCACGATGAAACTCTAGAGGTAATTGCCAAGTCATATGAGTTTCGTTTAACTCAGGGCTCACCAAATTCTGTATTGCTTCAGCAGATAAATGGCGAAATTCAGTGGTGGATGCGTATAACAAAAAAATTATTTCGCTCGCAGGCTCGCTGGGACAATTATTCACTGGCTGGCGCTTCCCGCAGTATAGCCAGCAAGTAATTGCCCTATATGTTAAGCGTTAGGTTTCAAGGAGAATGTTGTGAAATTGGTTGGCTCTAAAACTGAAAAGGAAATAAAGTCGGAGCTTTTAAAAAATACTTCATCCGTATTTTCAAAATCAGTTGAGTCTCACGTAAAAACTTTCTTTTTAGAAA
>NZ_JBDVBQ010000025.1:0-2994 GCF_039942875.1 Paraglaciecola sp.
CCATTGTTCACTGTCTAGTCCTAACCTTTGTAAAATAGGACTTTGGTGATGGTCTATATATCCTGCTTTGTCTTTTCTGATAACTCGCCCTGTTGTGTCCACTAATTCACAGTAGTCTTGTAATGAAAAAGCGATACCCTTGGGCATGTTTTCTCTGGGGTGACCTACAAAAGGCATCAGTTGATGGGGTTGGCTGTTATCTTGTTTAATGGCCTCGGTACGCTTTTGAATACTAGTGTGTTGAGATGTTTCGGGTGTATTTGCTATCTTAGCCCTAATGGGGTTTAAGTCGACATAGGCCATACAGGCCAATACCGCTGATTCATCTAAAAGAGCTTGTGATTTAAAACGTCCTTCCCAGAAACGGCCAGTGCAATCATCTTCTTTGTTAGCCTCTCTGGCTATAAATTCATTAAGGTTACGCATAAACCAGCTTATGTCATGCAAGCGCTCGCGATACTTACCAATTGTTTCGTTTAAGGTAATCCATTCACCTTGTGTAAATGTCTCATCACGCATGAATTTTTGAGTGAGTAAGGTGCCTCTATAAAGACTATGCCACAGGGTCACTACGTCTTTATCACTCCAACTAAATGCCTTATCTACATCAACGTGTAACACCACATGGACATGGTTACTCATCACCGCATAAGCACACACATCTATGGCAAAGACTGAACTTAAAAACAACAATCTATCTTCAACCCACCCTCTTCTATGCTCATAGCTTTGCCCTGAGTAATTATCCACGCCACACAAAAACGAACGGCGTACACAACGACTCACGCAATGATAATAAGGGGTATCTGACAAACTAACTTGAGATTTGCGGGACTGGGCCATCATTGAATCCTTTCAAATAATTAACCCTAAAAGCCTAGTTCAACTATCAAAAACATCAAAATTTATCTTGGGTGTCTACATTAGTTTTATCTACATTAGTTTTATTAGTTTTACTTCATTGCACACCTAACGAGGCTGTAGAAAAAGTCGATATTGACTGAACATTTCCTAGCCTTTCTTTGATTTTATAATGCTTACAACTTTGCCTTGGGCAATGACATTTTGCAAAGTTTTTTACGCGAAGTAGGTGATTTGGGAGTTTAGCGGTTTATCAGCTTGAATATGGGTCTTTGAAGGGCTTTCTGCGGCTAATTGTAGGGTGAGATGGGCTAACTATGCCGCCAACTGCCCGTAATTGTTGAGTTTCTCTAAATTGTGTATCAAGCAGTACAAGTGCCATTGGCCTTGTACTTTATCTTTGCCTCTAAGGCTAAAACGATTGAGTTTTTTGTTGGTACCTATGTTACCAAACACGGGTTCAACCACAGACATGCGATGACTGTATATTTGTTTGCCTTTGGGACTATCAACCCTATGCTTCATCCAGTCGGTATAAGTAGGCTCCCGTTTGCTGTCTAACCTAAACGATACTTGCCTACCCGCTCCTTTACGGTGGTCAGCAGCACTGGGGTTATGCATACATTGATGCTTTTTATTACAGTTGCGACATTGTAATAACTTACCTTCGAAGTACGCGGTTTTTATCCCTTGGTCGTTCTCTCGTATGCCTCGAAAGCTAATCGTTTCACCTGATGGGCAAACACAATGCTTGGTGACGGGGTCAAAGCTAAACTCACTGGCTTGGAAGACTGTTTTCTTTCGAGTTTTATTGTCTTGATGGCGTTTGCCGTACTTTGTTTTTTGCTCTTTGAATTTAGGGTCACGGCTTCTGAACTGATTATCGGGGATATAAGCATTAATATCATTGTCATGCAGGTACTGCATATTCTGCTCATTCGCAAAGCCAGTATCGGCGGTGATTATCGTTTGGGATTTTAATATATCTTCGCTAATGGCTAAACGTTTGAATCTATTTTGAATGCCTGTCAGTACAGGCTGTAAGGTATGGTGCTCTTGCCCTTCTCCAAACACTGTGGCATCTACAATCACTTGGTGTTTCTTATCTACCGTAGCTACCCCATTGTAACCTTGAATAGTACCTTTACTGGTGGTCATTTTACCTGACTCATTATCCGTAATATTACTTTTGACTTCCTTGGGCCTTTTACCTTTTCCCATCCGTGGTTCGGACTTCTTTAAGAACTGCTCTATCTTGTCATGGGCTTTGTTTAAGGTGTCTATTGCTTGCGCTGCTCTTTGTTTACGCGCTTCATCTGCCCCTTCAGTTTTATCTAACGTCTCATGCTCATTCATGTGATAACGGATTTGACGTTTCAGCTTATCCCGCTTTTCTTGTAACTCGTTAAACGTTCCCGACCATTCCTTAGCGGCATTAGATGACATCTTGCAGCCATCAATGGCAAACAGCTCATTGCCCAATAAACCTTGCTCATGGCATATCAACAGTACCTGCTCAAACACTGATTCAATCTCACTTCTACGACCACTCACAAACCCAGCGATAGTCGTAAAATGTGGTACCGAATCACAACTCAAGGCTTTAAAAATCACATTGGTTTCACAGCACCACTGAATTTCACGGCTTGAGGTAATGCCTTTGCAATAGGCAAACAGAATAATTTTTAACAGTGCGGCAGGGTCATACGCTGGACGACCATTATTATCGTTTTTATATTTAGGATAAAACACTGACAAGTCGAGCTTCTCATCAATCAAATGATGAATCGCATACTCAAATGTACCGGCTTGCAGTTGGTCTAGATAGTTAATCACTACCATAGAATTTTGTTGATAGTTTAGCGGGATAAAGCGTGGCATCACCAAGGCTCCTACGCCTAATTGATAATACCTATTTGATCACAAACCACGATCTGAGGGAAGTAATTATTGTGTGTTTTTTAAACTAAAAAGAGGTTTTTCTACAGCCTCAACGTTTCGCATAACGGGCAATTACTCGCTGGCTATACTTGGCGAAGAATGAGCCGCAGCCAGCGAATAATTGTCCCAGCGAGCTTGCGAGTGAATTCATGCGTTTGTTATATGCCGTCTGTTTAAAAGGGAGCATCTATT
>NZ_JBDVBQ010000026.1:0-417810 GCF_039942875.1 Paraglaciecola sp.
ATATGGCGCGTGTGGAAGGATTCGAACCTCCGACCGCCTGGTTCGTAGCCAGGTACTCTATCCAGCTGAGCTACACACGCGTATTAACACTTGTATTCTAATGATAGGCTCATTAGTTTTTGTATTCAATGCAAGAAGCGATATCTTGTATTGATAAAATATGGCGCGTGTGGAAGGATTCGAACCTCCGACCGCCTGGTTCGTAGCCAGGTACTCTATCCAGCTGAGCTACACACGCGTTGAAATAAACATGATAAATATGGCGGAGAGGGAGGGATTCGAACCCTCGGTACGAATTAACGTACGGTTCCTTAGCAGGGAACTGGTTTCAGCCACTCACCCACCTCTCCGGAACACAATTTATCAACACATCTAAGAAACATTTTATAATCTAAAAGCTTTTAGATTATCCAGAGATATCAAGGTTTGAACCTTAAGACATCTGCACCACCTCTCCTAAATGTGGAGCCGAAGTTTACCGAACCATATACGTAAGTCAAACACTTTTTATGAACTAAATGTCTGCTTGCTGAGATTTTAAACGATAATAATCTAAGTGCTTATTATTTGACTCATTATCGCTAATTTCTATAATTTTATAGCTTGTTAGCGCGATAACTTACCGGCATAAAAAAAGCTGGAATAACCAGCTTTTTTTAACTTAAAAACAGAATTAATCCTGCTCAGCACCTGAAGCCTGTTCATGGGCTGCAAGTTGAACATTTTTTTCTGCTTGAATACGCATATAAATTTCTTCTCGATGCACAGATACTTCTTTAGGTGCATTTACACCAATTCTTACTTGATTTCCTTTAACCCCTAACACAGTGACAGTTACATCATCACCAACCATTAGAGTTTCTCCTACACGACGAGTTAAAATAAGCATTCTCTTGCTCCTTTTCCGTTAATATAAAAATCAGTCCCTTACTAAAGTTAGTGATAATACCTAGATTCACTAGCTATCGACACAATCGGTTTTTCCCTATTTTTGTTGTCACCACAAAAAGCAACCGAAAAATTCTTTACTTAAAGTTTGGTTTCTAGCCAAGGTTTCACAGAAGCTAACGCCGCTTCTAAATTATCAGGTTGATTACCACCAGCTTGTGCCATATCAGGTCTTCCACCGCCTTTACCACCAACTTGCTGAGCAATGTAGTTGACTAGTTCGCCGGCCTTTACCTTAGATACCAAATCTTTAGTTACACCGGCAATCAGACTAACTTTATTATCCTGACCTAACCCGAGTACCACAACAACACTACCAAGTTGATTCTTAAAATCATCGACCATAGTTCTAAGAACTTTAGGCTCAACCCCTTTCAAATTGGCTGACAGCACTTTAACACCATTTACTTCGTACACTTGTGACAACAAATCTGCCCCAGCGTTCGATGCAAGCTGCTGTTTTAGTTTATCTAATTCTTTTTCTGTAGCTTTATTATGCTCAATCAATTGTTGTATACGGCCACAAATTGCATTTGGTTCAGATTTAATCAAATTAGCAATCTCAATTAACTGCTCACTGTAATCCTGAGTTAACTGAAGTGCATGCTCAGCCGTTACGGCTTCAATTCTCCTGACACCTGAAGCAATACCACTTTCTGAAACTATTTTGAATAACCCAATGTCACCTGTTTGACTGACATGAGTACCACCACAGAGCTCCAAGGAAAAATCGCCCATAGATACAACTCGCACATCTTCTTCGTATTTTTCACCAAATAGCGCCATTGCACCTGCAGCCTTTGCATCATCTAAATTCATTAATTTAGTTTCAAGACTATGGTTAGCTCTTATTTGTTCATTTACCAATTTCTCTACCAGCTTTATTTCATCAGCTGTTACCGCTTCGAAATGTGAAAAGTCAAAACGTAATCTTTCAGCTGTTACTAGCGACCCTTTTTGGTTAACGTGATCACCTAGCACTCTTTTTAAAGCTTCATGCATCAAGTGGGTCGCACTATGGTTGATCTTTGTTGATTGACGATTCTCCACATCAAACTTTGCTTCAACCACATCTCCCAACTTTAAAGTAGTTTTAGCTATACCTTTGTGAGCTATTGCACTATTTAATTTGACCGTGTCTTTAACAACAAAATTTCCAGCGGGTGTTTCAAGTAAACCAACATCTCCAGCTTGACCACCAGATTCTGCGTAAAATGGTGTTTGGTCTAAAACAACAATACCTTCGTCACCTATATTTAGTTTTTGAACTAACTCCCCAGATTTAAACAGTTCGACTACTGTTGCCGTTCCAATTGTAGAATCATACCCAGTAAATTCTGAAACTAAATCAGATTTGAGTTGCTCATTATAATCTGTATCAAATTGGCTAGCTTGTTGAGCTCTTTTTCGTTGTTCAGCCATGGCCGCTTCAAAACCAGCCTCATCAATTGTTAGTTCTTTTTCACGAGCAATATCATTGGTTAAATCTGCAGGAAAACCATAAGTATCGTATAACCTAAAAACAAGCTCTCCTGGCACGACCTTGGATGACAAGTTAGCTAAGGCCTCATTTAAAATATTCAAGCCTCTTTCCAATGTCCGGGAAAATTGCTCTTCTTCGGTTTTCAATACCTTTTCAAGTAGTTTTCGATTAGCTGCTAGCTCTGGGTAAGCTTCACCCATTTGAACTTCTAGGGCTGCAACCAAACGGAAAAAGAAAACACCATTTGCACCAAGCTTGTTTCCGTGACGCACAGCTCTGCGGATAATTCGCCTTAAAACATAACCTCGACCTTCATTTGAAGGTAAAACACCATCACAAATTAAGAAGCAACAAGAGCGAATGTGGTCAGCGATAACTCGAAGAGACTTATCATTTTTATCTGACGCTCCCGTAATAGTTGCTGCAGCTTCGATCAAATTAACAAAAATATCTATTTCATAATTACTATGAACGTCTTGCAAAATAGCTGAAATTCGCTCTAACCCCATACCTGTATCGATAGAAGGTTTTGGAAGCGGCAACATATCTCCATTGCTTTGACGGTTGTATTGCATGAAAACTAAGTTCCATATCTCGATAAATCTATCGCCGTCTTCTTCCGGAGAACCTGGAGGTCCCCCCCATATATGTTCACCGTGATCATAAAAAATTTCAGAACAAGGACCGCATGGACCAGTATCACCCATAGACCAGAAATTATCAGATGTACTGATTCTGATTATTTTTTCTTCTGGTACACCAATAGTGTTAGCCCATAAATCAAAGGCTTCGTCATCTTCATGATAAACCGTTACAATTAATTTTTCTTTTGGTAAGCCCAATTCTTCAGTTAAAAACTTCCATGCATATTGAATAGCATCGGCTTTAAAATAATCTCCAAAGCTAAAATTTCCCAACATTTCAAAAAACGTATGATGTCTTGCGGTGTAACCAACATTTTCAAGATCATTATGTTTTCCACCAGCGCGTACACAGCGTTGAGAAGAAACAGCCTTATTGTAACTACGGGATTCTGAACCAAGGAAAACGTCCTTAAATTGATTCATGCCTGCATTGGTGAATAAAAGCGTGGGATCGTTGCCAGGCACCAAAGAAGAACTAGAAACCTTTTGGTGACCACGTGCTGCAAAAAAATCTAAAAATGCGCGCCGAATATCGGCTGTTGACTTACTCATTTACAATCCTGAATAACTAAAATTACTGGCTAATCAATTTGGCGCAAGCCTTTATCGGAAAGCGCATGGCCTGCAACGATAACATGATTAAGTAGCCCTTGTTAACAACACTAAAGCTCTAGTAGCAATCAGTCACAACAAATGACTGTTTTTTAGCCTATTCTCACGTGTCCCCTGCCTTTTATAAAGTAAAACCTTAATGAAAAAGTCACTATAAAATTTTTACGAATGATTTTTTGTGCTAACTCGACCGAATCAAATGGGCACTCCTGAAGGGAATGATCTATCAATTCTTGCGAAATTTTATATTTATTGAAATCATTGCTGAGCCGTTATTCTGCAATCTTTGTATTGACACATATTTACACTAACTAGTTTACAATACGACTATCATATTGAGGCTCTTCTTCACTAACTTTTATCTACCCCTTCACTATCAATATTACCATCAAAATTTCTAAGCACATTTTTTAATGTGCTCATGTTCACTATACGTACGCTGCGCTAATAAATGAATTAATGTAAATTTAATGATTTCTGAGGCTTTCTCTGTCATATTTAGGATAAAATATCACTCTGGAAGATTTGGTAATTGTCATCTAACAACACATTATTATTTACATTCAAATTTTTCACATCTATTGAAAAAATTGGCCAAACCACTTGGAATGCTTTCGCAAAAGAACATAGCCCATTTTGTCACTATAATTTTTTGCATAATCTTGAGGCTACTGGTTGTGTTGGTGGACAAACAGGCTGGCATCCTCAGCATGTGGTTATCTATCAGGGCGCAGAGCCTATAGGCGTATTGCCATTGTATAAGAAAACCCATAGTTACGGGGAGTACGTATTCGACTTTGCTTGGGCCAATACCTACAGAGAATATGGCATTAACTATTATCCCAAACTGGTATCAGCCATTCCCTATACTCCTGTAACAACAGCGAAATTGATGACTGCTGGGTGTTACGACAAAAATGCGTTGTTAACAGCATTATGCGAGACCATCGAACAACAACTATCAAATTTAGCAATGTCGTCAATGCATTGGTTATTTGTCGAAAAGTCAGTAAGTGAAAACTTAAGCAAACACAAACAGTTAATGCGTCATTCAGTACAATTTCAATGGTTTAACAAAGAATATAAATCCTTTGAGGATTACCTAACCACTTTCAATTCAAGAAAACGTAAAAGCGTTAAAAAAGAGCGCCTAAAAGTTATTGAGCAAGAGGTTGAAGTAAAACGCCTTCAAGGTGATATGTTAACTAAACAAGATATGAAATTTTTCTATCATTGTTACAAGCAAACTTATTTAAAAAGAAGTGGACATGAGGGGTATTTGACAGAGCAATTCTTTGAACAATTATATATAAACATGCTAGAAAATCTCATGTTAGTAGTCGCTTATAAATCAGAGAAACCAATAGCAAGTGCATTATTTATCTATGATAACCATCAACTTTGTGGGCGTTACTGGGGAGCTTTAGAAGATATTTCAAATTTACATTTTGAATGTTGCTATTATCAAGGCATCGAGTTTTGTATAGAAAACAATATCAATACATTTAATCCTGGCACCCAAGGTGAACATAAAATATTAAGGGGGTTCGAACCTATTTATTGTTATTCCAACCATTTCTTAGGTGAGTTAGCTTTTCATGATGCTGTAGCAAAATTTATTGATAAAGAGACTGAAGGCCTACAGCAATATAAGGCACAGGCAGAATTACTCTTGCCCTACAGAAAAATATCAAGTAATGAATAACTAACTAACTACTTACGCCAAATCAGCAGAAAGTTATTGGCTGGCATTAGGACTTTCTCTACAAGAGTCACCCCTTTAGCCCACCCCACTAACTCTGCAATATCTCTGATACCTCCACAGTCTTCGGCTTGTAAATGTTGGTCAAATTTTTTATTTGATTCGCTTGTATATTGGCCGTCAATATTAAATGGTCCATACTGACAAAAGACACCGCCGTCAGATAAGTTTTGAGCCACCATCTGCATCATTAACTTAGCTTCTGAAGGTTGCATAATATGAGTAGTATTCGCAGTAAAGACTGCATCAAACTCACCTTGTGGCCAATCACTTTTGCCAAGAGTAAACTCAACAGGAGCCGATATATTATTGGCTGAACTTTCAGCTAACCAAGCGAGTATTCCCTTGTGATTCTGTTTCATATCACTCGTTTGCCACGTTAAATGGCTAAGCTGTTCACCCAAATATACCGCATGCTGCCCTGTTCCAGAGCCTATTTCTAGCAAATTAGAGCTGTCTTTTAAAACCTGCTCTAATACATTAAGAATAACTTGCTTGTTATTTTCACAAGACTGACTGAATGGCTTATCTATTGATGTCATTATAAGTTTGGTCCTAACCATTTTTCGGCTTCTAGTTTATCCCAGCCCTTACGAGCAGCGTAATCAAGCAATTGGTCTTCCTGAATTTTAGCCACTGCAAAGTATCTACATTCTGGATGAGAAAAATAAAATCCAGAAACGGCGGCTCCAGGCCACATTGCATAACTCTCAGTGAGTTTCATCCCCGTATTCTTCTCGACATCGAGCAAATCCCATATTAGTTGCTTTTCAGTATGTTCTGGACAAGCAGCATAGCCTGGAGCAGGTCTGATACCTTGGTATCTTTCTCGAATAAGTTCTTCATTAGAAAGTACTTCATCTGGTACATACCCCCAAATTTCTTTACGCACTTTTTCATGTAAATATTCTGCAAATGCCTCAGCAAAGCGATCTGCCAATGCTTTGACCATTATAGAATTGTAGTCATCACCGTCATCTTCATATGCTTTTGCAAATTCGTCCTCCCATGTACCTGACGTTACCGCAAACGCGCCGAGATAATCTGCTTTTCCAGATGTTTTAGGTGCAACAAAGTCACTTAAACAATTATTGGGACCTTTAGGCTTTTCTGTCTGTTGACGTAAATGGTGAGCAATGTAGGAAACTTGTTCTCGACTTTCATTGTGATAAATCTCGATATCATCTTGTACTCGATTCGCAGGAAAGATCCCCATTACACCCGACGCTTTAAGCTTAGGGTTATCACATAGTATCTTTAACATTGCTTGAGCGTCATCAAAAAGGTTTTGAGCCTCTTTACCAACCATTTCATCTTGTAGGATGCGCGGATATTTCCCAGCCAATGACCAAGTTAAGAAAAATGGCGTCCAATCTATGTAATCAACTAGTTCAGCTAGCCCTAATGAGACAGAGGTCACTCCTAACTTATTCGGTACAGGCGGTTCATAGTTTTGCCAATCGAATTGGAAACCATTAGCACGAGCTTGTTCTAACGTTATTGGTTTTGTCCGTGGCTGTTTCTTAGCATGTTGCACCCGAACCTTCTCGTAGTCTGCAGATAACTCTTGCGCATAAGCCGCTCGGTTTTCAGGAGTAATGAGTTTTTGACAGACACCTACTGCGCGACTTGCGTTGGGCACATAAACAACGGGATGCTGATAGTTTTGCTCAATTTTTACTGCCGTATGTGCTTTTGATGTTGTGGCCCCTCCAATTAATAAGGGCAAATCAAAATCTAAACGCTGCATTTCTTTTGCAACATGTACCATCTCATCTAAAGAAGGCGTAATAAGCCCAGATAGACCAATCATGTCTACATTTTCTTCTTTAGCAACTTGTAGCAATTTTGCACAAGGAACCATGACGCCTAAGTCTATAATTTCAAAGTTATTACACTGTAAAACTACGCCCACGATATTTTTGCCGATATCATGAACATCCCCTTTTACGGTTGCAAGTAGGATTTTACCGTTACTACTTCCTTGGTCTTTTTCAAGTTCGATAAACGGATTCAAATAAGCGACCGCTTTTTTCATTACTCGAGCTGATTTAACCACCTGAGGTAAAAACATTTTACCCTCACCAAACAAGTCTCCCACTACGTTCATGCCATCCATTAGTGGACCTTCAATAACATGTAATGGTTTATCTGCCTCTAAACGGGCTGCTTCTGTATCCTCTTCTATAAAATCCATGATCCCACGGATTAAAGCATGCTCTAGGCGTTTATTTACAGGCAATTGACGCCACTCTAAATTATCTTTTACTTGAACCTTTCCGCCACCTTGATATTTTGGAGCAAGCTCTAGAAGATTATCGGTTGCCTGATCATGACGATTTAAAATAACGTCTTCTACTGCTTCTTTTAACTCTGCAGGAATTTGGTCATAAACCTCTAACTGCCCAGCATTGACAATACCCATATCCATACCAGCTTTAATTGCATGGAATAGAAATACTGAATGCATCGCTTCTCGAACAGGGTTATTACCACGAAATGAAAATGACACATTTGATAACCCACCAGAAATATGAGCGTGAGGTAAATGTTGTCTAATTCTACGGGTGGCATTTATAAAATCTACAGCATAGTTGTTATGCTCTTCAATGCCCGTTGCTACGGCAAAAATATTTGGATCAAATATAATATCTTGTGGAGGGAAACCAATTTTTTCAGTAAGTAATTTATAACTACGTTCACAGATTTCAAACTTACGGTCTTCTGTATCGGCTTGGCCTACTTCATCAAAAGCCATAACGACAGTTGCAGCACCGTACCGCTTAAGCAATGTAGCTTGATGGAGAAAATTCTCTTCACCCTCTTTTAAACTAATAGAGTTAACAATTGCCTTACCTTGCACACATTTCAAACCGGCTTCAATGACTGACCATTTAGAAGAGTCAATCATGATGGGTACCCTTGAGATATCGGGTTCAGAGGCGATTAAGTTTAAAAATCTAGTCATTGCAGCTTCTGAGTCCAACATGGCTTCATCCATGTTTATATCAATAATCTGCGCGCCATTCTCTACTTGTTGTCTTGCAACATCTAATGCTTTCTCATAATCATCTTCAAGGATTAAACGTTTGAACATCGCCGAGCCGGTGACATTTGTTCGCTCACCAACATTGACAAAATTAGCCGATGCCTGAGAAGGTTGTTCAACTTCTACTTCATTTTTACTCATCACAACCGCCTACAATACAAAAGGTTCTAAACCAGACAAACGCATTTTAATCTCTCGCTGGACAATTTTTCTAGGTGCATATTTTTTAACAACATCTGCGATAGCTTTTATGTGATTAGGGGTGCTACCACAGCATCCACCTACAATATTTAGTAACCCAGAAGCTGCCCACTCTTCAATATGCTCAGCCATTTCCTCAGCTTCCATATCGTATTCACCAAATTCATTAGGGAGTCCGGCATTAGGGTGAGCGGTAACAAAGCACTCAGCAATTTGAGACACTTCATCTACATACTGGCGCAACAAGTCAGGCCCCAATGCACAATTAAGCCCAAACGAAAAAGGGGCCACATGATTCATTGAATAATAAAAAGCTTCCGCAGTTTGCCCTGATAAAGTTCTTCCAGAAGCATCGGTAATGGTTCCAGAGATCATTACAGGCAAAGTCACAGCTAACTCATCAAACACAGTTTGCACAGCAAACACAGCGGCTTTGGCATTTAAGGTATCAAAAATAGTTTCGACCATAATAAGATCAGCGCCACCTTCTATTAATCCATGAGTAGCCTCTACATAGATTTCAACTAGCTCATCAAAAGTGACATTACGTTTCCCAGGATCATTTACATCTGGAGAAATAGAAGCGGTTCGACTAGTTGGCCCTAAAACACCCGCCACAAACCTGGGCTTATCTGGCGTTTTAGCGGTGAATTTGTCTGCTGCTTTTCTTGCTAACTTAGTAGCTTCAATATTAATTTCTTTAGCTAACTCTTGCATATGATAATCAGCCATTGAAATGGCAGTTGCATTGAAGGTATTAGTTTCAATAATATCTGCACCGGCTTCAAAATAAGCACAATGAATGTCATAGATTAATTTAGGCTGAGTCAGTACCAGTAAGTCATTATTACCTTTTACATCAGACTTCCAATCAGCAAAGCGCTCACCTCGATAGTCAGCCTCTTCCAACTTATGCTCTTGGATCATAGTACCCATAGCCCCATCGAGTATTAATATTCTTTGCTGTGCAGCGTCTATCAATTGCTGCTGTGGTATACGGTGACTCAAAGTTAACCCTCTCTATTACTCTTCTATTAACAATTTTCTATTTTTCAGATAGTTTTGCTAAATCATACGGTGTATTTTGATAAACATAGTAGTTTAACCAATTGGTAAACAGTAAACTGCCGTGTGCTCGCCAACTTAAAATAGGCTCTTTAGTAGGATCATCATCTGTAAAGTAGTTTACAGGGATTCGCACATCACTATTAGTTAATAAATCTCTTTGGTATTCTTGCTTTATAGAATCTTGATCGTATTCAGGGTGCCCTGTCACAAAAACCAACCTTTTATCTTCAGAAGCGACTATGTAAGCACCACCTTCTTTTGAGCTAGCTAATACATTCAACTCAGGTACTGAGTTGTAATCTTCGATACTAATTTCTCCATAACGTGACTGCGGGGCATCAAAGGTATGATCAAACCCTCTTAGTAATTCTTCATGATCACTTTGTACGAAATGGCGATAAACCCCACTTAACTTTTGCTCGCGTATGCGACGGTTAATGCCAAAATAGTGAAAAATAGCTGCATGAGCAGCCCAACATGAAAACAACGTTGACTGAACGTTACGACGAGCCCAATCCATAATTATTGTCATTTTATCCCAGTATTTCACATCACTATATGCTAAATGGGCTAATGGCGCTCCAGTAACAATTAACCCATCGTATTGCTTATGTGAAATGGCATCAAACTCAACATAAAAATTGTCCATATGGGCTGCAGGAGTATTCTTCGGAGCTTGATTATCTATACGGATCAAATCTATATTAACTTGCAATGGCGTATTTGAAAGTAACCGTAAAAACTGTTCTTCTGTTTCCAATTTATTAGGCATCAAGTTTAAGATACCTACTTCCATTGGCCTTATATCTTGCTGAGCAGCGCGCTGAGTATCCATTACAAAGATATTCTCTTTATTTAAGACATTTTGTGCGGGTAAATTACCTGGAATTCTAATAGGCATAATGGCTCCACTGCTAACAATATTGAAATTCAATCTTGCCAAATACCGTGCAAAAGTCAACATCTTTACGTCTAGACGTCTAAATGAAAAAGTATACCCAATAGCAAAAAATACTCGATAGAGAATAAAACTAAAGGTAATGTATTAAAAATCGCATTGAATATTCAATAAAATAGCGATGCTTGTATTTAATTAAAAGTACACAGTGAATGGACTAAAGGGACTTGTAAAACGCCTAGGGGAATGTAAATAAAATAACAGCTGAGGTTAGCTCTTATCTCGATGTAAATTAAAAAGAAGCTCTGCTTCAGCTGTTGGCATGTCACATTCTTGAATGACATCAGATAAGCTTGCACCTTCATTAATCAGTTTAGCCGCTTTATTGTAAAAGCGACTTTGTGGATCTTGTTCTGCTAAGAGTTGCTGGGCGGATTGCAGTGCTGCTAATTCTTGCATTAGGTCTTTAACACGCTTGTTTATTCCAAAGTTCCCACTGCGGACTTCGTGGATTTCTTCCCGCAATTGATCAACCTCCCTTGTTAACTCAGATATTAAATCTGATTGAATATGAGTGCTAGCCTCAACGCCCTTGCTTTGTTTATAAACCTTAAAAAACAAACCTAAGCAAAACATCGCCATAGACAAAGCTATTACGCCCAATAATAATGAAAGACTCATAAACATCTCTATTTAGTAATGTACTCTCAATTACAATCTAAACCGTCTAACCTTGTCTTAGCTAATCCAAGCCTTGTGGTAGTAATTAGATATTAGTAATTTCGTTCCACTCTTCATCGTTTAGTAGTTTATCTAAATCAACAAGGATAAGTAGCTGACCATCTCGATTACTCACACCTTGTATAAATTTAGCGCTTTCTTCAGTACCAACGTTAGGTGCGCTATCTATTTCAGAAGACCTTAAATAAACAACTTCCGCAACACTATCAACTAAGATACCTACAACCTGGTCATCTGACTCTATAATCACGATACGCGTATTATCTGTCATTTCTGAAGGCGGCAAACCAAAACGTGATCGGGTATCGATAACCGTCACTACGTTTCCTCTCAGGTTAATAATACCTAAAACGTATTCAGGGGCCCCTGGGACTGGCGCTATTTCAGTGTAACGCAGTACTTCTTGTACCTGCATTACATTAATTCCGTAAGTTTCTTCACCTAGTTTATAAGTCACCCACTGCAAAACTTCATCACCATTAGCGGCTACCGTATTGCTTGCACTTCTTTCGTCACTCATTCAAATTGCTCCGGCCTGAATCAGGCAAATCGTTACTGCTTAAGCCTTGGTCTAACATACTAACTAATTGTTTAACATTTACCAAAGCACACATTTTCTTTTTAATCATACCAGATACCCATGGACGGCTACCTTGTAGGTTACGCCATTTCACATCATCTGGTGACAAAGTTACATTGTTGACTACGCTTTCACAACTTAGCCCCCAATTACTTTCCCCTAATACTATAAGATATTGATATTTTGTAGATTCTGCCACTTTTTCTACAACATTTTCTGGCATTAACCATTTAATGGTATTCACTACATTATACTTTTCATCTCTAAGTAACATCACACCTTCAAACCAAGCAGGTTTTCCAAAAAGTTGATTTACACTTTCAAACTCATGTATCCCACCTAATTCAGTCAAGGGAACTGCTAAGGTCATCCCTGCAACTTCAAATATCAATACCTGAAAATTCTCAGTTGGTAAAACCTGCACTAACTCATTAACAGGTTTTATAACCGCCGCTATCTTCTTTTCGACCTGTGGCTTGACAACTTTAGCTACAACAGGCTCTGTTTCTATAGATTTTTCCGTTGAAACTTCAAAAGGCTCACTTCTTGGCGCTGGTATTGACTTTAATAACTGCTCTACAGCTTGAGTTTCCGACACTTCTAATGATGGCCCTTCGGTCAAAAGTGCAGACATGTAATCTTCCATCACCTCTTCTTCGGCAAAAAACCTACTACTCATTTTTCATTTTCCAATTTCTCTAGATAAGTTAGAAGCTTAGTATAAGCAAACACCCCTCTAGACTTAGGACAATATACTGAGGGCGGGCTCTGCGCTTCACTAGCATCTCTAAACTTGGTATCAATAGGAATTAGCCCAATCCATACTTTATCTTTATAGGTACGAGTTAAAGTACTATACGAGCCAGTCGCAGCTTTGACTCGCTTATCATACATTGTAGGCACAATCGTATAAACAAAGCGCTTTAATAAAGATTTTTGCATAACTTCCATAGAGTGCATCATTCTCTCCAACCCTTTTAAAGCTAAGAACTCAGTTTGCACAGGTACAATAACTCTATCACACGCAGCTAAGGCATTAATCATCAAAACCCCTAATACAGGAGGGCAATCCACTAACGCATAATCAAACTCATCGGAAACCAAATCTAAAGCTTGACGTAAAATTAATCCCATACCACTTTGAGAACCAAGCTTTCTATCAAGTGTAGCCAAAGCCATAGAAGCTGGCAGAATAAAAAGTGAGTCCAGTTTAGTTGAGCACAAACAGTCTAGAACATTATCTTTGGTTAGAGTTTGCCCTGCAGTGAATACATTATACAAGCTGGACGAAAGCTGCTCCGACTCAACACCAAAATAATAACTTAAAGACGCTTGAGGATCAGTATCTACTAAAAGAACCTTTTTCCCAGCTTGCGCAAGTAAACCACCGAGAGTCACGGTTGTAGTGGTTTTGCCTACTCCACCTTTTTGGTTAGCAACAGTCCAAGTAATCAAGTTTAAGCCTTAACCCAATCACTAATCAAACATATAAACTTAACATTAAATTGGGTAATTCTATTCATTTTTAACAACACAAATATGCACCTTCAATTTTACTTTAGCATTTCGGCTTTAATGCGTCCGGCCATTTGCTCTATGTCATAATTATGCTGTGCTATTTTAGCTACCGTAACAGCCTGAGGCATACCATAAACAACACTACTTTTCTCGTCTTGGGCCCATATAGTAGCGCCTTTATGTTTTAGTTTACGACATCCTTCCTTGCCATCAGCCCCCATACCAGTCAAAATTACAGCTAAAACATTACCAGCGTAAACATCACATATAGACTCAAAAGTTACATCTACACTTGGTTTATAAACGCATTCGGGGAATTTTTCTGCCTCAGAAATAATTAACCTAGCAGAGTTCGCACGTCCTTGAACACTCATTTGCTTGCCACCAGGAGCAATATAACAAACACCTGCAAGCAGTGTATCTCCTTGCTCAGCCTCTCTAACTTGTATTTTGCATAAATCATTCAAACGTTTAGCAAATGCCTTGGTAAACGTCCCTGGCATATGTTGTACCACTATAATAGGGGTCTTAAAATTAGCCGGCAATGCCGTCAATAATTTTTGAAGAGCAACAGGCCCACCTGTTGAAGCCCCAATAGCCAAGCAACCATAATTGTGAGTCATTTGGCTAGACTCTTGGCGACTATTTTGGCTAGCTTGTGTAGTCACCTTGGGTGGAGGTCGACTTAGAAGAAATTCATTATTAGCCGGCCTAGAAATACTAGAGCTAGACTTTCCTAAAGCACTTTTCTTAAGGCATAGCGCTTTCACACGGCTTTGCAATAAGCGCACGGCTTCTTGGCGATTTAAAGCGATGTCTTCAAATTTCTTAGGTAGGAAGTCTAAAGCTCCAGCGTCTAAAGCATCTAATGTAGCCTTAGCACCTTCACTCGTTAGTGATGAAAACATAATAATGGGAACAGGAGCCATCGCCATTATATTTTTTACTGCTGAAATACCATCTAAAACTGGCATTTCAACATCCATAGTAACTACATCTGGCTTTAACCGTTTTACTTCAGCTAAAGCCTCTAGACCATCTTTCGCTTCACCAACTACTTCAAGTTCATTATCTTGCTCGAGTATTTGGGTGATTCTACGACGAAAAAAAGTTGAATCATCAACAATTAGAATCCTATAAGCCATTTTCGCCTACTTACCTTGTTTATAACTTTGTTTTACATGAGGTTTTAGATGGCATATCTGAACTTCACTGCTTATGTTTTCTTGGCCGCATATCTTTTAAGTAACCCTGGGATATCTAAAATAAGGGCAATGCCACCATCGCTTGTAATAGTAGCTCCCGCCATACCAGGTGTGCCCTGTAACAATTCATCCAAAGGTTTTATTACAACTTCCTCTTGACCAATCAAAGCATCAACTACAAAGCCAAGTTGCTGGGTACCAATCTGCACTACCACTACATGGCCTTTTGATTTATCAAACCCAGCTTTACTTCTATTAAGCCACTCCCCCAAATAAAATAGCGGAATAGCTTTAGAGCGAACGATCATAGTTAATTGACCATCCACTGTATTTGTCTTTTCAACATCCATATTAATAATTTCATTTACTGAGCCTAGTGGCAGAGCAAATGTTTGCTCTCCAATGACAATCATTAAAGTAGGTAGAATAGCTAGAGTTAATGGGACTTTTATTTCTAAAGTTGTTCCAACCCCCATTTGAGAATCAATACTGACCGTACCATTCAATTGATTAATCTTGGTTTTTACCACGTCCATGCCAACGCCACGTCCTGACACTTCTGATATTTCAGTCTTAGTCGAAAAGCCTGGAGCAAAAATTAGATTAAACGCTTCAACATCTGTCATTCTAGCAGCGGCATCGGCATCCAAAACACCTCTAGAAATTGCAATTTCTTTTAGTTTATCTGGATCCATGCCCTTACCATCATCAACGATACTTAGAAGAATATGATCTCCTTCTTGTGATGCTGATAATTTAACAGTACCCAAAGCTGGCTTTCCTGCAGCCTTACGCTCATCGGGCATTTCAATACCATGGTCAACTGAGTTTCGGACCAAATGCACTAAAGGATCTGCTAATGCTTCAACTAAATTTTTATCTAAATCTGTTTCTTCACCTTCTAATTCTAAGGTGATTTCTTTTTTCAAAGTTCTAGCAAGGTCACGTACAACTCTGGGGAACCGCCCAAATACCTTCTTAATTGGCTGCATTCTGGTTTTCATTACAGCGCCTTGCAAGTCACCAGTAACAACATCTAGGTTAGCTATAGCCTTTGACATACTTTCATCATTGACGTTAACTCCTAGACTTAGCAACCTGTTTCTCACTAAAACTAGTTCTCCCACCATATTCATAATTTGATCTAAACGCTTAGTATCAACACGAACTGTTGTTTCACCTTGTACAGGTGCGGCGGGCTTTTTCTCTTCTTTTTTAGCTATTGGTTTACTAGCAGCTTTAGCTGGCGCTTTTGCCTGACTAACTTTAACTTCAGAATCTTTAGCTGGTGCTGCAGCTTTCTTAACTTCTTTTACAGCTTTATTTTCAGGCTTGGCGACATCATTGTCATCCACTGGACCTTTGCCTTTGCCGTGTAATTCATCTAGTAATGCTTCAAATTCATCATCAGTAATATCATCACCTGAAGCGTTAGTAGGTGCAGAATTGCTATCAGAAGATGCTGCTTCGGCTTTTTCTTCGGCTTTGAATTGGCCTTTACCGTGTAACTGATCCAATAAAGCTTCAAATTCATCATCACTGATATCTTCATCACTACCGGTATCCGTTGCATTACCTGCAGGTGCCGCGTCTTCTTTCGACACTGGCGCACCATTTCCATGTAATTCATCTAAAAGTGCTTCAAATTCATCTTCACTGAAATCATCAGAATCTGCTGATGCCGTGCTCGATGGCTCTGGGGCCTCTTCAGGAACTTGCTCTACTACTTCCTCAACCACTTCTTCAACCGTGGCCACCTCATCTTCAGATTCGGGCTTACTTAACCTAGTAAGTGTTTCTATAAGAGACTGCTCAGCTGCCACTAAAGGCTCACCAGCTTTCACGTTATCAAACATCACAACCACACAATCTGTGGCTTGCAAAATAACATCCATCAATTCAGGGGTAAGCGTTCGCTGACCATTTCGCATAATGTCAAAAACATTTTCAGCGCCATGGCATATCTCGACTAACTCAGTTAAGGATAAGAAACCAGCCCCACCTTTAACCGTATGATATCCCCTGAATATCGCGTTGAGTAAATCAGCATCTTCTGGATTGTTCTCCAAGTCAACTAACTGCTCTTGCAGTTGTTCTAAGATTTCACCAGCTTCCACTAAAAAATCTTGTAATATTTCCTCATCTACATCAAACGCCATATTTTCAGTACCCCTAAAACCCTAGACTCGAAAGCAAATCATCGACGTCATCTTGATTAGACGCCACATCTTCTCTACTGTCTGCGTCCAAGATTGGACCTTCAGCCTTAACTTTATCGGCCTCGTTATCAGATTTGTTAGACTTTTCGCTTAGCTGCTCATTAGCCTTTAATTCAAGGCCACCAAATATAGTCAACATATCAACTAAACTATCTTCAACTTCTTTAACTAACTCAATCACTCTGCGGATCACTTGACCCGTTAAATCTTGGTAACCTTGAGCCATCAACACTTCTGTTAACAACCCCGTCAGGTTACTCGTACCATCTGCACCACTTAACAAAAAGTCATCCATACGTTTAACTAACTCATTAAACTCACCTAATTTAAGCTCTCGTGCCATTAGCTTTTTCCAATCAGGTTGTAAGTTGACAAAACCAGTGTTTAAGTCTGTTGCAACTGTCATGCAAGAATCGACTAGGTCCATAGTTTTATTGGCTGCTTCTTCAGTCGCCTCCATAACATATGTTAACCGGCTCTGTGCATCTGGAATGCTTTCATTTGCCAAATCAGCAATACGAGGATCTAGTTGAAAATGATTTAACGAATCATGTAATTGCCTTGTTAGTTTTCCTACTTCTGCAAATAATTCAACTGAGTTATGTTTTCCAGCGTTATCAAGAAGCTCATGGGCTCCTTCGTTATCGCCGCTTTCAATCAAGCTTACCAACTTCTTAGCATCTTCTAAGGAAATTGGTGGTGAACTTAGGGTAGTCATACAGTCTCTCCTCGGACTCAGGGAAGCCTGAATTTAACCTAGACGTTCAAAAATTTTCGCCAATTTCTCTTTCAAAGTGGCGGCAGTAAAAGGCTTAATGACGTAGCCATTAACCCCTGCTTGCGCTGCAGCAACAATTTGCTCTTTTTTAGCTTCTGCAGTTACCATCAAAACGGGAATATGTTTTAACTTGTCATCTGCTCTGATAGCTCTAAGTAAATCAATACCTTGCATCCCAGGCATATTCCAGTCTGTCACAACAAAATCAAAAGCAGCTTGTTGAAGCATGGGTAATGCAGTACTGCCATCATCCGCTTCTTGTATGTTTGTAAAACCAAGATCTTTAAGTAAATTCTTGATAATGCGACGCATTGTCGAAAAGTCATCAACAACAAGAATCTTCATGTTCTTATCCAAAAAACACCTCCGGTGAGAATCAAAACCTACAGATTTGACCCATTTATTATCATTTTAATTTTCCTGTGAACGCCAATACTGCATGCGAGACTTAAGCTTCAACATAGCTTGGCTATGTATCTGACTAACTCTAGACTCGCTAACATCAAGCACTTCACCTATTTCTCTTAAATTTAATTCTTCATCATAGTACAGAGAGAGAACGATTGCTTCTCTCTCTGGCAAAGTAGTAATGGTATGCGCGAGAGCCTTTTGAAAAGAACCTTGTACTAAATCCTCAAAAGGAGCATCAGACCCTTTTGTTTGCTCAGTCCCAATTACATCCTCGGTTACCCCAAGGTCTTCCATACCAATTATCTTACCAGCATTCACCTCGTTCAGCATTTGATGATAACTATCAATACTAACTTGCAGTTTTTCGGCAACATCAATATCTCTAGCATCTCTGCCTGTAGCTCTTTCTACTTCATTTATGGCTTGAGTGATAGCCCTGCCATTTTTGTGAACGGAACGAGGAGTCCAATCACCTTTTCTTATTTCATCTAACATTGAGCCCCTAATCCTAATACCAGCAAAGGTTTCAAAACTTGCACCTTTACTGCCATCAAAATTCCTAGAGGCTTCTAACAGTCCGATCATCCCAGCTTGAATCAAATCGTCAACCAACACACTCGCCGGTAATCTCACCATTAAATGATGGGCGATACGTTTAACCAATGATGCGTGGCGTTCTACCAATTCATTTTTATCGGCCAATTGTTGATAAGCTGAAGCCTTACTACTCACCTGTTGTCATCCATTGCTTTTTTGGTTACTAATTGCTCAAGGAAAAACTCTAAATGTCCGCCTGGTTGATTGGGTATTGGCCAACTAATTGCTTTTTGGGCCAGCCCTCTAATAGCTTTAGCGGCAGGAGCTGCGGGAAAGGCCTCAACGACTGCTTTTTGCTTTCGTACAGACTTACGTACATTTTCATCAAAAGGCACAACAGCAACCAACTCTAACGCCACATCTAAAAATCTATTTGTAACTTTAGTCAGTTTGGAGAACAACTCATCTCCCTCACGTAAGCTGCGCACCATATTAGCTACAATTTTAAAGCGAAAGATCCCGTGTTCTTTATTTAATATTTTTATCAATGCATATGCATCAGTTAACGAGGTGGGCTCATCACACACTACGACCATAATATCTTGAGCTGCTTTAGAAAAGCTTAAAACCATATCCGATATACCAGCGGCAGTATCAACAATCAACACATCTATCTGAGATTGGAGTTCACTAAAGGCCCGAATAAGCCCTGCATGCTCTGTTGGTGTCAACTCTGTCATTGACTGGCTACCACTAGTCGCAGGCGCAATCTGAATACCGTAAGGCCCTTCTACTAGCACATCATCTAAAGTACACTCACCCGATAAAACATGCGATAAGTTTTTTTCAACCCTTAACCCCAATAACACATCAACGTTAGCCAGACCTAAATCGGCATCAAGTACCATAACTCGCTTGCCTTGCTGCGCCATTGAAATAGCCGTGTTTAGGGTAACATTAGTTTTCCCTACTCCACCTTTACCGCCTGTTACAGCAATAACTTTAATTAATCTAGATTGATTCATTCTTCTTAGACTACTCGCTTGGTCCTCAATCATATTGCCGCTACTTCACTATTAACTTTACTAGCTCTAGTATGAAGTAAAGCATATTTTTTATAAAGCTTCGCTGCGCTTGTTATTAAATGTTTTGTACTGGCTGACTGCAAGTCTTCTGGCACTCTTTGTCCGTCCGCTAAATAACAAATCTGTAATTTGTTTTCTATTGCCACACTTATGGCTTCCCCTAAACTGTAACATTCATCTAGTTTTGTCAATATACACCCATGCAAAGAAATCTTCCTATATTCATTAACTGTCTGCTGCATTGCTCGATACTGACAATTCGCTTGTATAACTAAATATTTACGTATGTTAACACATGAGTTTTGTTTTATTGTATCTAACTGCTTGATTAGTCTTGCATCTTTCTGACTATAACCCGCAGTGTCAATTAATACTAAGCGTTTATTTTTAAATTGATAAAGTAAATCAGTTAATTGACTTGCATCCTGAGCTTGCTTTACAGGGCACCCAATAATTTTACCGTAAGTAGCAATTTGGTCAAACGCACCAATTCGGTAATTATCTAAGGTAATCACCGCAACATTTTCGACCCCATATTTTTTTACAGCTTGCGCCGCTAATTTTGCGATAGTTGTGGTTTTCCCTGTGCCAGTCGGCCCCATTAGGGCAACAACGCCAGGTTGCGATAAAATATCATCGTGTTTTGTTTGTAACTTATTTGCGAGTAATTTTAGAAGAAATAACCAAGCCTGACGTTCATCTGACGACTCAGGTGTATACGAGACCACCTCTTCAGCTAAATTATTTGAAATTCCCATATTGTGTAACTTTTCTAATAGATAACCGTGTAGAGGATGTTGCCTTTGTTTTTCTTGAGCAATTAACCCTGACACCTGGAATTGCAGGATATTTCTTAAGGAAGATAACTCTTGTCTCATTTCTGAAAGTGCATCATTTTGATAATTTGGTCGTTGCTTTTCTGTTCGGCTAGGACTTTTGGGGGTTGACTCTTGTGGTTGGTAAGCTTCTATGGGCTCAGTTTTTTTACTGACAGCTTGGGATTGCTTTTCTAAAAGAGCCTTTAAACTATCGGGAGCAGTATCACCAATAATCTCACTTAAAGAGGGTATTTTACTGGTTGGTTTTTGATTGGCTTCATCATTGCTATTTTTACTAACTAACTGAGCATCAGGCTCCTTGTCATATGCAGCAACAATCTCTATACCATCAGCATGTTTTTTGTTTGACATGATTACCGCATCGCCACCTAACTCATCTTTAACTTGTTTAAGTGCTTCTCGCATGTCTTTGCCATAAAATCGTCTAATCTTCACATTTCCCCCTTTAGCTCGTTAATCCGATATTTAACCGTCAGATTATTGACCTACTGCACTTACAATTTTAATTTGTTTGTCATCAGGAATTTCCTGATAGGACAAAACGTGTAATCCACTCACCGAATGTTTCAAAAACTTAGACAGCACAGGTCTGAGCATACCTGAAGTCAGTAAAACCGCAGGTTCACCAGCTAATTCTTGTTGCTGTGAAGCTTCATTCAATGAGCTTTGAAGTTTTTCTGCTAGGCCTGGTTCAATACCAGCCCCATCAGCACCTCCAGCTTGCAACGACTGGTGCAACATCTGTTCCAACTCAGGCGCTAGAGTGATCACTGGGATTTCCATTGTGCCGCCATTTATTTCTTGAACAATCAATCTCTTAAGAGCAATTCGGACTGCTGACACTAGTACATCAGGATCTTGGCTTTTGGGTCCAAATTCACACAAGGTTTGCACTATACTGCGCATATCTCTAATAGGTACACCCTCATACAACATAGTTTGTAGAACTTTAACCACTGTACTAAGGGGTAAGATATCGGGTACTAAGCCCTCCACTAATTTAGGGCTATTTTTAGCTAACATATCTAACAATTGCTGTACTTCTTCATGCCCTAACAATTGATATGCATTATTAGTTAATAACTGACTCAGGTGCGTTGCCACTACAGTTGCGGCATCCACTACTGTATAACCAAGGGTTTGCGCATGCTCCCTTTGGTTTGCTCTAATCCATACAGCGTCTAACCCAAAAGCGGGATCTTTTGTTACTTTACCTTCAAGCTTTCCAAAAACCTGTCCCGGATTAATAGCAAGTTCGTCATCATGACTTATTTCGGCTTCACCTACCGTCACACCCAACATTGCTATGGTGTAATTATTTGGACTTAAATCTAAGTTGTCACGGATATGTACTGGTGGGATTAAAAAACCCAACTCTTGAGATAATTTCTTCCGTACCCCTTTAATACGGTTTAATAACTCCCCACCTTGGGCTTTATCAACTAACGGGATTAAACGGTAACCGACCTCTAGACCAATGGTATCAACATGTTGAACATCATCCCATCCCAATTCTTTTACTTCAGCGGGTTGCTGATTTTGCTCTGGTAAGTTACTAACAGTCTTAGGCTCATTTGCAATTTTTTGTGCTCGCCAATAGTTATAATAGGCGTATCCACCAACAACAGCGCTAAACCCTAAAAAAGCTACATGCGGCATGCCTGGAACTATTCCCATCACAAATAAAACACCAGATGTAATATACAGAGCCTGTTGGTTTCCAAGTTGTTTACTTAATTCTGACCCCATTTCCTGTGAGTCATTTTCTCGAGTGACTATAATAGCGGTTGCAACAGAGAGAAGTAGTGAAGGAATTTGAGCAACTAGGCCATCCCCAATTGTTAATAAAGTATATATTTCAATTGCCTGCCCAAAACTTAAGTCATGTTGGATCATCCCAATAAAGAGTCCACCGACTATATTGATCAACATAATAAATAAGCCAGCTACAGCATCACCTTTTACAAACTTCGACGCACCATCCATAGAGCCATAAAAGTCAGCTTCACTAGTGATTTCAATGCGGCGCTTTCTAGCTTCATCTGAATCAATAAAACCAGCATTCAAATCAGCATCTATAGCCATTTGCTTACCAGGCATAGCATCTAAGGTAAATCGAGCACTCACTTCTGATATACGGCCAGCACCTGCAGTGACTACTTTAAAATTAATGATTAGCAAGATAGCAAATACCACTATACCAACCGCATAATTTCCGCCTATGACGACTTCACCAAACGCCTGAATAACTTTACCTGCTGCGTCTCCACCTTCGTGCCCTTCAAGCAATACTATTCGCGTAGAGGCAACATTTAATGCTAAGCGTAAAACGGTGGCGATTAACAACACTAAGGGAAAAATCCCAAAATCAACGGGCTTCTTAGTAAACACTGAAACCAAAATAACAACCAAAGAAAGTGCAATATTGAAGCTGAACAGAATATCTAATAAGAACGCAGGCATGGGTAAAATAACCATCCCCATAATAGCCAATAATACAATTGGCGCGCCCAAACCTGAAGCCGCGGTTTTAAGATTATTTTTGTTAAATCTATTTAGGTAAGGAGTGAGTTCCATAAACGAAATATTGACGCTTCTACTTGTTAACTATGAGTTATTTACACAAAAGCAACTAGTGCGCCAAAATTCGAATATACCCTAAATTTTAGTTTATCTTCGTAATTCTGGTGGAATAGGTAGATTAGACTTGAGCGGATTAGGACGTTTGCCTTTACCTTGTTTATAGGCTTTCAACTGATATACATAAGCCAGTACTTGAGCAACCGCCATAAATAATTTTTCAGGAATTTCGTGGTCAGCCTCTGTTGAATAGTAAATAGCCCTAGCTAACATAGGGGACGCCACAATAGGTACATCATGAGCTTTAGCAATTTTACGTATATGCATGGCCATTTCATCAACACCTTTCGCTACAAGTGTTGGGGCTCTTGTACCCAATTGATCATATTTCAGAGCAACAGAGAAATGAGTTGGGTTTGTCACTACCACATCAGCATTGGGTACTTCTTGCATCATACGATTCGCCGCAGCCTGGTATTGTAATTTACGAATACGATTTTTTACTTGTGGATCACCGTCAGAGTTTTTCCGTTCGTCTTTAACTTCCTGTAACGACATTTTCATTTCTTTGTTATGTTTAAAACTTTGATAAGGTACATCGAAAACTGCAATGGGTATCAGTGCACAACACATAAGTAAAAAAGCCCAAGCAATAAGATCAAGCGCATGAAATATATTTTGGGGATAAAGCTCTAAATCTAAATGTAACGCTTCATCTTGAAAAATAATAAGCGATATATAAGCCGTTGTGGCCACTACCAAAAATTTTGCAATCGCTTTAAATAATTCAACAATACTGTTCATGCCAAACATACGCTTTATCCCAGCAATAGGACTAATTTTACTCGCTTTGGGAGAGGCTCCCTGCCATGTAAAGTTATACCCGCCTAAGGCTATATTCCCATAGATACCTGCTACGATGACAATCAGCATATAAAACAAAACCGGAAAACTTATGGTCTCTATCGCAAATCCCCAGACCTGAAACATGTGTTTAAAATCATAAGTCTCATCTCTAGATAATGTAAAAGTTCGGCGGGTGACTTCAAAAACAGCACTGGCAATTTGCGCTCCTATCATCAAAAAAGCGATGGCACTGGCCACTAATACTAGAGTGGTTGATAATTCTTTAGATCTTGCAACTTGTCCTTTTTTTCGGGAGTCCTCAATTTTTTTGGAGGTGGGTTCTTCTGTTTTTTCATTTGCATCAGCCATAGCTTCCCTCCTTTAAGAACAGACCAAAACCAATTGACACATAGTAGTTTGTGCACGGTTCCACAATAACTCAAAGTGGTGTGTCAAGTTCCCTAGCGTTAACCACATAATGAATAGGCCCATAATCTGTGCAATCGAGAAACCAATACTAAAAATGTTTAACTGCGGGGCAGCTTTCGTCATTACCCCAAAAGCTAAATTAACAATGAGTAGCGAAACAATAGGCGCTAAAGACAAGGTCAGTGCGGAAACAAACATCCAACCGGCCCAATGGGCGATCTCTTTAAACTGCTCAGGTGCGAACCACGACTCCCCAATCGGAAAAGCCTCGAAACTCATCACGACCATTTTAATCATAGCTAAGTGCCCATCCATAGACCAAAATAGTAATGTCGCTAGTATTAAGTAGAATTGCCCAACAGCTGGTACATTAATGCCATTAACAGGGTCGACAATGGAAGCAAAACCTAAGCCGGTTTGCAGAGCCACAATTTGCCCGGCTAAAACAAAGGTATTCAATACCATGTTCGATAAGAACCCTAAGGCAATACCAATTATCAGTTGCTGAATCACTAATACAAAAGTCCCCACCGAAAATACTTCCACAACAGGTACAGGAGGAATAACAGGCATGATGATTAAGGTAAGAAATAGCGTCAATAAAGCTCTTGTGGTGGGAGGTACGCTATTGGCACTCAAACCAATCATAGACGCAAACATACCGGATATCCGCATAAACGGTAGCAGTAAATCTGCCAAATATTGGGTGATAGTAGAAGTAGCAAATTCCACGATTTAAATACTACCTTGTATACTCATTACGATTAACCAACCACTTCAGGTATACGTTCAACCATAGTAAAAGTGAAGTCCATCAACTTCTGCACAAGCCAATGCCCCCCCCAACTTAAGGCTAACAAGGTCACAATTAACCTAGGCAAAAAACTCATTGTTTGCTCATTGATTGATGTGGCAGCTTGAAATACAGCCACAATTAAACCTACAAATAAGCTAGGTAAAATAATAACCGACACTAACAAAATCACCATTTGGAGTGCTTCTTTTAAAATCTCTACGAATACCTCAGGACTCATCAAAATACTCCACTATGCTTACAAGGATTGACATTGGTTACCCCATTCCAAAGCTATTAGCTAACGTTCCAAATATAAGATTCCAACCATCTACTAGCACAAATAACATTAGCTTAAATGGCAGAGATACAATCATAGGAGACAACATCATCATACCCATGGCCATTAAAATAGACGCCACCACCAAATCCAAAATCAAGAAGGGTATAAACAACATAAAGCCAATTTGAAAAGCGGTTTTTAGCTCACTGGTCACAAAAGCGGGGATAAGTACATTCATAGGGACATCTGCGGGGTCTTGAAACTGACCATCCATACCGCCTATTTGCACAAAAGTTTCTAAATCTTTAACCCGAGTCTGTGCCAACATAAAGGCCCTTAATGGCTGTTTACCGATTTCATAAGCTTGGATAGACGTAATCTCTTCATTTAGGTAGGGCTGAAGAGCGGTTTCATTTATTTTCTCAAAAACCGGAGCCATGATGAACATAGATAAGAATAAGCTAACGCCGATTAATATCTGATTTGAAGGAGACTGCTGCAAACCTATAGCTTGCCGTAAAATAGACAAGACGATAATAATTCGCGTGAAAGACGTCATCATCATCACAAAGGCTGGTAATAAACTCAGAGCGGTCATGATAGCCACAACTTGCAAGGTCATGGTGTAATCTTGAGTCCCATCAGGGTTATCAGTAAGCGTTAACGCCGGAATACCTGGAGCACTGTAGACAGAAAAACTAAAAGCGCCCAGCACCAAAACCAGCAAAATCCTTAACCAATTTTTATTCATGGCATGTCTCCTTGCTTAGGTGTGCTTGGCTCAGTTGTTATGGCTTGTTGGCTATCAGCTATCGCAGGATTGAGCTTTCCAGCCATGAACATGGCTAACTTGCCCTTAAACTTATCGTTACTCGTTGCTGAATCATCAAGTAAAGGCTGACTTAATTTAGCTAGATGATTAATGTTGTGGGCGGTTACCCCTACTAAATGTTGCTCATTGCCCACTTCAATCACCATCACTCTTTCTCTTGTGCCGGCCATCATTGATGCAACTACTTTTAAGTTTGATGAGCCAGACTGAGTGACGTTAAACCGTCGCATTAGAAAGGCAACCACAAAAACCACGCCTACAACAAGCAATAAAGAGAGGAAAATTGACAGTATAGATGTGGGATTTGTAAGGTCTTGAGCTGCTGAAAACGCTCGATTAGAGAACAATAAAAATGGACCAAGCATGCGCCAAGCCCATGTTTTATATGGATTTTTATTACCTAAGTTTTTTGATTCTTTCCAATTGACTAATAACATCTGTTAAGCGAATACCAAATTTGTCGTTGACCACTACTACTTCTCCATGAGCAATCAACGTGCCATTAACCAAAACATCTAATGGTTCACCAGCAACTCGGTCTAATTCAACAACAGAACCTTGGTTCAGCTGTAACAAATTTCGAATACTAATATTACTTCTGCCCACTTCCATGGAGATAGTGACAGGTATATCCAATATGGTATCGAGTTTACGTTTTTCCTGAGTCGTAATTTCTCTGTCTTCATCAAACTCATCAAGCTCAGCGACTTCAGCGGCTAAACCAAAATCGTCTTTAGCTTCTTCATCTTTTGCCTCTTCATCTGCTTGCTCAGCCATAGCCGCAGCCCAGTCATCTAAACCATCTTCTTCACTCATTTTCTACTCCATACTCGATTCAATGACACTGACTTACCAATCATCTTCGAGGGTTTGCAGTTCGGCGTCGTTATCGATGCGACGTCCACCTTTTGTTAACAATTGCAACTCAGACTTAACTGAAGTCGGTCGCGGGATTTTTTCTATTATTTTAAGGGCAAGACTTTCTCTAGATTGTCCCATTTTTGCCCTAAATGTCGGTAATTTTTCGATCATAACGGTAATATGCTCTGGCATTTCGATGGGAATAATAAGACCCGCTTCAAAATCCATTACCTCTTCTAACGTCATATCGATATCCATCATGTGCGTTGACAGTTCAACTTTTACATCCATGATTTCATCACGTAACGCTTTGCTCCACCTTAAATCTGTATCTTCTTTGTCACTTTGAACACCAGCGTCTAATAACTCTCGAATAGGCTCTAACATTGAATATGGCAATGACACATGAAAATCGCCTCCACCACCATCGAGTTCAATATGGAAAGAACTTATTACCACTACCTCTGTTGGGCTAACAATGTTGGCCATAGCTGGGTTAACTTCGGAATCGAGATATTCAAAGGACACATCCATTACTGGTGCCCATGCTTCTTTATAATCTTCAAATATTAACTTAAGCAACATTTGAATGATTCGCCGTTCGGTAGGCGTAAACTCTCGACCTTCTATCTTGGCATGATAACGTCCATCACCGCCAAAAAAGTTATCAACTAAAATAAACACTAGCCTAGCTTCCATAGTGATTAAGCCAGTCCCTTTTAATGGGCGAAATCTAACCATGTTTAAACTTGTCGGCACAAATAAAGTATGGATATATTCTCCAAACTTAGTCATCTGAATACCATTAATCGATACTTCAGCTGAACGGCGCATCATATTAAAAAGACTCACCCGCATGTGTCTAGCAAACCGTTCATTGACGATCTCTAGTGTTGGCATACGGCCTCGGACGATACGATCTTGCGAGGAAAAGTCATACTCCATTGCAGACCCTTCGGATACACTTTCGGAAACGTCCTCTTCTTCAACGTCATCTACTCCGTGAAGTAGCGCGTCAATCTCGTCTTGGGATAATAAATCGCTCAATCTTACTCTCTCATTTAATCAATGCCATTTACTGCATTACGAACCCAGTAAACAAAACTTCTTCCACAACTTGGTTACCAGTTAAATCAGCCATAATTCTTTGTACTTCTTTTAAGGCATTAGCTCGAATAGCAGTTTTACCGGCCTCTGTAGCTAAATCATCTGCATTAGCAGTACTGAAAGATGTTAATAGTGTGCCTTCAATTAAGGGGATATGCATTTTTACTTGCTCTTCGTTATCAGAGCCACGCATCATCAACTGCACCTTAATTTCTACATATCTATCCCGAGTTGCACCAGGGGCATTAAAGGTAAAAGGCCTTGGCATTGCCACATATAAAGCCGTACCCGTTTTAACCAATGATGTACTGGCAGCCGCTGCGTTATCAGTACCTTCCGAACCTGCTACCGCTGTTCCTTCTTCAACTACAGGCGCAGGCTCTTCAGAACCCATTAAAAAATAATAAGCGGCGCCACCACCAATTATCAGGACAACCACAGCTATGATAATGATCATCAGCTTGCTTTTTTTGCCCCCCTCTTCCATCTGTAACTCTTCTTCAGCCATTCTGCTCTCTCAAATTAAACACCGTTCTGCCTATTATCATGTTCAAATAAAATTTGGCAACGTGCTTTACAGTTTTAGTATCCGATTACACAAAATAATCTATTCCACCCAAAGCACCATTCACAACATTTTGTTGAGATAACATAGTCTCGGGCACTTCAAGTTCTTCTATACCTTGCTCAGAACCGCCACCATTTCCGGCGAACTCACCTTGCTCTTGTTGTTGACCATTATTCTCTTGGCGTACTGATGATTGCCCTAATTCTATACCTTTATCAGCCAACATTTCTCGTAATCGTGGCGTTGCTGAATCCATGGCGTCCCGTGCATGGTGAGACTGCACCACGAAATTGACGGTTGCAGAATCTCCTGACATTGCGACTTTAACATGTACTGAGCCTAGTTCTGCGGGATCGAGACGAATATCTGCTACTAAATTCTTAGTATTGACCATCCAGCGAACCTTTTCGGCTAACTGTTGATGGCCTTCAGGCTTGGTAATATTAATCGCTTTATCATACTTAGTTTCTAGCTGATTTAGTTGCACTTGTTTGCTTTGCTCACCTTGAATTTGTGCAACGTCTCTAGCGTGATTATTATAAGATTGGTTTTGATTATGCTCTAAAGCTTGACTAAGGGTGCTAGCAAAATCTATGACTTGGGACACGCTGTTAACTGTCATATCAGAGCTCAATGCAGTTTTGTTCACCACACTCTGGTCAGAGACTTTAGTAGCAGCTTCAGCAATCAATGCTTTTAAATCTATGCCGGGCTCACGCCCCTGTGCGAGTTGGCTTTTAAATTCTTGTAACCCTGTTTTTAATGCAGCAACAAACTCCTTAGATGCTAATTCACTTGCAGGGCCAAGATCCCCAATCAAAGTCGTCACTGAGCGTTGTGCTGCTAACTGGTTTTGTTCCGATAACGTGGCATCACTTACCTTTTCCGGCTCTATTACACGACTGCTAATATTCTCTAGGACTTTATTTAATTTAGTATCAGGTAAATCAAGTAACGCTTTCACTTCAGAGTGTTTATTTTCGTTTGGTGAAATTATGCTATTTACTATGCTCACCACTTCAGGTGCAGCATCACTAACTTCTTCTGCCAACTCGTTATCAAGACCAGTAGCCGTCACTATTTGGCCTATTTCAGAAGACTCAATTTCTTCATCGGCGATTATATTGCCGGTTAAGTCGGAAGCAATGGCTTGTTCAGATGCCGAAACTAGCAGTTCTGCGTTATCTACTTCAGCCATGATTGATGGCTCATCGAGGTTAGGTTCCCCGCTATCTTGCAACAACTCAAGTAATAGAGATTTATTGACATCCTTAATTAAATCAGGGAGGTCCAGATCAGCTAGAGCATCTGGATTTGAAACGGTTAGTATGTCCAAGCTTGCTTTTAGATTATCCGCAGTGACATCAATTAGCTCTTCATCACTTAAGGAATCGAGAATGCCAGATACTATTTTACTAAACTCATCTTTATTGGGCGCGTTATCTAATTGCCCCATTATTGTTTCTGCTAAAAGCTGACTAACTTGCACCTGGCTCGTATCGTCAGACTCTACATTAGAAAGATTTAGTGTCTCTAGGCTCTTTTCTACCTCATCAAAACTGATATCTGAGCCATTAGCAGGCTTGTTCATTAATAAGTCAGATAATACTAGCTCTTCTCCTGACAACTTAGTTGTTAACTCTTTTGTATCAGCTTTGCCATTATTCATGCCTTGCAGGTTATCGACTAAATTAACCCACTGTTGCAGGTCTATATTTTCTAACTCAATATCTAGGTCACTTTCCAAGATAATGTCAGAGGTACTAGTCGATTTAGAAGCATCAATATGTGCATCTCTAGGGATAACATCATGTTCGCCTTTTTCTGAAGATTTAACCTTAACATCATCATGGCCCTCAATTTTCGGTTGCGACTTTGAAGACTTATCGTCTAATGCAACTTTGTCTTTATCGTACTTATCTTTGGCTAGGCTCACCGCCGCATCTTTTACCTGAGTATCACGACTTGATGTCTCTTCATTGTGTTTTGACATACTAATGTCAGTGGACTTTTCTGTACCTGAAGTTGAACCTTTTGTTGTAGTGTCTTTAACAGAACTAACAGCCTTCTCATGCTTGTTTAGGCTATTTTGTTGATCTTTTAGCAATAAGCCAAACTGTTCTTTCATCGCTGACTTTTGTTGGCCGCTCGTTTCAGCGCTTATGGCAAAAGCGGCAAGTTCTGATTTAGCTGTGGCAACTTGTTGCATCATTGTAAAGTCCTTAACCTCATAGTACTGGGTCACCCCACAGTCATTTAACTGATATTTTTCAGTAGGTTACAGTAATTATCGGATTTAAAACTGTAACTCTTAAATGTCTTATGAGTAAAAATAAATTAGTGCTCAACCTAGACAGAGCAAGGAGTATTCCAATTTATTACAATGCACTAATTACGAGCTTGATTACTTGCGGAGGTATTTTTGTAGAGACATTTCATCAAGCATCATTTGCTCTTGTCTGTCTTCTCGTTTTTGTTTTGCAATTTGTTGCTTGTTTAAAAGCATTTCGACCGCTTTACGCTTACGTTGTTGTTGTAACCATTGAGCACGTCTTTGGTCAGCGACAACAAGGGCTTTATTTAAAGCTTGAACTTGCATTTCACATGCCTTATCTAACTTACCTATAAACTGGTGATGCTGCCCAAAAGTTAAACTACCTATGCCTTGTTTAGCCTTTTGTTGAACTTGTCTTAAATAATCTAAGCGATAATTTTCTAAGCCTGATAACTTTTGTTTACTATTCTGGGCAAACTGCTGCGCCTGGCGAAAATCTTCAACCATCTTTTGCTCTTTTTGTCGCTCCCATTCAGCTACGATATCTAGTTGAGAGTTAGCCATTAAAATAAAGTCTCATTTATCAATCTAGTACTACTCATCCTGTTCCCAAGCCACTACTCAATGTGGTCATATCGGCTGTACTGTGCTCAAAATCTAAAACTTGCGACATACCTTGCTGTAAAAAGGCATTAATTGCAGGCTCTGCATTTATGGATAAGTCAATTCGAGGATCTGTTCCCTTTGAATAAGCGCCTATACTGATTAAATCTCGGTTTCTTTGATAAGTGGCGTAAACTTGACGGATTCGTCTAGCTCTTAATACGTGCTCCTCGGACACAACCATTGGCATAACCCGACTGATTGAAGCTTCTATATCAATGGCGGGATAGTGTCCCGAGTCAGCTAAGTCTCGCGACAACACTATATGCCCATCTAAAATAGCCCGCGCTGCGTCCGCTATGGGATCTTGTAAATCATCTCCTTCAGTTAGTACGGTATAAAACGCAGTAATAGAGCCTTGTGTCTCTGAGCCATTGCCCGCTCTTTCCACTAATGCAGGTAACTTGGCAAACACAGAAGGTGGATACCCTTTGGTAGCTGGCGGCTCACCCACAGCTAAGGCGATTTCTCTTTGAGCCATAGCGTAACGGGTCAATGAATCAACTAACAATAAAACATTTAGGCCTTTGTCTCGAAAATATTCGGCAATAGTAATAGCTGTTTCACATCCTTTGAGCCTCATTAATGGTGATGTGTCCGCAGGCGCGGCTACCACAACAGATTTTTTTCGCTCCTCTTCACCTAATATATCTTGAATAAACTCTTTAACCTCACGGCCCCTTTCACCCACTAATCCCACTACCACTACGTCAGCGGTGGTTCCTCGCGTCATCATGCCCATCAACACACTTTTACCTACACCACTGCCAGCAAACAACCCCATACGTTGTCCAGATCCAACTGTTATAACAGAATTAATGGCTCTCACTCCAACATCTAAAGGCTGTGTAATTGGTTTGCGTAATAGTGGATTCATAGGGGGTTTAGTCAAGGGTACCCGTGTTTCAGCATTAATTGGCCCAAGCCCATCAAGTGGTTGGCCATTACCATCCACCACACGGCCTAATAACTCCATTCCCACAGCTAAACCTTGCTCTCTATTGAGAGGTAATACTCTTGAGCCCGGAACTATGCCTTTTACAGCTTCTGTGGGCATTAGATAAGTTATGTTTTCAGCAAAGCCAACCACTTCAGCTTCTATTTCGCCTTCTATGGTTTGAATTAAACATTGACTGCCGACAGGCATTTGGCACCCCACGGCTTCAAGAGTTAGCCCAATACCTCTTACCAACTTGCCACTGGCAACTATAGGCGCATGGGGAATTTGGTGTTTTAACTTTTTGATACGCTCTAACATAGAGGTTTTACTCGTCACTAGCATTAGCCAAGTGACTTAAGCCCTGCTCAAGTAAAAACTTATCTATAACATCTCGCACTCGTCGTTCAACCGATATATCGACCGCATTAGCATCCGTTACAATTTCACACCCACCAGCAGATAATTCAGGAGCGGCAACCAAATCCCATCGATGTTTAGTGATTTCTTCCTCTGAAAAGTGGTTATTTACTCGCTCAATATCATCTGGGTGCAAACGAATCTGATAATGTTTCTCTTGAATAGGTAATACTTTTAGGCCTTCACTTAAGGCTTGAAATATAAGGTCATGATTAGTCTTCACTTCACTACGTATTACCCCTCTAGCTAAACTCACCGCTAACAGGACTAGCTCTTGTTCGAGCTGTTTTTCTACTTTAGTAACAGGGTTTTGAAGACTTTCAATTAAGCTCTCCCATAATGCAAGATTCTGCTGAGTTTGCTCTTCACCGCTAGCTAAGCCTTCTTGATTTCCTTGCTCTAACCCTTTTGCATAACCTTCTTTTTGACCGTTTTCTAAACCTTGTTGAAAGCCCTCGTCTTCACCTTTTTTCTGCCCTTCAGCAAACCCTTCAGCGTGAGCTGCAGCTCTAATCGCTTCAATCTCTTCAGCTGTGGGAGGTAGAATTTCAATTTCTGGCTCTGGAGGTTCGTATTTCCAATTAGACTTTCGGTTTAAGGCGTTAGTTTTATCTAAATCAACCTTTGAAGTTTTCTGTTCTACATAGGGTAGATCCCATGTTTTAAACTCTTCTTCCAACTCTTCATCAGTCATAAAACTACCTTTTCAAACTCGTCAGATACTTATAAGAATTCATCACCACCACCACCACCTAACATGATTTCACCAGAATCAGCTAAGCGTCTAGCGACAGATAGAATTTCTTTTTGTGCCGTTTCGACCTCACTAATACGTACTGGGCCCATGGCTTCTAAATCATCGATTAACATTTCAGCTGCACGTTTGGACATGTTCTTAGTGATTTTATTTTTAAGTTCGTCTTCAGCACCTTTAATGGCTTTAAGTAATGCTTCTTGTTGTACTTCACGGAGTATGGCTTGAATAGCTCTATCGTCGACTTCGGCAAGATTATCAAATACGAACATAAGATCTTGAATTTGCTGACTCATTTCTTCATCTTGCTCACGAATAGCATCCATTAACTGACCTTCGATATTGGTATCTAGATAGTTCATAATATCGGCTGCAGATTTAAGCCCACCCATTTTCGCAGCTTGAGTTCCAGCTTGACCGGCAAACTGTTTCTCCATAATTTCATTCAATTCTTGTAATGCAGCAGGTTGAACTTCTTCTAGGTTAGCCACCCTCATCATTAGGTCTAGCCGCACTTTCTCAGGGAACTGACTCAAAATTTCCGCTGATTGCTCAGCATCTAAATAAGACATAACTATAGTTTGTATTTGCGGATGCTCGTTGCGAATAATACTGGCAACTTGCTTCGAGTCCATCCATTTCAACGAATCTAGACCTTTAGCACCTGATCCCATTAATATTTGGTCGATTAAGTTAGCGGCCTTATCTTCACCTAATGCCGAAGTTAGTGCTCGCTTAACAAAATCAGTACTTTGGAATCCAATGGTACTGTAGTTTTGGATTTCTTCGATAAAACTTTTATGCACGGCCGTGATTTTAGGTTGGGTCATATCCTCAATCGAAGCCATAGCCTGCCCTAGTTTTTGGACTTCTTTTGGCTCAAGATGCTTAAGAATTTGTGCCGCATCTTCTTCTGACAGGCTCAGTAATAATATGGCAGCTTTATCGACACCTTCTAATTTCCCGACGTCATATCCGGTGTCTTCTACATTATCTTCATCCACAACCTAGTCCTCAATACTCTTTTTGTTAAATCCTAGATTAATCATCAAGCATCATCCAGTTTTTAACAACTTGTGAAGATAACTCTGGCTCATTTGCAACCAAGGCTCTTACTGCTTTTAATACATCTTCATCTTTATGTAAATCAGGTAGCATAAAGGTGCCATCTGCAGCAAAGCCTACCTGAGATTCATCAAACTCTTCCGCCAAGAGGTTAATACTTTCGTCACCTAAATCTAATCCTTCATCAGCGTCTAAGTCATTACTCTTCAACTCTTCTGGGTGAATGAGTTTACTGACCATAGGCCTAACTACAAACAAAATCAGTAAGGCAATAATAAAGATGCCCCCACCTAACTTAAGCATAGGGATAAAAACAGGGTCTTCCCAAAACGGTAAGTCAATGGCTTCATAGTCTGCATCACGACTAAATGGAATACTAACAACTTCTAGAGAGTCTCCTCGAGTCACATCAAAGCCGATTCCACCTTGTAACAAACGACGAATATCTAATAGCTCAGCTTGTGGTCTGGGGGCACTGCTCTCGGTGCCATCTGCTGCAGTATTGGTTATGTAATCTAAGGCTACCGAAACACTCAAACGACGTATCACCCCAACTTGCTGCTTTGTGTGGCTAACTGTGGTGTCTAACTCGTAATTACGGGTTTCTTCTCTGTGGTTTCTGCCTGGTGTTGTTTGTTGCGTTGAACTGCCACTAGCTCGTTCAGGAATATTCGCGTCCAAAGGAGGTTGATTTGTTAACGCGCCAGGTATGCCCGCAATAACTCCTCCAATGCTATTATCTTCAACTGTCATTTCACTTCTAATGGCAGGCAAATCAGGATTGTAACTACGTTGAGTATGTTCTACTGAAGTAAAATCCATGGTGACATCAGCTTGCGCTGTATAGTTACCTATCCCTAAGACAGGAATAAGAATTGAATCAATTTTTTCTAGATACTCTGACTCACGCTTTTTCTCCAACTCATACTCTTTACGAGAGCGTGCCGAGTCTGCGTCTTGTGACCCTGAGTTTAACAGGCGTCCATTACTATTACTTACAGTCACCCGTTCTGGTTCTAACCCCTGCACAGAAGATGCAACAATATCAATTATAGAGTTGACTTCACCAGAGGTGATCATAGCCCCACGTTTGCTAGTCACCACGACTGTTGCACTGGCTTTTTTCTCACGGCGAGCAAACACATTTTCTTTAGGTAAAGCGAGTAAAACTTTTGCTCGTGCGATAGAATTTATTTCTTCAATGGTGCTACCAATTTGTTTCTCTCTGGCATGTTTTAAACGCTCTTTTTCAACACGTTGGCTCACACCAAACCCCATGTCTTGCATAATAATATCGCTGCCAGCTGACTCTCCTTGTGAAATTCCTTGTCTAGTCATGCCAATTTTTATACTTTGATACTGCTCACTACTAACGTATATAACGTTGCCCTCTAGGCGATAATCGATTTGAGCTTGATCTAAATAATCTAACGTTTCAATTAACTCTTGGGTCTCCATTTTGGCTAATGGACGATAGTCTGGTTCTTGCGCCCAAAGAAAAATAAACACAGCAATAGCTACACATATCACTAATGCCACAATCAAAGTTATTTGGCGCATCATATCGGCATTGCCAACTGAATCCATAAACCCTGATTTTTGCTCCGCACCTGAGTCACTTGGGTACAAGTCTGTACTCATATCACTCATTGCTAATTCTGTACCCGCAGCTTCAGCCAAAACCTAACTCCTAAACTGGCATATTCATAATTTGCTTGTAGGCATCAAGTACTTTATTTCTTACTTGAATAGTAGCCTCAAACGCAATCCCAGCCTTTTCTTTAGCGACCATTACATCGGCTAAACTAAGATTTTTATCGCCCATTTCAAACGCCATCGCCTTATCTTTGGACTCTAACTGCATATCGTTTACTGTACCGACAGCTTGACTCAGCAGTTCAGCAAAATTTTGCGACGAAGGGTTAGTAGCAATCCCGCCAGATTCACCCAGCCCCATTTTCGTCTGCTCGGCCATGCCTTGCAGTTCTTGATAGATTGACTGTGCTTTAATGTCCATGACCTTGCTCCCACTACCTATTGACGTTTTTTAATTTTGAAACACTGTACATGTATCAATAGCAAGCCGGATGCCAAATAGAAACAAAACAAATTAAAATAAATTTCCCATAAAATACAATGAGTTACAGTCAAAAATCATAAATAAAAACAGTGTCATATTCTTGACATTCAGAACTATCTAATAGGCATAAAAAAGCCACCGGTTCAGGTGGCTAAAAAACAATCTAATCATAGAGCAAAAACTGAGCTTTTATGCCGGTAGGTCAATGCCCACTTCTCGCATTTTTGCAAGCTTATAACGTAAAGTTCTTGGACTTATCCCAAGACGTTCCGCTACATCTTTACGGCGACCTTTGCAGCTTTGCAAGGTATCCAAAATAATCTGGTGCTCCTGTTGTCGCAACTCTGAACCAAGCTTACTGTTATCGTCTTCAACAGGTTCAATATCAAGTGCTCTAGCACCAACAGCCAAGTCTTGTTCAATCATTAAATCAATCGCATCAATCTGAGTGCCATCGGATAAAATTAATGCACGTTGGATCACGTTTTCCAGCTCACGAACATTGCCAGGCCAATTGTGTTGCAACAATTTGCTGCGACCAGCGGCTGTTAATTTAGGTATAGCATTACCCAACTTTTGACAATGACGCTCAATTAAATGCTCTGCCAATGGCACAATATCTCCCGCTCGTTTATCAAGGGGTAGCCAAGTTAATGGGAACACATTAAGGCGGTAATAAAGATCCTCTCTGAATTCACCAGCATCAACTGTTTGTTTTAGATTACGATTACTAGTAGCAATCACCCTAACATCCAGAGAAATCGTTTTACGACTCCCCAATCTCTCAACCTCTTTTTCTTGTAATACCCGCAATAGCTTAGCCTGTAAGCTAAGATCCATCTCACTGATTTCATCCAATAAGATAGTGCCACCTTGGGCTTGCTCAAATTTACCTGGGCAAGCTTGTAACGCCCCAGTAAACGCTCCTTTCTCGTAACCGAATAAAGTAGCTTCAAGCATATTTTCAGGTATAGCAGCACAATTTATTGCTACGAATGTCTTTGCACTGCGATTAGATTGGTCGTGAATGTATCGCGCTAGGACTTCTTTACCAGAGCCACTAGGACCAAGCACCATAACTGTGGCTTCTGATACCGCAACTTTTTTAGCCAATGCTAATAATTGCAGACTACTTGGATCATCAACTACTGGTGTTCTTGATTCAACCTTATGGGCAGGAGCATAACGGCCTACTAAGTTAAGTAAGACTTCAGGTGCAAAAGGCTTTGACAGATAATCTGTTGCCCCATCTCGCATTGCTTGTACCGCATCATTTATAGTGGCAAATGCCGTCATTAATAAAATGGGAAGATTCGGGTGTTTGTTTTTTATATTCTTCAACAAAGACAAACCACTCATACCAGACATTTGAATATCACTGACAACTAAGTCTACAGACTGTTCAGATAGTATGATTAAAGCTCGTTCACCACTTTCTGCTTCAATGACTTGATATCCACCGAGTAATAAGGTGTCGACTAGCGCTTCACGTAAGCCAGCATCATCCTCAACAATTAATACTTTTGCTTGACTCATTTATAAACTCCCCGCCGCATCGGCATAGTGTGGTTGCGACTGATTGTATTTCGCGGATTGAACCGTGGTTTCTGTTAAACTATTGGAATTATGTATGGGTAGCCTAAGCGTGAAACAGGCTCCACCGTCAGCTAAGTTGCAAACACTAATTTTGCCTTGATGAGACTGGGCTACACTTTTAACTACTGCTAAACCTAACCCCGTACCGTTACTCTTGGTGGTAAAGAAGGGTTCAAATATACGATTGATATTTTCATCTTTAATCCCTGGGCCATTATCCTTAACGCTAACGCTGACCCAGTTAGGCTGGCCCCTATCCTGGACTACAGATAAGTTTATCACTGCGTTTTCAGGTTGAATTGTGAGGGCGTTATGAATTAAGTTTTGCAGGGCACCTAACAAAGCCGTTTTATTACCCAAAATTGTCAAATCAGAGTCTGACTGCTGTAGGGTTAATTTTGCATTTTGTCGTTGTAACATGGCATCTGAGCCTTGTTGTAGCTCCGACATTAAATCATTAATAGATATATTACTCACAACCTGACCATCACCACTTTTGGCAAACAACAACATATCATTTACTTGGCTTTCTAAGTCTCGAAGTCTGGACTGCAATTTTTCACTGAACTTGTCTCTCGAACTTTTATTCAAGGTATTATTTGACAAGTTGGCAGCATATAACATGGCTGCAGATAAAGGCGTACGTATTTGATGGGCTAGCGAGGCCACCATTTTCCCCAGTGAAGATAACTTTTGAAGATGCCCAATTCTCTGCTGTAACTGACGGGTTTCTGTTAAGTCAGTTAATACAATAAGCTGACCCGGCTCTTTTCCTAAAGGTGTGATAGATAACTTAACTTTACGCCCATCAAACAAAGATACTTCATGGCCATCATCTGCTTGGGGCTTAAAAGAGCGTAAAATAATGGCACGCCAAGACTGACCTTCAAGTGGCTCACCTAATAGTGACTTAGCAAGCTGATTAGATTGTTTCACTACGCCTTTACCATCAATTACCACTACACCAGCTGGCATAACCTGTAACAAATGTTCTAAACGGTTAGCCTGCAAACGTAACGCATCGAGCTCGACAGAGTCTTCAGCAGCTACAAGGGACTCATTAAATGATAAATCCGCTCTTAGAACATCGTTATTAAGTATATTGTTTGGCAAGCTATTGTTAGACCCCATAAATTCCCCACGTCAAAACTTAGACAGAATGATTACGAGTATTACAAAGCACATGTCATGCCAAAAGAAATTACCTTTTAAAACAAAAGGTTAAATCAAAACACATCAAGAATAGTTGTCAAAGAAATGGCGGCCTATTGATTTAATAAGCCATATTGAGAGGTTATGCTTTATTGATATTGTATTTGCGCATTTTTTCTACCAAGGTGGTACGACGCATCCCTAAGGCTTCAGCCGCTCGAGCAACGACCCAATCCTGTTGATCTAGTGCTTGAGAAATTAAACTAACTTCTAAATCAGAAATATACTCTTTCAAATTTAAACCATCAACTGGCAACTCTTTAGATGATGCATCGTTGAGAGTCTCACTTTCATCTTCTTCATCACTACTTCTAAATAGCGCATTAATTGCTTCTCTCTCAAGCAACTCTTCTGGGTACTCAGGCTCGTAGGGATCAATATCTAAATGTTTGTATTTAAATGGTAGATCAGCTAAATCAATGAGTTGCTCAGGATATAAAATCATCAAGCGCTCAACTAAATTTGACAGCTCTCGAACATTTCCAGGCCATTTATGTTCCATCAATGACTTCAAGGCGTTTTCTGTAAATTTAATCTGAGCATTGTCTTCTTGTAAGCGACACACTAGCTCTTGTAGTAATAGCGGGATATCTTCTTTACGCTCTCTTAAAGCAGGGCTATCAATGGGAAACACGTTCAATCGATAGTACAAGTCTTCTCTAAAAGAGCCATCTTCGATCATGACTTCTAAATTTCGATGGGTGGCTGCAATTACCCGTACATCGCACTTAATGGGTTTATTTCCACCTACCCGTTCATAAGTCCTCTCTTGTAACACCCTTAATAATTTCACTTGCATTTGTAAAGGCATATCACCAATTTCATCTAAAAAGAGCGTCCCACCTTCCGCCATTTCAAAACGACCTTTACGTGTACCAATAGCACCAGTAAACGCCCCTTTTTCATGTCCGAATAACTCACTTTCAAGCAACTCACCAGGAATAGCACCACAATTTACCGGAATAAAAATCCCTTCTTTACGATTAGACATGAAGTGTACGTTACGGGCGATCACCTCTTTTCCGGTACCTGATTCCCCTAAGATAAGTACATTGGCTTCTTTTGGCGCAACTTGTTCAATGAGATGTCTAACGTTCCGTATATGATCGCTTTTCCCAACCAAACTTCGAAAGAGCCTGGGTTTTTGGTGAGAATTTGGTTTTCTAGCGGGTTGACGACGTCGATACTCTTGGCATCGATGTAACATCTGAGTCAAAGCCGGATAGGTAATTGGCTCACTGATAACCCCAACAATATTTGATTTGGGTTTAAAATTATCGTAATGACCTAACAGGATGAATGGAATACTAGGAAACTTTTCACCTATATCACTTACTAATTCAGTGCTTGCCCCATCGACCAACACAGACTCGATATCTGGATTTATTTTTAAAGTTTCAATAGCTGAAGAAAATAAAACACTAGAGCAGCATTCCCCCAGAAAGGTAAGAATAGTTGTAAGATTATTGGCTTGTTCTTCATCAGAACAAATAATCAAAATATTGCTCATGCACCCTCAATTCTGCTTGTATTTATTTAACTTTATCAAATGATTCTAAACATTCGAGAGGGGATAGCAACTGAATTTCAAGCAATTTTAATAAAATGCTTTTTTATTGAGCAATCCTAAGCTCAATGAAACAAACCTCAAAAAAAAGAGTAGCTTAGCTACTCTTCTTTATAGGGTGCTAGGTAAACATACTAACCATTCAATAACGACAGTACTTGCCCTTGCTGTTGATTTGCGATGTCTTGTACTGCAATACTGGTTTGACTCAATATACCGGCAGCCGCATTTTCAGATGTTGCTTGAGCAAAATCAGTATCTTGAATACGACTTCTAGCGGCTGCAACATTCACGTTAGTTTGAGTAAGGTTACGAGCGGCACTTTCAAATTGACTTTGCGTTGCCCCTAAATCGGCGCGAACACTTCCTACAAATTCTGTGGCGGCATCAGCTGCAGCTAACGCATCTTCTACACCATCTGCTGAACTTAAATCCACATTAAGGATATCATTTAAGCCAGAAACAACATCACGGGTACCAACGCCAATCTTTTGATCTGCATTAGCACCCACTTGAAATTCAATTGACGCATCGTTAGACAGTAAAGGTTTACCCGCAAACTCTGTTTGTTCAATAGTTTGAGAAATGTTTTCTTGAAGCTGTGACACTTCAGCTTGAATAGCTTGCCTATCAGCATCGGTCAATAAACCATTACCAGATTGCACAGACAACTCTCTAATACGGTTAACGTCGTCGTTAATTCCTGCTAGACCACCTTCAGCAACTTGAGTTAACGACACACCATCATAGGCATTAGAAATAGCTTGTCTGCCCCCCTCGACTTCAGAAGTTAAGCGGTCAATAATTTGTTGAGCTGCAGCACCATCTGCAGCACTATTTATTCGTTTTCCTGAGGATAGTTTTTCAAGAATAGACTCTTGCTTACTCTGTACTTGCTGTAATAACGACGAATTGGATTCGGAATTAAAATTAATCATGGTGACACCCTCACTTGTAGTCCCCAAACTTTAGCAGATTAGTGCTTAAAAAGTAATCTAAAATAGCGATATAAATCAATACCTTTGTATAATAATTCGTTGCGGTAACTAGAGTATCAATGGAATAATGAAATTATTGCTTGGTTTTTTAATAAGAGTTCACAACATAAATGCTTAAAAATATTCGTTTACATATTGAAAAAGATGAACAAAAACAGGCACGGTTAGAAGATCAGCTAGCCAATCACATTCTTGAAACCCAACATGCGAATCTTAACGCGTTCCAAAGAAATGTCCCTTCACTAATTAATTATATAAAATCTACCGATTTAGCTAACTACTCCCTGTTTATTAATAAATATGGTGAACACAATATAGTCGATTACGGACAAGGCCGGACTTTATACGGATTTCATCCAAAACAAGAAGTTTTAGAGCAGTTAGTTAAAAAACAACAGCATTCACCGCAAATATGGCTAAATAACAACGAACAAATTGCAACAAGTAATGCTGATGAAGAAGATATAAGCAGCATTGAATCGCTGCCGAGCGTAAAGTTGCATGAATCTCTGGAGCCATTACCAAAAGATATAGAATGTTTAGTAATTTTAGGCTGCGGACTAGGCCTACATTTAGAACCTTTACTTGAACAGCACAATATTAAAAATATCGTAATATACGAACCAGAGTTTCAGTTTTTTAAATGCTCAATGATGGATACTTGCTGGAGTAATATATTCTCCTTGATACAAAAAAAAGGCACTTCAATATTTCTGCAGCTTGGTAAAGACGGTAGAGACTTAGTTAAAGATGTAAATGAATTGGTGCAGCACTGTGGGATATCGAGTTTTCATTTATATAAGCATTATAATCATCAAGTATTTGACTCTCTAGAATTGGATATTAGTACTCGTAATTGGGGTGATATCGAAGACACTGGCTTTTCAATCCAAACTAAAGAAAATTACCTAGACTATGTGACAAGTTGGACACCTAACATAGAACTAAAAACCCATACTTTACTGCAACCTGGCAACGAAAGGCTCTTAAAAAACCTCAATGCTCTGAAGAAATATTTTCCAGATATTTATGATGAGTTTAAAAATTACAGGCCGCAAAAATGGCTTCCAATTGAAAACAGCAACGGCGAAGTAAATTTATTACATATTAAAGATTTACACTCTTGGTATGGTGAGTCACCTAAGTATGAGTGTGTACTTAACTTTGAAAACTTCAATGAACAACCTAATAAAGACGGTTTAGTACTAGGCTATAAAGGAACAAAGTTAGCCCACTACATCCACTATCAATTTGTAAAAGAAACGGAAGAACTACTGCAAAAAGCTGAAGAAGAAGTGGGCGCATTACCAGATAAAATCGCCTCTATTATTATGTTTGGGTTAGGAGCTGGGTATCAACTAGAAAAATTACTAGATGAGCACATAGTAGAAAAGCTCTTTATTTGTGAGCCTAACCCTGACTTTTTTTATGGCTCACTCTTTGCTATTGACTGGCAGGAAATATTTGAAACTGTAGAAAAATCTGAATCTCGTATTTATCTTAATATTGGCGATGATGGCACGAACCTATTTAGAGATTTATTAAACCAGTTCTACTCCATTGGCCCCTATATTTTAAGCAGTACCTATTTCTATCAAAGTTACCACAACGCCTCATTAAACTCGGCTATTAGCCAGCTCAGAGAACAGTTGCAAGTGGTTATCTCAATGGGCGAGTACTTCGACCATGCTTATTACGGTATAGCCCATACAAAAGAAGGCATGAAACGTAAAACTCCTATTTTAACGGCAAATCCAGCAGACAAACTTAGTTATGATGATAAAGAAGTACCAATATTTATTGTAGGTAATGGTCCATCTTTAGATAGTTCAATTGAAGCAATAAAAGAATGGCAAGGTCAGAGCATTGTTGTTAGTTGTGGTACTGCATTACAAGCTTTACATAGGCAGAACATCACACCAGATTTTCATGCAGAAATAGAGCAAAACCGCAGTACCTTTGACTGGGCCGTATTAGTAGGTGATTTGGAGTACTTAAAAGACATTACTTTACTCTCATGCAACGGTATACATCCAGATACATGCGAACTATATAAAGACGTGATGGTGGCATTTAAAGAAGGCGAGTCTTCTACTGTATCGGCTTTAACTGTTTTAGGCCGTGAAAACTATGAGGTACTGCAAAACGCCTTCCCCACGGTAAGTAACTTTGTATGTGATTTATTTAGCTGCATGGGGTTTACCAGCATTTATTTAATTGGGGTCGACTTAGGCTTTGTTAGTGTAAAACATCATCACTCAAAATCCTCTGGTTATTACCAAGAAGATGGGCAAGAAACCTATGACTACTCAGAGAAAAATAACACCTCTTTGATTGTCCCCGGAAACTTCCGTCCAACGGTCAACACCAAACACGAATTCAAAGTATCAAGGCAAGTTATTGAGCAAGTAACAGCCGCAAAACCTAAAGCACAATCTTTCTATAACTGCAGCGATGGAGCTAAAATACAAGGTACATTGCCAATAAGGCCTGACGACCTTTTGATTGTTGCAACATTTGAACAAAAACAACGAACTTTAGATGTATTAAAGACTACAGTATTTTCTTCAAATGGATTAGAAAACTATTCAGAAAAATTCGAAAGGCAATTTTCACAAGAATTACTGCTACAAGAAATCAGTGCTTTTGACACTTTGCTAGAAAAAGAAATCACCTGCGCTGAAGATTTAGAGTTTATTATTAATAAACAAAAAGAAATGTTATTCACGTCCTATAAAACAGGTAAATCGCTATTGTTTTACTACTTATATGGCACGGTTAATTACGCAAATGCGGTTTTGACTAAACTATTAACGAATAGAGTCGACATTCTTGATATTCAGGATATCTGTTATCAAGCAAAAGAAAAATGGTCACAAACCATTGATGTTATTAAGCTAGTAATTTTAAGTAGTGGCATTGAAAACTTCGATACGTCCCACTTTAATTTTGTTGCTCGCGATGAAATGCTTTGGGGTAAATCACTTAAAAATCGTGCATTATCTATTGAAACTGACTCCTCTACATTTCGAAAAAACATAGAGTATTTGATATCAAAACGGTTTCCGTTCTTAACACTGCAGTCTGATATCTCTGATACAAAACCTGATTATCAAGTGCGCTATTTCAAAGACAAAAATAGCGCACGTATAAAATCACCTAAGATTGCTAGTCGCGGAACAATTCTAATAAAAGAATTATCATCATTAGAAGAACTTTCAAAATCAATTAATAACGATATCACAATGATGCCGCTCTTCTTTGGTAGGAATCAAACGCTGAATAACGAATATTTTATGGCTAACACAGCCTTAAGAGCGTTGATGAATGAGCACAGTTGCCACCTAATATTGCCAAAGCACATAATTTTAAACAGTAAAGACATAAATTCGCAATCACCAATTCAGATTGGAAAAAACGTTAGTATAATTGATTTTTCGAATTATATTTTGCTATGCGATTCTCGTCAAAAAGCGATAAATATAATGGGTACCGGTGGATCTAGGGGGAAAGTAGTAGTACAAAGTTTAAAAAATGAAGACCTTGTGCTCAGGCGAGTAGACAATGAAGAGTTAACAAGATTACAAAGGCTCATCAGAAGTTTCACGCGTGAAAAGCAGCTGACTTGAACAGGTTAACTTATGGCAACAACTTTCTCTAATCTCAATTGCAGCAGAGCTGAAATTTTAATTTACAAACGATTGTCACTACGATAGGAATAATTAAACATATTGAGAAAATAGGCAATGAGCTGATTAATTAACAATACCAACTAAAATTTATTACGTGAAGAGAAGTCGTTCATTGAACAAAGCCTTTAATACCTCAAAGATAAATTTCAAAGTTTCCCACTGCAAAATATGCAACACACAAGAACAGAGAAATCGTTTTATCCTCACATTTCATGACAAATACATTCTAGTGAACGGCAGGAACACCTGCCGACTTGTCACTTCCTTTAAAGTCGCAAGAATGTGATTACAGACGTCAGTTTCTAACCTCACGGTAAAGTAGATTGAAAAAACACATCGGACTATTGATTGAATAATGGCATAACGAAATGCAATTGGGACAACCTTTATATTACCAAATAGAAGAATTTTCTAATCGCCAAGGATTCGAAATTTTTGACAGTAGCAGATTAGTTGGCTGGAAACATAAATATCTTGGTGAAATTGAGTTATCTGATAAAACACAATACATTGGTTATGAAATGCAGTTTATTAAAAAGGACGTGCATGAGTAATTTCTATTTAAGAAAACCTTTATCCTATCTTTATTTAAATTTAGTAATGCCGCAAAAACATACTAAAAAAAACTCGGTTAACACCTCGCCCATATTCGATACAATCACAAAAAAACAAATGTTGAATCGAAATTAACAACTACAACCATAAATAAGGGTCTCAATAGCCCCCCAAATAAACTCCATACTGACTAAAATACAAAAGATTTAGTCAGTACCATAAAACCTGGATAATGGTGAATGGAGAACATGTTAGGGCTTAAATTTGAAAGGTTATAACTTTTACTCAGATGTAGTGATTTCATCATTTGCGCTTGAAATTGGTTAAATTGCTCGCCGTTATTATTTGCTTTAGTTGAGCGAGTTAAATTGTGTTCATAATAATTATTCTGTAAGTCTTCGATAATATAAAACCCAGTTTTACGTAAGTACTTTTGTAAGAATAAAAAAGTATTAACATAATCACTTATTAGGTGACTGCCATCATCAATTATCAGATCAAAACTCTCAAACTTTTTAGTTATAGTTGCCAATATTTCAGTATCATCCTGCCTTCCTTGAAAGAACTCATATCGAGATTGGTCGTGCACAGCAAATTCACAAGGTTCAATGTCGAGACCTACAACAAAAGCGTTTGGAAACCGTTTTTGTAGCATATTAATCGAACCACCGTAACGCACACCAATTTCAAGGATACGTAATGAAGAATATTGATCTAGAAACGATAAAAATTTTTCGTATATGTGCAAATAACTGTGACCATGCGTCGCAGAAGGCATGGTTTTATCGGTATTACAACCCTGAGCAATCTCAAATAATGTCGGCATTACAGATCCTTATATTTATTAAAAAAGTCGACATTAGTTTATCTAACGAAATCGACATACATAGACATACCTGGACGAGTTCTATCAAATTGAGAGCCGACCATATCTTGGGAAATACTACCTTGATACTTACTATCAACAATATGTTTAAAGCCAATTTTTGCTCCCATTTTTTCAAGTTTATTAAATGTCCAAAAATTAATATGATTTCCTATATTATCTAAATCGAACACTAAGCCTTGAGTTAATTCATGAAGAACTTCATCCATTCTATCAGGCGTCCACTTAGCTTGGTCAACAAAATCCTCTCTGACTCTTGGGGTCGAAATTTCCCTGATTAAAAAGTCTCTCTGCGTCAAATTATTTAAATATTTTTGTGGAAAATTTTGCCTAAACCAATCTCTCCTCCAAAACCAAAAATCGTTATCAAAAAGACAGGTTTTATACAGAAACTCAGCATCTGGGCAAGCGATTCGTAATACACCGTCAGGCTTTAGCTTACGATAGGAGTTTTCTAAAAAGCGTTCTACCGCATCATTTTCAATGTGTTCTATAACATGCGAACAATAAATATTATCAACCGTCGAATCATTATAAGGTAAGTTATCCTTTCGAATATCATACTCAACAAAGTCTAAGTCTTGGTGATGTTGATTATACCAATCTGAAGTAACATCTAAGTTTATAAATGCATCAATTGGTGCCCCCCCAGCTCCTACATTTAAATTCACTTTTTCAGTGGTTTCTAATAAACAAGCAATCTCAACTAATTGCTTTTTTTCATTCAACAAAGGGATACACTTGATAATAGGCGTCATGAAACGACTAATTATTTGGTCTGAAAGAGAGGCTTTTAAAACGATAGATTGTTTATTGCAAACATCACCGGCTGTGACGCTTTCTTGATCTATTTTACCGGCAAGTAAATCTCCTTGGGTGATGCTGCCAACAAATGTGAAATCAGCCTCAACGACAAATAAAATCCTTTTATTAACCCTTGCTAGTTTAGAGGCTACTTCATCGTTAGAAAGCGTTCTACCAACAATGTGAGCATCTAAAGGTAAACGAAAAATCTGCACGGTTCCTCCTTATTATTTTTACCAGACACATCTGCCACCATCTAAAACCATAACCTGACCATTCATATACCGAGAAGCATCACTAGCTAAAAATTGAATAGCACCATGATACTCATCAATATTTGCCATTCTCCCCATTGGAATTAATTGATTAATTTTTTGTATAAATTGGGCTGGCTGTTGTACCTTCACACCACCAGGGGCTAATGCATTACAACGGACTATGGTTGGCCAGTAGGTCGCTACATATTTTGTTAACCCAATCAAACCGTGTTTAATAACAGAATAAGTAACAGGTTTTACGGGTTGTTGATCGGATGGCAAACTATGATCTTCATAAAGTCCCTGATTTGGAGCGATTACTCCAAGATCTGAAGCGATATTAATAATATTCCCAGTTCCTCTTTGTGCCATTAAACTTCCAATATGTTTACAACACAACATAGCACCAGTTAACCCAACCGAAATTTCTTTTTGCCATTGGTTGAAATCAAAGTTTTCTAAGCGAGATAGGTTTTTACTTCCTGTTGAATCAACTTTTGCATCTATAGCTGCATTATTAATCAGCACCAACTGCTGTTCTTCTAATGATTCCCGTCTTAAGCCTTCACAAAAATCAGCAACTTGATGTTCATCGGTTATATCTACTTGGTATATTGCGCTTCGAGTATTGGCTGGCAGACTTTTTTGGACACAATTCAAGTTTTGCAAATCAATATCAACCAGATCCAAGGTAGCTCCATGAGCAGCTAATGCAATAGCGTGCTGTTGACCCAGTAATCCGGCTGCACCTGTAATAATCACGCGTTTGTTTTTCAAATTAAATTCATTCATCAACTGCGCCCCACTATTTGACCACCATCAATAACCAGGTTTTGTCCCGTTAACTCAGGTGTATTTGCAATAGTTAACACTATGTTCGCTATTGATTTAGGCTCAATAAAACAATTCATTGGTACATTTTTGGCGATATAATCCAATGTTTGCCCTTGGTCTTTTTGCAGTTTTTCATCCCATGTACTGCCGTCAAACATCACGTTGCCTGGTGAAATACAATTAAACCGAATACTTTGTTTGGCAAATCGCAATGCTTGTTCCTTCATATACATATTCAGCGCTGCTTTTGCACAGGCGTAAGGGGTAGGCGCACCTAAGGGAGCTGCCCCCGCAATTGAACTTATGAATACAACTGCAGATGGCTGACTTAAGTGGGAGATAAATTCCTGACAAAAAGTAACAGCTGAAAAAAAGTTAACACCCATGGCCTGATTATAAACATCAATATTAATGTTTTGGCTGTTAGGATATTTCCCCGAACCAACGTTTGACACCAAAAGTTGAATAGTTTGGTGTCGAGTTTGGAGCTGCCTTAACCAACTGATATAGTTTTCAGTGCAATTTATATCACCTACAAGACAACTTACGTTCGGCGATATAGCAGTAAGCTTTGCGTATGCTTGGTCACACTTTTTCTGGCTCCTGCCATTGATATAAACATAATAACCAGCGCCTAATAATTGTTCAGCAATGCAATATCCTATACCGCTCGTTGAACCGGATATCACTGCTACTTTTTGGACTTCCACTAATACCATTGCTGCGTAAACCAATTAATTTGTTTTCTAACACCTGTCAAATCATCAATAAAAGACTCCGCTCTTGCAGCTTGAAAAATAAGTGGTCCAGAAAAATTGATAGATTTAAGCTGAGCAATAACAGACTGAAAATTAGCGTCTCCGGTGCCTAAAATTACTGAGCCGCCGTTCAATGTTCTATCTTTAATGTGCACATTACTTATTCTATCCCCATACAGGGTGAACTCCTCGTCAGGACAGAATCCTAAACTTGCTGAGTTTCCGATATCATAATTAACCCATATGTTATCTCTGCCCAACATATTGAGTAATGAATTAAACGGTTTGGGTGGAAGGTCAGTTTCAAGATTAAGCCTTATCCCTAAACTCGACGCATACTGACATACTGGTTTTAATAGCCTGACAAACTCATCCGTTTTACTAGTGAAATTCTGCAAGCTAGACCTATCAACACAGGGAATAACAATATCTCTGATACCCAGTTTTAAAGAGATAGTGATTAATTGATTAAGTAGCTTTAATGCATGTGCTGCGCTGTTACCAATAAACTGCATATCCATAAATACATCAGCGCAAAGCGTCTTGACTCGTACACCACTTTCATCACTAATCTTTTGAAGTTCTGCTAACCCATCATGACTTAACAATGGATTGTCCTCTAGATACCAACTGTCAACTATAAACTCAATCAAGCTTAAACCAAGAGACTTAGCGACAAAAAACTCACTCTGCCAGTGACCGTTGGGATGACACTGATAACGTCCCTGGTAACGTGGTGTTAAACGTCCTTGCATCATACCAAATTCAATATTCATCTAACTGTCCAGCCCCCATCTACAGGGATGACCTGACCATTTATATATTGGCTATCCTCAGCTAATAAGAGTGATAAAATTCCGAGTAAATCTTGCGGTCGTCCCACTCTATTGTTACAGGTTTTGGCTACCAGTCTTTGCATAAACTCATTGTCTGTTGTCGCATTTTCACTAGAAAATTCAACATTTGGAAAAGAGCCAGGCGCGATAGCATTGCAGCGAATTCCATACGGCCCCCAAAAACTAGCCACGTACTTAGTCATATATTCCATACCTGCTTTTACCATGCCGTATGAGATAGGATTCGATATTGACTTACCCTCATACAAACTGGGATCAGGCGCGACGCTGGCATACATCGATGATATGTTGACTATCGCTCCAGCTTTGCGTTTGTCTATAAGATAGTTACCTAACTCTTGAATCAGTACAAAAGGACTAAATAGCCCACAGCCAAAGGCATTGTCAAACATGCTAATATCATGTTTTGCCAATTGTCCTTGAGGGGTGTTAAAACCACTCTGCGAATTTAACGGGTAGGCATTATTGACCAAACCAAAAATATCGTACTGCTGAAGCAGTTCGTGCATTACTGATTTAACTTGGATAACATCGTGCAAATCTATTACCTTTTTAATCACCTCACTAGAAAACAAACTATCTAACTTAGCCTGATCTCTGCCTATTGCAATTATTTGGTATTTAGCCTTTAAGTGCTCTACAAAGTACCGTCCAAAATATCCTGTTGCTCCAGTTACCATTACTATTGGTTTCAATTCATTCCTCGCATAATGGCTTCGCAAAATTCAAAATCAGCTATATCGTCAATTTGTTGTGATGCGATTTTTTCCATTGGATATAAGCTGATTTTTCCGCCTAGCCTATTTCTATTTTTTATCAGCACTTCAGGTTTAAAAATGTAAATAGAGCCGTTCTCTAAATACCGTGTTGGCAAATCTTGTCGCCTCTGCCTATTGGTATAATCAAAATTGTGGGAGTTTGCGACAGCACCTTTTTTTTCCCATACAAAATAATCTGTTAGCGCCTGAACAGAAAGCAAGCTATCACTTGAATCTTGAATAATAGTATCGATAGCATCATCGACATCGTTGGCGAGCCTGATGGGTGATGTACATTGTAAAAACACCACATAATCTACTTTTTTTTCTTTAATTATGGTGTTCATAGCATGAATCAAAGCCGCTTCAGAAGAGGCTGTATCTGTCGATAGATTATCTGGTCGCAAAATTGTATTTGCACCATAATGTTCAGCGACGCGTAAAATGTCTGCACTGTCAGAGGATACATACACACCTGCATTCACTTTAGACGACGCTTTAGCTTGGAGTACACTCCATGCTAATAATGGTTTGTCCGCAAAGTTTTTTATATTTTTACTTGGTAGGCCCTTAGAACCACCGCGAGCAGGAATAATACAAACAATATTCATTCACCAACACCAAATATCTGAGCGACTTCACGCATAACACCTTCTCCACCTGCTACCGGAAGCACAAAATCACTTATCGCTTTGATGCGAATATGTGAATCATTTGGGCAAACTCGTATACCAGACAGCTTCATTGCTTCTAAATCGTTAATATCGTTACCCACAAACATGATATTTTGGGCTTGCAAATGATTATCTTTTAAAAATTTTCTGATGAACTCTGCCTTATTTGAGCAGTTATGCACACAAGGTATATCTAATTTTTTAGCTCGCTCACAGACCACCGGATTCGCTTCGGTAGAGAGGAGCATCGTCTTAAATTTTGCCAGCTTTAATTGTTGGTTACCAATCCCATCAGCACGACTACACCTGACACTTTCGATACCCTCTTGGTTAACCCAGACTTTGTTATCAGTTAATACTCCATCAAAATCAAATATTATATGTGACACATATTGGAGTTTATTTTGGAGTTTATTCGCTGAAGGATTAATCGGTGTAGTTATTTGATCAGAAACGGGTTTTATGTTTTCAATCCCATAGATATGCTGTTCTAACACAAAACATAAAAAATGGTATATTGGTAAATGTAGCTCTTGAATCTTATGGGTTTTAACAGCGGGTACTCTAATGCTAATGTCGGCCCACTGATGCAACTCTCCACCAGATTGCCCAGTTAGCAGAATGACTTTTACACCCATGCTTTTCGCCACTTGTGCAGCAGCTACAATATTTTTTGAATTACCAGAAGTTGAAAGCGCAATTAAAACATCACCTTGGCGGCATAAACCATAAAGTTTTTGCGCAAAAGCATATTGATAACTCACATCATTGGCAAAAGCTGTCGCAAAAGCTATGCCCTCCGTTAGAGCTATTGCCTTTATCGCCCCTTCAAGATGATTAACTAACTCATCACCCATTTCACCTAACGTATTGATAATTTTTTGATGATCACTTGGCGGTAGAGGTCGTTGAAAAGCAAAGCTCTTCATTAACTCACCAACTATATGTTCTGCGTCTGCTGCACTCCCACCGTTTCCACATGTAAAAATGGTGCCACCTTTTAACGTTGTAGCTAAAAGAACTTGGAACGCATCAAAGAGCACCCCAGAATTTTCAGAAAGCAGCGGGTAATCATCAATAAATTCAGTTAAGCTTTTTTTAAAACGTTTATCCATTAAGCAACCAAATCAGCGGTTCGCTTTAACTTCGCTGCGATAGGAACTTCAGCATCTAAAATACGTTTTATCCCATCCCCCATTGCCGATTCAACCACACGAATATCTCTCACTAATTTTTGAAACCCTTGGGGTTCTACTGATGCGGATTGATCCGAACCATACATTGCTCTGTCTAGGGTGATGTGCCGCTCAATTGACGTAGCGCCGAGTGCTGCAGCGGCTACTGAGGTTGATAGACCAATTTCGTGACCACTGTAACCAACATCACACTGATACTGCTCGCGTAAAGTTGCAATACAGTTCAAATTCAAGTCTTCAGGTTTCGCTGGATAGGTGCTGACGCAATGCATTAATTCAAATGAACAATTTGTCTTTTTAAATATGTTAACCGCAGCCGTGATTTCTTCGCCACTGGCCATGCCTGTAGAAATAAAGGTATGTTTACCTTCGGATGCAATTTGCTCTAATAACGCTATATGGCTGATGCGTGCAGAGGCTACCTTATTGTACTGGCAGTCAAACTTTTCCATTTGTTTTTGTGCAGCTAAGTCCCAAGCAGAAAAAAACCACGCTACCCCTGCTGCTTTACAATATGAGTCGATTTCCCAAAATTCTTTATCATTGAATTCAAGCCCCTGTTTCTGCTCTCTATTTGTTCGTCCCCAGGGGCTCTCTCTTGGTGTATCTAATTCTTCCGCTGTATAAACAAGATCTAATGTTCTTTTTTGAAATTTTACCGCATCACAGCCAGCTTGTTTTGCTGCATCAATCAATTGTTTCGCTATGGCAATATCTCCATTGTGATTAATGCCAATTTCCGCGATTATAAAAATACTCATAAAACCTCTTTCGCAATTTTGTCGAATTAAAATAAAGTTGTAATCTCTTCTCTATCTAATTGCTCATAAATAGAAATGACCTGATCATAAAGTGTAAAACACTCCTGCATCCATATTGCTTCTTTAAAACTTTGCAACTGTTCGTTTTTTAGTTTGATGCAGTTAATAGTTATGGTATCGGCAAAAATAGCTTTCACATTAAACAAACAGGTTGTGTAAAAACCTATTAACCGATGAGGAAGCTTTTCGGTTTGCATTAAGAACATTTCATATGGATATGAAATTTCTCGCAACTCAAACCCTATTTTGGCGAGTTGCGGCCTCTTTTGCGAGATATTTTCGCCTCGATGAGCAAAATATACAATGTTGACATCAGCAGAGAACATAGAGCGAACTTTTTTTAGGTATGAAAAATAATCAGACTCAGATAAAAGTTTTAATTCTACAAAATGTGTGCCGATAAAATGTATCTCATTTTCGCACTGATGTTGCCTAACATGTCCCAAAACTTTTAGGACATTATTAAAACTATGCCGCTTAAAATAAAATGGACTGGGTATTTTAAAAAGTGAATAAATGCCTAGTTTTCTTCGCCTTATTGTCAAGCCACAGTCAATTTTTATTATCTGTGCTTGTTCCTGTCGTGAGACTGAACTTTCTGGGAATAGCTCTACTGGAAGGTAAAATCCTTGCTGGCTAAGAATATGTTGATAGATAGACAATACTGCAGCTCCATCGTCTACCATAACGTAATTTTTAGCGTCTAAGCTGCAAGCAATATCTTGCATCCAATGGTGTCGAATATCGCCTAAAAGAATGGACTCGTAGTCCATTCTCAGTGTTGAAACTACCTTGGCATAACTTTCGATACGTTGTCGTAACGAACCTGAGTTGTTCAAGTATAATTTTTTAACGTGACTAATCTTAAAGGTTTCTAGTAACTCGTATATTTGCTTTTCATTGGTGCTACCTGGCATTGCTGTAAATACCACATGCAGATCAAAAAGCTGATTTATATCAAGCTGAAATTCTATCGCACCTAACAATTGATATGGCGATGAAACCAATGCCAGACTAGGTTTGTTCGTTGTAACTGCAAGAAAAGGATTAATTGACATATGGTTGTATATGATTAGGGATGGCGTGAGGCCATTGATAACTAGTTAACGCATACCTGTTGCCTGATGAAATGGGCTTTCCTCGATGGATCCCTCTGGTATTAGCTAGAATTAGCGTACCCGCTGGGGCACAGATCTCTGTGATACATCTTTGATCAAATAATTTAGCTTCTTTTTCAGTAAAACGGTTTTGATCGATTGGCAGCTTTTCTTTACGCTCTAGGTTCAACATAGCAAGACAATTACCACTTTTATTATAATATTGAAATGGACCAGAATGTGTATCTACATCAGACAAATACAATATAGCTTTGAATTGGTAAGAGACCGCCACATCACGATGCCAGCCTTGTCCCGAACCTAGATTGTTGGGCACAAAGCTAATTTTTGATGCCATATTAAACCCAGACAAACTGCTCGTACCAAAAAGATTTTTTAACCTCAATGACAACAGTGAATTACTCATCAAATCAAGATCTGGTTGCAAATTTTCAACGCCCATTACTCTTTGGTCAGCGTGATATTTATCAGTCCAAACTTTAACACTTGGGTCTGCAATCAATCTGTCAATATTACCACAGGAAATTTCACACCTTTCTCTAGACCAATAATTAGGAACTACTGCATAACCATTAACTAAAACTTCACGTAAAAGAGCATCGGTATAGGCCGGAATGCGCATTTTAATTCGTTTTACTTCATAGCGAAAAAGACGCTTAACCGATTGAAAGTTAGAAAAAAAATTCAGCATTTAATAAAAATCAATTCAAGTGAAAAATAACTGAATTTATCTCTTGGCATGACCCGTATTTTATACCCAAGCCCCTCCAAACGATTGATAAGGCTTCTTAGCACTTGGTAAAATTCGAAAAAACTCTCCACTCTTTTATTATTTGGCCTCTCAAATTCAGCGATAATTTGATTCGGGTAAATACCATTGTCTAAAATGTTATTCAAAATAAAGGGGGCGGCCCCCTCTATGTCCATCTTAAGCACGTCAATAATATCATGATGATTATCGGCCATTAATGTAAGTAAAGGCTCACATTGAGCTTCAAATGTTTTACCTTCGTGCTCCAAAATCATAGATGGCGATCCGCCATATAAAGGAGACGAAAATTGCATCTTTGTTTTCTCGATCCAAACAGCCACTTCACGAAAAATAAACTTAGGGTTACTAATAGCTGCAAGGTGTCTTGATGCAATAATTGATGGGTCAAACATAAATATATTACAACCAAAAGTATCACTAACGGCTTGGTCGAACGCCGTATCATTTAAAACACCCAGAGAATAAATAATAGAGTCCTCTGATAATTCATATTGATTAGACAAAAAATAGTTTCCCATTTTATAGAACTTACCATCTTCAATCACTGTTAGTGTCTTTTCAAAGCGCCGGGCTATAACTCTTTCCGGATTGAGATATACGAACAAGTCCGAATGTCTAAAAGGTTTAATAAGTTTGTTATAAAAGCGATGCTTTAGATAATAAACGACTCCCTTCCTTCCATCTCTATGATAGTAACGTCGGATACCTAATAAAAACTCTGGATACCACATATTATTGGGCCTTTTGATTCAAAAAACGTAGCAAGCAAACTCTGCAAGACATATAAGGATAGAATTACGTGCTCAAAACTCGATAACCTTATCTAAAAGCGTTGGAGATATCGTAGACAATTCATCTTTCATCGACTGTTGATGTTTGTCAGTTGCCAGTATTATCGCATCAACATTATCTAACTCATTTCTAGTTATCGCCCGAATTGGCACAATGTTTATGCCTAAAAGTTGGCTATTGGTAAACGTTGTGTTTGAGTCAATTATTTTAGTGATCTTCATTCGCTTATTGAAAGACAATATTAATGATTTTGCATAATCATTAGCGCCCCAAATTATAACGTTTTTAACACCATTAATTTTGCAATATAGTTCAATCGCACGTAATCGTTTTTTTTGTTGAAAGACTTGGGTTAGAAATGTAAACGAAACTCTAAGTGTCACTAATGGTTTAGCTAGTAATACTCTCAAAAATAGTTGATTAAAGAAAACAGGTAGAATCACAAACGAGAATTTAGCCTTTCTCAAAACAACTCGCTGAAAAAAATAGAGTGCGGATTCATTTTCAAAGTACTTTGCTTTTTTAGAGTAAAACCACAGTGAATACTTCCAATTCAGTCGCTCGGCAACGCTGTCCCTTGAGTCTTTTCCTCGAATAGTCAAAGACTCTTTGATAAACCTAAAATCCTTAGTTAATTTTCCTACTTTTAAGGCAAATTCCCAATCTTGATGACCTTGCAGCGTTTCATCAAAGCCTACCGTTTTTGCTAAATCTGTAGGTACACAAATAGTACTAGATTGAATGCCACCGACATTGTTCGTAACAAAAGAATAATGAGCCACAGATTCACTGCATTGTTTTGCAACTAAGGGCAAAGGGGGCGACAGGACACCTTCTTGAGAATTTTGATACTGATGATGTATTAAAAAGGCTTTATTATTTTTAGAGTTCTGTATACATGCTTGCACAAGTTCAAGTTTATTCGGTAACCAAAAATCATCCGAATCAAGGAAACACAGAAACGTCCCTTTGGCAGCTTTAATACCAGTATTTCTAGCTGCGGCACCATTCTTATTATTATCATGTCTAAGTAATTTTATCCGGTCATCTTTAAAACTAATGATTAATTCGCGAATTTTAGTCGCAACCAAAGGAATAGATCCATCATCAATTATCAATACTTCAAAATCTTGAATTGATTGAATTAATAGTGATTCCAGAGCTTTAGCCAACGGCATTTCACGATTAAAAACCGGAATAACAACACTAAAAAATGGTATTCTACTTAACGGCGATAGCAATGGTAAAACTCCCATTTTGACCTTCAACAACTTTACCGCCAACAGGATCATATTGTGCAAAAAGCTTAATATCTACAAAACCAGACTTTGTTAATAATTTAACTAATTCTGAGTTTGTGTAATGTTTAATATGATAGGCAAACTTGTGTTTATCATAAGGCATCACGTCTTGATTAGGAGTAGAGCAAATCAATCGCCCACCAGGCTTTAACACATTGAAAAATATATCCAGTAATTGCTGGTCAAAATCTACATGCTCTATAGTTTCAAAAGATACGACTACATCTTTACTGCTAGATTCTATGTCCAATAACTTGGCATCTTGGCATATAAAGTCTGTTTTATTATTACTAAAATGTTGTTTGGCATGAGTAATTGCAGCTTGCTCAATATCTACGCCAGTTACTTTTGCGCCTGTTTTGTTGGCTAACATTAAGGTGCCGTAACCGATGCCACAAGCTAAATCTAATAACTTGGCGTCTTCATCTATCTTTCCAATTTGGTGACAAGCAAACTCGTAGCGGTTAAGGTGATCGGGACGAATTTGATCATATTTAGTGGTAATTTGTCTTTCACCCCGATCCATTGTTTTAGTAGCTGTAGCTTTGACTTTATCACCATCACTGATAACACTTAAATTACAAAATCCAGCTCGTTCTAATAACAGCGTTAACCTTGGAGCGTTGTATCCTGACTTGTATACACATTGAAAATTTTCATTATAAATATTATCTCTCGGATTACAGTTTTCTTGCGCTCCCCACAACCCTGCAAATGCAGTGCGAGCCTCAGATTCAGAATTAAGTAAATTAGAATTATCCCACTTTGCTTGTTGCCACATTTCAATAAAGTAATCAGTATTAGGTACACTAAGATCAATTTCCCCACCGACAGTTAATGCATCAAACCAAACCAACATAGCTAAATCTGCTTCCATGCTGGTTAAATAAGGTAAAATATTTTCGACAACAAATAACTCAATCGTATTATTGTCAGCAAATTTTTCCCAAACATTGGGTAGTATTGTTTGAGTAGTTGTATCTGTTAGACAATATTGGTAATTTATTCGCGTTAACTGGCACTTCTTCACACTACTTTCTCCTGCTCAGGGGAGCTATTTTTTGTTTTTAATTTAAACTTCACATCTGCTTTTAAGTGACTATCGCAAGAACTAAAGTTTAGATAACTAAATTGACTAAGCTTTTCTGTATTAAAATCAATCTCATCAATATTAAATTGCCTAGAACATATTGCTGCCAATAACTTATCAATCTGATGCATATGTTTAGACAACAAACACTCTCCCTCAACTCTGATAGGCTTACCTTGCAGTGCGGCTTCGTATAAAACAGAAGAGTTTATCCCATGCACTAAACAGGCCTGTGCTATTAATTGTTGAGTATCATCGTTAGATACCTTTCCATGGGAATATTTATAAGTAAGGCTCAACCGATCTTTGGGATGGGGTTTAAACACCACTTTTTGCTGTTGATATTTCGCTTCGATGTGATCTATAAACTCCTGCATCCCATTCGTAAACCTAGAGTGATTTAGCACATTAGAATCGCTAGGTACTTGTAGTGGAACAAATATATAGTCGTCGATATTGGCTTTATTATTTACTAATACTGAATGTTGTTGATGCCACTGAATACTGTTTGTTTGCATCATAGTCTCATCTACCCAGCTAAGATTATCGGTATATAGCTGGCTATTATTATTCACACCTTGTTTATCAAAATAAAAATATTGATGCTGTGGAAAAAAGCCACACTCTGCGTATGTAATGTTAATATTCAACTCATCTATTTGTCGCAATAAAGGTAAAAAAGCAGAGGTTGATCCATTCCAAACAATTACATTTGTTGCACCCGTAATATATTCATTAGTTAAGGCCTCTAATGGATGATGGGCTCTCACTTGTGTTCCTTTCGTTTTTACATATTCAAAAAAATTGTTTAAATAAGCCGGTATATTGATTTCAGCGTACATATCGATGTAAAGCAGATAGTGATTGGGTTGTTCGTTACTTGCGCCTAAATTCATTTCATTTTTAGGGGCACATAACATTAAATCCCAAAATACCGATTGCTCCGTACATCTTGCTTTTAACCTTTGGATCATTTCTAGTTGAAAATGACCAGTTCCCAAAACGATATTTTTTTCGTTAATAGTAACTTGTTCATTCTCAATACATTGCACGACTTGCGGATAGTCGAGTTGACGCTCACTCACCCACCAAGACGAAGGTAATGTAATTTCATTCTGAACCAAATGATCCAATAACGCTTTAGCATAAGCCCCATCACCAACAAGACAATAATCTTGACCTTTCAAGTCTGCTATTTTACATAATTTTCGCTTAGCATTTGCGACCAATGCTTGAGTTACTAACATACAATTTGTCTCTTAATATCCACAAGCTTATTGAAATTTTGTAAAGCATTCTCTACCGCATCATCCATATTATAATACTTGTAGTCAGCCAAGCGGCCTGTGGAAAGGATATTAGGAAAACAATCGACTAACGCTTTATAACAATCATAACTTTGCTGATTTTTTTCATTAAAAATAGGATAATAAGGTACATTTTTGGACTCATCATTCCTGTCATATTGCTGCGGATATTCTTTAACTATTGTTGTGTGAGAGGTTTGCTGTTTTAAAATATGTTTGAATTCTGTAATACGTGTATAGACATGTTCATTAGGGTGATTAACTGTAGTTGCGGGTTGAAACTCTGATTGCTTTAAGGTTTGAAAATCAAACTGTAAAGAGCGATAGGGTAACTCTCCTTCAACGTAATTAAAAAGTTGATCTAACATACCTGTAAAGACTAGTTTACCTGTAAATATTTTGTCATCAAATGAGATAGTATGGCTATCCATGTTTAATTTAAGCAACTTTGTAGCATCACAATTTAAGCGAATACTTATATTAGGATGTTCAAGCATATTAGTAATTAAGTGGCTGTAACCTTTACTAGGAATTGCCTGATATTTATCATGAAAATAACGATCATCTGTGGATATTACGACAGGTACTCTAGCAGTTACCGCTGGAGAGATATCCTCTGGTGAGCAGCCCCACTGTTTAGATGTATAATTGACAAAAAACTTTTGATAAACAAACTCACCAAGCTGCTGGAGCTCTTCATATGAGCTTTTTCTTAGCTCTAAAATAGGGACTTTGCCACCAAGTCCGTAATGCTCTACCAGTAACGCTTCTATTTCTTGGGCTTCATTTTTAGGATACAAGGCATGTAGAGTATTCAGATTAAAAGGAATTGGCACCAACTTACCATTAACAGAACCCAACACTTTATGTTCGTATGGTGTCCACTGAGTAAATTGGCTCAGATACTCCCACACATGCTCTTTACTAGTATGAAATAAGTGGGGGCCATATTTATGTACAGTTATGCCATATTCATTATGATAATCATAACAATTACCTCCTATGTGTTCACGTTGCTCTACAACCAATACTTTTTTATTTTGTTGGCTGGCAAAACGTTCTGCCATAACAGCGCCCGACAACCCAGCTCCAACAACTATTACATCAAAATCAGTCATCTAAATAGATTCACTTAACAACTGCTTGAGCCGCTTTGGAGTATGTCTATTCTCGTAAACAGTCTTATGTTTATCATTAAAAAACAAATGATTATTTGATGCTAGTTCAATGTATTTAATAAATAGATCATGTTCTTGTCGAAATAAAAAATACAATGCTGCAGCAAATCTATGGTGTGCAATTCCAGCTCCAATCACTTGTTGGCTTACGCCAAACTGTAGGGCGTTTCTGCAAGCTAATTCAATATCTTGCAGTGATTTTTCACGTCTTGAATATGACCGACTAGTTTGTTGCCCGAAGCTATTTTTATGAATACGGTATCTACCTAAAACTTCTGGAATAAAATCAATATTTGCACCTAAAAAACCAGCATTGGAAATATAAAAAGCGTAATCAAAAATAATATTACAATCTGCAGAAACACTATTTCGTAGATTAGTATGATTTCTGAACATCACACTACTAGCTTGCATGTAGGTTCCGTACCTAATCATATGTTCGATATTTGAACGAGGCGGAATATAAGACCAGTTATAGAACTCTTGAGAATACATTTTAATGGTTTTGTTGGTATCGGAGTCAAACATATCTGACTCATGAAACACCATGTGGCAATCATCATGACTATCTAGGTAATCTACTTGTTTTTGCAGTTTGCTTGAGAGGGCTATGTCATCTCCATCAAGATACGCAATGTAGTCACCTGTCGCAGCTTCTAACAAAGTAGTCATATTAGCCGCAAGCCCAGCATTTTTTGCTTTATAGATTGGCCGTAAAACATCAGGGAACAAAATCGCCAATTCTGCTATTTTTGCCCTAGTGCTATCGGTTGATGCATCATCACAGACTATTACTTCATACTTAAATTCAGCATCTTGCTCTAAAACTGACAATAAGCATGGGGTTATATAATCCTCTAAATTATAGGCAGGAACTAATACAGATAACTTCATACGCCCTCAATTTAACCCCATAAAAATTAATATTAATCATGTATCGGCCTCTAGACTAACAGCTTTAATATAGCCCTAAGCGGTACTACCCGCATCAACTGTCATTACTGTACCGGTTATGGATGCGGCTTGTTCACTGAGTAAATACATCACCATACCAGCGGCATCTTCAACTGTAGCGAGTTTTCCAAGGGGGCTGCGTCTTTTAACACTGTCTAGTTTGTCACCCTGCAAACTGCTGGTCATGTCTGTTTGCATATACCCGGGTGCTACGCAGTTCACTGTGATACCTGCTTTACCTACTTCTCTTGCTAGTGATTTACTAAAGCCTTCAAGAGCAGCTTTACTTGCACCGTAGACACTTAAACCATTAAAGCCTGTTTTAGCAATGATGGACGATATATTGATAATGCGCCCCTTGCGATTCAACATCATTGAACGTACTAAATATTTGCTCATTAAAATAGGAGCTTGAATATTCAGTTGCATTAAATGCTCAATAGCAGAATTAGGCATAGTCGCGAGTACACCATCATGGCCAGCAGCTGCATTATTAATTAACCCATAAGGGCGGCCATACTGCGAGATAATTTTCTTACAAAGAGAGGCTATCTGCTCTAAATCAGCTAGATCAGCACTGTGATAATGAACTGAATCAGGGTGACTTTGTTGCAGCGCCTTTAAAGGTTCTGAAAAACTTCTAGCAAGGGCAACTACCTTATAACCTAGTGCTACAGCTTGTTCACAAATAGCAAAGCCCAATCCTTTACTTGCACCCGTTACTATCACGTACTCAGTCATGCTGTTTCCCGTTTGATTGTCTATTAAGTTTCCCACTTGGGTTATACGACACATTATCAACAAATGAGATTTTGGTAGGAATTTCAAAGCGTTGCAATTGTTTTTTACATTCTTTTAGTATTTGTAGTTTTATCGTACTAAGATCACTAGACATTATTAGAGGATCACTAGACATTATTAGAGGATCACTAAGTAGCACAACATCAGCGGCTACCAACTCCCCCATCATGGCACTTTTTTTAGCATAAACCCTAGCTTGGCTGATGGCGTCACAGCTTAACAATACCTGCTCTACTTTTTCTGGATAAACTTTATTGCCGCCCACATTAATGGCTCCAGTGGCCCTTCCTAAAAAGAAAACTCGGTCGCCAATTATTTCAATTCTATCTTGGGTATCCATAAAGCCTGTTGAGTTCAGTAGCAGTGGAGCATCTGATTCTACTGAACACTTAGGCTTAACCAGTAAATGTTGCTTCTCTGATATATCTAACTCTATTGGTGAGCTCGGGTTATCAAGCCACTTTGTTGGGAATCCTGCTTGGCCATCAGCTACCACAAAACCAACACCAGCTTCAGTTGAAGCATAAATATGTCGCAGTTTTGCTTTGGGAAATAAACGACTTAACTGAGTCAATAGCACTTGTTCGGCTATCTCACCACCTAAGGTAATATGCCTTAAAGGTAATGTATCTAATTGCTGAGTCATCAAAAGTTGTCGCCATAAACTTGGGGTTGCAGATACAGCAGTAACCTGATGCAAAGCCATTAGTTCTACTTGCTTTATTGGTTCGAGTCCTGTCACATCCACTAAGTCAGCGGTGCTTAGTAATGCTTGCAACAGCACTTGTAAACCAGCAAAACGAAAGGGTTGATATAACAGACCCCATGTTAATTTTTGTAGGTTCGTACTGTGTTTAATGTTAGCGGTCAAAGCCTCCAATGTATGACCAAACCATTTAGGCTTCCCTGTAGTACCTGATGTAGGGATATACCAAGTAGTTTGCTTACTTATTGCTGGAGATTTAATATCTGTTGATGCTTCGCTAACAAGTGGCCATAGATGTATACCTTCCACTGGTGGTACAGTGGTATTTGCTGGGCATAAATAAATTGCTTCACAAAAACCGTCAAAGGCTAACAAGTTCACAACTAAATCTTCTAAGGGGCCTGGGAGTATCGCCACTTTTTTTGCTGCCAGTTGTGGCGTGCGGCTCCTAATTCTATAGGCTTTAGTGATTAAGTCTGTAATTGATGATTTTTGAGCTGAAGTCCTTATAACACCTGATGTCTCGAGTTTTTTTAATTGGGATATCAGGTTAGTCATATAGACTTATTGGTTACTTTTACATTGTTGATAAATAGCTAAAAACTCGGCAAAGGTACTAGGATAGGTTTCTATGGCTAATTCAGTAAAGGGATCAAATCCTAAATCCTCTTCTAACTGTGCTACTAACATGGCATAACCTAAAGAGTCTAAACCACATTCAAGCAATAAGGTATTAGCTTCGATTGGCTCAATTAATTGGCAGTCACTTAACTCGGCTACCTGTTGCATAGCATCTTTAATTTGTTGTTCTAAATTCAAGGGGACTCCTATTCTAAAAACTGTATTTGAGTACTGGCTAAACGAATATTTTTAGGCAGCTTATTGAGCACTTTTTCACGTTTATGTAACCACTGTTTCAGTTCATAACTGTAATGTAATACAGTAAATGGGTTACCATCTCGTTCAGCAGCGGGCTCTTGCCTAACTTGTTCATACTCAAATAGTTTATGCATTTTATTTGCAGCATGATTAAAGGACAAGACTTGCGCTAATAAATGGCTATATTTAAGTTGATTTTCTCTTACATACCCCATAACTGCGTAATCTAAAGCAGCAACCTCTAACATTATGCCACTGCCAGGCCACACGTTTGTTTCCCCCAAATAGCAGCCCCATTCTGGTGTAAATGTATCTAACCCTGAAAAATTAAGTACACCAATTGGTCGTTGGTTTTGCCACAAAACAAAAAAACTTCGGCTGCGATCTCTTTGTAAACCTTCAAACCAATTGCAATGACTTTGCCATGCCACTGCCTCATTATTATGCATATTTTGCTGAATTCTAGGCCTATTGCGCCATTGCCAAACTAACGTAAGTTCCTGTTCTGTAAGAGGTCTAAATTCATGGGAAGGCAAACCAATTTTCATAAATTAGACTCAGTTGAACTGGTTATTTTTGACATAAGTTCACCTATGGCTTCAGCCCCATCTATTACCGCTTGTTTCATAGCGTGTTGATGCATAGAGAATAATGTATCTGCATCACCCCAAAGGGCTAAGCAATGCTTAACAAGCTGTTCTGAAGTTTGCTCTTGATGATTCAAGACCTGACACCAACCTTGCTTTTTAGCCTCTTCACTCGCGCGCTTCTGGTTATCTGCCACCACTAGTAAAATTGCGGGAGTAGCACAAGCTAACAATTCAAACTGACTGCCCCCAGCTGCAGATAAAGCTAAACAGCTATTAGCCAGTACATCAGCCATTGTATGGCACTCATGATAATGGGTAACAGGTAAATCACAGCTGGCGATAAATTTACTAAGATCATTTAAATTTCTATAAGCGGCACCAGTAATAACCGTAATAGGGATTGCAACATGGTACTTTGCTAATGCTTCTAATACAGACAAAGTTAAATTATGTGGGTCACTGCCACCAAACATTAACGTTAAGCCACGCCTTCTGGACCAACTTCGGTCCGATAACTGCAAAAATTCTTGTCTTAATACTTGATAACCTTTACCCACAGCTAACTGGGCGTGTGGAGCCGTCGCCTCATAATTCAAAGCTCCCCCATTGCTGACCCCGTTTATCACGACATCAGCATACAAATTGCCACTATTGTTAATATCATCAAAAATGGCAAGTCGATAATGGTGAGTCACTAAAGCTTGGCGGTACCCTTGTGTAAATTGATAGCCATCTAACACTAACCAATCGGCCTTCAATTCAATACACTGCAGCTGTACCCAGCTTGCTTCGTCTTGTGCTTCATTAGTTATCAGAGGAAGTATGTCCCCTACCCAATCAAAACGATTTTGACAAAAGCTTTGTGAAGATTTAGACATCAAAAAAACCACAGTGTGACCACTGCTAATTAAACTCTGAGCTAAAGCCAAGCAACGCATAACATGCCCTAGCCCAATATTGGGGTCTCCCTCGACTCTAAACACTATACGCATCAGGTGTTAATCGACATAAGTTATTCGAACATAGACCAATCGAGCGCAGTACCTTTTTGAAGGGCATGTTTAGCAAGTTTACCTAGTACTTTTTCCCAGTTTTTAGGAGCAAGACCAAATGCTGGACGCACAATTCGCAAATTTTTCTCCGTCAAAACTCCGCCCTGAGGAATGTCCTCACTTACATAGATAGAACGGCGATATTGCTTAGATTTATCTTCAGCTAGTGTTCCACCATATGTTACCTGACCAAGTGCCTGATGCGCTCTTTGGGTTTCGGTGACTAAGCTTGCAAATTCTTCTGGCTCTAAGGAGAAAGCGGCATCAACCCCACCCGCAGCTCTGTCTAACACAAAATGTTTTTCAATCACCGTTGCTCCTAGCGCAACTGATGCAACTGCCACTCCAACTCCTGCGGTATGGTCAGACAAGCCAACTTGGCAGCCAAACGCATCAACTAAGTTAGGAATAGTGGCTAAGTGAGTATTAGTGGGCAATGCTGGATAGGTACTTGTGCATTTAAGTAAGATGATATCTTTACATCCCGCTTTTTTTGCCGTTTTAACTGCATCTTCTATTTCACTTAGACTTGCCATTCCCGTGGACATAATTAATGGTTTATTTTTAGAAGCGGCTTTACGAATAAGGGGCAAATCTGTCAATTCAAATGAGGCAATTTTAAAGCAAGGCACATCTAAATCATCAAGAAAATCTACTGCGGCCGCATCGAATGGGGAGCTAAAAGCTAACATACCTAGGGCTTTGGCCTTATCAAATAAAGGTTTATGCCAATCATAAGGAGTAGCGGCTTTCTGATATAAGGCATGCAAAGATTCACCACTCCATAAACTGTCTTTCTCTTGAATAACAAAATGCTCGTTATCTACATCTAAGGTCATACTATCTGCGGTGAAAGTCTGCAATTTAATAGCATCTGCACCGGCTTTAGCCGCTGCGTCTACCATAGCTAAAGCTAAATCGAGGTTTTGTTGGTGGTTACCACTTAATTCTGCGATTACAAATGGTGGCTGGCTTGAGCCTATTAATCGATCACCAATTAGAATATCACCCATTATTTAACCCTTGGGCTTCTTCAGCCAAGTGTTCAAAAATAGATTCGATACTTTCAACTAAATCTGCAGCTTTATCACAATTACAGTCTAGTGTATCGGCTTGGCCTATAGCTGCAGTTTTACCTGAATGGCGCAGACAAGGTGTAACCGTATCGGTTGCAAACTCAGGCATTAGTAATGCTGGTTCACTCGCTCCACTTATCAGTAAACTAGGACAACTTGTAGCTTGAGCATACCATCTAGGGCCGGCGGCTTTGCATACTAATAAGTCACTTGCAGCCAGCATTTTCAAAAGAAGTTTAATGTCTGCTTTACTGTCTTGTTCTACCCATACTGTAAACCCTAGTTGTTCTAAAGACTTTTTTAATTCTGCTTGATAAGGGTAAAGATAACCGTCTTCAGACTGCTCAAAACACAAGCCAACCACCTTGTTATTTTTCTGCGCTTTTAACAAACGTTTATCGGGTATCACAGATATATCGGTTGCCAATTTATCCACTACTAGGCCACAACATTTCTTTAGATAGAACTCCGGATAGCCACCATCAGGAGTTTCGCCGTATTGCCACCATTGACTATGCCATTTGTACATAGTGGTGAAAGTACTATCCATAAAAGCCTGAGGGGAATTAACATAATCAGCTTTCAAGGTTTGCTTTTGAACTTGGTCAAACAACTGCTGCACAGATAAACTGAGAAGATTACCACTAATAGGCTCATGGGCATCTTTTAAAAACCTAGCTAAAAAGCACGGCATAAATGCGGTATCAAGATTGATGATTTGACTATAAGCCTCACCAACAATGTCTTCAGCTAGCGCTAAAAAGGCTTCTAAGGCTAGAAAGAAATCATCAGGCCACTGCTCATTAGGTAGTACTTGTACTTTCACACTTGGTACGGCCAACTTCATTAACTTCGCGCCGTCACCAAAGGTTAAAAAATGTAATTCAGCATTAGGATGTTGCTGCTGGAAATAACGCACAACCGGCAAACCAATGGCGCAAACATCTGCTGTACTCAACATGCGTATTAATAATATTTTTTCTATTGGCTGACTATCATCAACTATTTCAGTCACTTTTTAATCCTTGAATATACGCTTTATACATCAACTCGGCTCTAAACCAGTCCTCTGCAGTATCAATGTCTTGAACTAAATGCCTAGGTAAAATAATAGGAATACTATGCTCACTAAAGATTCTTTTTTTAGATAGATAATCGTCGGTTCTACCCCAATAAAATTGGCCGGCATCATGGTAAGCTTCAGGTAAATCTTGAGAGCGTTTACTTATACTTTTTGGAAACATAGGTTCCACACCTGAGCCTTGTTGAACTAAAGCTCGTTGCACAGGAAAAGCAAAACTCGTTACCGAAAACGCAAATGCCTTATCTTCATTTTTTTGCAGCGCGTCTAACCCTTGCTGTAAATACTCAGCTTCTATAAAGGGTGCAGTGGCATAAATACAACAACAATACTCAGGTTTATAGAAATGCTCTATGCAATATTTTATCGCGTGATTGGTAACAGGACGTGTGCCTGAAACATCATCTGATAACTTAGCAGGTCTAGTGAAAGGAACTTCAGCACCTAACTCAATGGCGGTATTCGCAATTTCTTGACTGTCTGTAGTGACTATAATTTTATCAAAAATCCCTGACGCTTTAGCCGCTTCTATGGAATAGGCAATTAATGGCTTGCCGGCAAAACGTTTAATATTTTTTTTGGGGATCCGTTTACTACCACCACGGGCCGGTATTATGGCTATATTCATGACAAAACCTGGATAAGTGCATCAATCACACTTTGTTGCTCAGTGTTTGTAAGTGTCGGGTACAAAGGCAATGTTAGGGCATGTTCATAAAAAAGTTCTGAATTAGGAAAATCCCCATCTTTAAACCCTAGGTTTTGATAATAAGGTTGCAGGTGAATGGGAATATAGTGAACATTGACCCCTACTCCCATCTCATGAAGTTTTTGATAAACGTCCAGTCTATTATGGTGTTTCAACTCCACCATATATAAATGCCAGGCACTATTGGCACACTCTTTAACACTCGGTAACCTTAGAGGTAAATGTGCCAATGCCTGTTGATAAACCCTAGCCAATTCCACACGTTTAGCAATAAAGCTATCGAGCTTTTTAAGTTGTGATAGCCCCAAAGCAGCATGCACATCACTCAGGCGGTAATTATAGCCCAAGGCAACCTGTTGATAATACCAAGGGCCGTGGCTTTCTCCTTGCATTAAGTTTGGATCGCGGGTTACACCATGTTTGGCATGTAATATTATCTTTTCTGCATAATCAGAACTATTGGTTAATACAGCCCCACCTTCCGCACTGGTTATTGATTTTACTGGATGAAAGCTTAACACCGCCATATCTGAGTATTGGCAACTGCCAATTTTTTCAGTTTGATATTGCCCACCTAGAGCATGAGCGGCGTCTTCAATTAAGACTACTTCATAGGGAGCTATAATTTCAGCAATAGCCTGCATATCACAACTCAAACCTGAAAAATGCACCACAATTAAAGCTTTTGGAAGTTTGCCGAGTCGCTTGGCATTTTCTAGTTTTGCAATAAGTTGGGAGATACTGATATTTCTGCTTTGCTTGTCTATATCGACAAAGTCAACGCTGGCTCCACAAAATAGCGCACAGTTTGCCGACGCCACAAATGAATTAGGTACTGTCCAAACTAAATCACCAGAGCCTACGCCTGCTGCTAAGCATGCTACATGTAAGCCTGAAGTCGCACTGTTTACCGCAGTACAATAGTCTGCACCTGTATATTGGCAAAGTGCTTCTTCAAATTGAGGTACGACTGAGCCTTGTGTCAAAAACTGATGACGTAAAACTTCAACCACAGCTTCGATATCTGTTTCATCAACTGAATGTTTACCGTAAAAAATCATGTTTACATCCAGTACTAAATTGTTGCCTTATCAAGCGTGGCAAGCTCATCAACCGTTAAAAAGTGTGGATTGGTACCTGAGTGGTATTCAAATTTTTCGGCCACTGCTTGACCTATCTCTCCCAACTTATTTTTATGATAGTCCACCGTTTTATCAAAGAATTTTATAGCGGGGGTAATAACATAATGATCTTCAAACTCTAATGAATGATGGGCCATTTCTTCTGGCACCATTACTTCATGCAATTTTTCACCGGGGCGAATACCCACCACTTCATAATCACGGTTTCCGCTAATAGACTCTACTAGATCTAAGATACGTATCGAGGGTATTTTAGGGACAAATATTTCACCGCCTTGCATACGTTGAAAGTTTTTAATAACAAACTCCACCCCTTCATCTAACGTGATCCAAAAACGGGTCATTTCTTCATGGGTCACAGGTAGAGTTTTAACTCCTTCTTCTAATAACTTATGAAAAAATGGCACTACAGATCCTCTAGAGCCAACCACGTTACCATACCTGACCACTGAAAACCTTGGGCCTTTAGCTCCAGAAATATTATTAGCTGCAACAAATAATTTATCTGATGCCAATTTGGTAGCACCATATAAATTCACAGGGTTAGCAGCTTTATCAGTAGAAAGTGCGATAACGCGACTCACATCTGCTTCAATGGCAGCATCAATGACATTTTGAGCGCCATTGATATTAGTTTTGATACATTCATTAGGGTTATATTCAGCAGCCGGAACTTGTTTCAAAGCGGCTGCATGCACGACATAATCCACATCGCGCATAGCAGCTTTAAGGCGCTCTTTATCCCGCACATCTCCTATAAAATATCGCATACAGGAGGCGTTAAAAGTTTGCTGCATTTCAAATTGCTTTAACTCATCTCGAGAATAAATAATCAATTTTTTAGGGGTATAGTGTTTGATTAAGTGGGCAACAAAACGTTTACCGAAGGAACCAGTTCCACCCGTTATTAAAATTGATTTGTTTGAAAACATAGTTATTTATTCCCTAAAGGAGCAGCAAGTATTTGTTAATTAAAACCAACATTAAACATGATTACAGATATTTTTTCACGGCTTTACGGCCACGTACTAAACCTGTTAGTCGTTTTAATGACGCTTGAGACATCTTTTCACAGTAAGCAACTAATAGACCATTCATTTTTAATTCTTGCTCAGCAAAGTCTTTTAAATCTTCTTTAGAATGCTCTTTCAAAAACTCTTGAATCACTTCTTCTCGATTTTTGACAAGTTTCAGAAGAATAGCTTCATCAGGATCATCTGTTGCAAGATGATCCACTAAACTTTTATTAATGATACTTAGTTGGGGGGGTGTAAAAGGATGGTCTAGAGTTAATGTTTTCAAACCGCTGCTTGACGTTTTCGCCTCTGTGTTTCATAAGCCTCTTGCTTTGCAGACTCAGGAATTTGTGACCAGGCGGCTTTAATAGGTAAAAATAGAGTAATCACTTCATCTACAATCTTCAAGTTATTCTGTACATTTGCATCAATTAAGCGTTGCAACATGTATTCATAGAGATCAAACAAGTTACCACCGACTTCTCCACCCACTTCAAGATCGATAGTATCTCGTAAATTCATAATAATAGCGGTTGCTCGAGATAAATGTTCAGATTTACCAGCATAATCTTTACGCTCGATACAGCCTTTTCCATAGGCAAGCCTATCTAAAGCTCCTTGCATCAACATTAAAGTTAACTTATGAGGGTCAGCTTGAGCTATGTCTTGCTTAATGTTGCCTTTTTTATAAGCATTGATGCCTTTTAACGCCATAATATTTGTCCATGCTGAATAAGATTAAAAACCATTACTAACCCAAAGTAGCCAATAATGCTGAACTAGTGGAGTTTAAAGAAGCTACGGTTTGATCCAAATTTAAATACTTGTCTCGTAATATTTGTTCAGTACTCGCTAAACGTAACTCTAATGTTTCTCGGTCATCGTAGATCTGTTCACGTTGATCTTTTGCTGTATCTTCTCGCGTCTTAAGCAAACCACTGTAATTAGTATATTCTTCTACGAAATCATAAAGTCGAACCGCAATACCATTTTCTTCATCAGTAAATAGCGCAGCAATCTCATCAAAATTATCATCTAACGCATCTGACAAACGGTCTTCACCACTACCAAAACCAATGTTGTCTGTTGAACTAATTTCTAGTTCCCCATCATCGGTGTATTCAATACCGATTTGATAAATAGTCCCTAAATCTGATGAATCTACTGATGAAAATAGAATGTTAGCGAGTCCTGTCTGTATACCTCTGACTAAAGAGTCTCCAGCTAATGCGCCATCTTCTTCTAAATCAGACTCACCATAGTTAGTTAAAATATCTATCTCAGACTTTAAAGCATTGTAGTTATCAACAAACGCCTGAATATTTTCCTTTACTTGCTCGGTATCAAACCCAATACTTAATTTCGATGCTTGATATGTCACGCCGTCAGCAGCTAACTCTGATAGCTCAGATACAGTAAAACTAACATTTTCAATAACATTTTCAAATTTATCGCTGTCACTTTCAACATCAATACCGTCAATGGTTGCTTTAGAGTTTTGAGCAGAAGATACTGGCGATAAATAATCAATAGTTTCTAGAGAATTAGTAGTAGATAATCGGTCTAACTCAGCAATATCATTGTCATTAACAATAACTAAATCGTTGCCATCGCCGGTTACATCAGAAGTAAAAACTAACTTTGCACCACCATCAACTGTCCCGGTAGCAATAATACTGGCGGTTACACCAAAATTATCATCAGAATCGTTTATGGCATTTCGTAGGTCTTCTAATGTGTCACCAGCCGACAAGTCTATGGTAAATGCATCACTAGTAGCGTCTATTTTAAAGGTTAAGCTACCAGTACCAGTAGATAGTACTGAATCGGCAGTACTAGAAAAGCCCCCGTCAACAGCGTCAGCGGTTTCAATACGACTACCACTGGCCAATTGGGTTACAGTTATCTGGTAATCACCTTCCAAAGCACTATTTGAAGCTTCAGCGGTAAATGGCTCTATATCAGATGATGGGTTATTAATAGTAGGCTCACGCCCTTTTAGGTTAGTTTCACTACGTAAGTCATCCAAACTATCTTGAAAGTCTTCTAGCTTAGATTTTAACTGACCAATAGCGGATATTTCAGCTTCAACAGATTCTTCTCTGGCATCCAGAGCAGCTGTTTTTGGTTCGCTTTCAGCTTGTAACAACTGTGTTACTAAGCCTTCAAGATCTAAGCCTGAACCCACACCTAATGATTGTATTGACATACTTCACCTCTGCTCCAATGTTTTAGAGCTGTTCATACCATAATAACTACACTTGCTTATTAAATAGTAAACCCACTGCAGTGCCAACCTCAGTTTGTAAATCTTGTAATCGTTCAGATAGCTTCAATACTTCTTCCGACGGAATTTGTCTAATCACATCACCAGACTCTGCGTCCGTAACTTTGACAACTTGCTTGTTACTATCTTCATCCACAGAAAAGTTTAATTGCCTGCTACTTGCCTGAACAAACTCACTAATTTGTGTTACCGCAACCTCAATCTCTTCAGGACTATATTCATCCTGTGTTACTTGGTTATCGGCAGAAAATACCGGAACTTTAGTTTGGTTATGACTCTCTGCTGACAACTCTGATTGAGACAATTGGGTTTGCGTTTTGTCTACAACAAGATCCTCTTTTGGCAAAGCAAAACTCTGGCCAACTTGAAACGAATTAATCTCCATAAATCACCCCTCTAAGAGAACAAATGGCCACTATAAAATATAGTAGCCAATCATAGCTTTTTATATATCGCTTAAACTAGAGTTTAGCCTAATAGCGATAAAGCAGACTGTGGTCTTTGATTAGCTTGACTTAAAACAGACAAAGATGCCTGCTGAACAATCTGGTTACGTGTTAATTCTGCTGTTTCTGTAGCGAAATCAGTATCACGAATACCTGAACGAGCAGCCGAAACATTTTCTGAAATATTCGTTAAGTTACGGATTGTAGATTGAAAACGGTTTTGTAATGCACCTAAATCAGCTCTAACGCCACCAATTGACGAAATAGCTTCACTCACAGCCGTCAAAGCTGCTGAAGCACCCGCTTCTGTTTCCACTGTAGTGTCACCAATAGATAACCCAGAAGACCCATAACCACCGCTTCTAGTTAGACCTACTGAAATTGTTTGGCCTGCATTCGCCCCAACTAAGAATGAAGCAGAAAAACTTCCAGTTAGTATATCTACACCACCAAATTGAGAATCAGACGCAATTCGAGTGATTTCAGTTTTTAGAGCACTCACTTCTTTCTGCAACGCAGTACGGTCAGCAGATGAGTTAATGCCATTTTGTGATTGCACTGCAAGAGTACGAATACGTTGCAATGACGTAGTCACTTCAGCTAACGCACCTTCAGCGGTTTGGGCTAATGAAATTGCGTCATTAGCGTTACGTGCAGCCTGATTTAGACCTTGAATTTGAGTAGTCATTCTGTCGGTGATCTGTAATCCAGCAGCATCGTCAGATGCACTGTTAATACGGAATCCTGACGACAAACGCTCAAAAGAAGTACTTAAAGCATTCCCTGAATTAGACAGCTGACGCTGAGCATTCAAAGAAGACACATTTGTATTTACAAATAAAGACATAAAAACCTCCTGAAAACTCACTGCACGCCTGTGACGTATGTTTCACAGTAAGTTTGCCTCAATATTAATGGCCAAGAACCTCTTCTTGTCCATCACCTCATTTATCAATTCAACGAACGACACCTCTATCGCTCGTCAAACTTGAAATAATCTAGTTAGATTACCCCTCAACTAAAGTTATCGACCCGTTCAATAGTAACTTTAATTTTTTTATTGATTTTTTTTTGCTAGATGCTTTTTAAGCATTAATTCATTGTTTTAATTATACTTTTAATTAACCTACAGAAAGATATAAGAACTAATACACCTGTATTAGATGCCTGCTACAAGAGTAAATTTCACTAGAATGTACAGTCAGTCACACAGAAAAAAATTAATTGAGCTAGGTATAAGCTCTGTTACTTTTCCTTTCTGGAAACCTTCTATTTATGTTTAGTTATTGATTATTTTTAGGAAGAATGGGCGGCATGACCACCAACACATTTAAAGTCAAGCTCTTTGCAAAACAGTAGTTGCCAAGTGATGAGAGTAGCTCAAGAAAATTATCTTAATAATTTTAAGACCCAGTTAATTAAGGTTGGCATATAACATGCTTATTCTATTGTGTAAGACAAAAATTTAAGATTAAGTTTTACAAAGAAAAAAGGCCGAGGCTTCGTCTTAAAAAGAATAACCTCGACCAACTTGCTCACGTTAGGAGATGGAGCAAAAAGGTTTCTGTCCGACTGGCAGGGTTAGAGCTGAATACTGGCCTCTCAACCAAACTTCTACACTCTTAGTCCTGTTAGTCGGCGTTTTAATTTACACCTTAAGATGTAAAGAAAACGCAGAAATACTGCTTGTTTCATAAGGCATGAAATCATTTTGCCTTAATGTTTTTACTATGAAAAAAGGCCGGAGCCCCCTCTTCGAAAGGATGACACCGACCAACTTGCTCACGTTAGGAGTTGGAGCAAACTTGGTAATTGCTAAGGAAAACTCCTTAACTTCAAAATAGCGCCCTCCTTAGCATAAAACAGCAACAATCCATTATTGCTTATTTAGGGCATAGCCCTGGGTTGGCCTCTCATTTCCTACCCTCTTTACTTGTTACGTCCCAATCTATCCTAATAAACTCAATGCAGATTGTGGGCGCTGATTTGCCTGACTAAGCACAGTTATACTCGCTTGTTGAACAATTTGTACTCGGGTTAATTCTGCCGTTTCGACGGCAAAATCTGTATCACGAATACGACTTCTTGCCGCTGAAACATTTTCTGATATATTGCTAAGGTTTCTAATAGTCGATTGAAACCTATTTTGTATTGCACCTAAATCAGCTCGTTTCGCATCAATAATAGAGATAGCTTCGGAAATGGAGCCTAAGGTACTAGATGCCTCTGCTTCTGTTAATACTGACGTATCCGTTAGTAACAAGCCAGATGCACCAAAGCCTCCATCACGTTCAACATTCACACTGATAGTTTGCCCAGCATTTGCGCCCACTAAAAATTTAGAGGAAAAAGCTCCATCTAAAATATTAACCCCACCAAACTGCGACGTAGATGCAATACGACTTATTTCCTGTTTCAGAGCCGTTACCTCTTTTTGCAGTGCAACCCTGTCAGCTGACGAGTTAATACCATTTTGAGATTGAACTGCTAAGACCCTTATCCTTTGCAATGCTGTAGTGGTTTCCCCTAGCGCACCTTCAATAGTTTGCGATAGAGAGATCCCATCATTGGCATTCCTAACAGCTTGATCTAACCCCATAACCTGAGTAGTTAAACGATTTGAAATCTGTAAGCCTGCAGCATCATCTTTGGCACTATTGATACGAAAGCCCGAAGACAACCTTTCAAACGAAGTACTCAAACTATTGTTTGAATTAAACAACTGTCTTGTCGCGTTTAAAGACGACACATTTGTATTGACGAATAAACTCATTTTTATCTCCTAACCATTCACTGACTTATATTTTTATTTGTAACGTCAGTGTTTTTTGGTAATGCTAAAATTAAAATTTACACTTATAGTGCGTTTTGGCACATTACGTGCTTTTAGTTAATCGCTAGCTGGTACCCTGGTTAGCATTTTTGTTAAGTGTTACAAGCACAAAAACAAATGCAAAAAAGTGTGAGCATATGCTCAAGCTGACAGACGGAGTTGGTGGCCTTTACCTCAATACCTCACTACCTCCTGGCATCTATTCCGTCTGTTAGCGATCTAACAAAAAAAGCCTAGGCTGGTCTTGTTAAATCAAAGTTACCTCACGCTAAAAATTGTTTTAACGCATTGATAATACTTAATAAATTCATATCCCTCGGTCGGTTGCAGCCTGTCCCCACATTTTGCAATTCGACCGTTTTTAATTGCCTAGAGGCTACCACCCCATCTAAACAATTTTTATCCTCGTGTTCTAAGTTGCAGCCTGCCCCCGCAATTGCTCAACATTATTGCTCATAGCTTTTCCCGATAACTCAAATTAACCATTAACCTTGTAACAAGCTTAAAGCTGATTGCGGACGTTGATTCGCTTGTCCTAGCACAGTTACACTAGCTTGCTGAATGATTTGCCAGCGGGTTAATTCTGCCGTTTCTACGGCAAAATCTGTGTCACGAATACGACTTCTCGCCGCTGATACATTTTCAGATATATTACTTAAATTACGGATAGTTGATTGAAATCTGTTTTGAATAGCACCTAAATCAGCACGTTTAGCATCAATAATAGAAATAGCTTCTAACACTGCCGTTAAAGTCGTCGATGCTTCAGCCTCTGTTAAAACAGAAGTGTCACTTACAGCTAGACCAGAAGCTCCAAAGCCACCTGTTCGCTGTACATTTACGCTAATAGTTTGGCCTGCATTAGCACCCACTAGAAATTTTGAAGAAAATGCACCGTCTAAGATAAAAACGCCACCAAATTGTGATGTAGAAGCAATACGGCTTATTTCTTGTTTTAGAGCGGTTACTTCTTTCTGTAACGCAACTCTATCAGAAGAGGAATTAATACCATTTTGAGATTGTATCGACAAAACACGTATACGCTGTAAAGCTGTCGTAGTTTCGCCTAACGCACCTTCGATGGTTTGGGATAAAGAAATACCATCATTTGCATTTCTAACGGCTTGATCTAAACCGAGAACTTGCGTAGTTAAACGATTAGATATTTGCAGTCCAGCTGCATCATCCTTGGCACTATTAATACGAAAACCTGACGATAAACGTTCAAAAGAAGTGGTTAAATTATTGTTCGACGTAAACAACTGGCGAGTTGCATTTAACGACGACACATTTGTGTTGACGAATAAGCTCATTTCAATCTCCTAACGATTTTTTTGTAAATTCTATTTGGCTATTATTTTTATTAGTTGCCTAAATAGATGTAGAGCTTTTCTTTTATTATTATTTAGCTTCTACGTCGCCGTTCGCTTATATTTTTATTAGTTGCGTAACGTCTATTTAATTTATCGTTCGTATGACGAAAATCCTTTAGAAAAAAAACAATTTATTTTTAAAGTCCTTATTTTACAGATAGTTAAACACAAAAAAGCCGGAGTAAACTCCGGCTGGTCGCTCTTTTATTAGGAGAGAGTGAGCAAAACTCCCAACTGCTCGGTTCGTTAAATCCAGAGCACTACCTCCTGGCTTCTACGCCTCAAAACAGATGAAGAGTCTCGAAACCTAGGTTACTGTGTTATTAACCTAGTAAAGATAGAGCTGACTGTGGACGCTGATTAGCCTGGCTTAAAACCGTTAAACTTGCTTGCTGTACAATCTGGTTACGAGTTAGCTCAGCTGTTTCAGTAGCAAAATCAGTATCTTTGATTCGACTTCTGGCACTCGATACGTTCTCAGAAATATTAGTTAAGTTACGAATAGTTGATTGAAAACGATTCTGTAAAGCACCTAAGTCAGCTCTGACACCACCAATGGCAGATATTGCTTCACTAACAGCAGTCAAAGCAGCAGACGCTCCGGCTTCAGTTTGTACTGTAGTATCGTTAACAGCTAAGCCTGAGGCCCCAAAACCATCAGTTCTAGTAAGACCGACGGCAATAGTCTGACCTGCATTGGCCCCTACTAAGAAAGTCGCAGAAAAATCACCTTTTAATATATCTACACCTCCAAACTGTGTATCAGTTGAGATACGTGTGATTTCAGTTTTAAGGGCACTGACTTCTTTCTGCAAAGCCGTACGGTCAGCAGAAGAGTTAATACCATTCTGTGATTGCACTGCTAGAGTACGAATTCGCTGTAACGCTGTTGTCACTTCGCCTAACGCGCCTTCAGCGGTTTGGGCCAATGATATAGCGTCGTTAGCATTACGTGCGGCCTGGTTTAGACCTTGGATTTGCGTAGTCATTCTGTCGGTAATCTGTAGGCCAGCGGCATCATCTGCAGCGCTGTTAATACGGAATCCTGATGACAAACGTTCAAAAGATGTACTTAAAGCATTCCCTGAATCAAACAACTGACGTTGCGCATTCAAAGAAGATACGTTGGTATTTACGAATAAACTCATGGTTTTCTCCTACACTCTCAGTCCAGACGATGCTGGCGACCGAAACAATTTCGGCTGGTTAAATAACACTAATAGAATAATAATTTTGTACTTCAAAAATCATTATTACTGGCTCTCTCAAAAAATGTATCGACGCTTTTAAAAATCCCTTTAGTCATTCATTGCCTTATTTTTGAGAAATCGGCAATTATTTGCCGTATTGCTATTAATATTTACTTGAGTTTCAATAAGTTAAATTCGATAAAATTATTTTAAAAATGCAGATAAACTGGTCTAAAAAGATAGGAAACTGGGCAGGTCACAATGCTTTTGTGGATTTATGCCACTTTAATGAGCAATTTTATTGCTGCTATCGAGAGGCAACAAACCATATAAGTGCTGACGGGCGAATTTGCATGTTAACAATAAACAATGCAGGTGACGTCCAGAAAAAGGCTCTAATTGATTTACCAAATACCGACCTTAGAGACCCTAAATTAAGTATTACCCCTAGTGGACAAATATTACTCATCGCCTACGCTAGGAAAACAAATAGTGAAAACCGTACTCTTGGTACTCGCAACCTCTGCTGGGTATCCCAAACAGGCGAAAGTTGGTCGTCTTTTAAAGAGTTTGCCGAAAAAGGATGGTGGTTATGGCGAATAACCTGGCACCAAGGCTTAGGGTATGGCTTCGCCTATAACCGCAAACGAAATGCTATAAACTTATTTTCAGGTGATCCCCGTCGCAGTTTTCATCGCCATGTTTCTTCTGCATTTAGCTTAACTAAACACGGCAAAGGTTACCCCAACGAGAGTGACATTATTTTTAATAAGCAAACCGCATATGCCCTGATTAGGCGAGACGCAGACAGTTATACTGCGCAATTAGGGGTGAGTCACTTTCCTTATAAAAACTGGAAATGGGTTGATTTAAACAGATACATTGGCGGCCCTGCAATGCTAGAGCTCAATTCAGGACTTGCTGTAGTAGCAGGAAGAATTATCAAAAAAGGGAAATTAGTAACTGGAGTTTTAACGCTAAACTTAAAAACAGCCAAGTTGACAGAACAACTAATCTTGCCATCTAAGGGTGATAATAGTTATCCAGGTCTGGTACTAAAAGAAACTAAATTATATGTCTGTTATTACTCTTCTCACGAAGACAATAAAAGTAGTGTTTACATGACTCAAATAGATATTAATGAACTAATAGAGTAGCTTAAGAAGTAAACTGAATAAAATGAAACAACTTACAGGTAATCAAATAATGATGTTCCAGTCACCAAACTAAAAGTAGACTGAGCGGCTTGCAGTGCAGTTTCTTGCCGGCTCAACTCCGAAACCGCCTCTGCATAATCGACTTCTTCAATATTTGCTCTTGCGGTTTGGTTGGCAATTTGTAAATTTAAATTCGAAGCTAGCACCGAATCGGCTACATTCATTCTTGCACCAATAGCAGATACCGACTCACCAATGCTCGTTAAAGCGTTATCAGCTCCTGTTAACGCATCCGTTAATGCTTCTTGAAAATCAGAGTCTGAAAGATCTTCATTACTTAAAGCGATAACAAAATCATTTAATGTTTCTGCAATATTCTTTTTTTCAGGTGGTGCCAACTCAAAATCAACAGAATCACCTGTTGTACCGCTAATATTAAATTCTAGGCCTTGATATAAAAAACCACTGCCACTTTCAAAATCTACCGTATCTAATACAGCACCCGTACCAACATTTGTCACTTCTACTTCCGTAGCCGATACGATTGTCAATCTAAACTCATTATTTGCCAAGTTGACTGCATCGTAATTGCTTTCATGAAACTTTTCGAAATTAGCTTGCTCTGCTATTTGCATACTTGAATCTGTCAACCCCACAGAGCCAGTAATGGAAGCTGTATTTCTTGCACTTACATTTTCAAATACATCAAAGCCACTGTTGTTTACCTGTAAATTAACTGAATCAGAAATTTTGATTTCGTTAAAACCATTATCACCTTCAAAATTATATTTATTACCCGGTGAACTGGCATTAAAACTAAAAGCGGGAGACTCTGACTGGTATCCTGCAAAAATATATTCACCAGCAGAATTTTGAGTATTCATTAAATCAAAGACTTGATCGCGTATTTCTTCAATTTCGATAGCGATAGCTCGTTTATCGTCCGCATTAAAAATGCCATTTCCAGATTGCACCATCAGGACTCTTGCTCGGTCGATAGCATCGTTAACACTTCCAAGAACAGTTTCTTCTTGCTCTAGACTGTTATTTAGGAGGTTATTATTGACCTTGAATTGATTTATCTGATCAATTTCTTCAGTTAATCTAATTACTTGCGCAGCACCCACAGGATCATCAGCAGGCGTTAACAACTTTTTCCCAGAAGATAACTGTAACTGTACGTCAGACAAGTCGCTTTGGTTTTCTAAGACAGCTTGAATACTGCGGTCATAAAGTTGTGCTGTTGAAATACGCATAAATCCCCCTAAGCCTCTTAAGAAACCACACTTAAAATTGTATTGAATAAGTCTTGAGCCGTACTCAGCAGCCTAGCGGATGCAGCATAAGATTGCTGATATTTAACCAAGTTCGCCGCTTCTTCATCTAAGCTAACCCCAGACACGGATTGAAACCAATTATTAGATTGGGATTTTAGGGCATCTGCGGCTTGTAGTGAGATATCTGCGCTTGATGCCTTTTGTCCAATATCGGTCACAATATTTGAATAACTTTCATGAAAAGTAACTAGATTGTCAGCACCATTATTATTTAGCAGCATGCTATCTGCAGTTTGCAGGTTAGCTAACGCTAAACCATTGCTGGTATCACTTAAACCATCAGTATTGTATCCAATTGTAAAGCTATCACCGGCTTTCGGCTCGCCCTGCAAACTGAAATCATAACCAGGATAATTATCCATGGCAGAAAACTCACTTGGCCATGCTGGATCAGAAGCTTCAGCTTGAGCCAACATATTTGAAAAACTGGCGGCTCCAGTTACTTCTGCAATCACATTTCCTGCATCATCTAGTACTTGATAATCAGTGGCTGATGTAAAATAAATTTCAGCAGGTGCACCGACACCGCCAACGCCTGTAGGCGAACTGCCTGCACTATGAATACCACCCGCACCATCAAATGCTGAAGCCCCTAAATCTGCAAAGGTATTATCCACGGTAGTATTTGTAACAAAGCTTGATATTACCTCGGTATCACCGAGATTATTTATATTGTTTTCAACGCGAATAGGTGAAGCAAAAGCTAAGTCTTCTGGGCGAGTTATCGCCAACTCAATTGCGCTAGCAGCCTCTTTGGTAGGCTGCAGTAGAAACTCATCTCCGACTGCATATGCATCACCGCTTGCAAATTCCAATTCAATCCCACCTATCACAGAATTAAAGGTGCCTTCTTCTGCGGTTAACCCAGAATAACTTTGGGTGATGGCATTGCCATCTGTGTCTGTAACTGGTGTACCATCTGCATTCACTAAGGCAACGGTAATATCAATGGTATCTGGAGTGCCACTAGTTGTACCATCAACCGTGACACGATAATCGGCACTAGTAAGACTGGAGCTCTCACCAGCAGTCATGCGGCCAGAAACCAATAAGCTGGGATCTGAATTATCAGGATATTTTAAGCCGGTAACCTCTGGCCTAGTAAAAATATCAGTACCTAATTGCTGATCAAAATCCATACCCAGTTTATTTTGGGTATTAACCGCATCGGTTAAAGCTAAGGCTATTTGACCTAACTCCCGGCGACTACTTTCTAGTACTTCATCTCTATATCTAAACAAGCCACCTAAGGTTCCACCCATATCGGTTTCGTGAATATTCAAGCTGGTTGAGTTGTCATCACTAGTTAATTGCAATGAGGTATAACTTAAGTCAGCATCATTACTGACTGTAAATACATTAAATGAGCCATCTTGTAATACTAAAGATTCACCGGATGATAAATTAATTAATACACCACCATCATCAGCATCGACCCGTGTTTCTATCGATACCAACTCAGCAAGTTCCATAATAGCTTGGTCACGCTCGTTTTTTAGTGCACCAGGTTCACTATTAGGATTATTGCCTTGAATGCTGCGTATTGATTCATTTAAATCAGAAATTGACTGAATTAAAGTATTGGCTACGCCAATGGTAGTTTCAAACTCTTTATTGACCTCATCTTCTCTCTCATCTAAAAAATTAGAAACTATGCCTATCTGGCTAACCATTAACTCAGCTTCCCCCAGTACCACCTGTCTCGCGGCCATACTAGTTGGGTCATCAGTGGCTGTCTGAATAGCTGCAAAAAAACGACTCATACTACTTGATATACTGTTGGCTTCACTGGCGAATAAATTGTCTAAAACAGAAGTTTTATCGTAATAGGTTTGAAACTCACTTTGCATGGTGGTATCGCGACGCAATTGATTTTGCGCAAAGGTATTGAGTACCCTTGAAGTAGTAGACTCACCTACTCCTCCATAAAGTTGTCCTTCAAATATAGTTTGCTCTCGCACATACCCTTCAGTATTAACATTGGCAATATTGTTACCAGTAGTAGTTAATAATTGATTACTCGCATTTACACCACTGGTAGCAATGGAATATAAGTCGGCTGTAACAATATTACGATTGGAATTACTTGTAATCATTATGAGAACTCCTAGTTCTAACCGCGAGCTTTAGTATTTCAATCATGGTAAATACTGCTTAAATTGAGGGCTTTCAAATACTGAGATAACCTTATTCGCATATTCGGGGTCAGTGGCATAACCAGCCTTTTGCAATTCAGAGAAGTAGTTTTTGGGTGATTGGGTATTTTTGACAGCTTCTTCGTAACGAGGACTCTGCTGAACTAAATTCACGTAGTCTTTCATTGCCTCAGAAAAGTTTTCATAGACTTTAAAAGGTTGCTTTTTGGTAGAGGCAATTCCTTGTTCAAATTCAAGGGTATCCACTAGCGCTCTATCACCCTGCCAACTTCGGTTCGCTTTTATTCCAAATAAGTTATGGGAGTTTTCACCATCAACATTATGGATCATGTGTTTACCCCAGCCAGTTTCTAGTGCAGCCTGGGCGAGTAAAGCTTTAGGATCAAGTCCTAGCGTTTCTGCCGCCTGTTGGGCTATTGGATATAGCTGCTCTACGAAAGCTTGGGCATCAGTAAAACCAGGAGATTTAAAGGCATTAGATGACTTAACTTGCTGATCTAAATCTCTACCTTGATTGCTAGGGTTCAAATCACCTAAAACAGTGCTTTGTGCTATTTGAGTTTGATTGATTGACTGACGATTAATACTAGATAAATTACCATCATCACGGATAACTCCAGCCGGCATATAACCATCGCCTAACTGACCTAATTGGCGCACGATAATATCAGCTAAGCCAATACTTCCATTGCTGGATAAATCAGTAGCGAGCTGTTGGTCATGCATATCCCGGTAGAATTTTACCTGCTCAGAATTAGTAGTACTGTCTTTATCAGCCAGCACATCTTGTGCTTTACGCATAGACTTCAGCATCATTTGTACAAATATTGCTTCAAACTGCTTAGCCGCCTCTTCTAGAGCTGCCTTATCACCACTTTGGGCAGCTTGACGTAAGGTATCCAAACCTTTTATGTCGTTGGCGTTTCTAGATGCCTCTAAGGGGCTTTGGGTAAGTAGTGTTTGGTCCATAATAAGTGCTAGATAACCACGAGTTCGCCCTGCAGGGCACCGGCTTCTCGGAGGGCTTCAAGTATCGCCATAAGGTCTCCCGGCGCGGCCCCAACCTCGTTAACAGCCCGTACCAATTCATCAAGAGTCACACCTGGGTCAAAGCTAAACATACGGGTATCGTCTAAATTCACATCAACAATTGACTGAGTAGTAACCACAGTATCACCATCTGCTAATGCATTAGGTTGAGATACCATTTGATTTTCAGCAATGGTGACTGTCAATCCACCATGGGTGATAGCTGCAGGCAACAGACGAACATCTTGACCTATCACTATGGTGCCAGTACGACTATTAATAACCACACGAGCCGATGCTTTAGCCGGAGTAAACTCAAAATTTTCTAAAATGGCCAAAAAACCGACTCTTTGCCCCACATCTCTAGGTGCAGTAACTCGCACAGAAGCAGCATCTAATGGGGTAGCAATCACATAACCTTTAGATGGATCTGCTCCTAATCGGCTATTTATGGTATCGGCTAAAATTTTTGCAGTGGTAAAATCGGGATAATTTAAGTTGAGGGTTAAAAAGTCATTCTGCATAAATCCACTGGTAACGGCACGCTCTACCAATGCACCATTAGCAATCCTGCCCACTGTTGGTGTATTAACAACTATTTTTGAGCCATCGCCCCCTTCGGCACCAAAACCACTCACTACTAAGCTTCCCTGAGCCACAGCGTAGACATTGCCATCTAACCCTTTCAAAAAAGTTTGTACCAAAGTGCCACCCTGCAAACTTGCAGCCTCTCCAATTGATGAAACGGTTACATCTATGGTTTGCCCCGGCTTAACAAAGGGTTTTAATTCTGCGTGGACTGCAACAGCCGCTACATTTTTTATTTTAGGTTTAACACTGCTATCTAAACTAATGCCAAAGTTCGCTAACATGGTTCTAAAACTTTGCTCAGTAAATGGGCTTTGCTCACCTGTTCCCGGTAAACCTACTACAAGCCCATAACCAACCAGTTGGTTACTTCTGACGCCCTGAATTGACGCTAAATCTTTAATTCTTTGAGCATTAGATAGGGGCGATAAAATCAAGCTAGCGAACACAAAAAGGGATACAAATATTTTCATTTAACTCTCCAGCCTAAAACGGCCAATATTCCGATGAGAAAAAGCCACTCAACCAGCCAGCTTGCTGAGCTGAAGCAAAACTGCCTGTGCCGCTGTATTGAATGCGTGCGTTAGCTATTTTAGTAGAGACAATCTCATTGGTTGGACTGACATCTGCAGGGCGAACAACCCCAGTTAAACGAATATACTCATCACCATTATTCAAAGTAAGCCACTTTTCGCCTCTCACTAATAAATTCTGATTGGCTAAGACTTGCACCACAGTCACTGAAATATTGCCACTGAGATTATTGCTCTGATTAGCAGATGCATCGCCGTCAAACTCATTCGAGGTATCTAACCCTAATTGAATAGATTGGCCTCCAATATTTACTGCGTTGCCACCTAATCCTATGATGGGACTAACATCTATACCTGTTTCTTTAGAATTACTAGTACCAGCTGACTTTGTTGCACTGGTGTTTTCTTGCAGGGTAACAGTAATAATGTCACCTACCCTCCTGGCCTTAACATCTGAATACAAACTATCAGCCATGTCTGACTGAAAAATGGCCCCATCACTGGAAATCTTTTGTCGCGGAGACTCGGGCACAATAGGGGCATAGAAAGGATCATTCGGAAGAGGGTTGTGAGCGCTCGTTGAGCCACACCCTGCTAAAATTAACGCTCCTAAAAAAGCCGTAGTCACTTTCACTAAGATTTGATACATCATCAAATTGCCCCTTCTACTATAACTGCTGAATGACCTGACCTAACATAGTGTCAACAGCAGAAATAACTTTAGAATTCATCTCGTACAATCGTTGACTCTCAATCAAATTCACCAACTCTTCTGTTACATTGACGTTGGAGGTCTCAAGAGCACCTTGTAAAATTGTGCCAATGCCTTCTAACCCAGGTACACCTTGAATCGGCGCACCACTTACTGCTGTTTCAACATATAAGTTCTGCCCAATTGGTTGCAACCCTGTGTCATTAATAAAATCAGACAAGGTAATTTGCCCCAGTACTTGAGGTTCAGCTTCACCGTTTATTGAGGCAGAAACTTCACCATCCTGAGACACAGTAATTTGCTGGGCATCTTCTGGAACTGTTATTTCTGGCTGTAATAAAAATCCTGCTCCTGGTGTCACGATTTGCCCTTGATCATTTAAGGTAAACTGGCCATTACGGGTGTAAGCAATGGACCCATCAGGTTGTAAAACTTCAAAAAAACCATTGCCGTTTACAAGCATATCTAAAGCGTTATCTGTGGTTAACATATTGCCCTGGGTATGACTTTTTTGCGTAGCAACTACTTTACTACCAGCCCCCAGCATCAAACCTGAAGGTAACTCAGTATCTGCTGATGAGCGGCCACCAGGCTGGTTAATATTTTGATACAGTAAATCTTCAAAAACCGCCCTGTCTTTTTTGAATCCGACTGTGCTGGCATTTGCCAAGTTATTGGATATTACCGCCACATCTGTTTGCGCGGCGTCTAAACCAGTTTTACTTATCCATAATGCGGGATGCATAGGTTGTCTCCTAAAATCACTAAATTTGTTACGGTTATTTAAATGATACGCAGCAATTGATTACCACGAGTATCCATACTCTCAGCGCGTTTCATTAACTTAACTTGCATTTCATAATGGCGCTGCAATGTAATCATGCTAACCATCTCTTCTACTGGGTTAACATTACTGCTTTCTAAAAAACCTGTATGAATCGATACGGTAGGGTCTTCTGCAGCCAATTCACCATCTTTCATACGAAACAGCCCATCTGAGCCTCGCTGCATATTAGCCACATCAGGGTTTACAAATTTCAACCGTCCCACTTCTTCTAAGACACTTTCAGGTGCGCCCTGTGGTTGCACAGACAAAGTACCATCAGTGGCAATATTGATATTTGAAACAGGGATGGGCAGAAAAACTGGCCCAAAATCTCCCACAACGGCATTACCATGAGAATCTTTTAATTCTCCATTAGCTCCTAACTCAAAACTACCATTGCGGCTATACGCCTCATTACCATTTGCATCTAGAACCGAAAACCACCCGTCACCTTGCAATGCTAGGTCTAATTCACGGCCAGTCTGTATCATAGTCCCCCCCTCATAATCATTTGAGGGACTCTCTGTCATTGAGAATACTCGTGTCGGCAAACCTTCGCCGTATGCCGGCATTGCTCGAGCTTGTTCTAACTGAGCCTTAAAGCCAGTAGTTTGAGCATTAGCTAGGTTATTAGCGCGGACTGAAGCACCAACCAAATCTTGATTAGCACCACTTGCGGCAATGTAGAGTAATTTATCCATGACAGAATCTTGACTTAATGAAAATATTACAGATAGATGTGCAAATAGGGTGCCAGCTATATAAATAAGACAAGTTAACACTGCAGAATGATTAAACAAAAAAGGGCTACCAAATGGCAGCCCTTAAAAACCATACAAATCAAATAGTTACTATCTAATATTCAATACTGTTTGATTAAGCTGATTATTTATTTCCAATGCACGGGAGTTAGCTTGGAAGTTACGCTGGGCAATAATCAAGTCAATCAACTCTGTGGTGAGGTTAACATTTGCCTGCTCTAATGCCGAAGAATTAATGTCTCCAAAGGTACCTGTCGTTGCTTCACCTGCTAAACCTTCGCCAGAAGCGATACTTTCTTTCCAGGCAGTGTTACTTTGTTGTGTCAGGCCTTGCTCGTTAGCAAACCTTACCAAAGCAACCCGAATGATAGGCTCAGATGTACCATTTGAATAAGTTGCCCGTAACAAGCCATCGGTATCTATATCAACCCCTGTTAATCTACCAACCGCTAAACCATCTTGCTCTAAAGATGTTACCTCAAATGCAGACGCATATTGAGTAGGCTCATCCGCTACCGATGTAAGAGAGTTCAACACAAAATTAGTGGTAACAGTCTGGCTCGGCTCAGAGCCATTCGTCAATATACCAGCACCAAGCTCAGCTGATAGTGCATCACCTAAAGGAAGATCATCACCATTAGAGTCTTGCATTGACGTAAAGTCACCACCACTACTGAACACCATTTTAAAGGCAGAAACACCAGAGCCAGCAGTACCATCACCTAAGGATGTCACACCTACCTCATTAGTGGTTCCTCCCACTCCATCTTCTAATGGAAGATCATCTACATAGGTTACGCCAATCCATTCATTGCTGCTTGCCGCGGTACTATCTTTCATGAAGTAATAGGTCATTACATGGCTATCACCTAAAGAGTCATAAATAGTGATTGATGTCGCTGAGTTATAAGTTGTCGGGTCATCTGGGTCAAATAATGCAGGATCAACAGCCTCTTCACCTGCTGGTAAATTCATCGTAAGAGAGACTTCTGATGTGGCAGAAGGTGAACCTGATGAGTCAGGAATGGTAACGGGTTCTGTAGTACTTAATGCGACAGAAGCTGATGTACCATCTGTGTTGACTGGGAAGCCTAATAAATGATCGCCATTTGAGTTAACCACAAAGTTGTCAGAATTTAATTTGAACGCCCCAGCTCGGGTGTAAGAAAAGTCACGGTTATCTATATCTGGTACAGTGGCAAAAAAACCAGTACCTGTTACAGCTAAGTCCAATGCATTTTCAGTGAACTGTAAACTACCTTGCGAAAACTGTTGAGCAACTTCTTGAGTTAGTACCCCATCACCCACTTTAGTTTTACCACCTGCTAACAGGGATTGTGCATAAACATCACCAAATTCAGCACGGGATTCTTTAAAGCCCACTGTATTCACGTTAGCAATGTTATTTGCCGTTGTATCTAGGTCTCTCTGCGCCGCTGATACGCCGCTTAGTGCTATATTAAAAGACATATTTAATTACTCCTGTTAACCACCGATTTGAATTACGTCGTCAAGTGTGACACTGACATCGCCATCCAAATTAAGAATTATACCTTGGCTACTGGCCGCCAAACTGACACTATCAACGTGCCTGTTTATCGCGGTTGGCATTTGAACCGACTCACCGCTAATTTTTCCTTGAGCACTGACAACATAATTGCCAACCGGCATATAATTGCCATTTGCGTCTGTGCCATCCCAATTAAACTCAATATTGCCTGCTGCTTGTGTGCCGGCACTTATGGTTTTAACAATCTCACCTGTTTCGTTTTCTATGGTAATTTCTAAGTTCTGAATCGTTTCTTCACTAATGACTACACCAGAAATACTTTGTCCTTCTTCGGATATATACCCTATGTCACCTTGTAACAATACATCTTGTCCAATTAAGCTTGACGCTTGTAACGCTTGGTTTGATGTCATTGAACTTGCAAAATCACCAAACTGAGTATTAAGCTGATCGATACCGTCAGCCATAGTAAAGCTGGTCATCTGTGCGACCATTTGGTCGTTATCTACCGGAGCAGTAGGATCCTGATTCGCTAATTGTTCAGTTAATAGAGAAAAGAAATCTTCCTGAGATAAGGTCTGATTAGAATCATCTGCCACTTCAGGAGTTTCTGGCTGCCAATAAAGAGAGCTATTTAAGCCATTGTTTACTGTATCCACTATCTTTCCTCTCTGTAAGTCATTTCAGTAAGCACCTGATTAACTACCTTGACCAAGTCTCAACACGTTTCTAAAAATACGTTTGGTGGTATCAGCGACTTGAACATTAGTTTCATAGGCTTTAGAAGCTGACATCATGTCTGCCATCTCTTCAACAACGTTAACGTTAGGTTTATATATATAACCATCGCCATCAGCCATTGGATGTCCAGGGCTGTATTCAATTTGTAATGGTTTAGTACTCTCAACCACGCCGAGCACATTCACCCGAGAACCAGCGCTTTGCTCTTGTGATGCACGTTGCATTTCAGCGGCAAATACAGGGTGACGAGCTTTGTAGGTATCTTCGTAACTACTACTAACACTATTCGCGTTAGCGACGTTACTGGCGGTGGTGTTCAAACGAATACTCTGTGCACTCATGCCCGTACTGGCGATATCCATTACATTAAATAGACTCATTATTGCTGCCCTCCACTGATGGCCTTTTTCATGCCTTTAATCTTGCCGTTAAGAAATTCCATGCCAGCTTGATAACGTAGGCCATTGTCTAAGAAGGTATTTCTTTCGATTTGCACATCTACCGTATTACCATCACCTGTATCAGGTTGATTTGGGGTACGGAATTGTAAATCATCAACGGCTTTCATTGAGCCTTTAATATGACCTTCGTGTGTTCGGGTTAGATTGTGACTTTGATTGAACTGTGCAGATTTCATCGCCTGCTGAAAATCAATATCTTTTGCTTTATAACCCGGTGTATTGGCGTTAGCGAGATTTCCAGCGATAACTTCCATTCGCTCAGTGCGAACTTGTAAAGCCTTATGATGAAACCCCATCAATTTATCTAAGCTGATTGCCATGTATTTCTCCTCTATGGACTAGACAAAGCAAAGCCTATGCCAGAGAGGAGTATTCAGTGAAAAATAATCGAAATACTGGATTTAAGAAGGGTTTTTGCGGTAATACAGGCCAGATTGGCAACGAACCATAGTGAATTCATCTGTTAAATTAGATATAGATTCAGATGCTCCTAAAAATAATATGCCGTCTTCTTGCAGGCAAGCGGCAAACTTTTGCAGGATTTGCTTTTTAACTTCAGGTGAAAAGTAAATCAGCACATTTCGACAAAAGATAATGTCAAAACGCCCTAGTGATTGATAACTGCCTAACAAATTTAAGGGTTTAAATTGCGTTAACGCCCTAACATTTGGCTTTACTCTTAATTTATCACTACCCACAGGTTCAAAATATTCAGTCTTAAATTTATCTTCTATGCCTCTAGACATAGCCAAATAATCGTATTCTGCAAGTTTAGCCTGTTGTAACATTTCGTCAGAAATATCAGTACCTATTATTTCTGCACCATACCGAAGACCACTACCTAATTTATTAAAATTCAGAATTGTCATGGCAATTGAATAAGCTTCTTGTCCAGATGAACAAGCAGCACTCCAAACTCTAAGGGGGCTAGGTTTAGTTGCGAACTGCTGCAAGATATCCTTTTCTAACAACACGAAAGGGTATCGGTCACGAAACCATAAAGTCTCGTTAGTGGTCATAGCCTCGACCGCGAGTTCTCGAACTCGCCTATCTCCAGCTAAAATTTTATCAATACAGTCTTCAATAGAGTCTAACTGTAACTGCCTAACAATAGGCGATAAACGGCTGCGAACTAGGTACTGTCTATTGTTACCTAAGACGATGCCGCAAGATTGCTCTAGAAACTGCGCAAAAGAAGAGTAGCGTTTTATATCTAGGTCTTTTTCCATTATCCCACCCACTTATTTTCTAATAACAAACAAGATTCCATTTTAGCGAGCAACACCTTTTACAAAGCTACATTTATTTCGTATTACCAAACCATTTTTGCACTGACGTTGCCAGCTCGTCAGGGTGAAATTTAGCAATAAAGTCATCAGCCCCTACTTTCTGCACCATAGCTTGGTTAAACACACCACTCAATGACGTATGCAAAATCACGTGTAAGTTTTTAAGCTCAGGAGTATTTCTAATTTCTGCTGTTAGGGTATAACCGTCCATCTCTGGCATTTCAATATCAGAAACTAACACACCTACTTTATCGGTAACATCGCCGGTTTCAGCCCCAATTTCCTTCAAGCGTTCAAGTGCTTCTAAACCATTTTTAGCAAGTTCAATTTCTAAGCCTAAAGCTGATAGAGCTTTTTTAACTTGGTTACGGGCAACAGAAGAGTCGTCAGCGATAAAAATAATTTTTTGTTGGGTTTCGTTTTCAACATCAATAGTGCTTTCAAAGTCATCACTTAAGTCGGTATTGACAGGAGATATCTCATTCAAAATTTTCTCAACATCTAAAATTTCGATTAGTTCGTCTTCTATTTCTGTTACCGCTGTTAAATAGCTTGCCTTACCACTGCCTTTCGGCGGCGGCATAATCGACTGCCAATTGGTGTTAATAATACGTTCAACTGAACCCACCAAAAACCCCTGCACTGAGCTGTTATACTCTGCAATAATAATAAAAGAGTTTTCCACATCTTCAATGCGTTTCCCTCCAGTAGCCAAACTCATATCAATAACAGATATAGTTTGCCCACGTATATGCGCTATACCTCTAACCAAGCCATTTAATTTGGGCATAGAAGTTAGAGGGGGACATTGTAGAACCTCTCGCACTTTAAATACGTTTATACCAAATCTTTGTCTTGAATTAAGTTTGAACAGTAATAACTCTAACCTGTTTTCACCCACCAACTGCGTACGCTGGTTAACTGAGTTAAGGATTTCAGACATATGTAACTCCAATTCATTTAAATCCGGCGTGTAATTTGCTTTACGACTTTATATCGTAACAAATAATTGACGCTTTCTACCTAACCTACTGAACCCAACGGTATCAATAGGTTGTGTTTAAAACCTAAGGTTTAATGCCTCTAGCATAGACAACTTAACGACAAGTGAACATGAAAAAATCACATTATTATCAAAGTCCACTCAAGTTTATAGCAATTATTTGCTTTACATTGACTTCTGTAGCGGCCGCACCAGAAAATAATTTAGCTAAACAACAGCTTATATTTCAAGCTGAACAATTCGTTTTGCAGAAATTATCTCCTAATCCATCGCATAAAATTGATGTTTCAGCTATGCCCATTGACGACCGAATAAATATTCCTCATTGCAGTTCAGGATTAGATTTTTCGGCTAGCCCAGAAGCATTGAAACAATCCAATATAACGGTTAAAGCCCAGTGCCCATCTAACAATTGGTACATATTTATGGTTGTTAAAGCACTGCAAACCCAATCGGTGGTTGTTTTTTCGAGTGCGGTCAGCCCAGGTACGATCCTTACTGCCAATAATGTTAATATAGTCAATATGGATGTGAAAAGGCTAAGAAGCTCGACTTTTTCTAAGGTTGAACAAGTCTTAGGCGCTCGTATTAAGCGCAGAGTCACTGCGGGTCGTCCTGTTGCCCCACATAACTTATGTTATGTGTGCAAAGGTGATAGTGTAGTTATTTCTGCCGGCTCAGAGAGTATGCGAGTTAAGACTAGCGGTATTGCATTGGAAGATGGTAAAATGGGTGACACAATCCAGGTTAAAAATAGTCGTTCAAGTAAGCGCATTCAAGCTAGAGTAACGAGTACTGGGCAAGTAGAAGTAAATATGTAGTTTAAATAAAGGCATATGCAACAAAGCTTTATGTAATTTATTAAATTATTTGCTTTTAATACTAAATTATTTAATGTCGCTGCCGATAAGATATTTGAGGTTTAAATTTAAGGTTTTGGATAGTCATCATGTCTATTAATAATGTAAACAACGGTAGCCCCAAAGCACCGATTGATAATCAAAAGTTAAGTCAGCAACAGCAAGCTTTAAATAACGATAAAGCACAGCTCGCTGATCCGCAAAAAAGTGCGGCTGCGCCCCGTCAAGACTCAGTATCACTGACATCTTCAGCGCAACAGCTTAATCAAGTTCAAAAGAAAGGCTCTGAAGCTCCGGTTAATCAGGAGAAAGTGGATAAGCTTAAGAAAGCCATTCAAAGTGGTGAATATACGGTTAATGCTGAAAGCTTAGCCAAAAAAATATCAGCACTTGAGTCAGAAATATTTGGTACTGATGCCTAATAAAAGCATAATGAATAATCACTTACACCTAGGTTATTCTTATGCTTGAATTAAAAAATACCATTACTGCGCAAAATACAAACCTCCAAGAACTGCAACAAATTCTGGAAACAGAGCTGCACCTTATTAGTAGCCGAGATGCTGAAGCCTTAATATCTCTCCTTAAAACTAAAGAGGCGTTATTAGTTAAGATCCAAGAGCAAGATCTCGCCATATCAAAAATATACAGTAGTGCTAGTCAAGAGTTAAAAGACAACCCAGAAATTATCTCCCTATTCGATGATGCAAAAGAATTAGTCAGTCAGTGTAAATTCCGAACCCAAATCAACCAAACAGCGGTTGAACAAGGCCAACTTAGACTTGAGCACCTGCGTAGCTTATTACTTGAGTCTAGGGCTAAAGAATCCATGACTTACGACAAGAGTGGCAAAACCCGTGGTGGCTCTGCAAGTGGCGGGATCAGCGCTTAATTAACTGTACAGCTAAGTTTTCCCAGCAACATCTTTTAAGCGCCAGTTCGAATTAAATAAAAAGTTAAAGAATTAGCTAGAAGCCTTTTGTTTGTATAGGGCTTTAATTTTAGCTAACACTGGGCCTGCTTTACCATCACCTATTTTCCTACCATCAATTTCAGTAACGGGGGTTTGACCCGCAAATGTCCCGGTAAGAAATGCCTCATCCGCTGAATAGGTTTCATACAAAGAATAATTTTTTAATTTAATAGGAATGCCATGTTCTTCACAGATTTCAATTACCTTTTTACGAGTAATACCATTCATACAATAATCACCAGATGAGGTCCAAAGCTCACCTTTACGCACAATGAAAAAGTTACATGAATTAGAGGTATTCACAAAACCATGAGGATCGAGCATTAATGCTTCATTCGCCCCTGCTTTCAAAGCGTGATTAAGGGCTGTTATACAGTTCAACTTGTTATGGCAATTCAATTTAGGGTCTTGGGTGGTGGGCAGGCCTCTAACAATAGGCACGGTATGTAAAGTTACGCCATTGTTAGCCGTTTCCAAGTTAATTATACTATGTTCAGCAATGACCACTATGGTAGAGCCAAAAATGCTTAAACGAGGGTCTTGGAAAGGTTTAGTCTTTTTACCCCGGCTCACCATTAAGCGCACATGTACATTATCTGTCATATTGTTAGCATCAAGGGTTTGCTGCAAAATGACTTTCATTTCATCGCGACTGACACCAATGTCTATGTCCAGAAAATAAGCCGACTCATATAAACGCTCTAAATGCTCATCAAGGAAAGCTAATTTCCCTTTGTACAAACGTAAACCTTCCCACACCCCATCACCTAATAAAAATCCACTATCGTAGACCGAAACTTTTGCATCTTCCTTGTCAACTAACTCTCCATTTACATAAATTTTTATATGCTCATTACGGGGATCATTTTCGCTATCATGAGTTGAAGGCACATATGCTACGTTTGTTGGTTTCACGTTTTTTCTCCACACTAAAAGGGTTGCTGTCACTAATACTCGGCAGCATTATTTACTTATTAAATATTGGGTATTTTCAGGCGTAGCTTCAATTACATTGCCGTCCCGCAAAATCAGAGACTTTTGCTGACACCAATTTTGAATTTCCGTCTCTGAGGCCTTAGGAATAAACCACCCAGTTAGGCCCCAAAATAAATTGATAAGAAAAGATATCCAGTTACAAAATGCGAAGGGTGCATAGAGCACAGTAGGAATACCTAAGGTGCCAGATACAAACACTGCTCCTGAATTCCATGGAATGAGCGGAGCGCTCATAGTGGCTCCATCTTCGAGTATTCTAGACACATTACAGCTTGAAAACCCCTGTCCTCTGAACGCTGGAGTAAACATTCGCCCTGGTATGGTATAAGCAATAAAAGCATTGCTGGCAAAGTTAAAACTTACAGTTGCAAACATAGTGGCAAATACCAAACCGATGCGTCCCTTAAGAAATGGCATCACACTAGATAGAATGGCATCAAAACATCCCGTTTTTTGCAATACTCCACCAAATGCCATTGCTATCATAATAAGAGTGATCACCCATGTCATAGACATGATCCCACCTTTAGATAACAAAGTATCAATGGCAGGGTTACCACTATCACTGACATAACCACTCATCATCACCTGTAAAATCTCGTTTACCGGCATCCCCTGTACAAAAAATGCAACTAAACTCGCCGTAAACACACCTAAAAACATACAAGGCATAGGCTCAACTTTTTTCCATATACATATACCTATCACCAAAGGCGGTAATAATACCCAAAGGTTTAATATAAAAGATTCAGACAATAATCTGTCTAGGGTTTCTACATTACCCAGTTCAGCTAAGGTACTCGTATAGGCGCTTCCTAAGTAGGTATAGATGATTAAAGAAATAACTAAAGCAGGAAAAGTAGTAGGCAACATATTGCGCATATGTGTGTAAAGGTTAGTGCCAGTGATGGCCGCTGTAAAATTGGTGGTATCAGACAAGGGAGACATTTTGTCTCCAAACCAAGCACCAGAGACAACCGCCCCTGCAGTAAAGTAACTGGGTATACCTAAGCTCTCACCTATCCCAAGTAGTGCTAAACCAATAGTGCCCACTGTGCCCCAAGAGGTTCCCGTAAAAACCGAGACAATGGCGCAAATAATACAAGTAAGAGGTAAAAAGCCAGCGGGTGTCAAAATTTCCAAGCCTACCTTAGTTAAAAACGGCACTGTACCGCTGGCAATCCAAGTACCTATAGTCATACCCACCACCATAAAAATGCCAAGCACAGGTAACGCTACTGAAACACTTGATAACATGCCCTGTTGTAAATCTGACCATTTATGGCCGTGTAAAATTCCAAAAATAGCGGTAATACCAATACCTAAGATAAGAGGAATGTGCGGAGCCCCTTTAAACACTAAAATTTGTACCATCAATATGGCTAGAGTGCTCATAATAGGTACTAACGCAACCTGCCAACTTGGCTGTCGAATTTCTTTCATCTGGTCATCACCTATCAATACTCAGTGGTAAAAGGATATCAGGATAAAAAACAATTGTCGACATAACTGTACACAACCACAATTATTGAGGTATAAAGGACACCAAGGTAGGGTTATTTACTAATTAATGGGGCAATCTTAGATGACTCGACTCAAAAACTACAATTCAGGTATGTTTGTTAGTGACTGTGTGGCGGGGTTAGTTACAGCAAGTATTGCCCTCCCCCAATCATTAGCTTACGCGCAACTTGCAGGGTTTCCCCCTGAATATGGCTTATACGCGGCTATTTTACCCCTGTTGATATATGCCTGTTTAGGAAGTAGTCGTACATTAGTGGTTGGCCCAGCGGCACTAATAAGTTTGTTAATAGGTTCATCCATTACCAAACTAGCACCACAAACCACACTAGAATATATAGGCCTAGGGGTTAACCTAACCATTTTAACAGGCATATTTTTATCACTACTGAGCTTATTACGGTTAGGAAGCTTAACCACCTTTATAAGCAAGCCGGTAATTAGTGGCTTTACTAGCGCATCTGCGATCATCATAGCTAGTAGTCAAATACCGGTAATTGTAGGTTTACAGCCTAATAGTGGATTATCCTTTAAAGATATTGCGATTTTTACTGCTACTCACTTAAATCAAGTTAACTCGGTAGTCATGACTTTAAGTATTCTAGGAATTATCTTACTTTGGTCTAGTAAATTGCTACTTCCTGCTTTACTAAAAAAACTACAGTTAACGGGCCCTATCGCATTAGCATTAAGTAAGTCTAGCCCAGTTATATTAGTCATCATTAGCATTATTTTAGTGACCCAATTCCACATGCAAGACAACTTCAATGTAGCGGTTATAGGTCAAATCCCTATCTCATTGCCCACTATTAATCTTGATATTTTGACCTTTGCTCACTGGCCTGAACTAGCCTTTCCAGCGGCATCTATTGCACTAATTTGTTTTTTAACCAGTATTGCCACTGGAGTAACACTTGCCAGTAAAAGACGTGAGAAGCTTAACTCAAATCAAGAGTTATTAGCTTTAGGAGCGGCCAATATTGGTTCGGCTCTAATAGGATCTTTTGCGTTGGCAGGCAGTGTCAGCCGCTCTATGGTGAACTATGCATCCGGTGCTGTTACCCAAGTAGCAAATCTAGTATCTGCTGCGGTATTAGTCATAAGTTTATTGTTTCTTACGCCATATCTAATTAGCCTCCCCAAGGCTATCTTAGGGGTAATCGTTATCATGTCTGTGTTGCCCATGATAGATTTTAAACATATTCGGCGCTGTTGGGCTTTTAACAAAGCCGATGCGATTAGTTTGCTATTTACCTTTCTAAGTTCGTTATTGTTAGGGGTAGAGATTGGAATTTGGGCGGGTATTGCCTGTTCAATGATATTGTTTATGCATCGAACCACTCATCCTCATATCGCAGAAGTTGGAAGGGCAGAAGGCGGTTATTTCAGGAACGTGAACCGCCTCAATGTAGAAACACAAAAACACAGCGTGTATTTAAGAATTGACGAAAATTTGTTTTTTGCCAACGTTCAATACATTGAAAACTATATTATGGAGCGATGTGAACAAAACCCAGACGTTAAGAATCTTATATTAATCTTTAGCTCGGTTAGCTCTATTGATGAAAGCGCCCTTGAGACCCTAGAAATCTTAATTTTGAACTTAAGAGAAGCTGGCATAACACTGCACTTGTCAGACGTGAAAGGCATTATTCAAGATAAATTAAAATTGACAGATATTTTGTTAACATTAGCCCCAGGGAAGTTATTTTTTACCGCCGATGAAGCGATGAACTATCTTGACAATAATAATAGGTAACTTAAAGGCTAGGTGCTACTGCTTATTAGCCGTAACCCCTTTATAATACCGAGAGAATATCTAAGACTTGTTAAACCATACTATGCCTAAAAGCCCCGCCCCAAATAGCAAAGTATCGAATGCTATTACCATTTACGAAACCATTAGAGAAGAAATACTCACCCTAGTATTAGCGCCTAGCAGTACCATAGACGAAAACAGCATGGCCAAGCGTTTTGAGGTCTCCCGCTCTCCAGTTAGAGAGGCATTTATACGTTTGGCAGCTGATGGCCTAATTAAAACTCTGCCGAATAAAAACTCTCAGGTTTCTCCTCTAGCCCTAGAAGACTTTCCTAATTTCATGGATGCGCTCGATTTAGTTCAAAGGGCCGTGACCCGGTTAGCAGCTGAGAACCGCACAGAATCAGACTTACAGCTAATAAAAGATAAAAACCAGAAGTTTAAGGAAGCAGTTCGCGCCCATGACGTGGTCGCAATGATTGACTGTAATCACGCATTTCACATGGCCGTAAGTGAAGCCTCACAAAACAGCTACTTTACTTTAATGTACAAACGACTATTGGATGAAGGAAAAAGGACATTAAGAATTTACTATCGCCTGTTTCACGACAGCCCTCCACCTGAGATGGTGGATAACCATGACTTGATCATCGACGCTATTGAAAACCAAGATAGTAACCTTGCAGACCAATTAGCCCAACAACATGCCAATCAATTAAGTGATGGGTTTATCACCTATTTGAGTAAACGGCAATCACAAAAAATACGACTAGATTAAAGCGAGACAGCACCAGTTAAGCTTAATAATAACGAACATCTTTAATTCGTTTGGGCCTAGCAGTAGATAAATAAATATCATTTACTAATTTAAAATCTAATTCTAATTCTGTCGCATAGGTATCGTTACCAACCGGGTAACTCTTAACCACCCTTGCGCCTCTAATTACTCCTTGAACTGAACTATCTAATTGGGTGTTCTCTAACACCAAACTTTGTAACGACTGATCACCGTCAAGTTTTTGTCCGTAAACTTGTTGAGTTAACTCTCGATAAGCATCCAACTTAGAGGCTTTGAGTGCCATTAGCATTTTCACTGAGTCATTTGCTCCACGCTGAGCAGAAATTGGTGCATAACCAATAGCAGAAATAACCGGGTAAGAGTCAGGCTCTATTGTTTCCCATTCCACGTGTTTACTAAACCAACTAGTACACCCCATTAAAAAAATAGGTAAAATTAAAATCCAGCTCTTTAAACTCTTTTGGAAATTTAACAACATTGGTTTACCGCCTACAATTAGTCTCGTATCAATTGTAAAGCAATAACCATACCCAAAACCAACCAGCTAAAAGTGTGTAAAAACTTGATAGGTACGATTTGTGCTTAATCCCAATTTAAAATTGAAACCTAATATTCCGACAGAATATTGTCTCTGTGGTTTTGCAAACACTTAACGGGTCAAAACATGCCAGCTGTGAAAAACCAAATTCTATTTCTAGTTATATTGGTAACTAGCCTCTCCACTCAAGCAACATGGTTTGAAGCAAGTGGCCAAGCCGTTATTCATGATGGCCAAAAGCAAGCAGCACGGCAACTCGCTACCCAAGAAGCCATCAAGCAAGCCCTGTTGTTTTCTGGCGCAGCAGTCAAAAATGTGCAAATCATGGCAAATGGGCTACTGCAAGATGACACCCTAGAAATCACCTCAGCCGGCGACATAAATCATATTGAGCTCATAAACGAGGTCTATCATCAAGACTATGTAACTGTGTCTATTCGTGCTGATATATTCCCAATTGAAGCTACCTGTGCCGCTTCAGACTACAAAAAAAGCATAGTCACCACTTGGTACGACTTTCAAAAGCGGCAACAAGCTGCAGCCGGCAACTTATATGATTTTGGAAAAGCCTTTGCCACCAGGCTGCAACTTGCGTCTCAAGAAAACACTCAATTTAGCTATATAAAGCAAATTGAACCCTATTACTTAAAGTCAGCCCCAAGTGAGCAAAAATCCTTTGCCTATGAATTATCTCGAAAAACCAACAGTCAATTTGTTATATTCGGCGAAATCAACGAGTTTTCAATTGAAACAGCGCCCACTCAAAGCTGGAACCCGTGGGCAGATGACAAAGTCACTCGTAATCTAGCCGTTACACTTACTATGTATGATGGATATTCTGGAGAAATGATCTATCAAAAGCATAAAACTATGAATGCATTATGGGATTTTGATTTGCATCAAAGTATTGATAGTAATAGCCACAAACTCTGGAACTCAAAATTTGGACTCGCTGCTCAAGAATTGCAACAGCAAAGCATCCAAGAAATCGAAGAAACCATCAGTTGCCAACCTGCATTTGGGAGAGTGATTAAGACTGGCGATGAAAGCCTTATTATCAATATTGGACTACAAAATGGTGTTAAAAAAGGTGATAAGCTCACCCTATTCAAAATGAATCAATATCATTCGCCACAAGGTGAGCAAGGTAGACAATTTCACCTTCACCCAGAAAAGGTCACAGTAGTTGAAGTGTTTACAGATACCGCTATAGTAAAATCACCAACAGGGGCACTACTGGTGAATATTCAAGCAAACGATTTTGCAGCAAGACAATAGCAGTTTAAATCCACTCAGGACTAAGACATAATGCATTGCTAACTGCGACGTCCCCGTAGTTTAATGGATAAAACAAGGCCCTCCTAAGGCTTAGATCTAGGTTCGATTCCTGGTGGGGACGCCATACTGCCCATATCATCATATATTTCAGTTAACTTAAAAGCACATAACTCTTTATAGATACAGATTTTCAGCCAAACCTATATAAATTAAAATTACCTATTTATAAATAATCGCGCTTATACAATAATTTCACTCGGTCCTTTTTACTGCTTTTATATAAACTTTATTCAATATCATTAGTCTGACAATACTGGGGCTAATAAAAACACTAAGGAAACTAATGACACGCTTGGTTGAGCGAACATGGATAACTAAAACCTTACTTACCCTTTTTTTGCTAATCATTTTAGTGATATGTGCGTTCATTTTCAGACGCCCTCTTGCGGTTAAAAGTATCGAATACTTTACCGACAGTCATAATGTAACCATTCAATGCTTAGAATTTTCATTCGCTTTACCTTTTAAACTGGAAGTTCAAGAAGCCTGTGTAAGCTCTCCTATGGGTGAGTTGTCGATTGAAAATATGACCTGGCAACTGTGGACTAATGATTTAGCTATTGAAGAAATACACATAAACCATATTAACGCCACAACGTCAGACATCAAGGCTTCTACAGAGCAGCAAGTCGAACACCTACCCTTACCTCAATCCTTGCCTTGGCTAAATATCTCAAGTTTATATATAAATTCTGACGTTTTAGTGCAGCCTATCAAATTAACTATTAAATCTGTCGCAGAAACAAAAGTTAAGATAACAGGAGATTTAAGCGCGACAATCCAAGTTAGCCCAAGCTATCTAACGACCGACATTGAATGGCGTTTATCTGACCTTAAAAAGTTTATTCCCCAGATACAGGAGTGGGTTAGAAGTGAACCCCAGCTATTTAAAAAAGCTGCATTAGAACAAGCTAAAATAAGCACTTTGCTAACCTTTGACGGGCAAACATTACACAGCCAAAACGCCTTAAACATATCCAGTAATATTGCTATTAAAAATTGCCCAATTGATGTCGTACTTGCGGGAACATTAATAACTGACATTAACCTCGTAGACTTTTCAGTTGAGATAGATTTCAATCAATTAACGAATCAAGTATCACTAGAAAACTGTTCATTTGTGCATAACTATTTAGCAGATGGTGACAGTCCACTGCTGTCGCTACTCATACCCACCCCACTCACCCTCAGCGGCAACGAAATCAAGATACCTAAATTGAGTATCATAGATTTACAAAGTACAAATGAAGTCGATATTTTTCGGGTACTTGAACTCGCTAACTTAAATTACAAAACAGCAGGGAATCTAGAGGTTGGCTATCAATTTACTCTCAAGCAACCGATTGAAAGCCAGACCACCAGCATGACAAACCTATCAGCAGAAATGGTAGATTTTCAAGGAGCGGGCAAGCTTATTGTTGATATATCAAACTTTAAGAACCCAAACGCTGAACACTCTCTAGAAATGAGCGGAAACATTCATATTTCACAGGCAAAGCTAGACACTATTAATATTGGCCAAACAAGAACTGATTTTGTTGTTAGTGGCAAACATTACAATGACTTACAGTTAAGCTTAGATAGCCATTTAGTCAAATTACAAGATACAGATTTCAATCTACAAAACTTCAGTAACCATCTAGATTTAAACATCACTGACCTCGATTCAATGAGTGTGACCGGTCACTCTAACCTTACAAATTTGGCGATTCAGAATATCAATTTTCAACCCATAAACATCACTCATTTAGCACAAGTAAATTTACAAAGAGAAGAACTCTCTAGCCAGCATTATGTGAACTTAGAGCAAGACTTTGTGCTCGAAGTTACCCAGCAACAAGCAAGGGTAAATATAAGTATAACGGAACAGGCTATATCAAGGTTAAAAAATACTCTAGACCAGATTATACATACACTAGAGTTTAACCAAGGTAAGCTTTCAGCTAGTATTGATATAACCTTACCTCAAGATTCACAAGAGTTGATGGCAAAAGGCCAGGCGAATATTCAAAACCTATCAGTCAAGTATCAAGACTACCTTGTAAATAATATTAATTACCTTACACCTATAACATACAATTCAGCGGGGCTTCAGTTGCCAAGCGCTAATCTATACATCGACTCAATTGATGTGGGCCTTGCAATCTCTGACATTACAGCCAATGTTAGTTCAAAAAATACTGTATTGGGGCTACAAAAAGTTAAAGGCAATATATTCGAGGGTGAGTTTTTAATACCAAATTTATGGTTAGATGGCCGAGAACAACAGTTTAATGTCAACCTAAGCAATATAAATTTAGCGGAGGTAATGGCCTTACAGCAACAACCCGGTATAAACATTACAGGTAAGGTAAATGGTATTTTACCTATAGCCATCAATCAACAAGGTCTCATGGTTAACAATGGTTGGTTGGCGAGTCTAACAGGAGGTAAATTAACCATTAACAATAACCCTTCATTTGATTCTATTAAGATGCAACAGCCTGAATTAGCACTTTTAGAAAACCTAGACTTTACACAACTCGAGAGCAAGGTTAAGTTCAACCCGGATGGGTGGGTGTTTTTTGACATTGCTTTAAAAGGTAATAATCCAGATAGAAACCAAAGTGTTAACTTTAACTATAGCCACGAAGAAAACTTATATTCATTGCTAGAGTCAATAAGACTGGTAAATGCAGTTGGCGATACTATTGAGAAAAAAATCAACCAAGGTGATAAAAAGTGAAAAAAACAGTTTTAGTGCTTATGGCTACGGGGTTTATAGGTGCGTGTACTCACACCGTACAAGTTGAAACCAAAGAGCCCATTACCATTAATATTAACGTCAAAATTGATCATGAAATACGCGTCAAAGTAGATAAAGAACTTGATGATGTATTCAGTGATGACAGCAGTTTGTTTTAGGCAACTTAGGAATAATTCTATGAAAACCAAAATATTTTTTAAATCTCTGATAATTATCAGCTTGCTATTTAGTAGCATCGCTTTTGCACTCAACCTAGGTCAAGCCAAACAAAAAGGGCTTGTGGGCGAAAAAGACAATGGTTACTTAGGCGTAGTGGTAGCATCAAATGATGTGCAGAGCCTAGTAAATGAGATTAACGCTAAACGCAAAACTGTGTATGCCAAGTTAGCAGCGAAAAACGGAATAACAGTTCAACAAGTAGAAAAACTTGCCGCTCAAAAAGCCTACGACAAAACCAGCTCGGGTCATTACCTGTGGACCAATGGTAAATGGGTCAAAAAGTAACTGTATCAAAGTTCATAGCAGGTCGTATTTGGTTCAATTGCTTTGGAATAAATACGACCTGCTCTCTTAGAGAAAACCAATCACTCATTAAACACGACTTTTACTCATTGTGTTTAAAGCGACTTAAACGCTGTCTTAACACCTTGTTTTCAGTCATTAACCCATCGTGCTCTTCTGTTAACTGTCATACTAATGGAATGGAAGACCAATCAATCGAAAGGTCATGTTGGATACGTGCAGCTTTTTAACTAGCGCCACAGTCGCCACAATAAACTGCCATTAATATCGAATCCCTATATTAATTCAAGTAATCTAGTTAGCTTATTAAAATTTGAACGTTTACCCTATCCCATTATTTATTCAGCTATGTATAATCTATTACCAACCTGCAAGCATAATAATAAAAGCGTAAGATGACCAACGAGACGAGAGGGGAGTTCCCCAAGATAACCTTAGATAAAGATGACCTAGATAGTTTTCATCGCAATAGGTCCAATGCTAAGAATAAAAACACAAAAAATTCTGAAGAAGGTCCCACTCACAAAGCACCATCTAATTCTCCTTCATGGTTGAGTTTTATATTTTTACTATTGGTAATTGCTGGAGGCTTTGGATATTGGTCATTTCTACAGTATCAAGTTTTGCAGCAATCACAAAACCGTATCACTGAGTTAGAAAACCGCTTATCTGCCACAGGTGAAAACATGGACCAATCTGCAGCAGCGTTACAAGTGAAAGTGGTTGAGTTAACCGCAAAAACAACTGAACTGTGGGAGCAAATGGATAAGCTTTGGGCTTCGGCTTGGCGTAAAAATCAAGCAGAAATAGGTTCGCTAAATAAATCAGTTGCTAGCTTACAAGCCTCCTCTCAAAAGCTAGATAAGCAACTTAAAAGCGATGCTGCCGACAATCAAACTACACTGGGGTTACTACAAGAGCAATTAGAAAACCAAGCTAGTTTAGTAAAACAGTTAAACATTGAACTCGATAATGTGAACTTGTCTGCCGCATCTACCGAGCAAGAGTTCGCAAGTTTAAAAGAAAAGATGATTTCTACGGCACTTGCCAATAATAACTTAACTAATCGTATTAATGATTTAAGCAATGAAATTGATATTCTAAACACAAGAGTACTGGCGGCTGAAAAGGCTAACCCTAACATTGGCAATATCGGAACACCTAAATCTTAAAATCTAAATTTAAGACAAAAAAATAGAGCGATAAAGGCTCTATTTTTTGTCTTTAAATCTTAAACAAATATTATTCAGCTGGTTTCTCAGCATCACGTTTTGCTGCAGACTCTTTAACCACTTGCTGTAATTCACCTTGTTGAGTCATTTCCATAATGATGTCACACCCGCCTACTAGCTCTCCATCTACCCACAGTTGTGGAAACGTTGGCCAATCTGCATATTTAGGTAACTCAGCTCGAATATCGGGGTTTTGCAAAATATCTACATAAGCAAACTGTTCACCACAACTCATAAGCGCTTGGGAGGCTTGGGCTGAAAAACCACAGTTTGGCAATTTAGGCGAGCCCTTCATGTATAACAAAATAGGGTTTTCTTCAATTTGTTGCTTAATTTTATCAATAGTTTCCATAGGCACTCTCGTCTGAATATTTAATGGCTTATATGGCGCTAAGTTTACAGTTTTCAAGGATTGATTAATAGCATTCTACTAGGCTATTGGGACAATCGTTAAAGTTTACATAATTAATGACTTGAAATACCAAGATAAAACGCAATATTCATTATACGAGATAAATAGTTTTAACAAATAACAAAGCAGTGCTTTTACATTAGCTAATAAAGTAATAGCATTTACCTATTCTAATTTTAGAAAACACCCATCACACATTTATGGAGAATTTAACATGGCTTTTGAATTACCCGCTCTTCCTTACGAAAAGAACGCCCTAGAACCACATATCTCTGCTGAAACGTTGGAATACCATTATGGTAAGCACCATGCAACTTATGTAACTAAGTTAAATGGCTTAGTAGAAGGTACTGATTTAGCAAATAAAAGCCTTGAAGAAATAGTGAAAGATTCTGAGGGTGGTGTATTCAATAACGCTGCTCAGATCTGGAACCATACTTTTTACTGGAATAGCTTAAGCCCAAATGGTGGCGGTGAACCAACTGGCGCACTTGCTGACGCAATCAATGCTAAATGGGGTTCTTTTGCAGACTTCCAAGCGGCACTTAATGACAAAGCAGTAAACAACTTCGGTTCAAGCTGGACTTGGTTAGTTAAAACAGCAGACGGTAGCCTAGATATTGTTAACACTAGCAATGCAGCTACGCCTCTGACTGATAGCAGCCTTACTCCTCTACTTACAGTAGATTTGTGGGAACACGCATATTACATCGATTATCGTAATGTTCGTCCTAAGTACCTTGAAGGCTTTTGGGCTCTAGCTAACTGGGATTTTGCTACGGCAAACTTTGCTTAATAGCTAATCATCAAAATAGTAAATAGAAGCCCTGTTGAACAGGGCTTTTTTTTTGGTATTTTTCAGCAGACAATATCACTTATTGAATAAGGCGTGTTCCGTAAACAAGGCATGACCAATAAACATGGCAGAACAACAAAAAAACAACCCTTTGCATGGCTTGACCTTGCAAACTATTCTGGAAACCCTAGAAAACCAACTAGGTTTTGAAAAAATGGGGCAACAGGTAAAAATTAAGTGTTTTACCTCCGAGCCGTCTATTAAATCTAGTTTGAAGTTTTTAAGAAAAACGCCTTGGGCCAGAGAAAAGGTAGAGCAGCTTTATCTATCTACCATTAACAGACAAGAACCGTCTCAAAACAACGATTCTAGGGATTTTGTATGGCCAGATATCACCAATAAACCTGAATAAGTTCAGAGTTAATCTCTCCCAATTATCAAATAATAGGAATTTTTATGAGTAAGTCCTTAGACAGACTTTTTTCTACTTTCAATATGAAAAGTCTATCTCTAGAAAACAGAATAGCCATGGCGCCAATGACACGCAGCTTTTCTCCTGATGGCATTCCCACTCAAGAAGTAGCGGGTTATTACCGTCGCCGTGCAGAAGGGGGGACAGGGTTACTGATAACCGAGGGCACAACCATTAACGATCCTGTGGCGACTATGGATGGCAATGTTCCTAAAATTCATGGGGCTGAGTCTTTAGCTGGCTGGAAACATGTTGTAGATGAAGTACACGCGGTTGGTGGAAAAATCATGCCGCAACTTTGGCATGTTGGTATGGCTCGTAACCCAGAAAAAGCCCCTTTTCCTGAGTTACCAAGCGCGGGGCCTTCAGGGCTATTATCGCCTGGTAAAAAGGTAGCTGAACCTATGACAGTTGAACATATTGAAAGTGTTATAGCTGGTTTTGCTCAAGCCGCTTCAGATGCTAAAGAGTTAGGGTTTGATGGCATTGAAATTCACGGTGCTCATGGATATTTAATTGATCAGTTTTTCTGGGAAGGAACCAATCAGCGCACCGATGAGTGGGGCGGGAATATGGAAAACCGTGGCCGCTTTGCAGTCGAAATAATTAAAGCTATTCGAGCTGCTGTTGGTGAAAACTATCCTATTATGTTGCGTTACTCTCAATGGAAACAACAAGATTACACAGCTCGCTTAGCTGAGACTCCCGAGCAACTAGAAGAATTTTTAATGCCGTTAAGCGATGCAGGCGTAGACATATTCCATTGCTCTACCAGACGATACTGGGAGCCAGAGTTTGAAAGCTCTGATTTAAATCTTGCAGGATGGACCAAGAAAATCACAGGAAAACCCACTATGACTGTAGGGTCTGTAGGCCTAAACGATGATTTTTTTGGGGCTTTTGCTGGTAAAGACTCAAGTACACGCTCAATCGATGACTTAATAGGCAGACTTGATAAAGGTGAGTTTGATTTGGTAGCGGTGGGCCGTGCTTTATTACAAGATCCAGATTGGTCTAATAAAATTCGTGACGGAAAAATGGATAAACTAGAACAATATTCAGGTGAGGCGTTAAAAACCTTATCTTAGGTAGCCTTACACTTTTGTAAAAACAATAAGGCTAAGCAGTTAACTGCTTAGCCTTACTTAAACGGCTTATAACTCTGCTGCTAACCTTGTACCTTGGTTAATAGCGCGCTTTGCATCAAGCTCTGAAGCTAACTCAGCGCCACCAACTAAGTGATAAGGTAAAGTTAAACCTTCAACCAACTCAACCAGTGACTCTTGTCCAGCACAGACAATGACATTATCGACATCTAAAACTTGTACTTGGTCGTTGACTTTAATATGCAAGCCTTCGTCATCAATTTTTAAGTATTCTACCCCTGCTAGCATACTCACACCTTTACTGAGTAAACCCGCTCGGTGTGCCCAACCTGTGGTTTTGCCAAGCCCAGCTCCGACTTTAGTTTCCTTACGTTGCAGTAAATAGATTTGGCGTGGTGAAGAAGTAGGAGCAGCTTTAATACCTTCAATACCACCACGAGAGCCAAAGGTCATATCTATTCCCCACTCTTTCATAAAGGCAGGAATATTTAAACTAGTGGACTCTCCTGCGTGAGATAGATATTCAGATACATCAAAACCAATACCACCAGCCCCAATTATTGCAACTTTATTCCCCACGGGCTTTTTGTTAGCGATAACATCTATGTACCCCAACACCTTATTGTGCTCGATACCGTCAATAGGCGGCCTTCTTGGCTTGATACCCGTCGCTAAAATAACATCATCAAAACCAGCATTGTTAAGGGTACTAACATCGACCCGAGTATTCAGATTAACAGTAACATTGTGCAGCTCTAACTGGCGGGAGAAGTAACGTATAGTTTCGTAGAACTCTTCTTTACCCGGAATTTGTTTCGCAATATTGAATTGCCCGCCTACTTCAGAAGACGCTTCGAATAAAGTGACTTTGTGACCTCGCTGAGCCGCGGTAGTTGCAGCTGCTAAACCTGCTGGACCAGCTCCAACAACGGCAATATTTTTAATAGTGGTGGCAGGCTCGATAATAAGCTCGGTCTCATGACATGCCCTTGGGTTAACTAAACAACTTGTCATTTTTCCAACAAACACATGATCTAAACACGCTTGATTACACCCGATACAGGTGTTGATTTCGTCTGCTCTGTCTTCTGCAGCTTTAATTACAAAATCAGGATCAGCCAAAAATGGCCTTGCCATGGAGACCATATCGGCATCACCTCGAGCTAACACTTGCTCCGCCACATCTGGCGTGTTGATACGGTTTGAGGTAATAACAGGTATAGACAAAGCTTCTTTAAACTTGGCCGTTACCCAAGTAAAAGCTGCTCTAGGAACTTTGGTGGCAATAGTAGGAATGCGGGCCTCATGCCAACCAATTCCGGTATTGATAATAGTTGCCCCCACTTTCTCTATGGCTTGCCCTAATTCTACAACTTCTTCGTAGCTCGATCCGCCTTCTACTAAGTCGAGCATCGACAGGCGATAAATAATAATAAATTGTTCACCAACAGCCTCACGTACTCGACGCACCACGTCTAAAGGCAAACGAATACGATTTTGGTAACTTCCCCCCCATTCATCGTCTCTGTGGTTAGTTCGAGCAGCGATAAATTGGTTTAAAAAATATCCTTCAGAGCCCATTATTTCTACACCATCGTAGCCGGCTTTTTGAGCTTGTAACGCAGTATTTATAAAATCTTCAATTTGCTTTTCAATACCATCGCTATCCAGAGCCTTAGGTTTGAAAGGGTTAATAGGTGCTTGAACAGCAGAGGGTGCCACTAAAGCTGGATTGTAGGCGTAACGCCCTGTGTGCAAAATCTGCATACAGATTTTTCCGCCATGCTCGTGCACCGCATCGGTGATCATTTTATGCTGCGCCACAGCCTCATCAGTATCTAACCTGTGAGTATCTTTATGGGTGGCACCTTCGTCATTGGGGCCAATACCACCGGTCACGATCAGCCCAACCCCACCTTTTGCCCGCTCTGCAAAATACGCCGCCATACGAACGTGGCCATTAGGTGCTTCTTCAAGGCCAGTATGCATCGAACCCATTAACACACGATTTTTTAATTGGGTGAAGCCTAAATCTAAAGGTTTCAACAAATTTGGATATTTAGCTAACCCTTTATTGGTGCTTTGCTCTGAGTGAGTAGTATTCATGAGTATTATACTCCTATAATAATTGGGTGATTAAATCAGGCTTACAGACCAGAAGATTTTTTGTGAAGTTCTGCATATACAGGAAGACGTTTTTCTTGGCCGGCGGCCATGGCTTCCTGTACATCTGGCATTTGAAACATGCCACTTTGCCAGGTAGCCATGTACGTTAAGCTGTCTGAAACATCATGGTCACGGGTGTAATTGATCATCTCCTTGCACCCTGCAACTGCCATTGGTGAGTTACTTGCTATTTTAGCCGCTATCCTCATCACGCCTTCAAGCATGCTTGCCTGATCTGCAAATACTTGATTTATAAATCCACATTCTTTGGCTTCGCTACTCAGCATGTTGCGGCCAGTATAGGCCAACTCTCGAATTAAACCTTGAGGAATTAAGTGTGGTAGCCGTTGTAACGTTCCTACGTCTGCTGTCATACCTAATTCGGTTTCTTTAATTGTAAAAAAAGCGTCTTGAGTACAATAACGGCTATCGGCAGCGCAAACCATGTCCACAGCGCCACCAATCACACCACCTTGTACCGCAGCTAAAACTGGAATACGCACTTCTTCCATTGCGTTAAAGCTGTCTTGCAATGTTAAAACCATACGACGGGTTCTTTCAGCTCGGCGAGCTGGCTCCCCTTTAAAATCTTTAGCCATGTTTGTAAAAACAGATAAGTCCATGCCCGCACTAAAGTGTTTGCCCTGTGAAGAAATAACGATCACCCTAGCTAGCGTATCAGCGTCTATTTTTCGGACCACGGCTGGTAACTCAGACCAAAAGGCAGGCACCATGCTATTTAACGCCTCTGGGCGACTAAGTTGAATATGAGCAATGTGACTATCAATGCTTACAGACAGTGTTTCTAATGTTGAAAAGTCAATTTCTGACACAGGTATTCTCCTTGGATTAGCTTAAGATAGCTAACGATAACCTAACTAGACTGCGTCAAGATAATAACATATATTGACACTGTCAAGATAACTCACATCACATTTATTAATAGACGTATATGAATCAGAAAACATCAAAAAGGACTCACTCAAATAAGTCCAACTATCATCACGGAGACTTGCGCAGTGCGCTGATTAATGAAGCAACTCAAATACTCAAAGAAAGCGGTGTTGAAGGCTTGTCATTAAGAAAACTAGCCGACAAAGCTGGAGTCTCTAGAACGGCTCCTTACCATCACTTTAAAGATAAAAACCAGTTATTATGTACCATTGCTGAGCAGGGTTTTGAGCGTTGGCAAAGCGATGCAGAATTAATATTTAATCGTGATGACATAACTGCAAAACAGAAGTATCGAGTATTTTTTCATGGTTATATCCAATATGCAGCCGACAACCCAGAGCTTTACGATTTAATGTTTGGCCGAACTATATGGAAACAAAACAGTGCGACACAAGCACTTAAAGACGTAGCTTTTCCAAGTTTTCAACATCAAGTTGAAATGACTAAAAAGTGGCAGAGACAAGGGATTATGCCTAGCAATGAAAATACGTTACGATTGTCACAAGTAACGTGGGGCACGATGCATGGTATTGCACGTTTGTTGATTGATGGTATTTACGCAGATCGTACCCATATAGATGAAATGTGTGACTGTGCGGTGAACTTGTTTACTAGACAGTTGAGTATCTCCGATGAGGTAGACTGAATATGAGTCAAAGTATCCATTCCATTACTTTGCAAACGAAATCAGGCGATAACCTACAAGCATATTGGTTCACGCCCCAAGATCACGTACTCGACGCGGTAAAAGGCAAGATAGTCATAGCTTCTGCAATGGGAGTAGAACAGATATACTATCGCCCTATTGCCACCTGGTTAGCTGAACAAGGTTATGCAGTACTGACATTTGATTGCCGAGGAATAGGTGAAAGTAAAACCCAGCACTTGAAGTACTATGATTGCGACATTATTGATTGGGCACAACAAGACTATTCTGCAGCATTAAACTTTTTATTTAAACAGCCAGTAGACTCTACTGAAATCAAGCCTCCAGTGTTCTGGATAGGCCATAGTTTAGGTGGTCAAGTGTTTCCATTAGTGGAAAATATTGGGCATGTGAGCAAGGTGATCACTATTTCTTCTGGAACAGGTTATTGGAAGCATAACGCTGCTAGTTTAAGAAAAAAAGCGCCATTGTTTTGGTATTTGGTCGCTCCTATTAGTACAGCTTTATGTGGTTATTTTCCTGGTAAAAAATTAGGTATTATTGGCAACTTGCCTAAAAAGGTAATGTTTCAGTGGCGTAAATGGTGCTTGCATCCAGAATATTGCGTTGGGGTTGAAACAGATAAACTAAGGTTGATTTTTACTCAAACCAACACTCCTTTACATTCTATATGCTTTACCGACGATGAAATGTTGTCTGTTACTAATATGAGAGACTTACACGCATTGTTCACTCATAAAAGTAAGCAATTAAGTGAACTAAATCCAACTGATATTGGGGTTGAGCGAGTGGGTCATTTAGGTTTTTTTAAGGCCCAATTTGAAGATAGTTTATGGCCAGATTTATTATTACCAGAACTTACCTAAGATAGTTGAGTTTTTAAAACGAACCTTTAAAGGTTTTCAGTCACTACCCATAGGGTCTATCTTGGTTAAATTAATTAAGATGCCACAATTAATTAGCTGCTCCTAATACCTGCAACTTGGCCGAGTATAGTTTTTCTTCTTTTGGAGTGTAGGCCAGTTGTACAGCCTTTTTCATTGCAAGTTTGGCCTTTGGGGTATTGCCTAATTGAAAATACGCTTTGGCTTGGCCATAAAAACTTTCATGTAAGTAAGGCGCCATTTTTGACGACTTTTTATATAACTCTAAAGCCCCTTGATAATTTTTAAGCCCATAGGCCTGATTGGCTAAATCGTACCAACGATAAGGGTTATCATCTTCAATATCTCGATAACGACTTGTATATAAAACAGCATCATCATTTCGCTCGTATTGTTTCAATAAAATTACATAATTACTTAAAGCACTCACCGAGCCTTGCGTATGATTTAAAACATACTGATAAATGGATTCAGCCTTAGTAGCATTACCTGATTGCTTATATAAAACGGCCAGTGTATTTAATGTTTCCACATTGTTGGGGGATATTTCCAATGCTGCTGACAATAATGAGTAAGCCTTATTGTAATCTTTATTAGCTAATTCAATCGCGGCTAAATTTTGGTAATACATAGAAACGAAATCGGCAAAATTAACTGCGTCACCTACCATCCCCCTAGCATTTGGGAAATAATCGATAATGGTTTTTGCAAAATAAAAGCTGCCCTTCTTGACGTCATTATTTCTAGGAGCACGTACATGAGTTTGGACATGAGAAGAAATGGTTATCAGCCCACCCTCCCGAGCATAAATTGGGGCAGAATTAACACGACGGTATTCAATCTTTAGATCAACCAGTGAAGCATAGGCTTTAGTTAAAATAGCCAAAGATAAACAATTTCCAGCATGTTTAGTTGAAGCTAAGTCTGCATTATAGGTATCCCCTTTGTAGGAAAACCCACTAAGAAACGCTTTTATAAAATTGCTAAGACGTATATGGCCTTCTACATTTTGATTTTCAGGGGCATAATAATATGTCAAAAACTGTTGTTTTTTATCTTCACTTAGATTGAAAATGTTATCAATTGACGATAATACCTCGACCAAGGTAAAGGATTCACTTTCCCACTTTAATTCAGGTGTTGCTTTATAGGCCGATAGCTTCGCTTGTCCAGCGCAACTGATAAGTAATGCAAAACAATCTTATAAAAAGTATCAATAGAGTCCCCATACAAAGCCAAATATTCCAACTGTTCTAAAACATATAGCTTTATATAAAAAATATCTATCTAAATATTTGGATCTGTACTGGCCTTGAGTAATAGACCTTGAAAGTTGAGTTCTGTTACTAAAGAAGGGTTTTCATAGAAGTAAAACGAAAAAAGTTAGCAACTTGCTAACTTTTTATAACGCTTATCATTTAAGGTTAATCTACTAACCCTTTTGGCATGTCAGCTCGCATCCCTTCCCAAAGTTTACCACTTTCAATTCCATAATTACGGACCACTAATTGTACCTTTTCGTAGTCCCTAGCTTCAGCAAGCTCTAATAACTGCTGGTAATAGTCTCTAGTTAAATCTCTAGACTTCTGGTTAGAGAAATAATAACTACCAATTCTAGCGTATAGCCCTTTAAAACCATTCATCATTAATACATAAACCGGATTTCCTGAAGCAAAAGCCAAGTCATGATTAATTTGATAATCTTTTATTGCGAAGGTCTGGCTATCGTCATTGATTTCAAGGCCTTTTTTAACAATTTCAATAGATTTTTCTTGATTATGGCGAATTGCACCTCGTATAAACACTGCACTTAAATTGGTCCTTGCAGCGAGTAAATGATCAACCAATTCAGATATTCCATCTTCATCTAATCGCGCTAAAGTCTCTAAAATATTTAGCCCAGAGGTCTCCCAAAAATTATTTACTTTAGTTGGTTTACCATGTTGTATGGTTAACCAACCATCACGAGCTAAACGCTGCAACACTTCACGTAACGTTGTTCGGGTAACACCGATTAATTCAGACAACTCCCGTTCAGCAGGAAGAATAGTACCGGGGGGAAAGCGTCCACTCCAAATAGATTCCACAATATATTCTTCTGCGAAACCTGCAGGGCTTTGTGCTTTATAGATCATCAATAACTCACTTATTCATTATTGTTTTTGTAATTTTCCAAGACTGATTGTACCAGATCATAATTGTCGGTAACAATGAATCTTTAATATGTTAAGTCTCAATTGTTAAAAAGTAGTTAAAAATAACCTATTTACATATCAAGTATAGGATTTTGTCAGTTTTTTTGGTTACACTCTGACTCTGGTTGATTCGAAAATTATAATATTCAGCAAGGAATTTTTGCTTATGCAAATGTCAATATCTAAAGCACTAGCCTCCAATTTTTTGGGTAAAGCCCCTAATTGGTACAAACAAGCAATTGTAGCCTTTCTCGTTCTTAATCCCATTTTGTTTATCATAAATCCTTATGTAGCTGGTTGGGCCCTAGTACTGGAATTTATATTCACCTTAGCTATGGCGCTAAAATGTTATCCATTACAACCAGGCGGACTCTTACTGATTGAAGCCCTGTTTATTGGTATGACAACCCCAGAACATATGAAGCACGAAATAGTCGTCAACATAGAAGTGGTCCTATTATTAGTGTTTATGGTTGCAGGTATTTACTTTATGAAAGGCCTGTTACTACTACTATTCACGAAATTACTACTCAAACTTGAGAATAAAATAGCGCTGTCTATCGCTTTTGCTGCATCTTCAGCTTTACTTTCAGCATTTTTAGATGCGTTAACGGTCGTTGCTGTAATCATTACAGTGGGCCTAGGGTTTTATTCAATTTATCATAAAGTAGCCTCAGGTAAGGACTTTCACTCTGACCACGACCATTCTCATGATGAAGGTGTGCCTCACCCAAACCGTCAAGATTTAGAAGATTTTAGGGCTTTTTTACGTAATTTAATGATGCATGCCGGAATAGGTACCGCTTTAGGTGGTGTGATGACTATGGTAGGTGAGCCTCAAAACCTCATAATTGCTGAAAAGGCAGGCTGGGACTTTGTTGAGTTTTTCATCCGTATGTCACCCATTACTATCCCCGTATTTTTTGCAGGTTTAGCAACGACTTTCGTTGTAGAAAAATTTAAGCTATTCACTTATGGAGCTCAATTACCCCCAGTAGTTAGAACCATATTGACTGATTATGATCGACATACACAAGAAAATCTAACTACTCAGGACAAAGCAAGATTAGCTGTACAGGGCTTAATTATTGTTTGGTTGGTTGTCGGCCTAGCTGGACATTTGGCTGCAGTAGGCTTAATTGGATTATCAATTATCGTGTTAGCTACATCAATGAGCGGTATTATAGATGAACACTCTATTGGTGAAGCCTTTGAAGAAGCATTGCCTTTTACCGCCCTGCTCTGTGTCTTTTTTGGTGTGGTAGCCGTTATTATTGATCAAGGCCTATTTAGCCCAGTAATCAATTGGGTATTGACCTTTGAAGGCAAAACACAGCTGGTAATGTTCTATTTAGCTAACGGTCTGTTATCCATGGTAAGTGACAATGTATTTGTTGGTTCTGTGTATATAACTGAAGTAACCGCTGCTTTAAATAATGGCACAATTACTAGAGACCAATTTGATATGCTAGCCGTTGCCATTAACACTGGAACTAATTTACCAAGTGTTGCGACGCCTAATGGCCAAGCTGCATTCTTATTCTTGTTGACGTCGGCCATTGCCCCTCTTCTTAGGTTGTCTTATGGCACTATGGTTTATATGGCATTGCCTTATACTGTAGTATTAACCTTAGCAGGCCTTGCAGCTACTTATTTTGGACTTTATGACCTTACGAGTTGGTTGTACGACATGAATTTGATTGAGCACCATAGCGGCGCAGTATCTGACGTAGCTCCGGCGGCTCATTAAGGTATGACGAAATTGTCAGATAAGTACTATATATGTTTTTAGCACTTTCAACTTTTGCAGCCTCCAGATTTTCTTGGGGGCTATTGTTCCTGACAGCACTAGGTTTAGAGGTTGTAGCTTTATATTTTCAACATCGAATGGACTTACAACCCTGCATCATGTGTATTTATCAACGCACAGCAGTGTTTGGTGTACTTTTTTCTGCACTGCCTGCAGCAATATTAAATAATGTCATAACGAGAGCAATAGGGTTTGTTGGTTGGGGAGTATCCGCTATTTGGGGACTACGCCTAGCCATGGAACATGTTGATATTCAAACTGCTACCAACCCATTTTTTGCAACCTGTGAAATTGTGCCTAACTTTCCGAGCTGGGCACCACTTCATCAATGGCTACCTAATATCTTTGGGGCAACTGGAGACTGTGGTGATATTGATTGGTCGTTATTTGATATGAGCATGCCCCAGTGGATGATAGTGATTTTCGCTATTTTTACTATGGTGTGGGCAATCATGTTATTCAATCGATTGTTTGTCAGTAAAAGCTTCTAAAACTAGTCCAATAGCGGTTTATATAACGTTAGATAAGCCGCTATTACCAAATCCAAATTGACCTGATGTGTTAATCAAGATCCTCCACCGGCCACATGGCAATATAATCTTCAAACTTTTCTAAATCGACATCATGATCGGCAACGGTTTTACCTCTCACAGACATACCAGCCTTGTGCATAGCTGACTTTTTGCCTTTATGCAGCAAAGGATGCCAACTAGGTAAACCCCTACCTTCATGTAACCTTCTATAACTGCAACTTGGCGGCATAAAAAAGATATCTTGAAGGTTATCTTTAGTGAGCTTTACACACTCAGGCACCAACTTAGTTCGCTCCGAATACTTAGTACAGGCGCAACTCTTTGTATTTAATAAACCACAGGCAATATTGGTATAGTGAATTTCTTCATTAGGCTTTATGTGATCTGTTGTCGCTACCTCTTTTGCTTCTTCATCGTCAATAAACTTATGTAAGCAACACTTAGCGCAACCATCACAGATACCCTCCCACTCACTCGTTGTCATATCTGTTAGGGGCTTGTCTTCCCAATATTTATTCATAGTAAATTCTAAAATATTCCAAATGTTAATTTAAATGTTGTTTATTAAAGAGTAACCACAACATAGCTTCACTTCGAGAAGTAAAGTTTTTAATAGGTAAATCAAATCTATTAGCCAATCTATGAAGCATTTTATGACGACCTTGATTCACCTCCACAATTTGCGCAATCTTCAAATCTGCGATCCAACCTTGCTCTTTCACTTCCATGACAAACTTCCCCATTTCAAGATTAGAGCATTGAATAATAGACTCTGTTACGTCATGTACAACATTCTTAATTTGGTGTTTACCTGCCATTTTAACGGTAGTTTTGAATATCTGTACCAAACTACAAGGAGTGGTAACTTGGCCCTGTACTTCACATATTAAAATTTTATTAGCTGTATCTAAGGTATAATTGAGAGTAAATGACATATTTAAACAACGAAAGTCCTTACAGCAAAGTGGTTATCTAAGGTTACTTCTAAATGGTCTTCAGCAAACAAAGGACCAACACCTTCAGGGGTGCCTGTCATCACAATATCCCCTGCGACTAAAGTAAAATGGTTGGATATCTCTACTATTAGCTCAATTATTGAGTACATCATGTGTTGAGTATTTCCTTGCTGCCTGATATCTCCACCTACCCTTAAACTAAAAGCTACATTGGTATAATCAGGTACATGTTGCTTTTCGATGAACTGAGATACTGGGCAGCTACGATCAAATGCCTTGGCTCGCTCCCAAGGCTGATCTTTGGCTTTTAATTTACTTTGCACATCTCTTAATGTTAAATCTAACCCTAAGCCTAGCCCCCAGATTGCTTCCTTAACTTCTTTAATTGAGGCTCGGGTAATCGTCTCTTTTATCAGCACAGCCACTTCTAATTCATTGTGACAAGGGCCTTTATCTTTGGGAATGACGATAGGTTGATGCAGCGGACACAATGCGGTTGCAGGTTTCATGAATAATAAAGGCTCACTGGGTACTTCATTATTCAATTCTTGTATGTGCTTAAGGTAGTTTCTCCCCACACACACCACTTTACCAACCGGTAAAGGTATAACTTTGCCATCGTTACCAATATGCTTATAGTGATCCATACACCTAAAACCCTTTTTTTATTCTTTCAGAAAGGTAACTCACCGACACACCAAAATAACTAGAACGGTTCCACTTCATTAAGGTGTGAAAATTTTCATATACTAAATATACCCTACCCTGAATGCCATCAGGAGCGATTAAAGAAGCCTTAATAGCAGCATTTGGAAGTACCTTGCCATTATGTCGAGTCACCCCTAATGCCGCCCATTGTTCTAACGTTTGCATTTTTTGCCATGATAGGCCAATAGTATCACCATCAAAGTTTGTGGGTAATTTAACCTGTCGCCCCCAAGTTAATTGCTGGCTCCAGCCTTCTGATTTTAAGTAATTCGCGATTGAAGCAAATACATCTGCTTTATTAGACCAAATATCTTTTTTACCATCACCGTCAAAATCAATGGCATAGTTTAAAAACGAACTTGGCATAAACTGAGTCTGTCCCATCGCTCCTGCCCATGACCCCACAAACTCTTCTAACTTAATATGTCCTTGCTCGGCTATGGTTAACGCTGCAAATATTTGCTTTTTAAAAAAGTCTTCTCTTCGACCATCGTATGCCAATGTCGTTAATGAATTCAGTACTGGGTGCTTCCCCATATACTTTCCAAAATTACTTTCATTTCCCCAAAGGGCAACAATGAAACGTTTCTGTACACCATATCGCTGCTCAATAATATCTAGCACCTGCTCATTTTCAGCCATCAGTTGCACTGCTTGTTTAACTTTCCAGTCGGGTACTCTGGTTGCAAGATAGGTATCTAGGGTAATCTTCGTCTCAGGTTGGTTTTTATCAGCCCTAACTGCCGATTTTCTATAGTTAACTGTTGAAAATGCAGTATCGACAAAAGCAGGATCATGACCTTTCAATACCGCTTCTTGCTTTAATTCTTGGACGTATAATTCAAAACTTTTCTTTGCGTAACTATTACCACTGAACATTACTAGTAACAAACTAAGTAATGCAGTGGCATGTTTGTATATACCTCTATCCACTAACATCTAGCCCTTCCTTTAATTTGCTTTATTTTGTGCTAAATGCGCTTTTAATAGATTTTCTGATGGGGGAGGAAGTTGTAAATAGTAGCCTTTAATCGTCAACTCACTACGTAACTTTTTAATATCAACTTGAGCTAAAGGACGGTCTTTTTTTAAAGGCATAATCATTAAAAAAACAGGCGTCCCAAAGGTTTTCATTAAGACATCAGGTACCTTAGAAAAATCATCTCTTCCGGGTACATATAGATATGTCTCCTGCTTTTTACTGCTTTTGTACACTGCACATAACATTATTCAGCGTCCTCAATTTGGCTTATAGCAGCCTTCAAATTATCTATTTTAAGAAGTTCTGGAATTAAATATTTTTTGCGCCAACCACTTAATAAATCGGGCATTAACCCTAATGCTCTGGTTTCATCAAAGTTTGACCAGCACCATTTAAATAATTGGTTTAACTGTTTTTTTGAGCCCATCAACTCAGTGGGTACTTCAAGCTCTGTAGCGACTTGCTCACATATTTTTTTGACTCGAGCATGGGTGTTTTTATACTCTGGAAATAAGTTTATTCTTTCAATATTTGCTGGATAAGAGCCAGGGTCCATTCCATCACACTCAGAGACGATAGCAAGCAGAGTTTGCCCATGAATTCTTATTTCGTGGGGGTTCATACCTTGTATTCCCCTGAGATCATTTTTGGTGATTGGTTGACGCCTAGCTATTTCTATTAAGTTTTCTTCACGTACCACAAAATTCAGCGCTAAATCTCTTTCTCTGGCAGTTTTAGTGCGCCACGCGGCTAAATGTTTCAAGGTAAGCAAGGGTTTACCTGACAATTTCCAGTTATTTTTTATCGTCAAATACACTGCATCTAATGGTAATTCTGATTGTTTTTTACGGGCTAATTGTTCAATTTCTACGTAGACCCATGGCAGCTTTTGTTGTTGCTCCACTTTTGATTTTAATTCTGGATATAGTTGGAACAAATACAACACATCGTTGGCAGCATATGCACATTGCTGTTCACTTAGTGGGCGAGCGATCCAATCTGTTCTGGACTCACCTTTATCTACTACTACCCCTAACATCATTTCAACTAATTTTGCATACCCCAAAGCAGGGCCCATGCCCACAATGCTCGCTGCAAACTGACTATCAAAAATTGGCGCGGGAACCACTTTTAGAGCGTGCCAAAATGCCTCTAAATCTTCGGAGCATGAGTGTAAAACCTTAACGACCTTTGGGTTAGTCAACAATGATTGCAAACTTGAAAAATCATCAATACTGAGAGGGTCAACCAAAACTAATTGCTTGCCGTCATATATTTGAATTAAGCCAAGTTTGGGGTACAGAGTACGAGTTCTAACGAACTCAGTATCTACAGCAATGGCTTGCTCTTTGCTAGCTTGCAGGCAAAAATCATTTAATGCCTGAGTGTCTGTTATAAAAGTATATTGCATGGGGGTCCAAAATTGGCTGGTAACAGATAAAAAACCGGCTAAAGCCGGTTTTTTATCTGAAGTTTAGACTAGTTCAACTAGGCTTTATTCATCTCTTAACTCTCTACGGAGTATCTTACCAACATTACTTTTAGGAAGCTCGTTTCTAAACTCAACTTTTTTAGGAACTTTGTACCCAGTTAGGTGTTCACGGCAATGTTTTATCACATCATCTTCTGTTAGCGCTTCGTTTTCACTTACAACATAAACTTTTACGATTTCACCAGAGCTTTCATGTGGCACACCTACAGCGGCGGCTTCTATTATGTCTGGATGCATTGCACTCACATCTTCAATTTCATTCGGATACACGTTAAAACCTGAAACCAAAATCATGTCTTTCTTACGATCGACAATATAGAAAAAACCATCTTCATCGCATTTTGCTATATCACCTGTGGCAAGCCACCCATCTTTTATAATGTCATTACTGGCCTCTTCACGATTTAAATACCCTGACATTACTTGAGGGCCCTTCACTAACATCTCACCAGACTCACCTGGGGCAACTTCAATGCCCTCATCATCCACAAGTTTAATATCTGTAGATGGCACAGGCATGCCTATAGAGCCTTTATAGGTTTTTAAGGATGGGTGATTAACAGTCACCACAGGAGAGCATTCAGTGAGCCCATAACCTTCTAATAACACGTGTCCTGTGGTGGCTTTCCAGCGCTCGGCAACAGATTTTTGTACTGCTGCGCCACCCGCCAAAGATATTTTGACATTGGTAAAATCAATATCAGAAAAACCCGCTGTGTTAAGCAGTCCATTAAATAAGGTATTAACGCCCGTTATTATCGTAAATGGATATTTACTCAAAGCCTTTACAAAGGCTGGCATATCTCTTGGGTTAGTAATTAATAAATTTGGACAACCAAATTTTATGAAAGCTAAGCAATTCGCTTGCAGCGCAAAGATATGATAGAGAGGCAATGCCGTCACAACGTTTTCTTTACCGGGTACAACAACAGGGGCTAATATACTCGCTACCTGTTCTAAGTTAGCCACAGCGTTTCTATGGGTTAACATTGCGCCCTTTGATACCCCAGTCGTTCCACCTGTATATTGCAAAAAGGCTAAGTCTTTGCCAGTTATGGTTGGTCGTGTATAGGGTTTAGATGCACCAATATTTAGAGCGTTTAAAAATGATTCTGCTTCAGGTAAGTTGTAACTAGGCACCATTTTTTTCACGTGCTTAATAGCAAAATTTACAATCCATTTTTTTATGGTTGGTAACATATCGCCAATTGACGTTAATAACACTTTTTCAACGTTAGTATCCGCGATCACTTCACTTAATGTGCATGCAAAATTTTCTACAATAACAATGGCTTTAGAATTAGAGTCTTTTAACTGATGTTGTAACTCTCTTGCTGTATATAGTGGGTTAACATTGACAACTGTCATCCCCGCACGCAGCACACCAAACAATGCCACAGGGTATTGCAATAAGTTAGGCATCATAATAGCTACTGCATCGCCTTTCTTAAGGCCGATGCTTTGCAAATAGGCTGCAAAATCTTTAGATAACTGATCGAGCTCAGCAAAGGTAATGCTTTTGCCCATATTAATATAGCTAACAGTATTAGCATACGTCGCAGTTGACTGCTCAAACACATCCACAAGAGATGGATACTTATCTGCATCTATTTCTTTTGAAATGCCAGAGTCATAATTATTTAACCAAATTTTTTCCACTACGCCTCCGGGCATAAAATATAAAAACTACACAAACCACACACCTGAAGGCACTATAACCAAAATAACAGGTTGGACCACCACCTTAATGATACTTAAATTTTTACAAAATAGTAATCAACAAGTAGTTAACAAGTTTAACTTTTTATAAAACTGTCAATAACATCAGCGACTACTTTAGGGCTATCCATATGTAAATGATGATGCCCATCAAGAATATGAAATTCTAAATCAGCAACCCAACCTTTCCTTGTATGAAAGGCTTCTGCCATTGACTGATAACCAGCATTACCCATTACCGCCAAAACTGGACATTGAATATTACGTAAAAAACTCTCTGCTTGTGGAGCGGTCAGTCTCATTGGCGATAACGTTCTTAATCGGCGATCCGTTGTAAAACGCAATTGACCACTTATCTCGCGAGTGTTTCTTGCCACTAATAGTCGCGCAGAATCAGAAGTAATATCTCCAACCATTGTTCTAGCTTCGACAGTACGTTCAAAATTAGTTGGGTGCCTTGATTTACTCTTTTGAGCTTTGAGTCTACTAATAATAGAATCTCTTAGTTGTGAGGGACTCGTATGGGCTTCTTTAGTCAAAGGCCCAAATGATTCAATAGAAATATACTTTTTCACTCTTTCGCCAAAACAAGCACTATACAAAGAACCAATAATGCCCCCCATCGAATGACCCATTAACACCAAAGAGGTCCAGCCTTGTGACTCCACCAATTCTTGTAAATCATAAACAAAATCGATTAGGTGATAATGAGCACCCGCATCTCTATGGTCCGATAAACCATGACCGGCGAAGTCAATTGCTACTATATAATAATCATTAAGGTACTTAGAAAGTGGTTCAAAACTAGCGGCGTTATCAAGCCAACCATGTAAAGCTATAATCAATTGCTTGTTTGGATCGCCATAACCTATCCCACGTATAGTGAGGTTGTTTAACGAAAACTCCAGAGCTTGTTGCATTAATACCCTTTATTTCAAACACAAAAAAGCGGCAACTTTCTGCCGCTTTCACTGCGTTATTATGCCACATATGGCCATAGGCCACCGCTATTTTTTTTGACTTTTCACTTTTATAGGCTTAGGTAAAGTTGTCGCTCCACTAGGCCTTGACCCTTTTTTGTGGAGGTTAGTAGAGCCCCGTATAATCACTCGATTATGGAACCCTCGAGAATAATGCCCATACCCCAACCCATAAGGCCATATACTTACACTACTTATATTAACTCTTTGAATATTTTTCCATAAGTGGTGTTGTAAAGCAGTAGCACTCGGAAATACGTATTCATGCTCACCCACTAAGCCTTTTTCTAAACCATTTAGCTCAGCTGTGAATGTCATAAGGCGACCAATCTGGTAAACCATAGGATCCATGAAGCCATTTACCGTAATACGATAACGGCCAATGCTCTCATCTCCAGAAATAGGCTTACCGTAACCAGTAAGAGGATAATGAACCATTTCTAGCACAGTTGAATCTGCTTTATTTTCTATCTTAGCAATTGCCCCACCCCAGCGAACTGTTTTGCCTTTAACCAGCTCAGCTTTAGACGCAGCATCTTGGTAACTTACTAATTGAGAAGCATCTTCAACTTGTAATTCTTCTGGAAAAGTTGCACAACCACTGACAAACATAGCTAACAACAATAAACTCACTCGTATGCTCATATATGCCTTCTTGATTTATTAAACTTCATGAGATTTTATTAATTCTAACTGAACTGATGCTGAATTTAACGTTTTTTTATCGGACACAGCCCTCAAGTTATCTCACAAGTAAAAAGTTATAGAGCGTATTAGTGACAGCTAAACGAAAGTATCAACGCCTAAAAGCAGTTGTATCCCTTCTCGTTGCTGGTCTTTAGCAATACTTTGATATGCATTAATTGCAGACTTTTCGTTTAAAGTTGCTCCCGCTTGAGTGGCAGAATTTTGATTAAAACTATCGGCTTGCGCGAATGCTTTAGGGCTACCTGCTCTTATAATCTCAACTTTTGAAGACGAACTAGAAGAGTTTTCGTCTTGAATAGGTTGAATACCACGGTTTTTATCACGAGAAGATCGAGATAAATCCGGGGCTTTCAGAGCATTTGAGAGTGAGTCTATGGCCAAAAAAACGTCCTACCGTATGGGCAATATATTGCCTCAAACTATATTTGAGGCCATGTTTAGCCGTTAACCTATACAAATTTCGTTCCAAAAACTAAAGCTGAATACTTACTCTCTTCCAGGTAATTTCTTCCAAGTAACTTTATCTCTCAAATATACAGGTTGGATATCCTCAACATCAACGGCTAATCCCGCTTCAATTTGTGCCGACGCCAATGGCAACATATACAAAGCATTTGGGTATATCACATCAGAAATGACATTAACTTTATTGTCGGCATTTAGCGTTTCATAGGCAGCCCACCCCGTCCCCACTCCTAGGTATTCACAATTTTTGGCTGTTTCAGGTAAGGCAACCTCTGGAGGTAATACACTCTCTTCAGCTATCAATCTTACCACCCCTTCACTAAAAGCATATTCAGCAAAATATACTTCAGCCATGCGAGCATCAATTGCGGCAAACACATGATTAACTTTAAACTTATCACACGCTTCTTGCGCCATGGCAGCTAGGGTTGAAATCCCTACCACCTTTAAGCCAGTACCTAAGGACAAGCCTTGCAAAATTCCTGTAGCGATCCGCACACCGGTAAAGCTTCCTGGGCCCCTTCCAAACCCCAAGTAATCCAACTCTTTTAAAGTAATATTAGCTTCGTGTAATACTTCATCGATCATAGGCAAAATTCGTTGACTATGTTGTTGTGGACAAATCTCAAAACGGTTGTAGATTTTGCCATCTACTTGTACCGCTACTGAACAAGCTTCAGTAGCGGTATCAATCACTAATAAATTCACGGATTTTCCCCATGGATAGTATGCAAAAATTCAATTGCTTTGTTTAAATCCCGAGTACGATGCATATCAGGTAAGCTCCCCATAAAAATCTTCCCGTAGTCCTTGGTCACTAATCGATTATCGCAAATCACCAACACCCCTTTGTCGTCTTCATCTCTGATCAATCTGCCTGCCCCTTGCTTCAAAGATATTGCCGCTTGGGGAATTTGTAATTGTGCAAAAGGGTTGCCCCCTTGCTTTCTGCAGTCATCAATCCGTGCTTGCAATAGTGGGTCATCTGGCGAGGCAAAAGGTAACTTATCAATCAACACGCAGGTTAAATCCTCTCCCCGCACATCGACTCCTTCCCAAAATGCCCCTGTCCCTAATAACACTGCATTTTTATTTTCTATATAACGCTCTAATAAAGCTCTTTTGGTAGTCGTGCCTTGAACAAGAATAGGGTTGTCTATTTTATCTTCCAATTGAGCAGCTACAGCATTAAGGGCGGCATGACTAGTAAATAGTAAAAAACAGCGTCCTTTACTGGCTTTTACTAATTTAGCCGAAATATCAATTAAGGTTGCGCGCATTTCTCGAGCGTTAGGCTCAGGTAAAAATCTAGGTACACATAAAATAGCCTGTTTGGGATAATCAAAAGGACTATCTAATGACAAAGTAGTAGCATCATCTAACCCCATTTGCTTTTGAAAGTGAGTAAAACTTTCATCCACCATTAAGGTGGCAGAGGTAAACACCCAACTACGCTTAGGTTCAGCGATAAAATCAGCGAATTTTGAAGCAATACTCAAAGGTGTTAGATGCAGTACTATGTGGCGTTTTGTAGTTTCGTACCACAAACTCACCCCTAGTTTGGTGGTATCAATTAAACGAGACAACTTACCTTTAGCTTCTGAGATGCGCTCGAAGATATTATCAAGGTCTTTATCGCGACCAATATGTAATTTAGTCACCTCATACAGCACCCCAAGGCAATCAGTTAATTTACTGACTTGAGTTTGTACATCATCTCGAAGCAACATTTGTCGCCAATTGCCTTTGTGAGGATTTTCAGGAAATAAAATCCTTAAATCTGCAGCTATCATTTTGCATTTTTCAGCGGCAGTTTGTACTTGTTTAGCATCTTTTAGGGTGGTGCGGTAAACCACATCTATGTCGCGGCTTATGTCTTGAATTTGCCGACTTGAGAACGTTTCACCAAAGTATTCACTCGCTATATCTGGTATTTGATGAGCTTCATCAAATATGACTAAATCAGCTTCAGGAATGAGCTCACCAAACCCAGTGTCTTTTAAGGCCATATCGGCAAAAAACAAATGATGATTAACCACAACCACATCTGCATCTAAAGCCTTGCGTCTAGCTTTGACCAAATAACAATCTTCATAATCTTGGCAATCTTTACCCAAACAGTTATCAGTCGTTGAGGTTACAAAAGGTAAAACCTTCGCATCCTCCGCTAAAGATTTTAAATCTCCCATATCACCGGTTTTAGTGCTCGAAGACCACTGCCTTACTTGAGTTAACTCCGATAGTGTTTCACGTTCCAACAAGGTGCTATTACCACCATGCTGACGTAATCGATGAATACACAAATAATTAGAGCGACCTTTTAGTAGGGCTATCTTACTGTTACTATTTAAGGCTTTTTTGACTAAGGGTAAGTCCCGATGAAAAAGTTGCTCTTGCAGGTTTTTAGTACCCGTAGAGACTATGGTTTTCTTGTTTGACAATATGGCAGGCACTAAATAAGCAAAGGTCTTTCCCGTTCCTGTACCGGCTTCGACAATCAACTTTGATTTTTCTTGAATTGTACGGCCCACTTCGTTCGCCATATCGGTTTGTGCCTGACGTGGCGTAAATCCAGAAATCGCTAATGAAAGATCGCCAGTTTCAGAGAAAGTGTGTGAAATACTAGGCATAGCACCTTAAAACAGGACATGATAAAAATAAGATGGTTTAATTATGCCAAATACTTCGCCTGCAAACGAGTGTTATTCTTTGTAAGTCTAAGTAATCGCTGATTACCTGCGACTAAAAGAACATATTGAATTGAGTTAAAATAACGGTAGGGTAGAATATAACCTGCCAAAAGATAAATTTACTTTGAAGTATTTATGGATCCCATTACTGACTTAACCATTACCATGAGTCACCCCAACAAGTCTAATACAGATAAACTTAAGCAAGCATGTATTGCAACTTGTGAAAGTATTGAAGGCGCAAATCGTACCAGTATTTGGCGGTTACGAGATAACAATCAAAAAATAGAATGTTTAATGTGTTTTGATCGTCAAACCCATGAGTTTTCATTTGGGCAAATTTTAAGTAAATCTGATTTTCCAGAATACTTTGACGCAATTTTAGAAAATGAACATATTGTGGCATCAGACGCAAGAAACCACCCTTCAACAGAATGTTTCAACGCTGATTACTTTATACCTAATGATATCTATTCACTTCTTGATTACATACTACACCAAGACTTTTCACCTACAGGAATACTTTGCTGTGAAAGTATGGGCTCTTTCTGCCAATGGCAAGAACAAGACTCAACGTCTCTTCGTAAAATATCGAATGTAATATCGATGTTTTTTACTCCAGATGAATAACCTAGGCTAAACCGCCTTACCACTTAAACAAAGTAAATAGCCTATTAAATGACTAACTCTTAGACGCTTCCTGATTTACATTGTTGTTCTTGTATATTTCTAACCAATAGTGGAAAACTCGCTTCTTAAATAATCACATCAGACAACACTATGCTTGTTTCAGACCTCTGGTCATAGATACATTTAAAGTAACTTTAAATTAACCTAGTAGTTTGCCAGATTTACTTTTCATGTTATTTTTTGCCGCACATAATTTAAGAGCCATTTTTATGCCTAAAGCCAGTGAAATTAAAAAAAGTGCCGCAGTTGAACATAACGGTAAAGTGTACCTTGTTAAAGAAATCAACAAACTAACTCCAAGTGGCCGAGCCGGTGCGAGTTTATACAGAATGCGCCTCTATGAAGTAGGAACAGGGGCCAAAGCGGATGAAAGTTTCAAAGCTGACGAAGTATTAAATTTAGTAGACTTTCATCGTAATAAAGTCACATTTTCTTATGTAGACGGTGATGAATATGTCTTTATGGACAGTGAAGACTACACATCTTACTTCTTAAATAAAGACACAATCAGTGAAGAGCTACCTTTTGTCACAGAAGATACCCAAGGGTTACAGGTTCTTTTAGTTGAAGGTAAACCTGTCGGTATTGAATTGCCCCCCAACGTTGAGCTTGTTATCACCGAAACCGACCCGTCCATTAAAGGCGCATCTGCAAGTGCTCGCACTAAGCCTGCGACACTAAGCACAGGGTTAGTGGTACAAGTACCTGAGTACATAGCAAGCGGGGAAAAAATTAAAGTGAGTACTTCCGAAAGTAAATTTGTAAGTCGTGCAGATTCATAACGACATAGCAAATCTCAACCAAGATAGAGAGCAAACAACAAAGTAGCTTTCTATCTTGAGTTTCATATTTTTATCACAGCTTATTAGCTGGCTGCAGTCAAACTTACCACCACAGATTTATATGCTGGGGTATTACTTTTTTCTGCCACACTACTAAGGGGTATCAAATCATTGGTTTCGGGATAATATGCAGCAGATGATCCCTGAGGTATATCAAACTCAACTAAAGTAAAGTCTTTTGCAGTGCGAGTTTGAATATTGTCATCAGGCCAATGACTGTGAATATCCACTATATCACCCACTTTAAATCCCAAAGCTTTGATATCTTGGCCACTTAAAAAGAAAACCTTACGGCTCCCATGAATGCCTCTGTATCTGTCATTATTGGTATAAACCGTTGTATTAAACTGATCATGACTGCGAATTGTCATCATCAATAAACAATTTTCGGGGACTGTAATTGGCTCGATTTGATGTACCACAAAATTGGCTTTTTGAGTGTCGGTGGCAAATTTGCGGGCGTCTCGTACGGCATTAGGTAATACAAACTCACCTAACTCATCTATACGACGGTTAAAGTCTTCAAAACCGGGGATAACCTCAGCAATGCCATCTCGTATCAAACTATAATCATCTTTCATACCGAGCCAATTTATATGGCTTGCGTCTAACGTTAAGTCAGCCAGTTCGGCGATGATAGCAATTTCACTTTTTAATAAGTTCGATGCAGGGGGGATCTTCCCATGAGACGTTTGTACAACTCCCATGGAGTTCTCGACAGTGACAGTCTGAATACCTGATCCCTGCTTATCAATTTCAGTTCGCCCTAATACCGGCATAATCAAAGCATTTTTACCTGTATACAAGTGACTTTGATTTAATTTAGTTGATAGCTGCACGGTTAATTCGCAATTAGCCAAAGCATCTTTAGTTAATAAATGATCGGGCATCGCCCTGTAGAAATTCCCACCTAACGCAAAAAACACCTTAAGTTTTTGTTCGGCCATGGCGGTAACGGTTTCTACGGCGTCGTAACCAAATTCTCTAGGCACGTCGAATTGATAGGTGTGTTGCAAAGCATCCAGTAAAGCATCACTAGGCTTTTCCCAAATGCCCATGGTGCGGTCACCCTGCACATTACTATGGCCCCGCACCGGACACACTCCAGCACCGGGTTTGCCTAGATTACCCTGTAACATTAACAAGTTAGTCATCAACTGTATGTTAGCCACCGCATTTTTATGTTGTGTGACTCCCATAGCCCAGCAACAAATCGTCTTTTTAGAAGACGCCGCAATATCTGCGGCTTCATTAATTTGACTCAGGGTTAAGCCACTATGCTTTATTATGTCATCCCATGACGTAGCTAGCATATCTTGCTTAAACGCCTCATAGCCGTGGCAATACTCGGCTATAAAGTCTTTGTCTAAAACATCCAAACCTGATTCATCACGCTCAATTAAGGCTTTACACAAACCTTTTAGCAAGGCCACATCCCCGTTTATTTTCACAGGTAAATGTAAGTCTCGAAGTGCGGTCCCTGAACCAATCACACCACTGATTTCTTGAGGATTTTTAAAGCGTTTCAAGCCTGTTTCATCTAACGGGTTAATAGACACTATTTTAGCGCCGTTACGTTTAGCATCTTGCAGCGAGCCCAACATTCTAGGATGGTTAGACCCTGGGTTTTGCCCAAACACAAATATGGCTTCAGCGTGCTCTAAGTCTTCTAACGAAACCGTACCTTTACCCACACCTATGGTTTCTCCAAGACCGACACCACTAGATTCGTGACACATGTTTGAACAATCGGGTAAGTTGTTGGTACCAAATTGGCGAACAAATAATTGATACAAAAAGGCCGCTTCGTTACTCGCTCGGCCAGAAGTATAAAAAGCCGCTTCATTTGGCGAGGCCAACTTACTTAAATGGGTAGCGGTTAAGCCTAAAGCCATTTCCCAACTGATGGGTTTGTAGTGAGTGGCACCTTCAGCCAAAAACATAGGCTCAACTAGTCTGCCTTGGGCATTCAACCAGCGGTCTGATTTTTCTTTAAGCTCTGCAACACTGTATTTAGCAAAAAATTTAGCGTCGACTATTTCTTTCGTCGCTTCATCAGCGATGGCCTTTGCGCCATTTTCACAAAATTCAAACGTGGCGCGTTTTCCTAAAGGATCAGGCCAAGCACAGCCAGGGCAATCAAATCCTTCAATCTGATTTAAATGGGTTAACAGCCGAGTCCCTTTTATTGGGCCTACTTTGCCACCTACATTTTTATAAGCAGACACCACAGCAGGTATACCTGCTGCCCATTGCTTTTGAGGAGTAACCTGTAAATTTTTAATCTCAATCTTAGTAATTGTCATATCACACTCCTTGATGGGTGGGTTGGTCACTTAGTATATGTCCACCTGTGTATAGATTACATCGCTCCGGCTTCGCAAAGCCAAGCAGGCAAATGCCGCAATCTTTCGCTAAATCAATCGCGATACTAGATGGGGCGCCAAGAGCGACAATATAATGAAGGCCAGCCATGGCAGCTTTTTGTACCATTTCGAACCCAACCCGACCGCTTAGTACCACTCCTGCGATATCGTGATTCGATTTAGCAATCGTTTTAAGACTAGCCCCAATGAGTTTATCTAAAGCGTTATGACGTCCAACGTCTTCACGTACATCAAGCATATGAGCCTGATAATCAAAAAGAGCCACACCATGATTACCGCCAGTTTGTTCAAAAATCGTTTGTCGCTCACTCAAGCCTGAAGCCAACATAGAAAGGCTTTGAATAGATAGGTTATGACGCTTGGTTGTAGTTTGCGTTCTGTCGGGTAATTTTTCTAACAGGCTATCGATACTCTGTTGGCCACATACACCACAAGCTGAACTCACTACATCAGCCCTTTTGTATTGGGTCACATCAATCATTTTTGAAAAGGTAACCATAATACGATTGGTGGTTTGTAGTTTTAACCTTTCTGCGCCCGTGTGGTTGATAGAAAATACATCAGATACCCCCTGAATAATGCCGCTGCAAAACAACCAACCTAATACCAAGTTAATATCATCACCAGGTGTTCGCATAGTGGTATAAAGTAATTCGGGAACAGGTGCATTGATGACACTATAGCCAAACCAAACCTCCAAAGGCTCTTCAACCACAATACAATCTGATGTTTGGTTAGTGGCAACCGAATACTCAGACGTGTTCGACAACGAAATTTTATCAATAGAATAATGCTTAACGGATTTCAAACAAGCCAACAAATTAAAGTTAATGACCTAATCCTGTTCTACATCAATAAAAGAGAACAATTAGGTGACTAGAAAGGTAAAGAGGTAACGCCTAAGATAAATATCCAAACAGCAAAAAACAACTTTAAATTTTTTGGTGAAAAATAAAGAACTAACTTTTTAGCTAACACCCCACCAATGATAGCCCCCGCCCCGGCAAATAAAACAACGGGCCAGTGCACTGCACCAGTCACGACTAAGTGATATACGACCCCCGCCCAAACTGTAAATGCGCTGACAATCACAGCCACTGCAATAGCAAAAGTAACGTTGAAACGACGTATAATTAAATAAACCGCTATGAGTTCACCTACTCCAATCGAAAGCCAAGCAGTAATGCCGCCACCAATTAACCCTATGATGATCAAAGAGACATAATCAATGGAATATAAGCTTGTATTAAAGCTTTGGTTTTTCACCCAAAACACACTCGTAATAATTCCTAAGGAAAGACCCATAGAAAAAACGCCAAAGCCCAAGTGTAAGGTGTCTGGATCGCTAAGTTGCTCTAATGATTGAGAATTAAGTTGAACGAGCCACAAACCTATAAGAGAAGCAGGAATAACCAACATCAAGACTTTTGGCAAAACTGACCACTGTTGCGCTTCTGTGAGATGAACTGTTTTTAATTGTTTAAAGTACGCATACCATGTCAGCGCACCTGCTGTCATTCCACAACATTGAATCGCAAAACTAGTTGCCACAGACGTCGTGACACTAAAACCTAACTGATTAAAAAACGGCATAAACACCACGCCGCCTCCTGCCCCAGTTGCATTAGCAAAAATCGCCCCAATCACCCCAAGAAAAGCAAATGCCCCATAGTCTTGTAGTAACGACCAAGGTTGAGATAAGCAAATAAAAATACCAAACCAAACACAGATTATGGTGAGCTTAAGGGATTTAGCTGATAGAAATAAAGACGTCAAAAATAAGACCCAGAGTAGTTATCGTTTAGCTCTACCAAGTTTATACACAGATATCACGGCTGGTTTCAGTATAAAGTTAATCAGGTATATAACCAAACCTTTGATGGCTTAGGACTCTTCAGAAATCTTATCAATCAAGGATTGAGTGTACCCTCTTGAATAGAAAGTCGAACCTATGTCTGCTAAAAAAAATTTGTTGTCGTGATTCATGACAGAGCGGGCATCTTGCAAAAACGCCACGATACTCTCTTCTGACATGCCGTTTTCTTTGTATTCGGCAGCTTGGTTTTTTGCTTCTCCCCATTCTACAAACTCTGACAATTTAGCCGTTTGTTGTATCAAAGCATTTAAACGCGTGTCTTTATCGAGGTATTGTTGCAACGCCTTAGCATTATCTGAGTCACCTTCAACCACCAGCTCACCATCTGTTACGGTTACTCCTATCTCTGTCCCAAGGTCAAAGCTCTCAGCTAATTGAGCCACTTCACGATTAAGCTTTTGTTGATTGAATTGATAATAGTTTTCTACGTGATTAAGATCGATGTCAATCTCGCCGTTTTCAATCAGCTCAAAAGTTTCTTCAAAGGCCCCTGTATTTAAACCAGATTCAAGCACTCCAATGCCCTGACTAATTTCTTTTCGAGCATTACTGGCAAGGCTATCAAGAGACTCATATGAATTATTATTGTTGCCAATATAATTAAATAAAGATAATGCGTTATTTGTGATTTCCATGATCATTACCCGACGATTGGTTTTTGCTTGCTATTTTTCTGCTGGGTTGCAACTACTACGCCATGACTGGCTTAGAGGGTAAAACCAAAGAAACACCCGTATACGCGGGCGTTTACCCAGAAAAGGTTTGGGTCGAGTCATCAATCAAGGCAACGAATACGGCAAGGACTTGCCATAAGTAGGAGATATTTTATCTGCTTAAAAGTCACTAACAGATAACTAAACTATCACTAAAAAAAGCCTCTGCTGCAATTCAACAATAAACTCTCCAAGCTCGTCATACGGGCTTGGAGAGCCCACCAAAAAATGTGTATGCCTAATATCAATACATCAAGCCATGTAAAGCAGCATCAAGCTCTGAGTAATGCTTAATAACTTAAAAGGTAAGCACATTAATTTCTAAATTATTAAGCTTGTTTTCAAGCCCAGTGTGATAAAGACTTTCAATAGCGGCTACACCAGAGTACTCAGCCACCTTCACCTTATCATTCATGTGTATTGCAAAGCTCTGCCATGCTTTTGCGTAACGTTCTGCGAAGCCATTATGGCCCCATTCGCCCGTGCGTTTTTTCACTTGGGTAGGAGCAAAGAAAAACTCACTATTTAAATGCCCTTGTGGCTTGTCTTGCTGGGCATCAACATCTGTTGAACCAATCAAAATCAACTTACCTAATTGATCAGAAAACTGCTGCTGTAAGCTAAGTAACAAACTCTTGTTACCCGCAAAGTCTAAGACCCAACTGGGTTTATCTGATGCCACCGATTGTAAGTCGTCATAACTTACCACTTTGTCATAGCAACCAAGGTCTTGGGTAAATGGTTTATTTTTCGAAGAGGTCAACCCAATCACTTGATAATTTAATCGACGCTCGGCTTTATGCTTCATTAATAAATGGGCTGCACCATAGGCAGTTTTGCTAGAGGCACTAGTTATGATTATTTGCTCAACAGACTTATCTGAATCAGCTAACCCTTCACCTACAAAATCATCTAACACAAACGATGTCATAAATAGTGGGCGATAATTTAATTGCCATGCTTCTCTACTTGCTTGATATCCAGGGTCTGCAGCGCAGCGCAAATAGTTGTCGTATACAGCAGAAATGCTTTTTCGTTTATCGCTAACATCAAAAAAGTGAGTGTCAGAGGCTTTACCTGCTTTAATAAGTAAATGAGATGCCATGGGTAGGTAGCCATATACCTTTTCGCCCACTTTCACATCTGAATGATTAGATTGGATGACAGTCGCAAACCCCCACATAGGCACAACCCCCCACTCTTTAGAAGCGGGAAAAAATCCCCAATATCCCATTTTATCGCCAAATACAGCATAGGTAATGTTGTTAGCAGAGAACCCTAATGAATCGATTTGCAGCAACACATCATCTTGTTCCATATCATCTGTATCTATATTTGTGGTCACCACTTTTGTATTAGATACATCAGATTTTTCAATCCATACTTCTGTCACTTTGAAATTATTACTCATACCTTCACGACCTTTAACTGCCTGTATTTAAGACACTTAGTATAAGTTTGTAGGGCTCAATTGAGGCATCATAAATTTGAATGGCTCGGCATAAAACCCACTGATTATCAGCGTTAAGCCACGCTGACATTTAGAATCATTGAAATTAATGATTTAAGAATGAGTGGGCAGCTACGAAACCTAAACGCGACCTAGTACCAATAGCAGACATTTACTGGATACATTAAAACGAATTAAATTGATGAGAAATGATGCTCATAAGGGTCGTCCGCAATTAATTCCGGTCGAAGCTTAAAACTCTTTGACGCTACTTTTTTAGTATTTTTTATCCTATCTATACGAAAAATTCTAGGTGCATTTCTAAGGTGGTCCCAAGCAACGATGTACCAAACAGGCCAAGTGAGCATAAGATAATGAGGCTCTATGGTTCTCGAAGAACATCGCTTGTCTTCCGAGATATAATCAATATTCAAACAACGTTGTTCAAGAAAAGATTCACATATAGCCTGTGATATATCAATGTGGGCATCTGATGGTTGATATGCTGCTGCGCTCCTAAAATGTTTGCTTACAAATATCCGCTTTCGGATTCTGCTTACTTTAGAACGCTGATTTTCAGGAAATGCTTGATACAACTTCTGCTTAATGACTTGCAAATTACTTGTCATGAAGGGGAAATTTAGTGACTCAACGATTGCGAGCGCCAATAATAATTCAATCACCTCCTTGTGGCTTAACATAAGCCGTTCAATACCCCATCGACCTGCTAAACGAACACCTCCGCCCCGACCTCTATCTGACTCTATAGGGTATCCCTCATCTTTCAAGCTTGCTAGTTCGCGCATCAAGGTTCGTTGGCTAACTTGTAGGTGAACTCGTAAATCAGATGTGGTCCAATGCTGTTCCGAACGCAGCATCCCAAGGAGACGGCTTCGCCTTTCGACACGGCTTTTAAAGTTTGTCTTCGCCATAAATTTAATATGTCATTAAGTGGCATATATTACGAGTATACTTCATTTCAATTGCTAGAGCTTAGAATTTTAAAAGCACCTAGCCAATTTCAACCATATCTTGACAATTGAACTTATCCACAAAGGAGCATCACGAAATGAAGCACTATTACAACTCAATGAGTAGAGCAATTACAACTGACTGGATATTAAAAGAGTTAGACGCACAACATGAACAAATTAATGTTAATTTTGCAGAAGATTCACCAGAGTTGCGCGATCTGCAAACTATTAATCCAATGGGTAAATTGCCTACACTGGTAGATGGCGAAGTCGTTGTTACAGAAGTAGCGGCAATATGTGCATATCTTGCTGATAAATATTTTAATAAGAAGCTCGCCCCCGCTTTAGATTCCAATCAAAGAGCACTATATTATCGATACCTATTTATTGCTGGAAATACCATTGAGCCAGCATTAACCTTAGCGGCATCAAACATCGAGCACCCTAATTCAGCAACCGCTGGGTGGGGCGATAAAACCCGAGTTCTGGAGGCTATTGAAACGATGACGCCAGAAAAAGATTGGGCTTTGGGAGAAGAATTTACAGCAGCAGACGTCGTTTTCGGCGGATTACTAGACTCTGCAGTTACTTTTGGAATGTTTACGCCATCACCTAAGGTTGCTGCATATATTTTTAGAATCCGGCAAAGACCTGCATACAAAGAAACTCATAAGCCTTTGGACGAAGCAATGTCGTAGTTGCGTCAGTGTAAAAACAAAAATACTGTTTAAATGGGAGAAACTTGCGCGCATGAAAGCTTGAAGTATGCACGCAAGATGTCCGCTATACCTTAAGAGCAGCCATCTTCATGTCTAGACTTAGCTGTTTGAAGCAACTTTAAAATTGAGATGGATCAACTTCAGTTTTTCTCTCAAAACTGTTCATCAGGCTAGGTCATAGCTTATCTATCAAAATTTCCGCTGTGATAATAAAACGGTGCCAATAAGACTAAACATAAACATCTAAATGCTTGGGGCCCTTTGGTTTTTTAGTGGCGGTTTCGGTGTCTTGTTCAGCGTCATGCTCTTTTGCGGTTTGTTCATCAGACGCTTGTTTTGTCTGATTTTGCTTTTTTTCTTTGGCGTCTTGTTGCTGGCCTTTTAGTTTTTCATCTTCTTCTTTTAATGCTCGCGCCTTTGCTAACTTATCTATTTTTTCAATTTTCTGAGTGTCATGGGCAATAGGCTCTTTGCCTTCTCGAGGTAACACAGAAAACAATAAATCATTAACCATCTGTCTCTCTCCTTTAAGTCGTTATGTACAAACGCTCAATAATTGGACAACAAAATAAGCATATCATTCAATCAAACCTATCATAGTCGATTTAATTGTAAGAAAGCAGCCACTTTCCCTGTAAATGCCCTTGCATTACCTAGGCTGATTGCATAATGTATGCGCCATAATTTAGCGCGTCATAAATATTTACGCACTAACCACGATAGGGTAAGACAAAATTTTGAAAAACGTACTGCAAGCTATTCATCACCATCATAAAGCTTAACCTTTCAGGTTCGGGCTGGAAGGTGTATTGAATCCTTCTAGCGGCGCAGAATTTTTCTAAACCCCCGGAAGGCAACTTTCGGGGGTTTTTCATTTTTAAAGGTTTTTGTACCGACACTAGGTACACAATAGCCAACGTTGAGCCACATCAAACTAACAATTAACTATTGATATTAAATCGGAATAAAAGATGAGTGATAACAACAGACTTCGTATTGCAATACAGAAAAAAGGCCGCTTAAGTGACGACAGTATTTCGCTGTTAAAAGCCATTGGCATTAAATTACAAATTCGCGACCGTTTATTAATAGCTCATTCTACTAATCAACCTATCGACCTACTACTGGTGCGAGATGACGATATCCCAGGGTTAGTGATGGATGGTGTGGTTGACTTAGGTTTCATCGGTCAAAACGAATTAGAAGAAAAAATGCTAGAGCGCCAAGCTTCAGGTAAACAAGCAGAGTATATTGAACTTAGACGCCTAGATTACGGAGGTTGCCGTTTATCTATCGCGGTTCCTAATGAAATGGATTACCAAGGCATTGAGTCACTAGAAGGTAAAAAAGTAGCCACAACTTACCCTTATTTACTAGAGCGTTTTTTCAAAGCGAAAAACATCAACGCCAGCACAGTGATGCTAACAGGTTCGGTTGAAGTCGCGCCTCGCGCAGGTGTTGCCGATGCCATTTGTGATCTAGTATCGACTGGCGCGACCTTAGAAGCCAACGGCTTACAAGAAGCAGATGAAATCTTTGTGTCAAAAGCGGTATTCATTCAACGTGCAGGCGAATTACCTGAAGCTAAACAAGCACTTATCAATAAAATGTTGCCTCGTATGGACGGTGTCACTCAGGCTAAAGAAAGTAAATACATTATGCTTCACGCCCCTAAAGCGTATTTAGAGCAAGTCAAAAGCTTACTACCCGGTTCAGAAACCCCAACCGTATTACCACTAGCCGGTAACGATGACGCAGTGGCGATTCACGTAGTTAGCCCTGAAACCCTATTCTGGGAAACCATGGAAAAACTAAAAGCACTAGGATGTAGTTCTATCCTTGTTATGCCAATCGAAAAAATGATGTCTTAAGATACTAAGCGAGTATTAATCATGGAAATATGGGCCAATTTACATTCTGAGCAACACGCTAAATTACTTAGCAGACCCGCACTATCTGACAACCGCGCATTAAGCGACACGGTTGCCGATATTATTCAGCAGGTGGCAGACAAAGGTGATCATGCCTTAAAAGAATTAACTGCACGTTTTGATGGCGCAACACTAGAAACCTTACGTTTTGCCCAAAACGAGCAAGACACCTTTGCCAGCGCGTTAAAGCCAGAAGTTAAATGGGCCATTGATCAGGCCTATGCCAATATTCATGCCTTTCATGCCGCCCAGTACCCAGAAGATATTGAAGTAGAAACCACTCTAGGTGTAATTTGCGAACTTAAACATGCCCCATTGGCATCCGTTGGTTTGTATATTCCTGGTGGCACGGCACCTTTACCATCAACGGTATTAATGCTCGGAGCCACAGCGCAAGTTGCTGGCTGCCCACGCAAAGTATTATGTACGCCACCCAATAAAGACGGTGAAATCGCGGTAGAAATTCGTTACGCAGCCAGTCTTTGTGGCATAGACGAAATCTACCTAGTAGGCGGAGCACAGGCGATTGCGGCCTTAGCATTAGGCACTGAGTCTATTGCTAAAGTTGATAAAATCTTTGGCCCTGGTAACAGCTTTGTCACCGAAGCCAAACAACAAGTGAGCCGTATTCCAGCAGGCCCAGCTATAGATATGCCAGCAGGCCCGTCTGAAGTGCTAGTGATTGCAGATAAAAACGCCAGCCCTGTTTTTGTAGCGGCTGATTTACTCTCTCAAGCTGAGCACGGCGCTGACTCACAAGCGGTATTAGTATCTGATAGCGAGACCTTAATAAAAGCCGTAAAACAGCAAGTAACAGAGCAGCTTGCTACGCTGAGCCGTAAAGACATTGCTGAACAAGCCGTACAGCACAGCCGTTATATTTTAACTGACAGCTTAGACGAAGCCTTTGAAGTGAGTAACCGCTACGCTCCGGAGCATTTAATTGTACAAATCGACAATGCCCGAGACAGCTTAGGAAAATTGACGAATGCAGGCTCTATATTTGTGGGTAAATGGTCGCCAGAGTCAGCAGGTGATTACGCCAGCGGTACCAATCACGTATTACCGACTTATGGTTATGCTCGTAATTATTCGAGCTTAGGCTTAGCCGACTTTATGCGCAGATTTACAGTCCAAGAGCTTAGCCACCAAGGCCTTCAAAATATTGGCAATGCCATAATGGACTTGGCCGATGCTGAAGGCTTAGATGCCCACAGGCAAGCTGTAGCACTTAGGTTAAATAGTGAGATTCAAGAATGAGTGAGTTAGTCGATAAACTAGTATGCGAAAACCTCAAAGGCTTAAAGCCCTACGAGTCAGCAAGGCGTATTTTTGCGGGTGGCGATAGCGACAGCGAAATATGGCTAAACGCTAATGAGTCTCCATTTGCTAATGACTACAGCATTGACTCTGCGCACTTTAATCGTTATCCAGATTGTCAGCCACCTAGTGTGGTTGGCCCTTACGCTGCCTATGCAGGGGTTCAAGAAGATCAATTAATTGTCACCCGCGGAGCAGATGAAGGCATTGAATTACTGATCCGTACGTTTTGTACGCCAGGTAAAGACAATATATTAATTTGTCCGCCTACCTATGGTATGTACGCCATCAGTGCCGAGACCTGCAACGTTGGCGTGAACAAAGCGATACTCAATGACGATTTTTCATTAGATATTGCCACTATTAAAAGCTTTAAAGACAAGGTTAATTTAGTCTTTATTTGCTCACCTAATAACCCAACCGGGACATCGGTAGACAAAGCGCAATTAACTGAAGTGCTAGAGCACTTTGCAGATTCAGCTCTAGTAGTGGTTGATGAAGCATACGTTGAGTTTGATGCCGCCAATACTTGGGCCACAGAACTAACCCAATACCCAAACTTGGTAGTATTGCGCACCTTGTCTAAAGCCTTTGCTTTAGCTGGTATTCGCTGTGGGTTTACCTTAGCGAATTCTGATGTTATTCAAAGTATAATGAAAGTTATCGCGCCCTACCCTATGCCAGAGCCTGTGGCACAAATTGCCGCCCAAGCCTTAAGCCCAAAGGGGTTAGCGTTAATGGCTGAGCAAGTAGACTATCTGCACGACCAAAAAGAAGCGTTAAAACAACAATTGGCAACGTTTCCTGAAGTAACACTTGTGGGAGATGACAAAGCCAACTTTATATTGTTTCGTCACCCGCTCAAACAAGCACTAATGGACTACTTGGTTGCCAACTCAGTGTTGATCCGCGATCAGTCCAAACAAATTAATTTAGAGAATTGCCTACGCATTACCCTTGGCAATCAACAACAAAATGAAAAACTTCTTTCGTTAATGACAGAATTTTTTGCACAGCAGGAACCACTAGCATGAGTCAACAGCCTATTCTTTTTATCGACCGAGACGGCACCTTAGTTGAAGAGCCAGCTATCGACAAACAACTTGATACCTTAGAAAAACTTGTTTTCGAACCACAAGTTTTGCCAGTACTACTCAAGTTACAACAAAACGGCTTTCGCCTTGTGATGGTGTCTAATCAAGACGGACTGGGCACAGATAGCTTTCCTCAAGCTGACTTTGATTTACCCCACAATAAAATGATGGACTTTTTTAGTAGCCAAGGCGTGGTGTTTGACGACGTACTCATTTGCCCTCATTTTGACGAAGACAACTGCACCTGCCGCAAACCTAAACTAGGTTTAGTAAAAGACTACTTACAGCAGGGTAAAGTCGACTTTACTCGCTCATTTGTGATTGGCGACCGCGACACAGATATGCAGCTTGCAAAAAACATGGGCATAGTGGGTATTAAGTATCACCCACAAGATAACAACTGGTTAGCCATAGAAAAGCAATTATTAGCATCAAGCCGAGTGGCCACTGTGGTCCGTAAAACCTCAGAAACCAACATTAATGTCACAGTAGATTTAGACTCAACGGCAAAATCGACCATAGAAACCGGGCTAGGATTTTTTGATCACATGCTAGATCAAATTGCGACCCACGGGGGTTTTGAACTTACACTTACCACAGATGGCGACTTACACATTGATGACCATCACAGTGTAGAAGATACTGCCCTAGCCCTTGGCGAAGCCATGAAAAAAGCCCTAGGCGACAAACGAGGCATTGGTCGTTTTGGATTTGCCCTACCTATGGATGAGTGCCGTGCAGAATGTATTTTAGATATATCAAACCGCCCTCACCTAAAGTTTGAAGCTGAATTTAGCCGTGACCAAGTAGGCGAAATGGCAACCGAAATGGTACCTCACTTTTTCTACTCAATTGCACAAGCTATGGGGCTGTCGTTGCACTTATCTACTACAGAAGGCAATGCACATCACCAAGTCGAAAGCTTATTTAAAGTGTTTGGCCGTGCGTTACGTCAAGCGATTCATAAACAAGGTGAAGCCTTACCTAGCAGTAAAGGTGCATTGTAGTGATGAAAGCTCAAGAGATTGTCATAGTTAATACCGGATGTGCCAATATCTCATCGGTAAAATTTGCCGTTGAGCGTTTAGGTGTAAAAGTAACAGTAAGTGATGACACCCAAGTCATTCAAACTGCCGACAAAGTATTTTTGCCCGGCGTAGGTAGTGCCAATGCGGCTATGGCTAGCATTAAACAAAAGCAACTGGTTAGCTGCGTACAAGAGCTAACCCAGCCGGTACTTGGCATATGTTTAGGTATGCAACTGATGGTTGAAACATCAGAAGAAAGCTTAACTGAGAGCACAGACTGCTTAGGTTTAATACCTGGCCAAGTAAAACGTATGCAAGTAGGCGATTTACGCTTACCCCACATGGGTTGGAATACCGTCACCCCTGTGGCCGATGCCCCTTTATTTAAAGGCATAGATGCAAACAGTTACTTTTACTTTGTGCATAGTTTTGCAGTCGGTTTATCAGAATTTACCATGGCAAGTTGCCAATACGGTATGGACTTTTCGGCCGCCCTTCACAAAGACAACTTTTTTGGTGTGCAATTTCACCCAGAGCGTTCAAGTGATGTAGGGTCGCAGCTATTGAAAAATTTCATTGAGTTATAAACACCAGCGAATGAAAAAGGGTAATAAATAAAGATGATCATCCCAGCCATAGATTTAATTGAAGGTTCAGTCGTACGTTTATATCAAGGCGATTACGAACAGAAAACAGAATACAAATTAGACCCTATTGATGTGGTACATAGCTACGCAGACCAAGGCGCTAAATGGTTACATATTGTTGATTTAACAGGTGCCAAAGATACCAGTAAACGCCAATTAGACTTAATCTCTAAAATGGTTGCCACTGGACGTATGCAGTTTCAAGCAGGCGGTGGTATTCGTAGCGAGCAAGACGTAGCACAATTACTAGAAATAGGCGTAAAGCGAGTGGTAATTGGTTCATTGGCAGTCAAAGAGCCTGAACTAGTAAAAGGCTGGATCTCTAAATATGGCGCAGATGCCATAGTATTAGCCCTAGACATCAATATTGATGAGTCTGGCAACAAGTTCATTGCCACTCACGGCTGGCAAGAAAACTCAGGGGTATCAATAGAAGCCCTACTCGAAGACTTTTTATCAGTGGGTGCCAAACATGTACTGTGCACTGACATCAGCCGAGATGGCACCTTACAAGGCGCCAATCATCAACTTTATACAGAAATGGCTGAGCAATTCCCAACAGTAGGTTGGCAGGCATCTGGCGGTATTGGCAATCTTAATGACATAGCGGTACTTAAGCCTACTAACGTAAGCGGTGTTATTTTAGGCCGCGCCTTATTAGAAGGTAAGTTTACAGTAGAACAAGCAATAGCATGTTGGAATACTAACGAGTAAAACCAAGATTGCTTTATAATAAAACGTGCGAACAACAAATTTATATATAACGAATTAGGAAATTATCATGGCGGCTTTTGGTACAGTGTTTATGCCTAAAATGGCTCTGGCTACTTTTGAAAATAATCAATGGAGCACATCTGAAATTGTTGACTCCGATAGCATTCAATTACATCCCGGCGCTCACGTATTACATTACTCTAGCACCTGTTTTGAAGGTCTTAAAGCCTTTAAACATGCTGATGGCAGTGTGCATATTTTCCGCATGGATCAAAACCTTAATCGCTTTGATCAAAGCAGCCGTTTGCTATCTTTGCCCGATATCGACCAGTCTCAAGTATCGCAAATGATCCTAGACATAGTCAGCCAATACAGTAACGACATTCCTGAGCCTCCGGGGTCAATGTATATTCGCCCAACCCATATTGGTACCGAAGCGGCCATAGGTAAAGCAGCAGCTCCAAGCATTAATTCCATGCTATATGTGCTTATTTCACCTGTAGGTGACTACTTTGCCGGCGGCGCTAAGCCACTTAGAGTATTACTAGACGAGACAGGCATGCGCTGCGCGCCGCACATGGGCATGATAAAAAGCGGTGGTAACTATGCCAGTGCACTAGGGCCCATTATTACGGCTAAAAACGACGTTCAAGCTGACCAAATTTTGTTTTGCCCTAACGGCGACGTACAAGAAACTGGCGCGGCTAACTTTTTATTAATAGACGGCAACGAAATCATCACTAAAGCACTCGATTCTAGCTTTTTACATGGTGTTACTCGTAGCTCTATTTTAACCTTAGCCGCAGATCTTGGGATGAAAGTCACCGAGACCCAATTAAGTGTTGAAGAGCTTTTACAACGAGCAGCAAAACCTGGCGTAGAAGCAGCACTGTCGGGCACCGCTGCAGTATTAACCTCTGTAGGCACCTTAATTCATAATGATAAAGAGCACACAGTAGGTAGCGGTGAACATGGGCCTATCACCCAAAAATTACGCCAAGCGCTAAATGATATCCAATGGGGTAAAGCGCCAGACACTCACAATTGGTTAACCCGAGTTAAATAAGGCCTGTTATGTTAACTAGACGTATTATCCCTTGCTTAGATGTAAAAGACGGCAAGGTAGTCAAAGGAGTCAAGTTTCGCAATCACGAAATTATTGGCGACATAGTGCCATTGGCACAACAGTATGCTGAGCAAGGGGCTGATGAATTAGTATTTTATGATATTACTGCCTCAAGTGACCAACGCGTAGTCGACAAAAGCTGGGTTACGCGCATTGCGCAAGTCATTGATATTCCATTTTGTGTGGCTGGCGGCATAAAGACCGTGGCCGACGCAGGTAAAATACTTGAAATGGGTGCAGATAAGATATCGGTTAACTCCCCTGCACTAGCCGATCCTGAGCTTATTACACGCTTGCATGACACCTATGGTCAGCAGTGTGTAGTAGTAGGCATAGATAGCTTTTTCAACGAAGCAACCGGTAAATACCAAGTGCATCAATACACTGGTGACGAAAGCCGTACTCAAGTCACCGCTTGGGAAACTGCCGATTGGGTTAAAGAAGTACAACAGCGTGGTGCCGGTGAAATTGTACTCAACTGCATGAACCAAGATGGTGTGCGTAAAGGATACGATTTAGCGCAATTGAAAACGATTCGCGCCAATTGCAGCGTACCTTTGATTGCCTCAGGTGGTGCTGGTGAAAAAGTACACTTCACCGATGTATTTCAGCAGGCCGATGTTGATGGCGCACTCGCCGCATCGGTATTTCACAAAGGTATTATTCCCATTCCAGAATTAAAAGCCTACTTGCGCCAACAGCAAGTCGCCATAAGAGATTAAGATGATTATTACAAAGCAGAATGTCGAAAAATTAGCATGGGATAAAATGGATAATCTTATGCCCTGTATCGTACAAAATGCCTTAAGCGGCAAAGTATTAATGCAGGGTTTTATGAACCAAGATGCCCTAGACAAAACCCTAGACACAGGGTTAGTCACCTTCTTTAGTCGCTCAAAACAGCGCCTATGGACCAAAGGTGAAGAGTCTGGAAACAGTCTAAATTTAGTTGAAATCACCTGCGATTGTGATTATGACTCAATCCTTGCCTTAGTTAACCCAGTGGGTCCAACCTGCCATACAGGCACAGAAACCTGCTGGTTCGACAGCAAGTCTCCCGATGTCAGTTTTATCGCAGAATTAGAACAAGTGATTGCGTCACGTAAAGGTGCCGATGCCGACTCTAGCTATACCGCTCACTTGTTTAGCAAAGGCATAAAACGCATTGCACAAAAAGTAGGTGAAGAAGGCGTAGAAACCGCCCTTGCCGCCACTGTAAAAGACTTAGATGAGCTAAAAAATGAGTCAGCCGATTTGCTATATCACCTACTTGTATTGCTTCAAGCCAGTGACTTGAACTTGTCAGATGTGGTTGACGTGTTAAAAGAAAGACACAGCAAATAAACCACTCTCATTAAGCGAGTAAAATTATTACAAAAAGCGAAGCCAAGGCTTCGCTTTTTTGATTTTGGCGTTTAGTTTGAGGTATGAGCTGAGCCTACTGAGATAACTCACTTGATTTACCTATGCACGGCGCTTATGCCACCCATGGCTTTGATATCATTACACCGTCATTTCATTCGTCTTTTGAGCAGGAATAACTTTAGTAATAATTATGCCAACCCATGTAAATCAAGTAGTTTTTTAACCCGCCCACTATTCTATTCTTTTTTGTAGGTTGGGCTTCAGCCCATCAGATTTTGTGATTACTTAATTGGCTAAATTGGCGGGTGTAGCTGGGCTAACACTATCAAGGTAAATAATAGCGTTCCATTCTTTCGGTTTTAACTCTATAAAGTAGTCATTTTCACGTAATAAAAATGATGAATCCAACCACTGTGCAGGGCCCTCTGGAGCCTGTTCCCAATTAATATAATAATTTTCTGACTCTACTTTTCCAAGTGTTTGTTCTATTTCATTTTCTCGGCTCGCTGGAATTTCATCAATAAAGCGGTTCTCTGATTTTTGCCAGTTATTCCAAAACTCTCCTTTGCCGTAAGCCATACCAATGACAAACAGATCGTCTTTTAGCTCTTCTTTAATCAGTTGGCCTGCTGGTACGAAATGCCCCAAATAACCATTTTGAAGCTTTGTTGCAGTTTGAGTATGTAATACATGATTAATCAAAATGACTTTAGCATCCTTACGCTGTTCTAAAATCCAATTAAGATTAGTTACCATAGCTATCTCTCTGCCATTGAGCCCTACATACTTGCTTGTGTCAGAATAGACTTGGCTCATATAGTTTCTGTAATAGTTTTCTGCTAGTTGCATTGCAACCGCGCTTTGTCGATTCCACTGATATTCCTTAGCATTACTAAGACCAATAAAACTGTCTTTTTGAGCTGTAAAGTACGCTACCATTTCGTCTAAAACACGTGCCAAATCATCTCGTTGAGTTTGGGTTAATTTATTTATGTAATTAACTCTAGCGTTCTTTTTTAAATCTTTAAGAAGCGGAGAAAGCTCAGCACTTATTTTTGAACTGTAGTCACTGTCAACACGCTCAAGATATGCAATGATTTTTTCTAATGGTCTTTCCCAGTTGTCATAAAACCCGCCAATGTCGATGCCGAAATATTCTAACTCACTATTGTTAGCCAAATTATAACTGCGCATCCACTCTATTAAGTCCCGCGCTTCTTTCCATTCACTGTACACGCTATTCAAGCCATTTTTCCACATACCTTCTGGCTGAGGGTTGCCTTGAACATAATTATAGATAAGTCGAGATTCGGGCAAACCAGTCTCAGTGGCGACCGTATTAAAACCGTGGTTCTCTACGAGATATTTGATCATACGCTCATGTAATTGCATCATTTCTTTACTGTTATGAAATCCTTCAGAGAGGGCGACTACTTTATAATTATCGATATCCTTAAAAATCAGATCTAAATCGTGGTTGTCTGTGCTGTTTCCTAGTGATGTTATAGGTACGTGGTTGTCATTAACCCAATTTACAAAACTATCTTCTACATTATATTTTTCATCTAACGCTTGCTTACAGGATATTAAAAGTAGAACGCTAACAAGGATTACTAGTTTATTTTTCATATCGGATTCAAATTATATTTGTTTTTCGTTTTTGACAAAAAAGAGGTTAGTGAGATTGAGTAATTGCAAATTTTCACAGCTGTTAAAACAGCAAAAAATCAGTTTAAACTGTTTTTGAATTAGAAAATACAACAAAAACAGCCACTCTTAAAATAGGACAAAATAGCGTTTTCATAGAGATGATATATTTCACCATACCTATGTATTTTCATATAGATTTTTAAGTCATGTGAATTGAGCTTTAATCGATGCATCGAAAAGATAAAGCGTTTCAAATTAAATTTGAAAGAAAAAATCCTAGGAGCTAGCCATGTTGAAAACAGTTAAAATGTCTATCACTATTGCCTGTATTACAGCGTTAAGTAGCGGTTATGCTCAAGCTAACATTGGTGAAACATTTGAAAACAATTGCACCATAGTAAAAGCTGATAACAAAGGTGAACTAGGTAAAAAACTGAAACATGTAAAGCCAGATTTTAAATCAAAACTAAAAGAGCACTACGCTAATATTTCTTGTAATGATGGCAACAACGTATCTCGATCTACAATATTAAATAGTGCGGCTTTATACGACCGATTTTAACTATTTGAACTAAGTTCGTTCTACCATGAACTAGCAGTTCAACATGGTGGGTATATTACTTTGAATCAAGTAATTACCGTGGAAAGGCCTCTTTTGAGGCCTTTTTTTCATCTCAGATTTGGTAATTTACGGCTTTAGTGAGACCTTACCTTTTACTTCTCGGTTCATGACCTTATTTAGGCCTAGTTTGGCATCTTCTAAAGGTACAACTTCATCTACCACAACTTTTACTTTTCCTTGCACATACCAAGTCAACAGCTCTTTCATATTTGCAGCAAAGTCTTGTGGTTGATGCTGGGTAAATGAACCCCAAAATACTCCCACTACCGAGTACCCTTTTACTAACGATAAATTGACCGGAAATTCTGGTATGGTTCCTCCAGCAAAGCCCACCACCAACAAGCGACCGTTCCAAGCCATACTTCGTGAACAAGCATGAAACGTATCTCCGCCTACACACTCATAAACCACATCAACACCTTTACCGTTTGTGAAGTCTTTGATAGCCGTTTTCAGATCAGTGACTGTGTAATTAATCAGAATATCAGCGCCGTTCGCTTTAGCGATATCTAGCTTTTCTTGGGTAGAACAAACAGCAATCACCTTTGCACCCATTTCTTTACCAATTTGCACCGCAGCTAATCCAGTGCCACCAGCGGCTCCAGTGACCAATAAGGTTTCGCCTGGTTTGATTTGCGCTCTTTGTTTTAATCCATGATGGGCAGTAGCATGGGCTGTCACTAAAGCTGCTGCTTCTTCATCTGGAATGTCATCAGGTATGGGTAATACATGGGTTGCTGGGCAGGCGACTTTTTCAGCATAGCCTCCGAGCATACACAGGGCGATAACACGCATCCCTACTTTTAAATGGCTTACCCCTTCGCCGACTTCACTGATCACACCGGCTACTTCGCTACCAGGTATAAATGGAAAAGCTGGTTTCATTTGGTATAACCCTTGAACTAATAGCCCATCAGGAAAATTCACGCCCACCGCTTTAATGTCGACTACCACTTGCCCTTCTTTGGCTTTAGGATCGGGGACGTCTTGATACTTTAGTGCTTCTACAGAAGCAAATTCATTACACACAATCGCTTTCATTACGTTTTCCTAATTCTTACTGGGTTAATTGTAAGGCATATTGAACAAGAGGCTTTACCATGCCTCCTACTGCTTGTGCTTCTTTGTTTGAAGCATTGCCATCTTCAGCTCTCTTCGCGACACCCTGAGCAATCGCAGCTAACCTAAAAAAGCTAAATGCCAAATAAAAATTCCAATTTTCGATTTTATCGATACCCATCAAATCACAGTAGCTAGCAACATAATCAGCCTCATCAGGTATACCTAATTTTGCTCGGTCAATGCCACCAAGCCCTGTGGCCTTACCCACATTATCTGGCAAGCGTAATTGCATACATTGATAAGCAAGATCAGCATAAGGGTGCCCTAGAGTTGATAGTTCCCAATCTAAAACAGCAATAACTTTTGGCTCACTCGGATGAAACATCAAGTTATCCATACGATAGTCGCCATGCACCAAAGACACTTTGCCATCGTCAGCGGGTAGGTTTTTCTCAAGCCAACTAATAAGCTTGTCCATCTCTGGAATATCCTGGGTGATAGACAACTGATATTGTTTACTCCAGCGGCTAAACTGGCGTTCAAAATAATTTCCTGGTTTGCCGTAATCATGTAGGCCTGCTTTTTCTATATCAACACTATGCAGCGAAGCCATAACCTCGGCCATGTTTTGATACATTTGCGTACGGGTAAGATTGTCTGAAATTTCTGGAAGCGCACTATTCCAAAACACCCTCCCTTCCACGTATTCCATCACATAAAACATACTGCCAATTAGGGACGTGTCCTCGCACAAGTGATACACCTTAGCGACAGGAACATTAGAATCTACTAACGCATCTAGCGCTCGATATTCACGGTCTACGGCATGGGCAGACTTAAGCAGTTTGCCTGGAGGTTGACGTCTGAGCACATAGGTAGCTTTAGGGGTTTCTAATTTAAACGTAGGATTAGACTGCCCTCCAGCAAACTTAGTGGCTTTCAATGGACCACTAAAGGCATCAATATGCTGGGTTAAATATTCAGTGAGTTTTAGCTCATCTAGTTTATCTACAGCGGTAATATTGCTCATCATAAGGTCCTTAAATTACCCATTAACATTTTGGGCTTAAGCATTTTTTTCTGCTATTAAGTTACGCCCTAATTGCATCATGTGGACTTCGTCTGGGCCATCGGCAAGCTTGATAGTTCGCGCATAAGCATAAGTCGCAGACAACACATAATCTTGGCTGGTTCCGCCTGCACCAAACATTTGAATAGCCTGGTCAATGACCTTACAAGCCATAGTTGGAGCAACAATTTTTATAGCTGCAATAATGTTCCTGCTCACCTTATTTCCGTGTTTATCCATATTGTCGGCAGCTTTTAATGTCAGCAGCCTTGCTTGCTCAATATCACAGTGCATTTGTGCAATTCGCTCTCTGATAGACTGCTGTTTACTTAAAGGCTTACCAAAAGCAACTCTACTTTCAACCCGTTCACACGCCATATCTAAGGCTCGCTGTGCACACCCTATAAGTCTCATACAATGATGAATTCGCCCAGGTCCTAAACGTCCTTGTGCGATCGCGAACCCTTCCCCCTCACCAACCAGTAAGTTTGCAGCAGGCACTCTAACGTTTTCAAACAAGACCTCTGCATGGCCAATGGGTTCATCATAATGACCCATAGCAGCCAAAGGCCTAACCACAGTAACCCCGGGGGTATCAAAAGGCACTAACACTTGAGATTGTTGCTGATGTTTTGGCGCACTTGGGTCGGTTTTACCCATCACCACCATAATTTTACAGTTCGTATTCATGGCGCCACTGGTATACCACTTGCTGCCATTGATCACATATTCATCACCATCTCTTTGAATAGAGGTTTCGATATTAGTCGCATCAGATGAGGCAACCGCTGGCTCTGTCATCGCAAAAGCAGATCGAATTTCACCTTCGAGTAACGGTATTAACCATTTTTGCTTGTCTTCCTCTGAGCCATAACGGGCCAACACTTCCATATTTCCGGTGTCTGGCGCACTGCAATTAAAGATTTCAGCACTCCACAATGAGCGTCCCATGATTTCGCACAGCGGAGCATATTCAAGGTTACTCAACCCCGCACCATAAGGTAGATAATCTTTAGGTAAAAACAAATTCCACAAACCGGCGCTTTTAGCTTTTCGTTTTAGCTCCTCCATTACTGCCGGTGTGGTCCAGCGGTCTTCGCCATTATGCACTGCGTCAGTGTATTCCTGTTCTATGGGATAAACATGTTGGTCCATAAAGTCTTCTAAACGTTTAATTAGCTCTTGAGACTTATTTGAGTATTCAAAATTCATAATATTTTCCTTTTAACTAAAGGTGATGACGTCTGGTTTATGCAAATTTTCCAGATGTGGGATATTGTTAAAACTAGACAGCCGTATGCCGTGTCTATTGAAGTAAAAATGGGTAAAACTGGTGTTGCGTACTTGCATGTTCAACTCCATCACATAATGAGTTTTTAACTCCAGCACTAGACTTAATAGCATCGAGATAACGCCTCCGGAGCTAACGATTAAAATGGGAAGTTTAGACTGGGTATCACACACTGCATTTAACGCTTTATTAACCCTAGTTTTAAAGTCTCCCCACGTCTCATGTAGAGATTCCGTTGGTAGTTTATTTAGTGACCACGACAGCATTGATTGCTTAAGAAGGCGGTAAAATAGTGCAGGCTCTGAATCAGCAGCTAAAGTTTGCTCGGGGTGAAGTGATAAATAAGCATCGACTATGTTCTGAAAGTCAAACTCGTTAAACCCAAGATCAATATTCTCGGTTGGATTATTGTTTGCGTATGTAAGGATCCCCTCCATAGTTTCTTTATGGCGGACCATATCGCCTCTAAAAACACGGTCAAAATTTATATTTTTACGTCTAAAATAGTCCCCTAGCCATTTAGCTTGTTGATGGCCTAAGTCACTCAACTTATCGTAATTTTCCGCTCCGAAAGACGCCTGTCCATGACGAACTATGTAAAACTCAGCCACATGTTTTCCAACTAAATGTATCTATTTCACTTGATACTATTCGCAATATCATTATTAGTTGAATTTATTATTTTAATCAAAAATCATTTATTTAAATTATAGTCAAAGCAAGGAAATGTTTGCTTTTACAGGCAACCACTTATTTTTACTGGTGTCGGCCTGAATTTTATAGAAATTTTCTAACACCGATAAATGTAACTTATTGGTTAAAGTAAAATAATATTATTAACATTTATTAAACTTATTATTTACTTGCCATTGATAAGCTTGATAAGGTACAGGTCTGATGAGTGAATCCGAAAGAGCAGTGACGCTGAAATTGATTCAAGTATCAAAAAAATCTCAAGTAGAAAGTGAAAACTAGACTTGTATTACTAGCTAATAAGAGAACCACTATGAAACAACAGCTACCTAAGAATTTTAAACCTAAAGCCTTAGCTGCTTTAATCGGATTGACCTTCACACTAAATCACGCTTCAACTATCGCTCAAGAAGCAGAGCCTGAAACAGCCTTAGAAACCATCACAGTTACGGCACAAAAGCGTACTCAAAATCTCCAAGAAGTTCCCGTATCAGTCACAGCATTTACGGGTGATGAAATGGCTGAAGCCGTCATCAAAGACATGTATGACCTACAAACTAATGTTCCTGGTCTAGGGGCATTTCAAAGCCAAAGTGCGACCAACTCAAGCTTTTCAATTCGCGGAGTCGGCACCTCGTCTCAAAACTTTGGTCTTGAGTCTTCGGTAGGCTTATATGTCGATGGCGTGTATCGCGCTCGTCAAAACTCTATGATCAATAACCTAGTCGACGTGGCGGCAGTTGAAGTATTGCGTGGCCCACAAGGTACCCTTTTTGGTAAAAACACCCCTTCTGGGGCTATATTAGTATCAACAGTAACACCTAGTCATGATGGCGGAGATAGTTTTGTTGAGGCCACTGTCGGTAATTATGGTCTAGTGAATTTATCTGGAGCCACTTCGATTTCTGCCATAGAAGATGTATTGGCTTTTCGTGTCACCGCATTTGGTAGTCAACGAGACGGTACCATAGACAGTGTGGGAAATGGCTCAGAAACGGGCAAAAATTTATTGAACGATAGAAACCGTTGGGGCGCTCGCGTGCAAGCCTTGTATACACCGAACGATGATGTGTCTGTACGTATTATTGCTGACTACGCTGATATCGATGAAATTTGCTGCGGTGCACCGGTTCAATTAAGCAATGCCACTATTAACCCTGATGGTGAAATAGGCTCTGACTTAGCTTTACCATTATTAGGTGGGACAGTGTTTGCCGGTGGTGATGCCTTCTACGACAGAGAAGTCGCCGTTTCATTTTTACCTGAGTCAACCATGACTGATAAAGGGTTATCTGCAGAAGTTGATTGGGAGCTAGATGAAAACTACACACTCGTTTCAATCTCTGCATACCGAAATTTTGAGTCTTTCGATAATATCGACACAGACTTCACCGATGCCAACTTGTTCGGAACTTACAATGATTCCAAGCAGAGCTCGTTCTCTCAAGAAATACGCATCGACTATACGGGTGATAACCTAAACTATATTTTAGGCGCCTACTACTTTACTCAAGATTTAGACTTAGATTACAGCTTATATACAGACACCTTCTTCAATGAGTTTTATATGTCTTCGTTAGGGGGCGCATTAGACGATTTATTTGCGGGTATTAACGCCATAAGTGCAGCTACCGGTGGCGCCGTGGCACCTGTTGCAGATGCAGCACCAGCCGGAACGGGCTTCGACCACCAAGCAAAACAACAACATGAGAGTTATGCTGTATTTGGACAATTTGACTATGAGTTAAGCGACACATTAACCTTAACCGCCGGGTTACGTTACACAGACGAAACAAAAGAGTTAGTCACCATTTTTAGTGAAAACCTTGCTGATGGTAGTCAGTCACCTGAGTTTTTTAACAGCACCACTGAGTTAATTATAGGGGCAGGCGCTGCAGGTGTTGCAGCTGGCAATATTGGTGCAGCCTTAGCAGGTGGGCAAGCTCCTAGTGCTGAAGATCTAGCAGCTCTTTTGCCCTTCCAAACTGCAGGTTGGGGATTTCAGTCTCTTGGCGCAACCACCGCAAGTCGCTCGGATATTATTGAAACCATCGAAGACGACCAAATCACCGGCTCACTAAAACTGAGTTGGCAGCCTAGTCGTGGCACCTTAGTGTATGGCTCATACGGTACTGGTTATAAATCTGGTGGAACCAACACCGACCGCATAGCCGATGGGTTTGATCCGCTATTTGATGCTGAAACATCAGAGTCACTAGAAATCGGTATCAAAAAAGATTTTCCAGAAAACAACCTAAGAGTTAATGCTGCAGCTCATTACACTACAGTGGAAGACTTCCAAGCGAATACCTTCACAGGGAACGGCTTTAACTTACAAAATGCTGGTGATTACGAGATATCTGGATTTGAAGTAGAAGCAACATGGCTGCCGATTGAAGATTTAGAAGTTAACCTTGCTTACGCGTTTGTTGATGCTGAGTATAAAAGCTTTGAAGGTGGAAACTGTTGGGTGGCTTACACTTGGCATACAGGTATAGACGACCCTGGTCGTCAAAATGAAGATGATCAATTCTGTGATCGTTCAGGTGACAGACCAGGTGGTGAGCCTAAGCATTACGCAGTAGTTAGCGTGAAGAAAGACTTTGAGATCTCCGATGGAATATATGCGTATGTACAAGGTGACTTTAGCCATACTAGCGATATTGTGCTTGACGGCAGTAATGACCCTTACGCGGTACAAGACGCCTACAATGTCGTAAACTTTAGGTTTTTCATGAACTTTGAAGAATACGATATGGATTTAATAGCTTGGGGACGCAATGTACTAGACGAAGAATATATCAATCGAACTAATTTTAATGCCCCTTTACAAGAAGGAAAATTGAATGCTTATATGTCTGAACCTGCTACATTCGGAGTAACAGTTAAGAAACGCTTCTAAGCGAGTTAAAGCTATATTGAGAGCCGATAATGAAAATTGTCGGCTTTTTTTAGAGTAAAAATTTATACCACCTATTAAAAAAGAATTTTATTTACCGATATTTAGCAGTAAAGTTTTGAGACTTAGGAATTAAAAATAAGCGTCTCAATTTTAGCTATTGATTGGCCACATAGGAATATAATGAAAAACTTGTTAGCTTACCCGCTTACCTTAACGTTTAAGCTAATGAGCGTAAAAGCCAGCCTGATAAGTATCTGGGTTATCGTGGTATTTTCAGTTCTGTACCTAATCCAAGATGAGTATGATAGCCATTACCTAGTTAATTGGTTTGTTGGTGCTCTCGTTATCTGGCTCGTAAGTGCCTCTTTTATCTGTATTGCGAATGATTTACGTAGTTTTCACATACAGTTATCTGAAGCAGCAAAGGCCGAACATGATTACCGCGAACTTAGCTGTAACACCATTTTTTTCAATGATATAGATAGTCAGTTCCATACTTTAGTTCGAGAAGCAGATAGGCGCATAGCTGAACTTACAGAACAAGTAGCTGAAATTCGCTATTCATCACAACAAGTGACCGCGTCTGCTTTAGCTGTATCAGATAACGTCACTAAACAGTCAGACTCTACAAATTTAAGCGCCGCAGCAGTTACGCAAATGAGTAGTTCATTGCAAGATGTAGTGGAGAAAATATCAACCGTTGAATGTTCTGCAACAAAAGCTTGCGACTTAGCGCAAAATGGCAGTATGCAATTAAATGACTTAGGTACAGAGATAGATATTGTCACGCAAGAAGCGGCTCAAACACTCTCTGCAATTAAAGAGCTTAACGAAAGTAGTGAACATGTGTTGGCACTAACTAATGATATTCAGAAGATCGCCGAACAAACCAATTTACTTGCATTAAATGCATCTATTGAAGCTGCAAGAGCAGGAGATCAAGGAAGAGGCTTTGCTGTAGTTGCCGATGAAGTGCGCTCCTTAGCAAGTGTGAGTCAAGAAACAGCAACAAATATAATTGGAAGCATGGGAGGGGTTACTAAACGCAGTGCCAGTGTAGAAGCTAGTATGTCAAAAGTTTTTGACCTTACCGAAGCTTGTGTAATAAAGGCCGATGAAGCTAAACATAACCTAACCGACATATTCTCAGAGTCGGACCAAGTAAAATCACAGATAACAGTAATATCTGCAAATACTGAACAACAAAATATAGCCACAAAAGAAATATCAAAGCACTTATCCGAGGTAGTTGGGATATCTCAAGCCAATGCAAAAATTGCTGAACAAACAACAGAATTAGCCCAACACCTCAAAAATGTCACTTCTTCAACCAAGGAGAGCAGTTAGTGAATCTTACGTTCATGCTCACAGGGCTAACCATTATCGCGGTATCACTGCTAATATTTAATGGTTTAAAAAACAAGCGAGAGTTGCAACACAATCGACATATTTTAACAAAAGTGAAAAGACTAAAGTTATTAATCTCTTTGTTACAAAAGCACCGAGGTAAAAACGCTGCGAATATCAAGGGTGACCAACAAGCGAAGCAAGTCATAACCTCAATTCAAACACAATTAAAACCACTAATAGAAGAACTAAACTCAGAGCCATTCATAACCAATCAAGAACGCTGGCTTGGATTTACCGATCACTGGCCAAGGTTAGAAAGCTCGGCAGCTAATTTAACTCTAGAGAAGAGTTACATGCAGCATACCCACCTGATAGCCAATTTACTTTACTTATTCGAAGACTTAGCAGAACACGAACATTTTAATAAAAGCACTTTTGAGTCACTACCTAATATTTCGTTGCTATGGAGAGAGCTACCTTTTACGGCAGAGTATATTGGGCAATCTAGAGCAATGGGAGTGGCGATTGCGGCTACAGGGGTAAGTACCCAAGTAGATAAAGTGAAATTAGGTTATTTAGAAAAAAAAATTACAGAACTTTCTTCTACTGTATTCGAACAATTCAAAAACAAAGGTGCCCATTCAAAAGAACAGTCTCAGTTGTTACTTAAAGCTTCAGAAGAGTGTTTAAATCTTACTTCAACTATAAAATTGGAGTTTATAGACTGTACTAAAGTAAACATCACGTCTGATACTTTTTTCATCCTAGCAAGCAGTACAATGGAGGCTATCAACAGTCTTATAGATTATGAACTGAAACAAGTAGAGCTGCATCTAGAAAGCATATAGCCGCCTGCTAATAAGTTAATAATGTTCATTACATTCACATTGTGTTGAACATTATTAATAAGTGCAACTTATAATGCATCAAGGGCATCTGATAACCGTGACACACCTATAATCTCAATCCCAACCACTCCTTGTTTAGGCACATTAGCCTTAGGAACTATGGCGCGCTTAAAGCCATGCTTTGCAGCCTCACTAATTCGTTCTGAACCATTTGGCACCGGCCTAATTTCACCCGCTAATCCTACTTCACCAAATGCAATTAAATCTTTATCTAAGGTTTTATTTTGAAAACTGGATACGATAGCTAACAATAACGCTAAATCAGCACTTGTTTCAGCTACCTTAACCCCGCCCACCACGTTGGCGAACACATCTTGATCGTTCATTTGTACATTGCCATGACGATGCAATACTGCTAACAACATAGATAAACGGTTTTGCTCTAAGCCAACAGCAACTCGTTTAGGATTCGCCATTTGCGAATAATCAACTAAAGCTTGTATTTCAACTAAGAGTGGCCGAGTGCCTTCCCATACCACCATAACAATACTACCAGGAGACTGCTGTTCTTCTCTGCTTAAAAATATAGCGGAGGGATTACTGACTTCTCGTAGCCCTTTCTCTGTCATCGCAAAAACACCCAGTTCGTTCACCGCACCAAACCTATTTTTGTTACTTCTAAGGGTACGGTAGCGACTATCACTTTCGCCTTCTAACATCATTGAACAATCAATACAGTGCTCTAGTACTTTAGGCCCTGCTAAACTGCCTTCTTTAGTAACGTGCCCTACCAAAAACATTGCGATATGCTGCTGCTTAGCAAAGCGTGTTAAAAAGGCTGCGCTTTCTCTTACTTGGGATACACTACCCGGTGCAGACTGAACATCGGCAACTTGCATAACTTGAATAGAATCTATAACCATAAGCTCTGGTTTATGCTGTAAAGCTAATTGGCAGATGGTTTCAACGTTTGTCTCGGCGAGTAATTTCAATTTATCTTTCGCTAAACCTAAGCGCTGCGCCCGTAAAGCAACTTGTTGTAATGATTCTTCACCGGTGACGTACAGCGCACTCTTATTATTAGCCATTTGACACATAACTTGAAGCAACATTGTACTTTTACCTGCCCCTGGTGAGCCCCCAATTAACATGGCAGAGCCAGGTACTATTCCCCCACCCAGCACTCTATCTAGTTCTTTGTACCCAGACTCAAATCTAGGTAACGCTTGTAAATCAATACTATCTAAGGTCTCAACCACAGCTTGAGTTTGGCCCGAATAACCGCCTAGATTACGACTAGAACTAGCACTACTAGCAATTACAAACTCGCTGATAGTGTTCCATGCCTTACAATCATTACATTGCCCTTGCCAACGGGGATACTCTGTTCCACAATCGGAACACACATAGGCAGTTTTTTGTTTCGCCATATTATTTTTGTCTTTTTATTGAATATATTAAATTTGATGATTATCAATTAATTATCATATTTTATAGAATGAATTGCTAAAAATTATCAGGTAAAAACCAATCAACTTTTCTGAGATAAGACCGATAACAATTATTATAAGTTAAATCCTATTCCATGAGCCAAGATATAGACCAATACGCCAACATTATTGAACAACTTAAGCCCATGATACATGAGCCTGAGTTTAACCAAGTGCTCAATCAAGTCGCGTCTGCAATTCCCAAAGAAAAACGATTTTTAATTAAAATGGAGCTTATGCGTCTAGCTCGACCCTGTACCCGCTTAATTGACCTACGAGGTTTAGTGTCAGGAAAATGTAGATCTTTTGAGCACCTTAATAAGCATCATTACTTAGATGATATAGCAATTGAAACATTTGAACGACAAGTAAGGATTTTTGGCGAATATACTATTGGCGTCTATGAGGCAGTGACTAACACCGAAAACAACTATCGGGTTATGCACAAAAAAGATCAGGAACAGGCCAAAAATGAGAAAAATAACCCTCACAAAGAAACAGCTACCAGTAAGACTTACAGGGCGCCGCTCCTAAAATTTGGTAATTTCGCTCAAAGGGGCGAAGAAAGAATGAACTTTTCAGTCAGTATTGAAATGTTTACGAGTCAAAATAAAAGCGTACAAGCCACCACTATAGATATTTCTGTTAACGGCTTAAAAGTTAAAACTAGTAAAGAGCATTTGTTAAAAGAGGGCGAACGGCTTTCAATTCAATTTAGAGGCCTAGAGAAAGAGTACTCACTAGATAAACGCCAAGGGATTGCTTATGTAATCAAAAACGTAGAGTCGGCTCAACACGACCAACGAATTAATTTAATACGTCAACTTGATTTCCCTAACCCTGTATTTGACAAATTCTTTGAGCATTTTATTCATGGCAATAAAAGACGTTATAAGGTTAATTTAGACAACACCTTTACAGCCATTCAAAATAAAACTTACGAACAATATTACATTCCAAACTTTGCTTCGATTCCAGTTTTTATAGACTGTGTAGATGGTGAGTACACCCCTAGGTATGCTTTGGCAAATGATTGTAATAGGGAAGAAATTCAATATTGGGCCAATGAAATACAAGATCTAAAAATTGGCTACTTATTAACTGAAGACCGCATAAAACATGCTCTGTCCCTTAATAAAGGCCAACAAGAGTTATTTATTTATGTGTTTAATCACATTAATGATGGCAAGATTTATTTCTATTCTGCGACTCATCATGAATTAGATAAAAGACCCGCTTTAAAAAACTTATTTTTAGGATTTGGGTCTCGCAAAGTGAGTTGGCGTATCTATAAATTACAGTTAACTGATATGGTTCCTACACAAAGTTATCGACCTTTATCTATTTCAAATTCAATTAACGACAATGTAAAAAAACAAAATCAGAAACCTTCCCCTCGTCTCATGTCGAGATTGAAAAATCTGTCTTACATTGCAGTTTTAACCAATGTGACAGACGACATAAGCACAGAACATTATCAAAAACACTCAGTTAAACGGGAACATTTAGCAAAATTAAAAATATTTGGCCACCCTAGAAATAAACCCCCAGCAGTGGTTACTGTTTACCGCTTCAAATACTTTAACCAAAGACGTGAAACTCGATTTTTACTGCGCACCTATGTAAAAGTAAAAGTTGAAAATAACGTTTTTGAAGGGAACACAGAAGACTTTTCTACTCTAGGTTTGAGGGTTGAATTGAACGCTCCTCTGTCGATTTCTAAGGAAACGCAAATTTCCTTAACCTTTCCGCAGCTACAAAAAGTCACCAATAAATTTACGTTGTCGGATTTACCTTACGTTATTCGCAATGTCTCAAAAGACAGGTATGTATTACATTTACAAAACGTTGTGACTGATGAAAATAAAACCGCCAAGCGTTTTTTTGAAGCATTGATAAAATCTAATCGTTCAAAATTAAAATCTTTCAGAGATGAAGAAGAGGTGCCAGGAATAGGTGAGGCTTTACGTAATATTTATACAGAAAACATAGTCAACACAGCATTTTTCCTGAGTAAGGACGCGAGTAATTATATAGCAGATGCTGCGGCTACTGGTGTAACCAACAACCGAATTTATAACTTACTAACGTTTCAGACAGAACCCGATATGGTTGATTTGTATCCCATATTTAGAAGTAACAAATCGCAACATGAGTTTATTACTCACACGATGAAAACCAAACGGCCCAGTGACAAGCCAGACATGCGAGAGCTATTTGTTGCTTTTGACCCCAGTCAAGAAACAACAAAGGAAGCAATAGAAAGCGCATTTTCAGAGCAGTTTACCAGCACCGAACATCGTAGAGAGTTTATCGCACAAGCCCTACAAAGAGGGCAATTTATTGCGATAAAGGTGTTCCTTGGTCCCACCGGAAGACCTGACTTTGAAACCATGCAAGCTGAACTACAGTACGTAGGTATCTACGCTTTACACAAAGCTAAAGCACTAGAAGACCAATTATGGAACGTGTCTGGCACCGGTGATTTAGTTGATGTAACTGACGAAGTATTACGCCGTTTCGAATTCACCGAAAGTGTCATCTTAATCAACCACAAAACACCGCCAACCCACAAAATAAAGCAAGTGGGTATAGAGCAATTACTAAAAACTTAAAAGTAGCATTTGCCATGAAAATTCTTTTGAAGCTAATATTTAGCAGCTTAATGATATGTTTGTTAGCCCAATGTACCTCTATGAACACTTCAAGCCCATGGCTACTCATAGATGATTTTGAGCAGCCAAACGCCATCAAAACATGGCAAAAAATGGATACTGACAATCAAACCACCCCATTTGTAGATGAGCCTCAAGTCACTGAGGTGCGTAAAGAACTAGCCTTAAACAATCATTATTTAATAAAGAAACCTGCGGCAGAGGGAGTGATTGGAAATAGAAAAGCCATCACGCTTAAAGCACTCCCTCAAGTAGTAGAGCTAGGTGAAACATATACATTTTATACCCGCATCAAAGTAGAATATTTTCCTAACAACCACTCTTTTGGATTAAGTAACTTATCCCCTAAGGACATTCAAGAAAACCATTACAACAGCTTTGAGCCGATGATCCGAGTGACAGATAAATTCGAATCCAGTGGCTACAAAAATGACGGTACGCTAATGGTTATGGGCGACAACAAGACTTACCACAATATTTCTCATCTAACATCACAACGACTAGCTAAACCATTAGAAACCGAACAGTGGTACGAACTATGGTACGTGATTAATAACGCCCCCCATGAAGAGGGTGGGCAAAGTTATGATTTATATGTCCGTGGTGGCGAGTTTGTTGAACAAGAAAAAGCATTTGAATACGCGAAGTTTAGGATGAAGCGAGAATTACCATTGCTGTACTTTATGACCATTAGTAACACTGGTTCGATTAAAAAGCCCTATGGTAATGGAGGCCTGATGTATGACGACATATATATGGCGAAAGGTATAGTGTTAGACACGCCCCGCTAATCTAATGCAGATAAAAGAACCTCAAGATGGGTTTACGTTGAGGTTCTGTTTCATTTAGTTCGCAGCTAACACCCACAATAAAGCATCTAACCCACCTCTTCGAATAGCCATATCAGCCTTTTCTCTGACAACAGGTTTAGCATGTAACCCCACACCTAATGCAGCGGCATTCATCATGACTAAATCATTTGCACCATCACCCATGGCAATAGTTTGCGTGACAGGAATATCCCACTGCTTAGCTAATGTATGTAAAGTCTCTGCTTTAACCTCTGCATCAATAATACGCCCAACAAGGTTGCCAGTTAATTTACCATCAACTATATCTAATCCGTTTGCAACCGCTGCATCTAGGGCTAATCTTTGCGCTAAGTAGTCCGCAAAGTAAGTGAAACCACCCGATGCAATAGCCACCTTCCAATTATACTTTTTCAATAGATTAACTAAGTTAGCGACACCTGGCATTAATGGCAACGCATCACGAACTTGCTGCAAAATAGCTTCATCGGCCCCCTGTAAACATGACACTCTGGTACGTAAACTTTGAGCAAAATCCAACTCGCCTTTCATAGCTCGAGCCGTGACCTCTGACACCTCAGCTCCCACACCCGCTAACTCTGCAATCTCATCAATACATTCGACCGCGATGACTGTGCTATCCATATCCATAAGTAATAACCCAGGTTGAGTTAAAGTGGGGACTTGATTAAACCAACATAATTCAACACTCAATTGGTTAGCGACCTTTTCAATTTGAGCTTTTATTCCTTGTGATTGAACAACCTTGACCTGAGCACAAATTGCAAACCCCGAGACGCCATCAACCCGCACCACTTTATACATGTCAGACTCTAGGTGCTCCTGCAATGCTAGACTAACCAGCTGTAACTGTTGCAAGTGCAGCCCGTCACAGAATATTAATAACTTTTCAAAAGCTATATTGTCATCTGACTTCGGTAACCGCTTATTGCTCTGCGCTCCACCAGAAATCGGCTCAACAGAAAAAATGGCATCATCAGCTAACGTAAATGACTGTAACCCATGCTCGTCTACCAACTCTTTCAAAAAAATATGAGATAAAAAATGACTTTTAGAAACCTTAAGCTCAAACACAACTAACAACCTTATGGATCAGAATAAAAGCATGGTATCCAAAGGATTATAAGATTGCCATCAAAGGGTTATGCCTGTTTTTATTTATTTATATCCTTATAATCCAAACACCTAGTTAACTCAGTAACGAAGAACATGAATATTGCCATCCAACCAATAGGCAAAATCCGTACTCCTTATCAAGAAAAGTTTGCGATCCCGCGGCAACCTGGTTTAGTAAAAAGCGCCATAGGTGTTATCGAGTTTGAGAAAGAGTTTAACGACCCGAACTACTTACGGGGAATAGAAAAGTTTAGTCATTTATGGCTGTTATTTCACTTTCATAAAACAGCTGAGCAAGGGTTTAAACCCCTAGTGCGTCCACCTCGCTTAGGTGGCAATCAAAAACAAGGCGTGTTCGCTAGTCGCAGTACATTTCGCCCAAATAGCATAGGTATGTCGGTTGTAAAGTTCGCCTCTGTGGACTGGCATAATAATCAATTATGTTTGAGAGTCAGTGGGGTAGATTTACTTGATGAAACTCCCATTGTAGACATTAAACCTTACGTGCCTTACGCCGACAACTTAATTGAAGCTAGCAGTGAGTTAGCGCAGACCGCACCAGAATTGATGCAGGTTGAGTTTTCAAATGATGCACTTAATCAATTAAGCAAGCTGAATAGCCATTATCCAAGCTTAAAAACACTCGTTAAAGAGGTGTTAGCTCAAGACCCCAGACCTGCTTATCATAAGACCACAGAGCCAGATAAAATATACGGCGTGAGCTTGTATGATTTAAATATTCAATGGCGAGTGTCTAAGCAGATAAACGTAGTGCTAACCGTTCAAAAAAAATAATTTATCGATAGCTAAAATATGGCTTTGGCGGATGAGAACCTACTGATAGAATGTCGGCCATTTTTCACTTCAACCCTTAGAGACATTTACCTTCATGCGCACAAGTAAATATTTATTATCGACGCAAAAAGAAACCCCAGCAGATGCAGAAGTTGTTAGCCACCAGCTAATGTTACGTGCAGGTATGGTCAGAAAATTAGCATCAGGGCTTTATACATGGTTGCCATCTGGATTGCGTGTTTTAAATAAAGTTGCCAATATCGTGCGTGAAGAAATGAATAACGCCGGTTCAATTGAGGTCTTAATGCCCGTTGTTCAACCCGCTGACCTATGGCAAGAGTCTGGTCGTTGGGACGAGTATGGCCCAGAGCTACTAAGGATAAAAGATAGACATTCTAGAGACTTCGTATTAGGCCCAACACACGAAGAAGTCATCACCAGCTTGGTTAAAAATGAAGTCAGCAGCTATAAGCAACTACCGCTAAATGTATACCAAATACAAACAAAGTTTCGTGATGAAGTACGCCCTAGGTTTGGCATTATGCGTGGCCGTGAATTCACCATGAAAGATGCGTACACTTTCCATATGGATCAAACTTGCCTTGAGAAAACGTATGATTCAATGTTTCAAGCTTACTGCAATGTATTTGAAAAAATTGGCTTAGATTACCGCCCAGTAATTGCTGACACAGGCTCAATTGGCGGTAGTGCATCCCATGAATTTCACGTTTTAGCCGAGTCAGGTGAAGACGACATTGTGTTTAGCAATCAGTCTGATTATGCCGCTAATATTGAAATGGCAAGTGCTCTTGCACCTCAAGGAGATTGCCCCGCAGCCACCAAGTCTCTTGAAAAAGTAGCCACACCGGACCAAAAAACAATTGAAGCAGTTTCAAAATTTTTAGATGTTTCCGCTAGTCAATCAGTAAAAACGTTAGTGGTTTTAGCTGAACCTGATGATGCAGGCAAGCAAGGTTTAGTGGCCTTAGTTTTACGTGGCGACCACAAACTCAATGAAATAAAAGCAGAGAAAGTAGCAGGTGTATTCGCACCGCTGACTATGGCAACTGAGCAACAAATTGAGGATACAATAAACTGTACGATAGGCTCTATTGGCCCTGTAGGTTTGCCAGTACCTGTCATTGTTGACAGAGACGCTGCCCATTTAGCTGATTTCGTTTGTGGAGCCAATGAAACTGACTTTCATTACACAGGAACGAACTGGTCTCGGGATGTAGCAAGCTTTGAAGTTGCAGATATCCGCAATGCAGAAGTAGGTGATTTATCACCAGATGGTAAAGGAACATTGGAGATTAAGAGGGGAATAGAAGTTGGACATATTTTTCAACTTGGTGACAAGTACTCTCAAGCATTAGGCTGTGGTGTTTTAGATGAAAATGGTAAACATAAAATACTCACCATGGGATGTTATGGTATTGGCGTATCTCGCATTGTGGCCGCCGCCATAGAGCAAAACCATGACAAGTACGGTATTATTTGGCCTGATGCTATCGCGCCTTTCAAAATAGCGCTAATCCCTATGAATATGCATAAATCACATCGTATTCAAGAAACAGCCGAAGCCCTTTATACTCAGTTAACTGAGGCAGGTATTGAAGTGTTGTTTGATGATAGAAAAGAACGCCCTGGTGTCATGTTTAACGATATGGAGTTAATAGGCATTCCCCATACAATCGTTATTGGTGAACGTAACTTAGACGAACAAAAAGTAGAATATAAAAACCGTAGAAGTGGAGAAAAACAACTACTTGAGTTAAACCAATTAGTAAATTTCGTGACTTCTTTATAGTAGGATATTCTTCTTTGCAAAGGTATTTTAAAAGCGCCCTAGGGCGCTTTTTTGTTAAGCATAGAATGTCATATTTCAGAACTCGTTTACTTTACTTCATACTATAAATTTTAAGTTTATACTTAATAGGCCTATGCTTTAGTGATAATGTTTAACTTCACGGATGTAATCTATTTCGGAATGAGACAATAAATGCAAGTAACCTTTTATGGTGTGCGGGGTTCCTGCCCCTCTCCTGGGCCGGAATTTATCAAATATGGCGGTAACACTGCTTGTGTACACATCAATTTAGATGATGGCACAGATATTATTTTGGACGCTGGGACTGGGATAAAAAAGCTAGGTGATAAACTCATTAAGCAAAACAATGATATTCACCTACTCATTACCCATAATCATTGGGATCATATACAAGGGTTTCCTTTTTTCGCCCCTATCTATCAACCTAATCGAAATATTTTTATTACTCCAGGGCAAACAACTCATAGTGAACATAATGCGATTCTAGAACAAATGAGTGGCAGTTATTTTCCTGTAGATTACAAAACATTGCGCTCCAATATAGAAATTGTGCCCCAAGACGAAGATATTCATAGTTGGAAAATTGGCTCAGCAACCATTACACGACTAGCCATGAATCATCCTGGCGGCGGCAGTTCTTTTTGTATTCAAGCGGATGGCAAAAAAGTGGCGTATATTACAGATAATGAGCTGTACCCTCCTTACAAAAAGAATACTGATTTCTTAGACTGGGTTAGTTTCAGTCAAAACGCTGACTTAGTGATCCACGATGCCCAATATATGCTAGCAGACATGCCAGCAAAAGCGGGTTGGGGGCATTCTGTCGCAGAGGAAGCAGTTAAATTAGCGATGGGGTGTCGAGCAAAACGCATGGCCTTATATAGCCATGATCACATCCGTACAGATGACGAAATTGCAGAAATTGAAAGTCACTGTCAAGATGTCATAGAAATAGGTGGTGCTGACTTACAGCTGTTTGCAGCAGCAGAAGGTTTAAGCCTCACTTTGTAAGGAAAAGTTGTTGTCAGACCGTAATCAATACGCATTATTATTATCAGGTGGCGGCGCTAGGGCCGCTTATCAACTAGGTGTATTAAAAGCCATAGGTACTTTTTTACCGAGAAATCAGGGCTTACCATTTCCTGTTGTTTGTGGAAATTCTGCAGGTGCAATTAATGCTACAGGTTTAGCTTGTTATGCTTCCTGTTATCATTTAGGCCTTCGAAAACTAGAATGGGTTTGGAAAAACTTTAACACTCGCCAAGTCTATGACAGTGGCTTGCGAGATGTTTTTAAACATTTATCACTTAACTTTTTAAGTAGCTTTCAAACAGAACAAAGTCAAAAGACCCCTTCTAGCTTATTAAATAATCAACCTCTAAGACGACTAATTCGTGAACGATTAGACTTTCATCGCATAGACCGCAATATATCCAGAGGTTACTTACGAGCAATCAGCATCAATGCCTCTAGTTACTCAAGCCACGACTCTATTAGCTTTTATCAAGGCCAAAATGATATACAGCCTTGGTATAGAGAAAAGAGACGAGGCGTTCCCTGCACGTTAAACTCAGAACATTTAATGGCATCTTCAGCGATACCCTTGCTATTTCCCCCTGTAAAAATGATGGGAGAATTTATGGGAGATGGTTCAGTACATCAATTATCCCCCCTAAGCCCCGCAATACATTTAGGAGCTGAAAAAATACTAATCATTGGGGTTGAACAACCAGAAAAACGCTCACGATTTACAGATATGAGTAGATACCCAAGTAGCATAGCGATTGCTGGTCACTTACTAGATACTATTTTCGCTGATACGTTAAATGCAGATTTAGAAAGACTAACCAGAATTAATCAAACCATCGCCCATATGACCTTCAAACAACAGCAACAAACTCAGTTAAAAACCATAGACTGTATGGTTGTGAACCCATCAATTAATTTTAATGAAATGGCCGCAAAGCACTTTCATAAAATGCCCTCAGGGATAAATATGTTACTTCGAATGTTAGGCTTGCATGATAAATCAGACACTAGCCTACTAAGTTACTTATTATTTGAAAAAGAGTTTTGTCGTGAACTTATCAACCTAGGAATGAAAGATGGCCTAGCAAGACAAGAAGAGCTCCGCAGCTTCTTATCTATTTAGTATTGTTGATAGGCCCCCACTCATACACAAGCTAAACTAGTATAAAAACCATCACGTTTAGTCTTTGTATCACTGGGGGTAGATCTTAGCTTATAAGTTAACTGTCACCCCGAATTTTTAATTGTAACCCCTTTAAAAAGTTACGCAATATTTGATCATTACAAGCACGATATTGGCGGTTCTCAGGCTTCCTAAATAGCGCACTTAACTCATGTTTACTTATTTTAAAGCCACTTAAATCCATTGCTTCTAGTACAGCTTCAGCTTGCATATTTAATGCTATTTTTAACTTCATAAAAATAATATTGTTAGTAAGCCTACGCTCAACTGGCGCTTCAACTCCCTCTCGTTTACCGCGATTAGTATTGATCAAACCATTTAGAAATAATGAAAATTGAATATCCGTTATTTCAACAAATGCCGGATCATCGTCTTTTCGTAACCAAGAATGCAACTGTGCAACTGTGGCGGGGTAGTCAGCTTGAGCAAAAATATCTATCATTTTTGCATCATTGAAATCGAAAATATAACGCACTCGGCGTAATACATCATTGTTGATCATAGTAATCCTAGGTAATGGTTGGCTAAAGCAACCTTAAATATCTGTCTAGTTTAAAGCTTTTCACAGCGAATGGCTTATTTTATTAATCGATTAAGCTAATTTCATAGGCTAAGGAAAATATACAACCCTAATTTTTAAAGTCAGGTGCAACAAATACACGATAAGCTAACATAGAGCTAAAGGTATGGCTCTTACGGTGAGGGTGCAACAGGCCTTAAAATCCGCGTATAAAACTTGAACTGCAACCAAGATTTAAAAACAAAAACTAGTTTGCATCCCTTCGGCTTTTAACTTTTTATGCCGTTGTTGCCTGGCAAAAGCTCTAAGGTTTTCCATCCGAGATAACACGCTATTCTCGCCACTTTCAAGCTCTGAGCTAACTTGAGATTGAGTACATAAGTCGCTCTCAAAATAGCGTTCTGAATCTACAAAATAACTATTAGCATAATTGATAGGATTGAAATGTTTATACATAAAGCCCCAATAAATAACTGTTCATATATACAGTATATAGCTGTTTATTTATTGTGCAATATTTAATTTACATTGCAGACTTATACGTAACAATCATGCCATTATTTCTAGAGTTATCTCGCAACTAAAGTTTTAATTTCCTTCTAATAAAAAACGTTCAGCTCTCTCTACTCTTCGGGGTTTTCCGGTAATCACTAACACATCACCTTCTAGTAATTCTATATTGCCATCTGGGGCAGACAATTCATTGTTATCACGCCTTAGACCTTTAATATTAATTCGCATGCGCTGTGTATCGAGAATATGCAAAGGTTTACCTACCGCAAAGGCACTAGCAGTTAAAATAACTGCGTGCATAAACTCTAACTTGTCTTGCTTAACATAATCCATCTCGGTAGTTTCACCAGGAAAAAAGCCGTGCATATTGCCATAATGGCCTTTTCGCTCTTTACGAACTCGCTTCAAAATTCGTGACATGGGTACACCAGACATCTGTAACACTTGGGTGACCAACATTAAGCTACCCTCTATAATTTCGGGTACCACTTGAGTGGCGCCAGCATTTAAGAGCTCATCCATGCGGTAGTCTTTACGGGTTCTCACTACAACGGGTAAATCAGGATATAAGCTTGAGATTAACTGAATGACTGCCATAGCCTTGTCATGCTGATCAAAGGTGATCAATACCAGTTTAGCTCGCTCTATACCAACCGCTCGTAGGATATCTTTTTGCTTAACATCGCCAAAATAGACTGGCTCACCCGCACTTTGACTTTCTTGTACTCGAGTTGGATCGGCATCAACCACCATATAAGGTATCGCCTCTATTTTTAAGAGTCGACTTACTGACTGCCCTACTCGCCCAAAACCAAATATGAGCACATGATCAGTTAATTCTTTATCATGAGAAGAAAGCTGCTCTGCGCCTTTGCAATCAGGCAATGGTTCTGGACTAAGCGCTTTGGCTAAAACTGGGCTTTTATCCACTAACCAAGGTGTAAAAGCCATACTGATAACACCTATAGTTAACAATAAAGAGCCTTGCTCTGAAGTTAATAAATTATGATCTACTGCAAGTGCAGCAATGACAAAACTAAACTCCCCCATTTGGCAAAGCTTAATCCCGGCAGCCCATGCATCTTGGCTTCCTAATTTAAAGATCCAAGCAGACACTCTAATAAGTAATACTTTTAATATTACAATGCTTACTAAACCCGTAAGTGCCCAGTGTATTTGACCTGGTATATTATGTAACTCTAAACGCATCCCTATGGTGATAAAGAACAAGCCCATTAATATATCGCGAAATGGCCGAATATCGGCTTCTAGCTGGTGTTTATATTGACTCTCTCCTAACATCATTCCAGCAAGAAATGCCCCAAGAGCCATAGATAAACCAAATGAGAAGGCTAGCCCCGCAGCCATTAGTGCCACCATAATTGTAGTAAGTACAAACAACTCATCGGTACGGGTTCGTGCTACCTCACTAAATACTTTAGGCAATACCCACTTTCCGATGGATAATAAAATCCCTACTACCAATACTCCTTTCAGAAACGCCATAGATATAGCAATACTTAAGCTTTGTTCAGAGTCAGCAGCGAGCAACGGCACGAGTATCAATAGCGGAACCACAGCCAAATCTTGTAACAACAAAATACTCACCGCAATTTGCGCTCTTGGGGTATTTAAAATGCCCAAGTCACTGGTTTGCTTTATTACAATAGCTGTTGATGAAAGCGCCACTACACCACCAATGACCAAAGATGCTTTTATATCAAACCCAATTAAATAAGCGATCGCCATGAATACAAGTGTGGTCAGTAACATCTGCCCTAACCCCACACCAAACACCAAATGCCGCATGGCTAACATTTTCGGCAACGAAAACTCTAACCCTAATGAAAAGAGTAAAAATACTATCCCCAGCTCAGCAAAATTTTGCATATCTTCAGGATGTTCAAACAAAGAAAGTAGATCAGGCCCGGCTAAGATGCCGCAAAAAAGGTAAGCCAAAATAGGTGGCAGGTTGATTCGTTTAAATAACCAGACAGCCACTACAGCCACTGACATTAAAATAAGAACATTACCTAGATTTCCGTGCATTACGATATTTTTCCCTATCTAACATGATTAAAAAAGAAACGAAAACATCAAAACTTTGCAGTAGGCACAATATTTGCTCAATGCCCAACAAGTAATAAATTTAGTCAAGCAAGTCGCCAAAATTTTGGCAGGAGAATATGTTGGAGCAACTTAATCAAGTATATGACTCTAGTCTTAAAGATTCATTCTTTAACCTTGAGCCATCTGGCCAGGAGTCAAGGCATAAACTCGATCATAATCAGCTCAACCAATTTATACAGACATTACTCACAACCATTGATTTGACTGAGCTTAGCGAACTCTACTTTGAACAATTGAGTACCACACTACAATTGTCAGAGTTAAAAATCCAGTTTGAAGACAATCAAGTATGCTTTGGCAAGCCACCTCAAAAACCTTATATCAAATCGCTAAACTGTGCCCGCTTAGGTATAAACATCGCCACTATGCAGTACACTTTTAGCCAGCCAGTTTCCATTCGCGCTTGGCAAATTTTACAGCAAATGCATATGAATTTTAGCTACCCATTCAAGAACGCATTAGAACACCATAAAATGAAGCAGTTTGCCATGAAGGATTTCTTAACCTCGTTGGGAAACCGTGCAAACTACAATGAGACTATTGCTAGGCTAGCCAATCAGGCAGACAGGCGTCATGAGCCTTTCGGGCTGCTAGTGATGGATATGGATAACTTTAAACAAGTAAACGACACTCATGGTCACCATGAAGGTGACAAGGTACTAGTCACTTGCGCTAAAACTATATTATCTAGTTTAAGAGAGTCAGATTTTGCCTTTAGGTTTGGTGGCGACGAGTTTTGCTGTTTGCTGTCTGATGCCGACGAAAGTGTAAATGCTTTAATCGCAGAACGAATAAGGAAGGCTATTTCTGAGGAACCATTTTTAGCAACACATGAAATTTCAAGCAGCATAGGCACTGCAACCTATCGAGAAAATGACTCACAAATTGGTATTTTTTCGCGAGCAGACGAAGCTTTATATAAGGCCAAACACGCAGGTAAAAACTGTGTTGTTGCGGCAAAAATTTGCCATAAGTAGTTATTCTATGGCAAAAAGCCATGCTATTTAGCATGGCTTTCAAGTCTATCTGTATAATTTATCTAAATAGTACCTTTTCTTTGTTAAACCAATAGACACAAAATGCAAATAAGCCACCAGCAATGACAACAGTTGAGCCAAAAATAGCAAACAACTGATAATAATCCATAGTGCCTTTAACCAATTCTTTCATCGCTAATGACACATTAGTTATGGGAACCCAAGCCCAGCCACCTTTTAATTCTACTCCAGGTAAAATAGACAGCATGATAGGAACAATGACAAATATCATCATAGGTCCTATGTAGCTTTGTGCTTCTTTAAAGCTTTTAGCATAAATAGAGATACTGAGTAATACAGCGGCAAATATCGCCACAACAGGTACTAACATTAAAAATATTAATACAAAATCTAGTACACCTATTTGCGCCATAAAATCAGCGACAATTTGAATAGCCATGCCTTGACTCAGCACCAATCCCCAAATAGCCATGCTTGCCACAGTAATCAAAGCAGTCATAGTTCCAGCAAAACTTATAGTTAAAAACTTTCCTAGTACTATCTTGTTTCTATCGATTGGTGAAATCAGCAAGGTCTCTAAGGTACCTCTTTCTTTTTCACCCGCGCCAATATCTGTAGCTGGGAACATAGCGCCCTGCAAGCACAAAATAAACAGTAGATAAGGCAACATGCCCCCTATCTTCTCGCCCCAATTTTCACGGGTATCCGCAGTATTTACTTTTTCTAACTCGATAGGCTTAATTAAGGCGTCTTGCTGGTTTACATCTAACCCTAAAGTAGCAAAAGCACTTTGCTGAAACAGCTCTGACTGGCTCTCTACAATTTCATTAACGCGGCGGTAAACTAGGTTTAACCCCGCGTCATTAAAGTACAATTTAATGGTTGCTTGTCCATTTTGAAGTACATCATTTGAATAGTTCTCTGGGATCACCAATACAAAATCCACAGTTTCATTACGAATAATGGTTTTGTAATCATCGTCTGCAGCAATATTTATCAAGTTAAATTTATCAGGTTGCTGTAGCTCTTCCACAATATCAGGGGCGTATTGGGCACCAACAATGCCATAGTTGAGGATTTTGGTTTCTGCCTTATCTATTGCTTGTTTGCCAACAAAACCCGCAATACCAAAAATAACAGGGAAAATAAGTAACGGTAGTGCAATCATAAAAAATAAGGTTTTACGATCTCTGAGTAGCTCTTTGAGCTCTTTAAAAAAAACTAACCACATATTCCTGTCTCCCTATTCGCTAGCTGCTGTTTGGATAGCAGCCATAAATGACTGATGCAACGAACCATCGGCTAAACCTTTAAAAGTATCAATATCACCATCAAACATGGTCTTACCTTGATCAATAACTATGACTTTTTCACACAACTCCTCTACTTCATCTAAGTGATGTGTTGAGAAAATAACGGGCGTACCCTGTGCCTTCAGCCTTCTGATAAAATTAAGAACAGTTTGCGTGGCCATAATATCTAACCCAGTGGTAGGCTCATCTAAAATCACTAATTCAGGAGAGTGTACAACCGCCCGAGCTATCGCTATTTTTTGTTTCATACCCGTTGAGAAATTTTCAGAGCGCCTATCTAGAAAAGTATGCATATCCAATAAATCAGCTAATTCTTCAATTCTAAGGGCAATACGTTCTTCTGACATGCCATGGAGTTGTCCAAAGTAATGAATATTTTCACGGCCAGTCAAACGGCCATAAAGTCCTGTAGTACCCGATAAAAATCCTATTTTTTTACGGGCGATAACAGGATGAGTTAAGACGTTTTCTCCTGCTATTTCTACACTCCCTGCATCAGGTTTTAAAGCCGTAGATAGCATGCGTAACGTTGTTGTTTTCCCTGCACCATTAGGACCTAGCAAACCCAAAACCTCTCCCTTTTGGCAACTAAAAGAGACATCTTGTACTGAATGAAAAAAGCGCCCCTTTAACCTAGGATCTTTTTTTTCCTGTTCACTTAACTTTTTGGGGTTTTCAACGGCAAACTTCTTTGCCAACTGCTTAATTTCTATCATTCCATATTCCTATTTCAAAACTGACATGACGTATAGTCACCTAAATCAAAAAATTATTACATGCGTTCAGTAAAAAAATTATGTAACAATAAGAGATAAATAAAAAATGTTTCACAATATCATTATTTGGGGAGTTATATGCAACCAGTCAGTAATCCATTTCAGGCTATGAAAGATGTTTTTATTAAGCCAAATCAAGTATTTGCTACTATTAAAGAAACACATAATTGGTCTTGGATACCCTTTATCGTTATCTCACTAATAACTGCCATTCCCATTTATCTATACTTTAACTTTATTGATTTTGATTGGTATAGGGACTTAGTAATCCAATCAACAGCTGGCGATTTAAGCCCCCTTGAACAAGAAAATATGGCAAAAGCCATGAACCAACCGCAACTTTTGTGGGCCAGTGTAATTGGAGCGGTGGTTGCAAATATCATCGCCAATGCAATCTTGGCTTTATATCTAAATATCACCACTAAATCTGATGAAGAGTGTGTGCAAGGGTATACCGATTGGTACGGTTTTACATGGTGGACTAGTATTCCATCTATTTTCACCAGCGTAATTGCATTAATTATCTTAAGCTTTTCACAAGACCCTCAATTATCTCCCATCAGTTTAGGGCCTACATCACTAGCTTTTATTTTTGGATTAGAAATGAACTCTCCTTGGTTTTCATTAGCACAATCTGTTCGCTTAGAGTCTATATGGGTGATGTATTTGATTGCAGTGGGCTTAAGTCAATGGACACAACTGCCCATCAAAAAAACCTACATTATTGCCACCGCACCCTACTTAGTAATCTGGGGAGCTTGGGCTCTAATGGTACTACTTTAACGTTTTAGGCTTAGGCCTGAAGTAATCTGTATTTTCGTAGAAACACGGTTCTACGTTGGCATCCCATACGTTAGGGATGCCTAATAAGGGTAGCGGTGACAAAGGCTTCTTTTGAGAAAATAGATTTTGGTTTTCAATGATTGAAACTAATTTTTTATCCACTTCTAACAGCTGTTGTTGGTAGGGCTGTAACTGAAACCCCGCTTCCACTTCAAGCGCTAACCACTTCCCTGTTAAGCCAATAAAGGGCTGTAAAAGCATCTCCAAGTTGGCATGGCCAAACATAAAGCAATGTAACTCCTCCCCCCATTTTTTTCTATTTTCTACGAACACCTGATGCCATTGGTGTGATTTCAAAGCTGCGATCAACTCTTCATTTATAGCGTTAGCTTGATAAGTCACTATCACACCACATTCATCAAAGTGCGTTAAATTATTGCGCCTCAAGGTTCTAGGCGATACTCCATACTGATTAATATCCGCTATATGCAGCTCATTGAGTAACTTCTTAGTTTTAGGAAACTCCAGCCAAATAAGACCATTGAACAAGTCATGCCAGCCATTGGGCCTAGTAGGAATGACACCTTGCTCGTAAATAATTTGTTCATAGTACTTGTCTGTAGCAACAAGCTCAGACTGACATACAAACTCTGGTATATCAGCAAAAGGAAAGGGAATATATTTTTTTAACAGATTTAAGCCGGCTGCATTTGGCCAGTCAGAAAACTGATTCAACTCAAAGTTATCTTCAAGCTGTTGCAGAGGCAACATAGGGAGTTGTTTTATAAAGTCATCTAACCAAAACATAGAGGGTAATGTCACCTAACAAATAAAATAGCATGGGTATAAAAGACGCTTTATAATCACTTAACTTTGAAACTACAAGAGCAATTTCATGAAAACTTGCCACATGATGTGGGCATTCAGCCTAATCATAATTTTTACATTATCTGCTTGTCAAAATAGTCAAACCACAGAAACATCCCAAGCCGACAATTTTGATGAAGTGTACAAGCAAATTAATACCCAAGACTTAAAGACGCACATTAAAACCTTAGCGTCTGATGAATATGAAGGCCGCCTACCCACCACCATTGGTGAGCAAAAAACCCTTGATTATCTAGTGTCTGAATTTAAAGCCCTTGGCTACCAACCGGGTAATGGTGATAGTTACTTGCAGCCCGTTGAATTAATAGAAATGACTGCAGATCCAGATATGACCCTTACTATCGGCGACAACAACTTCGTTTATAAAGAAGGCATGATTGCTTCTACTAAACGGGAACAGAGCTTAGTTGAACTTAAAGAATCAGACTTAGTTTTTGTTGGCTACGGCGTAAATGCCCCAGAATATAACTGGAATGACTACGAAGGCCTTGATGTAAAAGGTAAAACTGTAGTGATATTAGTTAATGATCCAGGCTTTGAAAACCCAGAAAGTGGTAAGTTTCAAGGCAAAACCATGACCTATTATGGGCGCTGGAGCTACAAATACGAAGAAGCCAGTCGTCAAGGAGCAGAAGCCGCTATTATTGTTCACGAAACCAAACCTGCCTCTTATGGTTGGTCAGTGGTAGCCAATAGCTGGAGCGGAGCACAGTATGGGTTAGTCAGCAAAAATGGCAATGCCGATAGAGTAGCAGTTGAAGGTTGGTTAACCTTAGAGTCTGCACAAAAAGTATTTGCTGATGCAGGGTTAGATTTTACGGCTGAAAAAGAACTTGCTAAAGCAGGCCCTTACAACAAAGCATTAAACTTAAAAGCCTCAGTAACCGTTAAAAATAGTTTCAAAACATCTGAAAGTTACAACGTTATTGCATCATTACCTGGGGCAGATAGCCCAGATGAACACGTAATATTTACCGCACATTGGGATCACCTAGGTAAAGACGAAACCAAAGAAGGCGACCAAATATATAATGGCGCCCATGACAACGCCACAGGCGTTGCTGCTGCCTTAGTCATGGCTAAAGCCTATGCAAACTTAAATATTAAACCGCAACGCTCAACCACATTTTTGATTGTAACCGCTGAAGAGCAAGGTCTACTAGGTTCAAAGTACTACTCTGAACACCCTATTATTCCACTAGACAAAACAGTGGCAAATATCAATATGGATGCCATGAGCGTGCTGGGTAAAACCAAAGATGTCGCCGTTATTGGTATGGGTAAATCTGAGCTAGAAACCTACCTGGCAAAAGCTGCAAAACGCCAAAACCGTTATCTTGTTGAGGAAGGTCACCCAGAAGCAGGATACTATTATCGTTCTGATCACTTCAGCTTCGCTAAACAAGGCGTGCCTGCACTTTACGCGAAAGGCGGTGAAGTGCCTGTTGACGAAGCAACCGCTCAATATCGTAAACGAACCAATGTCATCGTTAGAGGCTGTTATCACCAAGTCTGCGATCAATTCCGTGAAAGCTGGGATTTATCAGGTATAGAGGAAGATGCACAGTTGCTATTTGAAGTCGGTTATGACCTTTTATCTTCTGATGACTGGCCAAATTGGGCTGAAACCAGTGAGTTTCAAAGACAAAAGTAATTATTCACTTCGTTCAGCGTAATCCGTTGTGACTTTTCGCCCAGCATGCCTGCTGGGCGAAGCTCTTTTTTTTCAAAAACTAGAAAAGTTTCGCTCCGACCAAATTTTAATACCTGCACGACTTGCCAAATAAAGTGGAATTATATTTTGGCTACTTAGAAGAGACTCCCGATGTAGTTGAAATACTTCACTAAACCAATGGTTTGTGGCAAAATATTTAGCCATAAACTGACAGGCTTCTAGTACACAATTGCATATTATTTTTTCTAAATGGAACTGTATGAAAATATTATTTTTAGGTGTTGTTTTTACAACTTTATCTTTTTCCGCCCTTGCCTCTAAAGATCTTTCATTAGATATATCACTAGGCCAGTCACATCAACGTACAAGCTTTAATGGTAATGATTCAGTAAAAGGAGATGATTTTTCACTAGGGATAAGAGCTGAATATAGGTTAATTGAAAACTTAAAGTTAGAACTATCCTTAAATGACTACAAGGAGTCTGTCGGTAGTTACATTGATGAAGAATCGATAGAACAAGATAGCCACTTAACAACAAAGTCATTCGATATAGGTATCAAGTATGGGGTAAATTTACTGAAGAATTTTACCTTATATGGCCACTTAGGAGTCTCTTCATGGAGGATGAATATAAAAAAAGATACCACAGCACTGTCCAATGAAAATAATCAATTAGATGATAACAATGTGTATTATGCATTGAGTCTAGATTATGATCACAATGATAATGATGCGTTCGGATTAGAGTACAAAATCATAAACATTGATTATCAAACTGATAATCTTTCTATTAGTAATAAAGTCAGAAATTTATCCATTTATTTTAAATCTAAGTTTTAGAAATATTCATAAAAATCGTTTCAATCAGGCGTTCTCTAAATATAGGCTGCATTTGGCTTTTCAATCAATAGGCTCGCAGCCTGGGAGAGCCTCACAAATCAAACACTCGACTACAACCTCAGTTTAGCTGCCTCACACTCTTGATTAATCAATGACGAAGCCGATGCTTTTAACCTACTGCAGCTACAATTTCCCCATCAAATTATTGGCATATTGCATAAATTTGGTGGGCCCCCATGATAACTATTTATTCTTTCGCAGGATGTACTGGTCAACCTCAATTGTACAAAATTTGTATTTATTTTATATTCCAACTGAGCATATTAGTGTCATTTTCATACAAGGATGATAATGTTTGTAGAAATAAAATTAGATATCCGGTTACTTCTTAGCCTACATATTTAGTTGTTATTAATTTACTAATACACACAGCTTCTTTTAAAAACTGCTTTGAATAAGGATGCCGCATGAGTCAAGAAAAAACGCCAATAGAACACCTGTATTTTACAGAGACAAATCTAGAAAAAATTTTAGGAAACTTAGATGCCGTCCGAAACAAAATTCATCCTCCTATAACAGATGAAGAAGACGTCACAGATCGTTTTTTTCCTTCTGTTTGTCTTATTGGTTTAGGGCGCTGTGGTTCTAATATTGCGTTAGACCTTGCTTCTTTAGTATATGAAGCAAGGGCGAATTATATGAAAGAAGTGGAAAACGAAGATCTTACAGATAACGAGCAAGAATTTCGTCCATTACGCTGGATTCGTAAGCACTTACCAATGGAGAATAAAGATGGATTTAAGCCTGTTTTCCTCATTGAGCCAATCGTTTTATTAGGCGACTTAGATAAAGACATAGAAGGCCGAATTCGATTTTCTAACGATGAAGGTCGCGTCCAGTTTTTAGAGGAATATAAAAAGTTGCAGTTCATGGACCTTTCTGAAGTTCATGCTGGTGGTGCAGGTAATGCACCTATATTAGGTCAGTATTTAGCTAAAATTATTCTGAATAAAGATGCGACAACCTTTATAAATGAAGAATGGAGACAACTTCATTCTTATCTTGTTGATTCGTGTGGTATCAAAGCGAATCAATCTCGCCTTTACTTCTATATATTTAGTGCCGGCGGAGGGACTGGTTCGGGTATGGCATCTGAATTTGGTTTGGCACAGCAGTTTTCTTATCTCAGTAAAACATTTGATTATCATTCGGGTCAAAATCAACTTGCCGACAAGCGTCATAGTTTTGTATTTGAACCTATTTTTACGTCTGGTATTTGTATATTACCGAATATATCAGGAAAAAATGTAGATATATCTGAAGCCCTTCACATCAATGCAGGCCGTCTTCTAACAAAATATATCTCTGAAGAATGGAATTTTTCTTACAATGAAGAGCGAAATAATGACGAGTTACCAGCCGATGTAATGGGGCGCATTCGTCCTTGGAACTCTATGATGTTGATATCTAACGATATAATGCGTTATGCAGAAGAAGAAAATGGCGGTAACGCTGATAGCATAGATGTTAATTTAATGGAGAAATATGCAAACCAATACATTTCTCAGCAAATTTTTAACATTCTTACCGCACAAGCTGTCACAACTGATTATGATGAGGATTATTTCCGTCGAGCGGGTATTGATATCTCTGAAACAATCCGTCTTGATGCCAATGACTTATTTATGAGCTTAGCTGGCCCTGTCGCTATTGCTTATGCTGAAAGTGTAGTGAATCAGGATGTTCGCCAAGATAGCGTAGATATAGATGATTTGTTCTGCCGCTCTATAGAGTTACCGCATTTTAACTCTGCCACCTCTGCGATTGAAGGGGTGAGTGTCCTGCCTGTGGAATCAGAAAAGTACCGTGACGCCATTAAGGAATATCGAAAAAGTGGGTTTGATGCAAGTACACTAAATCATTTGCACTTCTTTAAAAACTGTTCGTCTATTGTATCGATTATCTCTTTACCGCGAGACTATAAGTTGTCGTTCACAGCATTAAATCGACTAAAAATGCATTTGAATAAACTGTTTCCTAATACAACCTTGAAGCGTTATGCATTGGTAATAGGCGCATCGGCAAACTTGTCTTTGACGACACTTATTGCTAAGAGTCCCTGCTTAAGTGATGACTTTTTAACCCTCATGGTAGCCTATATGAAGCGTTGTTTTGCTCGTGATGAGTATCGGTATACAAACGAAATCGATCAAGCCATTATCAATATGATTCAAGAAGATGAATTTGATGATTCTATTATTGACAAGTATTTTACGGCTTATGAAAACCCAGCAAAAATTCTTGATACAAATTGGTATGCTATTAAACCAATGTACGAGAAAAAATATCGTGAGTTGATCGAAAGCCCGCAAAACTTTGTATCAATTAACGATATTCGTTTAGATGTCAATCATGTGAAGAATGCGATTAAATATCTTCGAGAAATTTATCGTCATCGTATTAGTAAGACAAGTGTACTTACTCTTAACACTTGAAATTTTTAGAAGTAATGACTTGTCTCGTCCTAGAATAAGTTGACAGTTCCTAAGCCAGCATTTTTTGCTGGCTTTTTATTATATGCACTTTTTACATTCAGTTTATTAGGTGTGTTGATACTTAAACTTAAGTGCGATCTTAAATCGTCATAGTGTATTGCACTACCGATTAGAGTATAAGTTAAACAATTCTGCCATTTTTATTAAGGCTGTCTCTGTGAGTTGCTAGCAATCCCATTCGCTAAGAGAATCATTAAAGTAGTTGTCGAACTTGATGCTAATAGAATCGAACTTTCTGATTCGTTGTTACTATCGTTAGTGCTACTTGCAGGCCATAAAACAGCCAATTCAGCTGGTGTCAACGACTCTACTACATTCATATTTTCATCCCTTTTCGATTGAACTTCTTCGAATTATCTAGGCACTCAACGTAATTTAACCTCATTAAAATCGCTATCCAGATACAGTTAACTAGGTCAATAGGCATGGATAGTCAATTGAGCTTTTGGCCATCGGGAACGGCTAAAAGCGGCCTGCTTAATTCAGTACAAAATTGGATGAAGAGCTTTATTGGAGCGCGGCCCTTTTTGCATACTTTTTGCGGCTGTTGGTAAAAAGTCTGTCGAGCCTCAGGGATGAGGTTTGAAACCCGCAATGGATTCCGGGTATGCGCAGCACATGCTTAGTGCTCGCAGAGCATCCTCAGTGCGCCCAGCGCGTAAATAAACAAAGCGAACACCTCATAAAAAGTGCATAAGGTATGCTCCAAACAGCCATTAAAAATGGTAAATTTGGTGTAGGAACTAGTGTATACTCGAACGCAATTCAACCAATCTAGACTAATAGAGCAAAATTCCATGTTAAACAACGCGCAAAATAATAATTGGAATGGTAATAATCTTAACTATTAGGTTCGGAAGGTTTCTCAATATTTAAAACAAAAAACCTTCCAAATCGGAAGGTTTTTTTTGGTTAGTTAGATGTGCTCATTGCACGAAAATGCCACAAGGTAATGAAATAACAATGAATAAAACTATGACTGTCGATGTTTTGTCGAGTATTAAAGGCGCAAAGCCTTCAGAGACAATTAACAAGTTATTTGAAGTGATTAAAAATTCTGATTTATCGACCGCTGGCTCATCGGGTAATAACAATCAGAACGCAGTGTCCATTGAACAACTCAGAGAAGATACAGTTGTTCACGCAAGTGCACTAGAAAAGCAGCTCATAGTAGAAAACTTTCCTCAAGAAAAAAACGGCTATTTAGTCGTGGCAAAAGTAATAGAAGCCTAACCTATGCAATCTCAAATAAAACACATTCACCAACAATTAATCAGCAAGCAAATTAGCTGTGTTGATTTAGTTCAGCAACGACTCGATTTGCTAAAACAAAACTCCCACGGCAGTGTTAATGCTTTGCTTGATGCAAACGCACTAAAACAAGCCCAAGCAGTGGATACAAAAATTGCTAATGGAGAAAACATAGGACTACTGGAAGGCATACCTTTTGGGGTCAAAGATGTCTTTATGCTACAAGGCACGTTTACCACTGCCAGTTCTGATTTTCTAAAACAATACAAATCAGCCTATACCGCAAGTGCGATACAAAAGCTTATCGATGCGGGGGCAATCCCAATCGTAAAAGAAAACTGTGACAGCTTTGGTCATGGTTCATCTAACGAAAATAGTATTTTTGGCCCAGTTAACAATGCCAAAGATCCGTCATTAGTGGCAGGCGGTTCAAGTGGTGGTTCAGCGGTGAATGTCGCTAAGGACTATACGGCATTTTCAATCGGTGGCGACACGGGTGGTTCAGTGCGCCAACCCGCTGGTTACAATGGGGTATATGGTTTAAAGCCAACTTATGGTCGTATTTCTCGCTATGGTTTAATGGCTTATGCCTCCTCAACCGATTGCGTGGGCCCGTTAGCAAAAAGCGTAGAAGATATCCGCATTGTGCTTAACACCATAAGTGGCAAAGATGTTAAAGACCAAACGACCTATGAGTCAGCGCCAATAGGTGAAGCTGGGTTAGCGGATACTGGCAGTGTTAAGACAGTCGGTTACTTTAAAAACCTGCTTGAAAACGATGCGATGGACGCATCTATTAAAGCTGACTTTATGGCGACCCTTGAAAAATTAAAAGCCAAAGGAATTGAAGTTAAACCTCTCGATTTCGTAGATGCAGAGGCGTTAATTTCAACCTATTACATTTTAGCCATGGCAGAAACCGCATCTAACCTGTCACGACTCGATGGCACCAATTACGGTAATCGTATTGAGGCAGAAAACTTAATTGAAAGTTATGCAGTGACCCGCTCTGAGAATTTTTCCGAAGAAAGTAAACGCAGAATAGTCGGCGGTAACCAAGTGTTATCTCAAGGTTTTTCAGACGCCATTTATCTTAAAAGTTTGGCGGTTCGAGACAAGCTTTCTGCAGACTTCGAAGGCTTTTTTAATGATGTGGATATTGTGTTATCACCGGTGACGCCAGGCTTACCACCCAAAGTCGGAGACGGTTTGAAAGACCCAATGGCGATGTATTTATCCGATGCCTTCACGGTTGGATTTAGTTTAGGTCAATTACCCACGTTAACCGTCCCCCATGGTACCGCTACAGGTATTCAAATTACAGCAGCTAAAACCGACGATGAGCGTGTTTTACAGTTCGCTCACTTGCTAGAAGAAACACTATAATGGAACTGGATTATTTAAACGATTTACTCGAAAAACACGACCTAGAACTGGTTATTGGTCTTGAAACTCATGTGCGCTTAAACACTAAAACTAAGTTATTTTGTGCGTGTCCAAATGAAGAGTCTGATACGCCTAATCACAATATCTGTGCTGTGTGTACCGGGCAAATGGGTGTACTACCTGCCATCAACAAAGAAGCCATTACTAAAGCCATTTATTTCGGCAAAGCAGTTAAGTCTACTTTTAGCAATCCGGTGATTTCGTGGGATCGTAAGCACTACGAGTATCCTGACAATCCCAAAAATATTCAAATCACCCAATTTCATAATCCGGTTATTCCAGATGGTGAAGTGTCGTGTTTCCGCAAAGATGGCTCTCAGTTTACCGTAAGTTTAACTCAGGTCCATATCGAAGAAGATGCCGCTAAGCTAATGCACGAGCGAGACATCTCTTTGGTTGATTTCAATAAAGCCGGTGTGCCCCTTATCGAAATTGTGACCGATCCTTGTATGCGCAACATCGAAGATGCGTCTACCTACGCTCAGTATATTCAGCGTATAGTGCAAGGTATTGGTATCTCTGAGGCTAACCTTGAAAAAGGTGAGTTTAAGTCAGATGTGTCTGTGTCTTTGCGTAAAAGACATACCAACGACCTCAACCCGCGAACTGAAATCAAAAACTTAAACTCATTTAAGTTTATGGTCGAATCGTTAAAAGAAGAAGTTGAAAAACAGCTTAACTATTATATTGAGCACGAAGTATTTCGCCCTGACCAAACCACAGTGCTATGGGATGAAGAACTAAAACAAACTAAAGTCATGCGTAAAAAAGAGTTTGAAGCGGATTACCGTTTTATCTCTGAGCCAGACTTACCCTTTGTGGATATTTCACAGGTAGTCAGCGCAATTGAAGTGGATTTAGAGACCTTACCTTTTGCCATTGAGTCTATCTTGATCGAAGGCGGCGTAGTGCCCCAAGATGCTAAGTTTTTTACGGCTGAAGCAGTGCGTGCCAAAACCTTTATGGATATCAACCATGTCCTAAAAGACCCGTTATTTATCGCCCGTACCTTAGTAAATGTGATCCCAGCTGACGACTACAGAAACATCCAAGACACGGCAGTACTTACGGATATTTTCAGCCAATTTAAAGACGGCAAAGTTAACTCAGTATTGGTACAAAAAGCCGTTAGCGAATATTTAAAAGACGCAAGTTTTGATTATAAAAAGTACTTCCAAGAAAACAGTATTTCAGAACAGCAAATAGCTGACGCGATTGATACTGTTATCGAGAATAATGCCGCCATTGCCAGCGACATAAAAGCCGGTAACCAAGGTAAAGCCGGAATTTTAGTAGGTAAAGTCATTGCCATTATTGGTAAAGGCGCGTCGGGTAAAGTCATTCGAGAAGGTATTTTAAACGCTGTGAATACCTCTGCCAGCAGTGATGCCTCGGCATCTAGCGACAATGTGCAAAACACAGTAAAAGGCAGCGACAAGCAAAGCGTGAAACAAGCAGAAGAAGTGCTGCCTGAAACCCCACTTATTGTAAAAGATCACTATCGCACCCATAAGATTTCGGAGTTATCCGAGCAGTCGCTCTCTGAGGAAGTCACCCTGTCGGGTTGGGTCGCCAGTGTCCGAGATCACGGTGATTTAATGTTCATCGATTTACGAGACTCTAGCTACCAAATATTCCAAGTACGCTTGAGTCGCGAGAGCTTCCCTAACTTTGATGAACTAGTTACCTTGAAAGCAGAATCGGTCATAGCTGCGACTGGTATTGTGGTTCAGCGCCGAGAAGACGATTACAACCCAGGGTTGAGAACCGGCACTATTGAGCTTGAAACCTCTAAGCTAGAGATTTTAAACCTAGCGAGAAGCTTGCCTTTTGAAATCGCCAGAGCTACAAAAACCAACGAAAACATTCGCTTTCAGCACAAGTATTTAGATCACAGAAACAAAGAAGTCCGCAAAGTCATTATCGACCGCCATAAAGTGATCAAACTCATTAGAGATATGCTTGATGAGGAAGGCTTCTTAGAAATGGAAACGCCTATATTAAGTGCTGGAACCGATGAAGGTGCCCGTGAGTTTATCGTACCAAGCCGTAAAGAAGCGGGTGCATTTTACACGCTACCACAAGCCCCTCAGCAGTTTAAACAAATGATCATGGTCAGTGGTTACGAAAAGTATTTCCAAGTCGCCCGTTGTTTCAGAGACGAAGACTCAAGGGGTGACCGCCAGCCAGAGTTTACTCAGTTAGACATTGAAATGGCCTATGCCAGCATGCAAGACATCATCGACTTAAACACTAAAATGTTTAATACAGTGGTGAGAAAAATTTATGGCAAAAAATGGAAGTTACATGACTTTGCGGTCATCACTTACAAAGATGCCATGGACAAGTACGGTTGCGACCGTCCAGATTTACGTTTTGGTCTGCAAATGCAAGACATCACTGACATTGTTAAAGATACCAGCTTCCAAGTATTCAGTAAGCCTATTGAACAAGGTGGCATTGTTAAATGCATTAAGGTGTCTGCCGAGGAGCAAGGTGGTAAGCGTTTATCCAAAGGACAAATCGAGAACCTTACGGCCCTTGCTCAGCAAAATGGACTGGGTGGGCTTGCCTATATATTTGTCAACGAAAACGACCTGCAATCGCCCATTATTAAGTTTTTAGGCGAAGACATTGCAGCAAAAATAATTGCCGCAAGCGGAGCACAAGTTGGCGATGTGGTATTTTTCTCGGCGGCCAGTTATGCCGTGGCAAACAAGGCATTGGATGTGGTGCGTCAAGAGCTTGGTAAGATGCTCAAATTAATCGACCCCAAAGAGCTACGACCAGCTTGGGTAGTCGATTTCCCTATGTTTGAGAAAACAGATGCTGACAGATGGACCTTTACCCACAACCCATTCTCAATGCCAGCGATTGCCGACATCGAAAAACACATGAACGGTAAAGAAGACGAAATTGGGACTATTATTGCCCAACAATACGACTTAGTGCTAAATGGTTACGAAATTGGCGGCGGTTCAGTCCGTGCCCATAAACCTGAAATATTAGAAGCGACCTATAAAAACATGGGGTACAACAAAGACGACATGCTGAAAAGTGTCGGCACTTTGTATAAAGCCTTCCATTATGGCGCGCCACCACATGGCGGCATTGCTTGGGGTATCGACCGTCTAATGATGTTGTTAGGTAAGAAAAACTCAATCCGTGAAGTTATGGTGTTCCCGAAAACAGGGACCAGTGAAGACTTACTGTTTAACGCGCCTTCTCTGTTATCAGATAAGAAAGTCGAAGAAATGAACGTAAAAGTGATTAAAAAGAAATAGTACCGATAACTCCCAAGTGGCAGCTGCCGCTTGGGATGTTTTCATCCCACCTTAACTCAATTGATTGTTTAATATCTCGCCTTGAACCTAGAAAAGGTTCGCGGTACCGCTAAAACTCTTTCTCGCCGCTACTAGTTTTAATATACATATCTTGATAATAACTACTGGGGTAACACTGCTGTTTGCCTTCAATCACATGGTTACAGCCAGTGACTTTTTGTGGTTGTGATTCACTCTCTTGAGTATCCGAAGCGCCTGCTTTATAGCTGCCCAAAAAACCACTAATAATTTTTGCGTCTTGTTTCATTCCCTCAACGGTGAAAACAAGTGGAAACTGGTTACGAGAACGGTTCACGACCTTTTGATTTGAAGCTGCACTGGTATTCGCATCTCGAACCGGCTCTAACACATTAGCCAGCCCAATATCAGCGGCAAAACCTAATACCGTACAACTACTGGTTATAGAGCACACCATTAAGCATGACGTTAACTTTAGCATTTGTTTTAATAAAGTATTCATTTGTGCTCCTGTTGAAACCACAACTCTTCACGCTGCAAAGGTGTGTCTTTAGGTAAAAAAGTATTCTCTAAGTAATAAAAATTTCTATTTTTCAAATCTGCTCTTTCAATGTAACCCTGAAAGGTTTTCAAAAACAATTCTTCAAAATTACCATTTTTAATGGCTTTCTCTAAACCTACTTCAATCAAATGTGCTAGAGGGCTATTATTTTTGTTCACAAAAAAATAAACAGCGGCAGGATAACGTATCCCCAATGTTGGTTGAACAGATAACCCTTTAGTTCCTTCAAGGGATTCGAGTTCATGCCAAATTTCAGCTAATGAACGGGGGTAAAAATCTCCTTGCGCTGTAGCTAACATATTTAAAAGATTACCCTGCCCTTGGTTAACTATTACGTCGAATCCGTTAGACCTTAGTATTTTTGTATCTGGCCAATCTCTTCCTTGGACAGGTGATAATTTAATCAAATGCTCTAGGCTTTGAATATATTTAAAACGCTCAGACATATCGTCACGTATTAGTAATAGCCGCCATCCAATTAATCCTTTGAATAGAGGAATGCGTATGGGATGTAAATTCTCCTCCCGTTGAATACTAGTCATACCCCACACTAAATTAACTTCACGGTTATCCTCAAGACGGTTTAATGCTTTTATCTTAGTTAACTGGTTACTAGAAGGGTTTAACTCATAATTCACACCAGTCTGATCCAGTGCTAGGGTTAACAGCTCTACAGGGTAAGTCGTCATAATATCTGAATCGACATCTGGACTTGGATAAGTGATTTTCCAAGATGCACCTTTGGTATCACTGCAACTGAGCCCCAATATAAGCGCAAACATTTGTAACGTACTGATTTTATTAAAAAAACTCATATAACAAGTCCAAAGATAAACTTCAATTAATAATTACCATCATAAATAGGTAACCCATGCCACATGGCGGACTTAACACTTTGCAATATTTAATTACTCAATGCCAATAAACTTATGTGTTTGTAAAGACAAGCGCCAATTGCGGGCGATACAGGTTTTAATTGCAAGCTCTGTGGCTCTCTTCTGCTGACTAATCGGTTGCAGGTAAATTTGTGGCGAAGACCCATCCTCTAATAAACTTAATACTTGGTCCAACTCATCAATATGTTTTTGCATGGCAATTGGGTGCTTAATTTCATTGGCTCTTAACATGGCGCTTTTAAGTACGGGCCTACCACCTGGCATATTCACCTTAGGCGAAACCGTTACCCAAGTATCTTTATGACACTGTATTTCATAGGTACCACTGGTTTCAATCTGAACTGAGTATCCAAGGCCAATTAAATAAGATGTTAACTCCGTTAAATCATACATACATGGCTCACCGCCCGTAATAACCACATGCTTGGCCACGTAACCATAGCCCTCAAAAAGCTCAATCAATTGTTGCGCAGTTTGTTCAAACCAACTATTTGACTCGCTGGTTTCAGCCATGACCTTAGTGCTAGTGGCTATAGAGTCAGGGTCGACTTCCCATGTGTGTTTGGTATCACACCAGGGGCACCCAACAGGGCACCCTTGTAGGCGCACAAAAATTGAGGGGAGGCCTGTATAACTTCCCTCCCCTTGTAAAGACTCAAACACTTCATTAATTTTATACAAACTCAATCACTTTCCTTTGGATCTAGCAGGCTCCCGCTGTGGGAATTCACCGTCAGATCACTTAAAATAGAACTCATTGTTAGATTATAAAGAAGCAAAGCCCATGTCACAAAAGGTAGTGGTTATTTTTTCTGGGGGAATGGACTCTTTTACTGTCCTAAACCTAGCGGTTAAACAAGGTTTTGAGGTGTTTGCCTTATCATTTGACTACGGTCAAAGACATAAAAAAGAACTAGAGTATGCAGCAAGAGCCTGCTCAAATTTAGGTGTACACCACAAAATTGTTGATATTTCGGCTATAAATCAACTAATTGGAGGTTCATCACTGACCTCTGATATAGAGGTAGCAGAAGGTCACTACGAAGAAGACAGTATGAAAACCACAGTAGTGCCCAACCGTAACATGATTTTGTTATCTATGGCTGTTGGATATGCCGTATCCATTAACGCCAACAAGGTATTTTATGGTGCCCATTCTGGTGATCATGCTATCTACCCTGATTGTCGCCCTGAATTTGTCCATAAAATGAATGACGTATGTGCCATAGCAAACTACGAAGCAGTTGAAATTGTCACGCCTTACCTAGACGTCAGTAAAACCGCAATTTTAACAGCTGGGTTAGAAATGAACTTAGACTACAACCAAACATGGACATGTTATAACGGCCGTGAAAAAGCCTGCGGAAAATGTGGAGCTTGCCAAGAAAGATTAGAAGCCTTCGCTGAAAATGGTGTATCTGATCCTTTAGCGTACGAAAGCTGAGGATTAAAAATTCAGTGGCCGAAAAAAATAAAATTGAAACCGAGGTATTTTTCCGCTTATTGAAATTAGACAAATTTCAAGGGGTAACCCTAAGCCGAGAAATAAATGGGGCAAGCTATGCCCCAATACCTAATACCAATCATTTTATTGGTGAAGTCTTAATCACTGAATCATTAGACAATTTAGACGATCTCAATGTCTTCTTCGTACGCCAAAAAATCACTCTAGAGCAATGTGATATTCTGGTTAAAGTAGACCTTTCTATCGATAATCACTCTGTCCAAATACCTAATTTTGTTAATAAACTGCTAAAACACATTGATTGCACTATCACTATTGAGACGTGTGATGAAATACCCACTCAGGAATATACATGACCAAAGAAAGCCTATTAAGCCAAATAAAAACCTCTCCAGAAACAATCGAGTTTACCCAAGTAATGGATGTTATTACTCACTATTACGATTACACACCTAGCCAATTTACCAATGGTGATAGTACTAATTTAGCTGGTACTAACGAAGGCTCTTGCAAAATATTTTATTTTGCCAAAATACAAAACTTAACAGAGCCTGAGACACTAGCGTTATTTGGTAGCTACTATCGTGATGATGTACTGCAAAACCCAGATGGTAGTGATCATGGCAACATAAGGAACTTTATAAAGACAGGATGGACTAAAGTAACGTTTGATAATGCCCCCTTACAACAAAAATAAATCTAAAAAAAGGCCATATTCTGCTACTTAGAAAATGAATTTGCATAGGGTATCATAGGGTAAATTAATCTCTCTGCATTTACTCTGAACTACTTTAAAAGGAATGGATATGATTCAAAACTCCCCAAATTTAATAAATGAAGAAGAGTTTTTCTCGGAACATGAAGAACTAGTGTCAGTAACGGACACACAGGGGGTTATTCAGTACGCTAATGAGCCTTTTTGTAAAGTGGCAGGGTTTTCTCGTAAAGAACTCATTGGTCAAAACCACAATATAGTTAGACATCCAGATATGCCTAAAGCAGCATTTGCAGACATGTGGGGGAAGTTAAAATCTGAACAAGCATGGCGAGGGGCTGTAAAAAATCTTTGTAAAAATGGTAAATATTATTGGGTTGATGCATTTGTTACTCCTTTATATGAACAAGGTAAACTAACAGGTTTTCAATCCGTTAGAACTCAGCTGAAGCCAGAGTACAGAAGCAGAGCCCAGTCCTTGTACCAGCAACTAAATGCAGGAAAATCTCAAACGTCTACTTTTAAAAAGCCTAGATACTCTGACATGGTATTTATCATTGCGGCATTAGCCTTAGCTTGTAGCGCGTTTTATTATCCATTTTTAGCTTTATTAATGATCCCTTTACCTTATTTAGCGTTTAGAAGTGAGCTACTTTCACTAAGGCAATATATTAGCCAAGAGCGTGACAACTATGACAGCGTTTCAAGAGTGATATTTTCTGGTGCAGGCCAAAAAAGTATTGTGGATTTCATGAAAAAAATGCAAGAAGGTCGCTTAAAAACAGTGATTGGCCGCGTTATTGATAGTAGCAACGCGGTGCAAGAGGGGGTGACTTTACTCAAGCAAATATCCAAGCAAACTAAATTGGGTGTTGAGCAAGAAGCCAATGAACTACATCAGTTATCAAAATCCATAGATGCTATGGTCGTTACCAATGCAGAGGTTGCCACCAATACATCGTTAACCTCATCAAAAGTCGATGAGGTTCATCTAGAGTGTGAGCGCGCAACAAGCGCTATGACACAAACCATGGATAAAGTCGCCTACCTAGCTAAAGATGTATCTGATTCAGCAAATACCGCCAGTAACTTAGCGGCCGAAGCAGAAAAAATTGACAGTATTATGGTTGAAATCCAAGGTATTGCAGATCAAACCAATTTATTAGCATTAAATGCAGCCATAGAAGCCGCAAGAGCTGGCGAGCACGGTAGAGGTTTTTCTGTGGTGGCTGATGAAGTTAGAGCTTTATCGAGCAGAACCCATGCAGCAACAAAAAACATTCAATCTTCAGTTGGTGAGATTCAATCCACTTTAACAACCTGGTCAAGTAAGCTTTTAGAAGGAAAACACGCAGCTGACGAATGTGTAGCTGATACCGCAGCAACAAAAGATGTCATTAATCAGGTCTATCACGTTGTTTCAGAGATTTCTGACTTGGCTACGCAAATTTCAGTCGCTGCAGAAGAGCAACGAGGTGTATCTGAAACCATAAGTAATAATATTGATAACGTAAATAATATTTCTGAAAATAATTTGAAACAGGCAGAAATGGTTGAAGAAGAAGCTGCAAAAATTGAAAAGAAAACTGATAACTTAGCAGGGCTTGGGAAAGCGTTTAGCTAATCGAAAAAAAAGTGTGATGACTAGGTAAAATTTGCAATCTAGTTGTGCTCACTCGGTGGCCTGTAAATATTAAACCCACTAGCCTAGTAAGTAAGGTTTAGAGCGTCAGTTATTTGATACTAACACTTTGCATCTACTATAGATTGTAGCAACACTTTAACCATACTGGGCATGTGCTCGCCATCAGCCAAAGCTTGTTCTGCAGCGGCTGATAAACGATAACCACTGGATTGCGCCTGATGTAACAAAGCCACCTGTAAGATGTCACTTTGGTATGGAGCAACTAGGTTTGCAACATCGTTCCATTCGAACTCATTGCAAGCAATAACAATAAGACTATTTGTGTTTTTTGTAGACTTGGGGCCTTGTGATACTGACGTACTGCAAGCTGATTGCAAACCAAACATAATTAAAACCATTACAGCCATAAGGTAGCGATTCATTTTCACCTTCTACTCAATTGAATATTAAACCTAACCAGATTTTATAGGTAGCATTGTGTGAAGCCTATCGTGACAACAATGCTACAGCTAGTGAAATTCCAGCCCTATGTGAGCTAGGGTATTAGTTTAGTACGTCAAAAAGTATTCCATAGACTTTATTTTCGTATACGCTTATCTGTTCAAACTTCATAATGTAAATATCAGATAAAACCTCAATAAGTGCCTGAAGTTCGCTTTCTGTACAAGATAAAAGCTCGGTTGCCCTATATGCTAACTCATCATTGTATTGATTGTTGCTAGCGATAATGAGCCTTGCTTTATTGACATACGTACCATCATTTAATAAACAGCCTATTAAACCAACTGATTCATGATCCTCTGTTGTACACGCTTTGAGCACGTTCTGATCTTCAGCAGATAATTTAACATCATTTAAAAACAATGTTTGTAACTCATTTTTTCGCTCAAATTCGCTATTTGGATGTAAAATAAAATCACTGTTTACATTCATTCTCTGTACCTATCTCTAACTGCATTAAATGCTTACTCTCAAGACCTGATATCATCACTTAAGATATTCATTTCACTCTCTCATCCATTTTTGAATCAAGGCAGCAATGCGTTTAGGATCATTTTCAGCATAGATCAACAATAGTCTAGCCATGCCCTTTTTGGCTTTCACCTTAGGTTGTTGCTTAGCGTAGAGCTTGCTTAAGGGCGATTGATAAACACCCTTTTTGACGCTTTTTTTAACAGACAAAATTATGCGCCTTTAGGGGGTGTATCCTGCTTTTCTTTAGCAAACAATAATAAAAAAACGCCTAACATAATGGCCATATCAGCTACGTTAAATATTCCCGTTCTTAAAGACCCTACCCCTATATTTAAAAAATCAATCACTGCACCGTTATTCATAGCTCTATCGTAAAAATTACTGATCCCACCAGAGAAAATAAGTGACAAAGACCCCAAAGCATAAGCGGTTTGTGTGTTTGTTCTGATGATATAAATTAACAAAGCCAGTAAAATGACACCGACAGCAAAAACAAATATCCAAAATCTGACATTATCAGGTAAATCACTACCTAAACCTAAAAAAGCGCCCGTATTCTCAACGTAACCAATACGCAAAGTATCAGCAAGATAACTCGTCATTTCATATTTAGGTAAATTTTCAGCAGCAAACAATTTAGTGCCTTGATCAATACCAACACTAACAAAGGTGATAGTTATTAGCAGGATCAGACGTTTTATCATACTCATAGTGGATTACTTTTCTTTGGGGATATTTAAGGAACAATGAACAATTATTTCATGTTATTCACTCTTTGGTCTATCTAGTAATGCATTTAATTCTCAAAAGTTTTGTTAACACATTGTAAATTTAATGCTATAAATCAATTCTATAGGATCAATAGAGATAGCCAAGAAAGATCACAAGCTCTTGTATTACCTGAAAATAATGAGAAGTAGAGTAACCCATGAAAAAGATTGAAGCGATAATTAAGCCATTTAAGCTAGACGAAGTAAGAGAAGCGTTATTGGAAGCAGGAATTTCAGGCCTTACCGTTACCGAAGTGAAAGGATACGGAAGACAGAGGGGCCATATCGATACTTATCGAGGCGCTGAATATAAAGTCGACTTTATACCAAAAGTTAAACTTGAAATTGTTATCACCGACAAAGAGGTCGACCGCTGTATAGAAGTCATCATCGAAAAAGCACAAAGTGGTAAAATAGGTGATGGTAAAATATTTGTTTACGACATGGAAAGAGCCATACGTATTCGAACCGGTGAAGAAGGTGAAGATGCGGTATAACCCGCACAAACTATTTTCTATTAGACACACTAATTAACCACACTGGCTTATATTTCTTTTGAGCTATCAAGAATATAAAGCTACATAATGTTATTTGTATCAATTCAGCAGCCTTAAAAACCAAACCTATTTTTGTTTTTTGTTTGCCTTATATTCAGTATTTAGCTCTAGTCCTTTTTCATACATGCTGTTCATTTTTTTATCTGAACGGTTAAAATAATAAAGCCACTTAAGGTATTGATTTTTAATGGCTTGTGAATAGACTCCTGTCGTTTCGAAACGAATTGCAGAGGTTTCACTGATATAAGGCAAACGTATGCCCTTGGCTTTTTTGTTCAAGCGTAAACACAGTGCAGTGTCTTCAAAAATATCAATATCGGGTAATAAGCCAACTTCAAGTAAAAGTTGTTTGTTAGCAAAAATACAGTGGTCTAAATAATATATGCCTCGCTTATCTCCCCGCATATAATTTGAGTACCAAGAGGTAAACCGAAGTAGCGGGTGAGAATTATCAAACTTATGGGTAAACGCTCCCCAACTTAAGTGCATATTGGCCGTGATTAATGCCTTGATACCTTCTATTTCTACTAGGCTTCTTGGATGATTGAGCAGTACCATTTCATACTTGGCTTCTTGAATACCTACATTTAAGCGAGCTGCGCGGGACGCCAAACCCGTCTCGATTAAACGGACCCCAGCTTCTTTTATTAGCTCAAGGGTATTATCAAGGCTTCCTCCATCAACGCACACAATCTCTATCTCGGCCGTTGGCCTATAAGTATCTAATAACTTTTGCAGATAACCAGACTTAGATTCATTTAGGGTTGGAATAATAATAGTTAGCAAGAAACACTCTTCACATATTGCACATTAAAAGGTTACATTCCCCGATTGTTAGTCAGGAAAATAAAAGCCTAATTTATTGGTTAAACATTTTTGAATACTAACACCCCAAAAGCATTTGATGATAAGTTTACCGATTAAAAGTAGATTTACACAACTTAAGGATAAAACGTTATGAAAAAAATACTGGCACTGTTTATTGTTAGCCTTACTTTAACGGCTTGTGCCCCTGAAATTGGAAGCGAAGAATGGTGCGCTGATATGAAAGAAAAGCCTAAAGGAGACTGGACGGCAGCAGAAGGTAAAGATTTCGCTGCGCACTGTATTTTTTAAATACTCGTGTAGCTAAGTAATAGTTTACACACCTGTTAAATAGACAGGTGTATAAACTATTAGTACAACCTAAGACAAATGACTATGACCACAGCTATACTTTTTAGCTCATCTAGAGCGGCAGGTGACACCTTTCACATAGTTAAATATTTATCTGATAACAGCGCAATTCAAATGTTTAACCTATCAGAGCATAATATTTCTTTTTACGACTATGAGCATCAAAATAACGCAGATGACTTTTTACCTTTAATGGCCAAGCTTGTTAAGTTTGAGCATATTATATTTGCGACTCCTATGTATTGGTACTCGATGTGCGCTCAAATGAAAGTGTTTATAGACAGGTTATCGGATTTGCTCACCATCGATAAACCTTTAGGCCGCCAACTTAGAGGTAAGCAGTGCTCTTTGATATCTACAGGTTACGATAGCAATGCGCCAGATTGTCTTTGGCAACCATTTGAATTAACAGCTAAATATTTAGGCATGCACTACAAAGAAATGCTTTATTTAAGTTGCCCTAGTGATTTCAAATTAGCAGATCATAAAGTCACCCTTGATAACTTTATTGATAACGTTTTAACGTGTTAGTTAGAGCCTGCATCTCTGCCACCTTCACCCCAAAAGGCAAAACAAAACTATGCGTGAGCAATTAAGAACTAAAATAATAGACGTTTGTGATAAGAAAATAGCCGCCAAAGGCAACAATGTAGGCTTATCTTTCTACGCCTTTTTCGCTAATAAAAACAACGATCCTGAGCAACTCATGGAAGCAGCGACGTGGTGGATACAGACCCACAAGTTAGATCATTTTGAAAAAGCGCAAAAAATCAAGGACCTTATTTTAAACAACCAATAAACAAACTTTTATCAGCCCAAAGCAATAAGCAAATGAAAACTATCATCAGACACGCCGAAATAACTGACCATAATGACTTAGTTGAGATATACCGCTACCCAGCTGTTACCCAACACACCTCACAACTTTTATACTTAGACTCTGAAACTATCAAAAGTTTTTTTAAACCTGATAATCACTTTATTTTAGTGGCAGAAGCAGAGGGCAAAGTTCTGGGTCATGTGACATTAATTTTAAATACCAAGCAAAGAGAAAAACACTCAGCTAGCCTAGCCATTGCGGTGCACCCTGACTTTCACGGTAAAGGTATCGGCAAAAAGTTAATCGAAGCCGCCATTAATCAAGCAGACAACTGGTTAAACTTATTACGCATCGAACTTGAGGTATACACAGATAATCAAAAGGCTTGTAAGTTATATAAAAAATTAGGTTTTGAAATAGAAGGCGAGAAACGCGGTGCCTCCTTCAAGAATGGGAAATATGTCAACTTATTACTCATGTCGCGGCTTAAACCTTAAATAGTCAGGCTAGTTAAACATATGAATTAATAGCATTAACCCAATGAAACCAACACTTCCCGAAACCAACTTAAAGCTTCATCTTGCTCGGTATTTTGATGCCAATAAAGGTGGGTTTCAATATTACTTAGCGCTATTGGCATAGTTAATAAGATTAAATCATGAGTTTGATTTGCCCCGCCTAATAACTCTCTCCCTAACTGGGTGGGTAATGTTAACAAAAAGTCAGACTCAGCAACCATAGCCTTAGCCGCATAGTAATTTTGGCAACGTATACTGATATGTCGAGACAATCCCTGCTGTTGAAACAATAAGTCCTCAACCGCTGCACCACTTGGGCGATTTGAGACCCCCACATGCTTTGAATCTAAATAGGTAGTTTGACTTAAACTTTCTTGCAGTTGATGGCCTTGACGCATCAACACACTAAAAGAGTCATCAATGACTTTAGTGTGAAATACAGGAGGTTTAATGGGCAATGCTACATCAAAGGCCATATCTATGTGACCCGCTCCTAATTCACGGGTCAGATTCTCTCTATTTACCTTTATGCTTGCGAATGTGGTGTTTGGTGCTAATTCTGCTAAACGCTTTACTAATTTCGGTAAAATAGACGGTTCTAATGCATAGTGAATTCCCAACTTAAAATGATGTCGACTACTTTTAGGCTGAAAATCCCCCCAATGCTGTAAAATTTGCCGCAGCCTGCTCAAGGTATCAATAATCTGCGGCGCCATACGCTGACATGCGGGTGTGGGCAACATCCTATTATTACTGCGTTGAAATAAAGGATCTCCTAAACACTCTCTTAACCGCTTTAATGCATGGCTAACGGCTGAAGGGGTAATGTGTAACACTTCAGCGCTTCGAGACATATTTTGTTCTTGGTAGATACTTTCAAATATCTTTAATAAGTTAAGATCTAACTGCTGGATCTTATTATAATCAGCCACACTCACCACCAATGAATTAAATTCATAGTAACCATATAGCATTTTTCATTTCATTCAACCAAATAAAGGCACTATTCTTCACTCAATTACTAATATTCGGAGTGCCAGAATGAATTTTTCTCATAGTGAAAAAACACAAGACTACATCAATAGAGTGCGAGCTTTTATGCAAGAGCACGTTTACCCCGTTGAAGAACAAATTTACTCAGAAACTCACACTCTCAACCCTGGCGGTGACTGGAAAAACTGGCAAGTTCACCCGCTTATCGAGCCATTAAAGAAAAAAGCGCAAGCTGCAGGTCTGTGGAATTTGTTCTTACCGGATGCAGAGTTAGGTCAAGGCTTAACCACTTTAGAGTATGCTCCTTTGGCTGAAGAAATGGGCCGAGTGTTATTTGCCTCAGAAATATTTAATTGCAGTGCTCCCGACACAGGAAATATGGAGGTGCTTTATCACTTTGGAAATAAAGCTCAACAAGATACATGGCTCAAGCCGCTACTTGCCGGAGAGATACGCTCAGTATTTGGTATGACAGAGCCTGATGTTGCTTCATCTGACGCAACCAATATGCAAGCGACAGTTGAGGTAGATGGCGATGAATTAGTCCTCAACGGTAAAAAATGGTGGACTACTGGCCTCGGTCACCCCAACGCTAAAGTCGCTATTTTTATGGCCCTATCTAATCCTGAAAATGACAAACACAATCAGCATAGCCAAGTTATCGTACCTTTAGATACACCAGGTATTGAGATCAAGCGTATGTTACAAGCCTTTGGGGATTATGATGCACCTTTTGGGCATGGCGAAATGCATTTTAATAATGTACGAGTCCCTAAAGAAAATCTCTTAGTGGGCATGGGGAAAGGATTTGCTATTGCTCAAGGCCGCCTTGGGCCAGGCAGAATTCATCACTGTATGCGTTCAATTGGTGGCGCTGAAAAGGCATTAGAATTAGCCATGCAACGAGGTATGTCGCGTACTGCATTTGGTAAACCGTTAATGATGTTAGGGGGCAACCGAGAGCGGGTCGCCGAAGCTCGCATTGCTATCAATCAAGCTCGGTTATTAACCCTTGAAGCCGCATGGAAAATAGACAATCTAGGTGTAAAAAACGCCATGGTAGATATTTCTGCAATTAAGGTAGCGGTACCTAAAATGCTTGAAGAGGTTATAGACATGGCCATACAAATTCATGGTGGTGCTGGCATGTGTAATGATTTCCCACTGGCGCGCTTTGCCGCAGGAGCAAGAGCATTACGCTTAGCTGACGGCCCAGACGAAGTACATAAAGGAATGGTTGCTCGGTTAGAACTTAAAAAATACCAATAAGTCACACCTCCCTTTAAAAGCGCTTCATGTAACATGAAGCGCACCATCATTTAACCACATTGATAAAAAAGTGATCACACCATGACCAGACAGAATATTTTAATCACAGGGGCCAGTTCAGGTTTAGGAAAGGGCATGGCGATTGAGTTCGCTAAAAAAGGCCGAAACCTAGCCTTGTGCGCCCGTCGTCTTGAAAACTTAGAAAACCTAAAACAAGAACTTTTAAACATTAACCCCGATATTAACGTATTTATACGCCAACTAGACGTAGATAATCACGAGCAAGTTTTTGAGGTGATCCACGGGTTTGCTGAAGATATGGGATCTATCGATAGAATTATTATCAATGCAGGCATTGGAAAAGGAGCACCAGTCGGTACTGGGTATTTTTATGCCAATAAACAAACCGCAGAAACTAATTTTGTGTCAGCACTGGCCCAGTGTGAGGCTGCGATGGAAGTGCTTCGTAAACAAAATGCAGGGCATCTAGTGACTATCTCATCTATGAGTGCAATTCGAGGGGCTCGCCGTGCCATTACCGTTTACGCCGCAACTAAAGCGGGGCTAAGTGCCTTAACAGAAGGGATCCGCATAGATGTATTGAATACCCCTATCAAAGTAACCACTATTCACCCCGGTTTTATTCGCACTGAAATTAACGAGAAAGTTAAAAAAGTCCCCTTTATCGTCGACTTAGAGACAGGTTGCCAAGCAATGGTAAAAGACATTGAAAAAGAGGTCGCTAATAGCTTTGTACCCACATGGCCGTGGGCATTATTTAGATATTTAGCAAAAATTGCCCCTCTAAGTATGCTGGCTAAAATGAGTTAATTACATATACTGGCCCACAGAACAACATTAAAGGTTAAATCGTGAGTATATGTTTATTGGTCGAGTATCAGAATTAACGGGAGCCAGCAGAAAAGCCATTCTCCATTATGAATCTATTGGGTTAATCAAGGCGCCTAAACGAAGTGGTAGTTATCGAATCTATGATGAACATGACGTAACAGTCATTGCGATGATCCGCAAAGCACAAACCTTAGGGTTTAGTTTAGCTGAGTTAAAAGAAGTGGTGTCCCAAAAAATAGCAGATAAGACCCTACCCTTTGACCTTATTAATTCACTAATCGATAGCAAAGTCTCTGTTCTAAATACCCAAGCCATGGAATTAATAGCGCAAGCTAAACAACTCGAAAAATTCAAAATAGAATTACCCAAAAGTTTGCCTTGACTCTGCCCTTAGGGGCAAGGTTTACAGTACGCTCTTTCATTATGAGAGAGTAACAATGAACTTTACAAATAAAACAATATTGATAACAGGTGCTTCTTCAGGTGTCGGTAAAGAGTTTGCCACACAATTTGCAAGTAACGGGACAAACTTAATCATTACCGCACGATCAGAGCACGAGCTTAACGCACTGTCGCAACAGTTTACCACACGTCATAATAATATTTAGGTGAAAGTCCCCCCTCAGGATTTACTTTTACCCGATAGCCCCAAAATACTTTTCGCAGCAATACAAGACATGGGACTGTCTGTGGACTACCTAATAAATAATGCGGGCTTTGGTAAATTTTGTCACTTTGAAGAGGCAAGCTTTAACACTTATCAAAACATGCTCACACTGAATATTCATGCTCTAACGGAGTTGTGTTACCTGTTTTTCCCCACGATGAAACAAACCAATAGCGGTGGCATCATCAATGTAGCTTCAATAGGGTCATTTCAGCCTTTACCTTACCAAGCGGTATATGGCGCTTCTAAGGCTTTCGTTTTAAATTTTTCTGAGGCTTTAACGGGTGAGTTACTAGGGTCGCAAGTAAAAGTGATGGCACTATGCCCAGGTATCACTGAGTCTAATTCTATGTCGACGGCTAATGCCGACACATCGACCATGAAATTTTCACCGGCGAGTAAAGTAGTCGAAGATGGATTAACAGCCTTTTCCAAAGGGAAAATATATAAAGTGTCTGGGTTAGCTAATTACCTCAATTCTTTAGTACCTCGTTTATTTTCTCGAAAACAGATTGTAAAAATTGTCGCTAATATGTTCAAAGACCGGATATTAAATTAAATGCCCTACTGTTAATTTGCACTAAACAGCACGTTTATTTTTATAACGAAAAGGGCCTCCATTGGCCCTTTCTTTAACTTACTTTTGTTGTGCTTAAAGCAGACTAATCCACTTTTTTCATCACACAAATTTTATTACCTGCAGGGTCTCTTAGGTAAGCTAAATACAATTTTAAATCGCCTCCTTCTCTAACACCTGGAGGATCTTCACAGGCCGTGCCACCGTTTGCTAGACCCGCTTGGTGCCATGCCAACCCCTGCTCTTCATTTTCAATTGCAAACCCTAGGGTACTGCCATTACCGTGACAAGCTGGCTCACCATTAATGGGTACGCTTAACCCAAACACTCCAGTTTTAGTAAAATAAAAACAACGACCTTTAGGATCTATTGTTCCCTCTTCGTAACCTAATGTACCCAGAATTGCGTCGTAAAACTTTTTAGACTCTTGAATATCATTAGCACCTAACATGACATGGCTAAACATATAACTCTCCTTAAACCAATAACGACTAAAGTAAAATGTAACTACAGTGTACCTAGAAATTATCCATAGTAGAATTTTTCACAGTGATGATCATAGGTAAGTTTGCTGAAGTACCTGAGCTTTATCTTTATAATAGTTATGGATCTTTTTTCTGCTGCGAGGTTTTTTATGATTGTTCGCGATACCCCTCACTCTTTGCGTTTATTTTTTATCTTAAAGGGGTCGGTGCTCCCCCTTATTTATGGAAAAATACTCCTCATTACTTTTTTGGGGGCCGGTGTTGCTACCGCACAATATTATTACCCTAATGTATTTCCAAATTTTACCCCTGCACCAATAGCGTTATTTGGTGTCGCTTTATCGCTATTTCTAGGTTTTAGAAACAACGCCAGCTACGACAGATGGTGGGAAGCACGCAAAGAATGGGGTCACTTAATTGTGGCATCTCGCAGTCTTTCGCGACAGGTAATGTCTTACATTGATGGAAACTCATCATTAGGTGCAAAAGCACAGTCATATGTCATTAAACTGATCATCGCCTTTAGCCATGCACTGCGTCACCAATTACGCAATTCTGATCCTTGGCCCGAAATTGAAAAATACATAGCAAAAGACGACCAAGTATTTTTAAAACAATCCCATAGTCTTGCTGACGCCTTGTTGATGCTAATCGGAAAAAAGCTTGCTGATTGCCACCGTGAAAACTTGATATCCGATATTATTTTAGCCAGCCTAACCAACCATGTAACCTCTATGGCAAATGTACAAGCGTCTTGTGAGCGTATTCAAAACACCCCTTTACCTTTTGCTTATATGTTGTTGGTGCAGCGCACCGCCTATCTATACTGTTTTATTTTGCCATTTGGGATTGTTGCATCTCAGGGATTAGTTACCCCATTATTCAGCGCCATCATCGCCTACACCTTTTTTGGTCTTGATGCCCTAAGTGAAGAACTCTCAGAACCGTTTGGGGTGTCAGCGAATGATCTTCCACTGCATTCAATATCTCGTACCATAGAAATTAATTTACTAGATATTTTAGGTGAGAAAACACTGCCAGAGCCAATAGAGGCGATACATCACCGCCTCGAATAATATTAGGCTAATAGCCTAAGCTTCTATCAACCAAACCAATTAAAGGCTGATGTGTAAGGTAGCGATGAACGTTATCTACTAATGCTTTTCCTGCGGTTTCATTTTGGGTAATGGCAGCAATATGCGGGGTAACTAATACATTAGGATGTTGCCACAATCTATTTGAATCAGGTAAAGGCTCGGTATCAAACACATCTAATACCGCAAAGCTCAAATGCTCTTCGTCAAGTAATGTAAGTAGGTCTTCTGATACCAGTTGTTCACCTCGCCCCACATTAATAACACTTGCCCCTTTAGGTAAAAGGCTAAGTGTGGATGTATTTAGCAAACCTTGAGTTTGTTTAGTTAAGGGCAACAAACTAACCAGTACGTCAGTTTGCGATAAAAAATCTTCAAGTTGCTCCATGCCACTAAAACACCTTACTCCGTCTAGCTGCTTAGCACTGCGACTCCAGCCATTAATACTAAAGCCAAGATTGTGTAAGGTATTAGCTGCAGCTTGTCCTAAATTCCCTAACCCCATTATCCCTATTCGCCTTTGTGAATTAGCTAATGTAGGCAATTGCTCCCAAGTCGCAGTTGAGTTTGCTTTGATGTATTGGAACGTTCCCCGATGAATATTGAGCACATGTAGTGCAATAAACTCAGACATACCTTTTGCTATCCCTGGGTCAAGCATACGCACCACCTGAATATGCTCAGGTACCGTGGCCAAATCGAGTTGGTCAACCCCTGCCCCTACTGAAAATATGACTTTTAGATTGGGGTAATCTTGTTGGTAATCTCTTGGCAATTTCCAAGCAATCATCAATTCGATAGCGGCCTTGTCTGTTACCTTAGGCCAGTGTTGCCATACTAAATTAGGTAAAGCATCTGCGAACATTGCTCGCCAACAGTCATTACGGTCTTGTGGACCTCGAAATAAAATATGAATTGCCATTAAATTTATCTTTTTACCTTGTATTGAGATAACTATTTTAGCCACGATTTAAAGGGTATTTAAACTTGTTTATTTGCTAAATCCCAAACTATATTGGATACCTAGCAGTACATAACCTTATCGAGATCGAGGTGGTTGAGGTAGTGCCGCTTTTAATGCAGCTTCGCTGATACCTAACTATTTAGCCGCAGCGCTTATATTAAGTTTTCTGCCCCCGTTTTTCTCAACCACTTTAAAAAGTTCATTTGCGGTTATACCCAGTTTTTTTGCAGCTTGTTCAAAACCTGGAGGTGTTCCCCCTTTATGTCTAGGGCCACCATGTCTAGGACCTCTTCCTCCCTCTGCACCAATACCTTGAGCCGCATTAGTTGAGAAGTTATTTTTAGCTACTACGCCACTCAAGCAAGTTGGCAGGTTAGGAAAAGTGGTTGAAGCATGGTAGTGATAAATGGGCTCAGCACTATCTGGTGTTGGGCCAAGATGACCATTGCAGGTATCTAGGTCCACCGGAGTTTTACCATCGTAATCAATGCTTCCATAAATAGGAAAACCATCAAAAGCATAAGCAAACTTGGCACTTGCATTTTGCTCTAGGGAACACTCGGCATCTACAGCATCACGTTTAAATACACTATTAATATCTGTAGAGGTTGCATGCCAATGGTACCAGCCGCCTGGGTCTATATGACCACCACAGGTATCTAATGCAGGCATGTGTCCAGTATCTAAAACAGATGGAGCATCAGCAAAAATGGGCACACCACCTAAGGCAAGCCCTACTTTAGCAACGGTTCCAAGCTCGGTAACTTTTTCGCTTTTTATAGGTACTCTAGGTAACAAGACTGTCATTTCGACTGATGTATCTAAAGAGGCTTGTAGACAGGTATTGTCACTAGCAGGTTGTTCGGTACGCACATCAGTGATGAAGACCTCTCCTTTTTCATCAAAAAAGGTATAACCTTGCTCACTCAGCATATTCAAGAAAGCTTCATCAATACGGTACAGGCCGGTTTCATCTCCATCCCAATGCCACACCCCTCCTTTTTCTTCGGTCGTTTTGGGGCAAAATGGTCCTATGCTTAAATTGTCTGGTAAATACTTAACGACATACTTAGTACAGGTACTGGTGTCTCCATTTTCAAGTTCACAACTTACAATTTGTGGTTCGCTTACTAATGCATCCTTACTGATACTAGTAGCATCAGCATGGGCCCATACTGACAGAGGCGTACCTAATACCATCATGGCCGAGGCCAAGTTAACTAGCGTATTAGTCTTTAATATTCTCATAACTTTATTTTCCTACATAAAACTGGCCGCAACAATCCGCTTCAAGGCGTAACAACTAAGTTGTATTTTTCAATTCACTAAGACCTTGATTGAAGTCTTTAGTTGCAACACTTGATAACTTCACAAAACTTTGCATAAAACCCTAACTCTTATTTTTTCACTATAAGCATGATGAAAAACATGATAAATTTTGTATACATTTTATAAAAAGAATACAAAAATTGAACGTTAAGCAATTCACCTCAGATATAAGTTTATCAGCTATTACTGCTGGTTTTGTCGCTGTGTTAGTAGGCTACGCAAGTGCTTGGGTTATTGTATATACAGCTGCGGTTGCCGCCGGTGCAAGCCAAGCAATGATAAATTCTTGGATATGGGCTTTGGGTATCAGTATGGGCCTAGCCTGCTTAGGGCTATCTTTATATTACAAACGCCCTATTATTATTGCGTGGTCTACTCCGGGAGCGGCATTATTAGCGAGCAGTTTAACGGGAACAACTATCTCCGAATCATTGGGTATTTTTGTTTTTGTTGGCGCTTTAACCTTGTTGACTGGCCTATCTGGTTGGTTTGACGCGCTGACTAAACGTGTCCCTATGCCACTTGCTTCAGCAATGCTAGCGGGTATTTTAGTGCAATTTGGCCTAAATACATTTGTATCCTTGCAAGCCGAACCGCTTATGGTAGGGATAATGATCTTCACCTTATTCATTGCTAAAAGGTGGTTACCTAGATATGCGATTCTAGCGGTGCTTCTCAGTGGCTTTATATGTGCCTACTTTTTTAATTTAGTCGATTTGAATCAAGTAAAATGGGGGCTATCTACTCCTATTTGGACCACGCCTAGTTTCAATTTAAGCTTACTCATAGGTGTTGGGATCCCTTTATTTATTGTCACTATGACATCACAAAATATGCCCGGTGTTGCTATCTTGCGCTCTGCTAATTATGAGCAAACGCCCATATCACCGATCCTTAGTTGGACGGGCTTACTTAATATAGTATTTGCACCTTTTGGCGCTTTTTCTTTAAACCTAGCGGCGATAACGGCCGCCATTTGTGCCAGTTCTGAATCCCATCCCAATCCAGAAAAACGTTATATTGCTGGGGTATTTGCTGGCCTATTTAATATTTTGTTTGGTGTTTTCGGTGTCACTGTTGTTAGTCTATTTGCGGCGTTTCCGGCAGCCATGATTTCTGCATTAGCCGGTTTAGCATTACTTAGTACAATCAGTGCCAGTTTGCATGGGACGTTTCAAGCGCCCGAATATCGAGATGCGGCACTCATAACATTTTTGGTGACTGCCTCTGGGGTATCTTTTTTTGATGTTGCATCGGCATTCTGGGGAATATTAATCGGCTTGGCCGCCTTGGCATTGAGTAAAAAAGGATAGTCAGATGATATCTAAACAACCTGCAGAGACTCTCTACATACAGATGAAGCAAGATATTAGAGACAATAAACTGCCCCTTGGAACTGCCCTAAAACAAGAGCAATTATCAAATCAATATGGGGTAAGTCGAATTCCTATACGGGATGTATTACAACGATTAAAAAATGAAGGTTGGCTTATTACGAGTGGTAAACGAGGGGCCATGGTTAATCCACTAAACGCCACTGAAGCTGAAGACCTATATCTAATACGCAGCCACTTAGAGCCTCTTATTTTGGGCTACGCAATGACCCATCTCAATCATCAAATAATGGGCAAAGCAACCGACATTTTAGAGCAATTAGAAGAACCTGGGCTCACAATACAAACCCATGGCGAATTGAATTGGCAGTTTCATGGGGTCTTGTATCAGGCTGCAAACAGGCCCACACTTTTTAATAATATAAACAACTTACATCAATTATGTTCTAGATATATCGGCTTTCAAAATATGGAATTAAACTATCAAAAAAACAGTCAAAAAGAACACTATCAATTATTAAGTGCCTTACAGAAAAAGCAACTAGGTCAAGCCCAACAAATTCTGAAACAACATATTAGTCAGGCAGGCCAGAAATTAGTGGCCTACCTCAACAATCAGATGTGATCCACAAAGCCACTTTTATCTAATGAGCTTTCTAAAGCCGCCATGCCAGCAGGCACATCGAGTTTGTGACCAAGGGCATTAAAACTCGTACCAAAAGCGTGTAGGGTTCGAAACAGGTTATGGGCCCTACACTGCTCTCCCATTTGCCCTATACGCACTATATTTGCACCAAAAGAACCTGATATTTCAACCTTGTATCGGTTAGACATAGTACTTAATAGCTGTTTTGCATCTATTCCATTTGGTACAGTGATCCCTACCACTGAGTTGAGTCTGGCAGCGGGTTTAACATATAAATCTAATCCCATTGTTTCTATACCCACCTGCAGGGCTAAAGAACTACGTTGATGTCTATCAAATCTACTTTTTAGAGTCTCAGTGCAAACTAAACGCAACGCTTCATGAATGGCCAAAATACCAGATACGGGTGCGGTATAGTGATAAGACTTTTTGTACCAAAACTGGTCAGCCAACTTAGCATCTAAACACCAATGACGTAATTGATCTGAACGAGATTGGATATGCTCCCACGCTTTATTTGAAAACCCAATAAGTGACACCCCAGGTATGCACGACAAACCTTTTTGCCCTCCAGTAATAACCGCGTCTATTCCCCAAGCGTCCATATCGAACTCCATGGTACTTAAGGTACACACGGCATCAACAATCACTAAGCAATTGTGCTCTTTTGCTGTAGCGGCTATTGCTGCCAACTGAGAATTACATACTGTGCTCGAGGTTTCACCTTGGACTATGGTCAATACTTGAGGCTGGTGCTTTTCAATATACTCAGCAACGACTTGAGGATCTGCACTTTGTCCCTCTTCTACCACTAAACGTACAACATCTGCTTCTACACGCTCAGCCATTTCAGCTAAACGACCGCTAAAAAAGCCATTACACACGCTTAATACTTTACTACCCGGTACCACTAAGTTAGCCACAGCCATTTCCATTGCTGCAGAGCCTGGGCCTGCTACCCCTAAAATATGCCCAGTTTCTGTTTGAAACACATATCGAGACATCAATTTAACTTGCTCGATAATTTGCGCCATAGTATCGCCTAGATGATTGATAACAATCCCATTAGCCGCCGCAACTCTGGCAGGAATAGGCACAGGTCCCGCCCCCATCATAAGTAGTGGTTCTTCAGGTAAAATATTATCTAGCGACAAGATATTATCAGGCGACTTAATTCGCACAGTGGTTCCTTAGTGTTATGAGGTAAGTCAATGAGTATACTGAAAATTATGGGAATGTAGTGCTTAAAATAGTCAAGATTCACATCAGTTATTTATATTTGATGCTTAAAATAACTAAGAATAGAATTATTTAATAAGGGATTAACAGTAGAACACCAATGCTCTTGGATATTCTACTGAATTTACAAAGGTAAAAATGAATTAGACTTGTTGAATAAAGTAGGAGATTTCTTTAATCAAATGCCTGAGAACTGGATTCAAACGGGTGTTTTTACCGTTCATCACAAACAAATCATGACTGAACTCAAACATGCTACCACCCACTGGTACTAGTCCTAAACCAGCCGCTTGGTTAGTTAACATATAGTCCGGCAACAAGCCGACATACTCACCTGTCATTATGGCTGATAAACACGCATCAAAAGAATCAGAGAATGTTTGAATGCCCATGCGTATATCATCACTAATATAATTGGCTGATGACAAGCCAGAAATACCTATAGCAGGATAATCGCTAATATTAATGCTAGCTGGTAAACCGTCTTTGTATTTGGCTAGAGGATGAGATGGCGCACAATATAAACGTCCTTTACATGCTAACTCTATAGGATGGAAAGTGACAGACTCAGGTTTAACCATATCGTAAGTTGATAATACAAGGTGGCACTCACCAGATAGGGCAACATGTTCTACTTCGTTATATAACCGGGTCTGTATATTGACATGAATATCATTAAATTTTTTCATGGTGCTTTTAACAGACTTACTGACGGCTAAATGATACGACAAGGGTAACCCAGCCATCATCACTAAAGTAATATGACCAGAATAATCATCATGTAGACTTTTTAAGTTAAACACAAAGTTATCAAAAGAGTTGAAGATACGTTTAGTTTCTTGGAAAACGACTTCGCCTTCTTTTGTCATTTGAAAGCCACCACGGCCGCGGTGACACAAAACTAAATCTAAACGCTCTTCTAACTTTTTAATTGCAGCACTAATATTAGGGCGCTGCATACGAAGCACTGGTTCTGCTGCAGTAAAGCCATTGCATGAAGCTACAGCATAAAAAACTCGTAGTAATTTGATATCCGATTCTTGAAGACGGTTTAACATGGCGCATCCATATATAGGTATGTTTATTGATACTAATAACCATATTAAAAAAGGCCTGAGAGGATTACAACGTAAATTTTAGCATAATATCTAATCACACCAATTTTTAAGCGCCCAAAATCTTACTCAGCCCACGAATTGCTTAGCTCGGGGAGATTTTAAAAAATTAAGAATTTTTTACAATCTGAGCCCGATATGCTTCAATTTCATCCCTTAAATTCGCCGCTTTTTCGAATTCTAACTCTTTTGCGGCCTTAAACATCACTTTTTCTAATTCAGTAATTTTCTGCAAAATCTGAGGCGTACTGAGAGCTTGATACTTCTTAGCGCTTTCGGCCACCAGCCTAAGTTTCACTTTATTATCAGATGTACCATCCCCTAAATCCATAATGTCAGTAATAGGTTTATTTAATTGTTTGGGGGTAATACCATTTGCCACGTTATGGGCAATTTGTTTTTCACGCCTTGCATCTGTGACATCAATGGCCCGTTGCATAGAGCCGGTTATCCTATCACCATATAAAATGGCTCGACCATTTATATGCCTTGCCGCCCGTCCCATTGTTTGAATAAGAGATTTATCTGACCGTAAAAAACCCTCTTTATCTGCGTCAAGTATGGCAACTAAAGATACTTCCGGCATATCTAAACCTTCTCGAAGTAAGTTAATACCCACTAGCACATCAAACTTACCAATCCGCAAGTCTCTTATAATTTCAATTCGCTCAACAGTGTCGATATCTGAGTGTAGATAACGCACTTTAACGCCATGTTCATCAAGGTAATCACTGAGGTCTTCGGCCATACGCTTAGTTAAGGTTGTAACCAAGACACGCTCATTCTTTGCAACACAGATATGAATTTCAGATAACAAGTCATCAACTTGGGTGGCAACCGGACGGATTTCTATTTCAGGATCAATTAAGCCTGTAGGACGAACCACTTGCTCTACTATGTCATCGGGAGCTGCTGCTAACTCAAACTTCCCAGGGGTAGCTGAAACATAAATGGTTTGCGGGGTAATCTGTTCAAATTCTTCAAATTTTAATGGACGGTTATCTAAAGCGGATGGCAATCGAAACCCATATTCTACTAATGTTTCTTTACGGGAACGATCACCTTTATACATAGCCCCAATTTGAGAAACCGTTACGTGAGACTCATCAATAAACATCAAACCATCAGCAGGAAAATAGTCGATTAATGTTGGAGGCGGATCACCGGGGTTACGACCAGACAAATACCGCGAGTAGTTTTCAATTCCAGAGCAATAACCTAACTCTTGCATCATTTCTATATCAAATTGACAACGCTGTGAAACCCTTTGTTCTTCTACTAACTTATTGACTGACTTCAACTGTTCTTGGCGCTCTTTCAGCTCAACTTTAATATGTTTAATGGCATCTAAAATCTTTTCTCTGGGTGTGACGTAATGGGTTTTAGGGAAAACGGTGGCACGTGTAACGGTTTTCTCCACGGCCCCGGTTAATGGATCAAAGATACTGATCCGTTCAATTTCTTCATCAAATAACTCTACGCGGATACCATGGCGCTCAGAATCGGCTGGAAATACATCAATCACATCACCTCGTACTCGAAAAGTACCACGCTCAAAAGCCACATCATTGCGGGTATATTGGATTTCAGCCAGACGCCTCAAAATATCCCTTTGATTCATGATATCCCCTTGACGAAAATGCACTAACATTTTCATATAAGACTCAGGATCACCCAAACCATAAATAGCCGATACACTAGATACAATAATAACGTCTCGCCTTTCCATTAAAGACTTTGTGGCAGACAAACGCATTTGTTCAATATGTTCATTAATAGATGCATCTTTTTCTATAAAAGTATCACTAGAAGGAACGTAAGCTTCTGGTTGATAGTAATCGTAATAAGATACGAAGTATTCCACCGCATTGTTTGGAAAAAACTCTTTCATCTCACCGTATAATTGCGCAGCTAAGGTTTTATTGTGAGCCAAGATTAAAGTAGGCCGTTGCACTTTAGAGATGACATTAGCCATAGTGAACGTTTTACCAGAGCCTGTTACCCCTAGTAAAATTTGCCTAGCAAGTCCATCTTCTAAGCCTTCAACTAATGCTTTTATTGCGGAGGGTTGATCCCCTGCTGGTGAATACTCTGACGAAATTTCAAATGCTCTGCTCATACCAACTCTTTCTTCATATTTTCAACTGCCAAATGTGTTTTTAACACTTTTTTAAACCAAATAAATGCAATACATCCAACAATTACATTTGCTGCAACCGCCCCCCAGAACAGCCCCACTAACTCAAAGTAGTGACTACCAATAAATGCAAAAGGCACAATAAAAACAAAAAGCCTTATAATATTTAGAGATAAAGCTGCCATTGGCATATGCATAGCGTTAAAAGATGAATTCGCTAAAATAGTGAGCCCTTGGAAACCATATCCGATTGGTACAATAACTAAAAATAACACAATGATTTTTACTACATCAGGCTCATCCGTAAAAATACCAGCGATGAACTTAGACAATAACGCAACAATAATAAAAATAAGGCCCTGCCAAACCAAAACAAATTTAGCACAAACCGAAAAAGCTTCGCTCACTCTCTCTAACTTATTTGCCCCTAAGTTTTGACTAATAAAAGGAGGTAATGACATAGATAAAGACAACACCACTATGGATGCTATTGACTCTAACCGACCACCTACTCCCCAAGCAGCCACCGCAGAAGGCCCGTAACCTGCAATAATAGCCGTAACTATTCCCGTTGAAATCGGTGTTAGCATATTTGCACCAGCCGCTGGCAAACCTATTTTTAAGATACCACCTGAGCTACGTTTTAACTCTTGCCAATTAAGCAACCTAGGCTCTATTAACTGCCGCTGTATCGCCAAAATATAGAATATGTAAATAACCGCAAGTCCCCAAGCGATTAGTGTCGCCAGAGCGGCTCCTTGAATTCCCATCCCTGATATTGGACCCAAGCCAAAAATTAAAAGGGGATCTAAAATAACGTTAATGACACCACTTGTGGCCATAACAATGCTGGGTGTTTTGGTATCTCCAGCAGCCCGCAATACACTGTTACCCACCATAGGCATAGACAAAAAGACACCAGCACCATACCAAATCACCATATACTCACGAATAAATATCAGTAATGCTTCATCTGCCCCCATCAATTTGAAAATTGGGTCGATTGTGAATACACCAAGGACGGCGAGCACAACTGCCATCAACATAGTTAACATCAAAGCACCTGTAGCCGTTTCTTTTGCTTGGGTTTGTTTTCTTGCTCCTAATAATTTTGCAATAACGGCAGAAGTGCCAATCCCTAACCCAATATTTAAGCTAATGACGGTAAAGGTGACCGGAAATGTAAAACTAATAGCAGCGAGTTCCTGAGTGCCCAGCATACCGATAAAAAACGTATCAACTAAACCAAACGTCATCATAACAACCATACCGATGATCATTGGAGTCGTCATTTTTCGAATTGTCACTGCAATATTGTTATTCAACAAATCTGGGGACTGCTTAGCTTTTGTTTTCAAGACTAAAAATACTCACTATATTTGATTAAGTTTTGCGTGGAAATAGAACTAAAGATTGGGTCAAACATATGACAAAAAAATGGCTAGTTAAATTTCAAACCTGTCTAAAGACAGGGCATTATAATAATTCAGCTCAATAATACGCGATTTTGATTGAGTTTTTGGCTATTTTCCAAGTTAAAAATGTTGCTATATTGTTAACAAAAATAATATTTAGAAGTGTATCAAATAAAAGACATACTTTAGTCTAAATTTTGACGCTTTTCCGTTATTACATTTGTGTGACAGCGGTCTAGTACAAAGCATAAAGAAAATAAACCCTTAATTTAAAATTTAAAAAAACAAAATTGAGGCTACTTTTATTTTTTTCTTTAAAAACAACACACAAGAAATTGTAAATAAAAATATAAAATTTATTTTTTATTTACGTCACCGACCAAAAAAACCATAAGCAATTGATATTAAAGTAATTTTAAAATATTTCCGATCTTTTTAATTTGACCTATTGACAAAGAAACCGCGTTCAAATTTTATTAAGTTACAATTTAATTCACAACCTTATCCACAGGTTAAGTGGATAACTGCCTAGGCGCTTTATATTACGCTGGGTGAAGATAGATCCCCACAGACTTTACGTTGGTAACCACTAACCTTTTGCAAGGCCTTCAAAGGTTACAGTTTCGTTAAACACTGTAATTAAAAACAGTGCCCAACACATTATTAATAACAAAAAGCTATAACAAACCATAAAAACGATCTTTAAGTAAAAACACATAGAATTTGAACGATTTGCACAAAAATAAAACAATGATTTTGCCATAAAAAATTAATTCATTAAAAACATTAAAATACTTGCCGACGAGTATTGACAGAGAGCAGGATGCTCATTAAGATTCGCCACCGTTGAAAAGCAGCTTGATTAACTAAATCTTCTGTTTTGAAGTGACGATAGATGTTCCCCCTTAGCTCAGCTGGTTAGAGCGACGGACTGTTAATCCGCAGGTCCCCCGTTCGAGTCGGGGAGGGGGAGCCAATATCGCTACAGAAAATGAATGTTATAATTTATATTCAACGCAAATTGAATTCCCCCTTAGCTCAGCTGGTTAGAGCGACGGACTGTTAATCCGCAGGTCCCCCGTTCGAGTCGGGGAGGGGGAGCCAATTCAAGCTTCTATTATGTAATCACAACCTTCTTTATTTTACGTTTTTCTTCCACTATTCAACTTTTCCCAGTAAACAATTGAATATCAAGTTGTTAATAGGCTCTGAAATAAAGATAATGAGTACCCTATAACAACCTCAGGCACATACCATTTAAGATGAGTGAATTTTTACTACTTTTAATCGGCACCGTTTTAGTCAATAACTTTGTGTTAGTACAGTTTCTTGGTTTATGCCCATTTATGGGAGTCTCAGGAAAGCTAGAAACGGCTATTGGTATGTCCATGGCGACAACATTTGTTCTCACCCTTGCTTCTTTATCTAGCTATTTAGTCGAGCATTATATTCTATTGCCTTTGGGTTTAGGTTATTTACGCACCTTAAGTTTTATTCTTGTTATTGCTGTAGTGGTACAATTTACAGAAATGGTAGTTCATAAAACCAGTCCCACCTTGTATCGTCTACTTGGAATATTTTTGCCGTTAATAACTACAAATTGCGCAGTGCTCGGAGTAGCCTTACTTAATATCAATCACGACCACAACTTTGTAGAATCTATTATTTATGGTTTTGGTGCAGCAGTAGGTTTTTCTCTGGTTCTCATTTTATTCTCAGCTATGCGTGAAAGATTAGCGATAGCTGACGTTCCAAAACCCTTTAAAGGCGCATCTATTGGTATGATTACAGCTGGTTTAATGTCATTGGCATTTATGGGCTTTACTGGCTTGGTGAAATTTTAATGTCATTAAGTTTCGCAATATTTACCGCATTATGCGCCATTGGGGTCTTAGCCCTAATATTTGGTTTGGTATTGGGTTTTGCCGCTGTAAAATTCAAAGTCCAAGGCGACCCTTTAGTTGAACAAATAGATGAAATTCTACCACAAACCCAATGTGGGCAATGTGGTTACCCCGGATGCAAACCTTATGCAGAAGCTATCGCAAATGGTGATGACATTAACAAATGTCCTCCAGGTGGCGAAGCAACTATAAAAAAACTCGCTGATTTGATGGGAGTGGAAGCTAAATCCTTAGATGCGGCCCATGGTACAGAAGATGTCAAAAAAGTAGCCTTTATTCGTGAAGCTGAATGTATTGGGTGTACTAAATGTATTCAAGCTTGCCCTGTGGACGCTATTTTAGGTGCAGCTAAACAAATGCATACAGTCATAGCTGATGAGTGTACTGGCTGCGATTTATGTGTGGCGCCCTGCCCTGTTGACTGTATTGATATGTTTCCCGTACCACAAAGCACTGCGAGTTGGCGCTGGGATATAGATAAAAGCATACCCATAAAACAGGTGAAGTAAGCACAAGTATGGATAATAACTTTGATGACATTGTTAAGAAGCTAAAGAACAACGAACTGTGGGATTTCCACGGTGGAGTATTTCCTGCTGAGCAAAAAACATTATCAAATCAAAATCTAATTGCACAGTTACCCTTATCGCAATATTTGTATGTACCGGTAAAACAACATATAGGTGTAGAAGGCCAGGTGATTGTTTCTGAGGGACAAGCTGTATTAAAAGGCGAGCCACTTACTCAAAGTAGCAACCCTTTTGCGGTGCCAATACACGCCCCGAGCTCAGGAAAAATACTATCGATAGGCGAGCATGTTTCAGCCCACCCTTCTGGCTTACCAGAACTAACGATTAAAATAGAAACTGATCAACAAGATAGATGGCTCCCCCTCACTCCCATGGTTGATTATCAAAAACAGTCCAAGATGGACGTAATAGGTGCTATTTGTAATGCGGGGATCAGCGGCATGGGAGGAGCAGGATTTCCAACCCATATAAAAATAGGCACAACAAAGCAGGTAGAATTTTTAATTATTAACGGCGTTGAGTGCGAACCTTACATTACGTCTGATGATAGAATAATGCGTGAACATGCGTGGCAGATTAGACAGGGCATAGACGTATTATGTCACTTGCTAAATCCAAAGTGTGTTGTTATCGCGATTGAAAAAAATAAGCCCGAAGCGATAGAAGCCATGGAAGTGGCCTGCAAGGAAAACTCAAACTACCAAGTAATTGCTATTCCAACAAAATATCCTGCAGGTGGCGAAAAACAACTGATCCAAGTATTAACCAACAGAGAAGTACCGGCTAAGGGTTTACCTATTGATGTTGGCGTGATCATGCATAATGTAGGTACGTGTTTTGCGGTTTCTGATGCGATATTTTCAGGAAAGCCCTCAGTGCAAAGAGTGGTAACAGTAACTGGTGGAGCAGTCGAAACACCTGGAAACTTTTGGGTCCCGATTGGCACCCCTGTTTCACATTTGTTTAATGAAGCAAATTACAATAGTAAAGCTCAAAAACAACCTCAAGCCATCATGGGTGGCCCTATGATGGGTTTTAGCATCACGAATGAAAGTGTACCTGTAGTTAAAACCACAAACTGTATTCTGTTACCCGACACCAAAGAAAGCCAAACACGAAAAGAGCAAGCCTGTATAAGATGTGGCGCTTGCGCTGATGTTTGCCCTGCAAATTTACTCCCTCAACAGTTATTTTGGCATGCTAAAGGAAAAGAGTTAGACAAAGCTCAAGATTACAATTTATTTGATTGTATTGAATGTGGTGCATGTGCCTATGTTTGCCCAAGTGATATTCCTCTTGTTCATTATTATCGAGTAGCTAAATCTGAGATTAAGTTAGAGCAAGACGAAAAGGTCAAAGCAGACAAAGCAAGAGAGCGCTTTGAAAAACGAGCAGCTAGATTAATAGCAGAACAAGAAGCGAGAGATGAAAAACATCGCTTAGCGGCTGAAGCCCGAAAACAAGCAATGTCTGATAGTGGTAATACCGCAAAAGATAAAATTGCAGCTGCTTTAGCAAGGGCCAAAGCCAAAAAAGAAGCGACAGCTAAAGATATGAGTAATGCTGACGAGCCTGCAAAACACCCCCAAACCAACGAGAATAATGGAACCAAAGCTAGTTCTAACGAGAGAGTCCAAGCAGCCATTGCCAGAGCCAAGGCTAAAAAAGAAGCGGCACAAAAAGCGCTACAGCAAACTGAGTCAGCAACCGCCAACTTAAAACCAGCTGAAATCAGTGATACTGATTCAGCTGACAATAAAGTAACGCGTCAAGATGCAGATGTAGCCGATACCTTAGACAATACAGAAAAACCGGCAATAGATAAAAAAGCCAAGGTAGCCGCTGCTATCGCTAAAGCCAAAGCTAAAAAGATAGCTCAACAACAAGCAGAAAAAGAAGCCCAGACTAGCATTGAGTACTCTGATAACGCTAATGGTGCTGTGGAAAAAGAGACACAATCAGACAATAGCCAAGCTGAAAATTTAGCACTGAAAAAACAGCGTGTAGCCGCCGCTGTGGCTAAAGCCAAAGCTAAAAAACTTGCCGCAAATTCAAGCCAAGTATTAGCGGATGACGTAACTACTATACAAGATACACCTCAGTCCTTAGACAAAGACAATAATGAGTCACAAGAGCTAGATCAGAAAAAGCAAAGAATTGCAGCAGCTGTGGCAAAAGCAAAAGCAAAAAAGGCCGCAAAAGATGCTTCACAGAATACAGAAGACGATAAATCATGAATTTTAAATTAACCAGCTCTCCGCACCAACATGTCCGCAGAAACACCGGGCAGGTAATGCGAATGGTTATCTTAGCCTTATTACCCGGAGTATTATTACAAACGTGGTTCTTTGGATGGGGCACCCTAGTTCAAGTAATGTTAGCCATTATTACCGTAGTGGTGACAGAAGCAGCCATTTTGGAGTTACGTAAGAAAGATTTTGAAAGTGCGATTAAAGACTATAGTGCAATATTAACAGCTGTGCTGTTGGCGATTAGTATCCCCCCTTTTGCACCTTGGTGGGTAGTAGTATTAGGCAGCTTTTTTGCTATTGCCATAGTAAAACAGCTATATGGAGGCTTAGGGTTTAATGTATTTAATCCCGCGATGGCTGGCTACGTAATGTTGCTTATTTCTTTTCCTGTACAAATGACTCAGTGGCTGCCACCTACAGGGCTAGCACAGTATGGTCACAATTTTCATGATGCCTTATATGTTATTTTTACAGGCTTTAGTGTGGATGGGTTTAGCATTGCGCAATTGAAAACTAATTATGATGGTGTCACCATGGCAACGCCATTAGATACAGCAAAAACAGCCATAGCACAGAACCTAACCTACTCAGAAAGTATAGAGTTGCCAATTTTTGATAGCTTAATTCCTGGTTTAGGTGTGGCGTCTAGTTGGATAAGTCTAGGGTATTTATTAGGCGGTTTATATCTTATCAAGCAAAAAGTTATTAACTGGCATATACCCGGGGGTATGTTGGCCGCAACTTTAATTTGTGCCGTTATTATGTCAATTTTTGATGCTGATATTTACCCTTCTGGCATATTTCACATTTTAAATGGCAGTATCATTATTGGTGCATTTTTTATTGCCACAGACCCGGTATCAGCCTGCACTACCAATAAAGGTAGATTGGTATTTGGGGCCGCAATTGGCTTTTGGGTTTACGTTATTCGCACTTGGGGCGGATACCCAGATGCTATCGCTTTTGCCGTATTGATAATGAATATGGCTGTGCCACTTATTGACTATTACACCCGACCTCGTACCTATGGTCACAGCCCTACTAAGACGAATAAACAGAGAATAAACGATGAGTGAGCATGAAAGCGAACAAGTAGAGCAACAGCCAGAAACACCCACCTCTATCAAGGATTCTATGGGGAAAAATGGCATTATTTTAGCCGTCTTCGCCCTTGTTACCACGGCATTAATATCAATTACTTATTTTGGGACAGTAGAACAAATAGCGGCTCAAAAACAAAAGAAATTATTAGATACGCTAAATGCAGTAATAGACAAAGGCTCTTATGATAACCAGATACAGTTTGATTGCGTTATTGTAAGTTCAGCACCTTTACTCGGTGATAAGTTACCAAAGCACATCTATCGAGCAACACTAAAAGGTGAGCCTACCGCAGTAGCCATTGAGACTACTGCGCCTGATGGATATAGCGGAAAAATAGAGTTATTGGTCGGCGTAAAAACAGCATCAGTCCCAGGTGAAGCTTTGGTAACTGGCGTTCGCGTAATCAAGCACAAAGAAACGCCAGGTTTAGGTGATAAAATAGATTTACGAATAAATGACTGGGTATTATCTTTTAATGACAAGATCTATTCAGACGCCTTACTGTCTAATTGGGCTGTTAAAAAAGACGGTGGGCAATTTGATCAATTTACAGGAGCAACTATCTCCCCAAGAGCAGTTGTTAATGCAGTTAAAAAGAGCGTCGAATATTACCTCGCTAATCAAGTAGATATTTCAAGCGAAATAAATGGCTGCTCAATTACCCAGCAGAGAAGTCAAAAGGTTTCTAACGATGAATGAGCTTAAAGAGTTAACTTGGCAAGGTCTTTGGAAAAACAACCCCGCCTTGGTGCAATTACTTGGCCTATGTCCGTTACTAGCGGTTACAGCAACGCTAACCAATGGTTTGGGTTTAGGGCTTGCGACGACCTTAGTGTTAATTGGCTCAAATACTTGTGTATCCATTATACGAAACTGGGTCCCTAACGAAATTCGGATCCCTATTTTTGTGATGATAATTGCTGCATTTGTAACCATAGTGCAACTCTTAATGAACGCATACACTTTTAAATTATATCAAGCTTTAGGCATATTTATCCCACTTATCGTTACGAACTGCGCCATTATCGGACGAGCGGAAGCCTATGCATCTAAAAATACCATAGGCAAATCAGCTTTTGATGGTTTCATGATGGGGATGGGATTTACCTTAGTTTTAGTTCTATTAGGCGGATTTCGTGAACTATTGGGTTACGGTACATTGTTTGATGGTGCAAACTTACTTTTAGGGAATTGGGCCACCAGCTTAAAAGTCACCGTGTTTGAAACAGATAGTCCATTTTTATTAGCTATTTTGCCACCAGGGGCGTTCCTAGGTATGGGTTTGTTAATCGCCTTAAAAAATGTACTTGATAGCCATATGGAAAACCTCTTTGCAGCTAATAAAGAAACTAAAGTAGTCGAGCGGGCTAGAGTAACAACAGAAAGTTAAATCACCAGCCCAAAGAACATAAGACCAAACATAATGAATAAAGAAAAACGCTTAGAGATTTTGACTCGATTAAGGAATGCTAACCCTCACCCCACTACAGAGTTAAACTTTTCATCCCCCTTTGAATTACTAATAGCAGTCTTGTTATCAGCCCAAGCAACGGACGTTGGGGTGAATAAAGCGACTGACAAACTTTATCCCGTTGCCAATACGCCACAAGCCATATTAGATTTAGGCTTAGAAGGGCTAAAAAGCTATATCAAAACTATAGGCTTGTTTAATACTAAAGCCGTCAACACCATGAAAACCTGCCAAATGTTAGTAGACTTACATGGTGGTGAAGTACCCGAAAATAGAGAAGCCCTGGAAGCACTACCTGGGGTTGGTCGCAAAACTGCAAACGTAGTACTCAATACTGCATTCGGTTGGCCTACAATTGCCGTAGACACTCACATATTCAGAGTATCTAACCGCACTAAATTCGCTATGGGTAAAAACGTCGATTTAGTAGAACAAAAGCTACTGAAAGTGGTGCCTACTGAGTTTAAAGTTGACGTTCATCATTGGCTTATTCTTCATGGGCGTTATACATGCGTTGCCCGTAAACCACGCTGTGGTTCTTGCATTATCGAAGATTTGTGTGAATTTAAAGATAAAGTAGATTAGTTAATCGTTTGCTTTTAAAGGGCTAAACTGCCAAAGCGATAAATATCAGAGCAGGAATTGCTGAAGGTTCTTCATAAGCAATATGATAGTAAACAGCACCAATCATTACTGGAATGACTCCAGTCGCGGCCAGTGTGGTCCACTTGCGGACAAACATTGCAATACCAGCGAGTAACTCAGCCAGCCCAATAAAATATCCAAACCACTGTGGCAACCCCATTTTTGCAAAACTAGCGTGTACCTCCGGTAAACCAGCTAATTTGGCTCCACCAGCCAAAATCATTACCAATCCAAGTAGTACCAGCGGCACCCAAAGTAATATTTTTTTCATCATTTTCTCTCAAGATTATCAATTTCACAGCTTTGAAGCGAAGCATAAACTCATATCCCATAGTCTAGGTTGGGGAATGTTGCCTGAACACTTCATTTCTAATCAATTAGCTTCGGGAGCCTTACAGAAAATTAGGGTCGCAGATAAAAAATGTTCAAGTACATTTCCATTTTATTTGATAAAAAATAAATCAAAAATGCTTGGTCCAGTAGCGACTGAAATTTGGAATGCCTTCTCAGAACTCAAGCTTTGAAACTAGTACATATCACTACGTATCAGAATGAACCCATTCAAAATATTGTTTGCAAATACTCAAATGTAATCATATTAAACGCTTAGAAATAACCTCTACCTTCCTTGTGCTTTGCTGGCCTACCATTGTGGTAGATACACATATATTCAGTGTTTCCAACCGCATTAAGATCGCCATGGGCAAAAACGTCGATTTAGCTGAACAGAAACAGCTTAAAGTGGTACCGGCTGAATTTAAAGTGGACGTGCATGATTGGTTGATACTAGATGACAGATACATTTGTATGGCCCGTCAACCGCGCTGTGGCGCATGTGTTATTGAAGACTTGTGTGAATTAAAAGATAAAACAGAGTAAGCGATAAAATATCTCTAATATTAAGTAAGTTGTTTTACCTAAACAAATGTAACTAATCCGATCTGAAATATTATTAAATCACTCATTAATGCTTAAACATTCCTTTTTGCAAAAAGTAAATGGTTTGCTGGGCAACTTCTTGGTTATAACGCATCATAGAATGACTCACTTCAATGGTAATGAAATCACTCATGGTATCTAGCTTGGTTGACGCCACCGAAACTAATCCATCATTTGGGCCTGTAAAGTTTGCATTGGTTAGGGCAAATGATTTTGTTCCAGCAATTACTCCGATATTCACATCTAAGGCATTCAAGTTGTTGCCTAAGCTGCGAGTCCCAGTAACCAATGCGCGACTTATGCCGCCCCCAATTTCCATTAACCATGAGTCGTTTAAATGATCTGCCAACTCACTGCCTTTATTGGGGGTACCAATGAGTACAACTTCGCCAATTTTAGCTTTTTGTAACTTGTGAGTTTTATTTTGTAGGTAAGCTCTAATAACCAAACCGCCAAGGGAGTGCCCCACAAAATGCACCTTTGGGGCGTTTAAAATACATGCGTCGATTTGGGTGCTTGTTTCTGTCAATACCTCAGCAACACTTACACCGATACTCTGATAATCCAAGCTACAGACTTTATAGCCAGCATCTTTTAATCGTTGTGCAAAACGCCACATTGCCCAGTCGCTTCTCCCTAGCCCATGCGCTAGCACTACAAGCTCATCATCTGGTTTGTAGGTAGGTAAGCTTGCAGCAGAGCTGGCACAGCCAGCTAATTGCAGGCTTAGAAAAAATAGAATGCTGGTAACTATGCTCTTTCTCATTATTGGCTCTAATTTTTCACGCATCTTACAGAAAACATGTAATTCTTGTTTAGCTTTTCCCGGCGAATTTCTCCCTTGTGTGTATTCCAGCAGGAATAAGCAAGGGTTCTAGCGTAGGCTTGTTTTTCAGTGGCAGAGCTGCCGGTCCAAAATTCTGTATACATACCTTGTGTCAGATACCAATTGCCAATTTTGACACCCGCTGGGCTAGCTGAGAATTGATATTTGTTTACCTGTGACTGATCAAAACGTTTAAAAATTGTGGCTGGTTGCTCTGCTTTAAGTGTAATGGCAATATCATTTTCACCTCTCCAGCCGTGTGTATTTAGTTCAGACTCAGATATACCAATACTTCTTTCCAAGGCTTTCCAATCATCATCTGATGCTATTCGCCAGCCAACTGGGCAAATGTTTCGCTCATCCACAACATCGTGCCAACCGTAGAGTCGGCCATGTTTTAATAGATTTTCTTCTTTATCATTGGGAATAAAACCAGTATTAATCTTAGTTCCATCTTGATATTTAGTGACTCTTAAGTTTTCAGCTAACCAGATTTGCTCGCCAATTTTCACTGTGCGATAAGTGTTACCGTCAATATCTTGAACTGTTTTTTGGTTAGCGTTTTGACTAACGTCTTGTGCGCTACTCTTAAGGTTATTTTCGTCATTAGCTGATGACGTTATAGGAGTTAACATACCTATCCCCAAAATAAAGATTAATGTTTTCATAATTTTTGCCAAACATAATAGATTGAATTAGAAGGGCCAATAAATAGATGTTTCTTTTTCAGATAGCGCCCATAACTTGGTTAATAGCTCTTTGTTTAATACAAATGACTCAAGTTTGCCTTCTCCTACTGGGCCTCCGAAATTCATAAACCCAGTTGGGCCGTAATAAGCACGCTCCTTTAAGCTATCTTCGGTTGCACACATCACTTCTGGGTAAGCGCCTTTTTCTGCAGATTGCGCAATGCCTATCTTAACCATGAATGACCAAGATATTCTGGTCATAAAGCTGGCGCTTTCTCTGATCAGGGAGGTGTTAGATGCCCCAGGGTGACAAACGTAAACTTTGACATTTTTACCTGCAGCTTTGACCTTATCTTGTAATTCATAAGCAAACATCATTTGGGCAAGTTTACTTTGGCTATACACTTTATTTGGATGATAATTTTTATCCCAATTCATATCGTCAAACTGAATGCCTCTTATCCCCATTTTATGGCCTTCACTCGACACCACCACAATTCTGCCCTGTGATGCTTCGATGCGATCAAAAAGTAAACCGCACAATAAGAAATGGCCGTAATGATTTACCCCTAGTTGGCTTTCAAATCCATCTACCGTTAATTGCTGGGTAGAGATCTGTGCGATAGCGCCGTTACACATAAGCGCATCAATTTTAGGGACTTGCGCTATTACTTGCTCTGACGCTTGTCTAATAGAGGCTAGCTCTGCTAAATCCATTCGTATATAACTGACTGCGGCAGCATCACCAAATTCCTTTTTAAGCTCTGCGATTGCAGCTTCTGATTTACTTGGGTTGCGGTTTAACATCACCACAATAGCGCCCTTAGACAACAAGATACGTGTGGCTTGAAAACCTGCTCCAGTATTTGCACCAGTGATCACAAAGGTCTTGCCGGTAAGTGAGTCGATACGCTCTGGGGTCCAACCATTCGGACCAAATTGATTCGTAGTAGTCATAAATCACCTTCAGTATTAGTTAAACCAGTAATAGCTAAAGCACCTGCTGGTTCAAAATTCAAATTATTTTATGAAGCTAATATAATCTCTTTGCTTAGGACTAAATAGGCGGAATAATCTCTAAAAATTGCCTATTTGTATCATCATGTTGATTTTTGATGCTCATCTGGTTAATTTGAAGATAATTTCATAGGAGTGCAGGCAATTCACATGAGTAAAGAGTTAATTAAACAGCTCATTGACACAAAAGTAGGCCAAAGTGGCATGATAGAAACCCGAATTAGTGGCGTGCAATTGTTTAAAATAACGGAGCCAATTCGCTGTGCTCCCGCACTATACGAACCATCTATTACGGCAATAGTCAGTGGTGGAAAAGAAGCCATTTGGAATGGCAATAAACATTACTATGATAAAAATAGATATATTTGCTGCACTATGTCTATGCCGATAGAAGCTGGTACCCCAGAAGCTTCTCCTGATAACCCTCTTATGGGTGTGTACATATCTTTAAATGCTAGAGTGATGACTGAGTTAACCATTGAATTGGAAAGTGCTACTGGCGTGACATACAAAGTCAAAGAGTCTGTGCATCCGCAGGGCATATCCACAGCTAATTGGGATGAGGCGTTCACTGACGCTCTATATCGGCTAATAATGTTAGAAAAAAGTCCTACAGATATAGCAATACTTGGTAGTAGCCGTATACGAGAGCTTTACTATGCAATATTAAAAGGAGATTCAGGCTACGCGGTCAGACGCTCATTTGGAGTAGGAAACGAAATTGCTCGTTCGATTGAATTGCTGTCTTCTAACCTAAACGAGTCTGTAACAATCGAAAACCTAGCGCACCAGGTCGGTATGAGTCGCGCGGTGTTCCATCGTAAATTCAAACAAGCTACGAATATGTCACCTATCCAATTTGTTAAATCTATGAGACTTAACAACGCCGCCATGAAAATTGCTGAAGGGAGAAATGTTAATGTCGCAGCCATGGAAGTCGGCTATGTTAGTTCATCGCAATTTAGTCGAGATTTTAAAAGAATGTACGGTCAAGCTCCAAAGCAATGGAGCCAAACAATAGAAAGAAATAACAACAAGTCTTGAGTGTCGAATAAAATAATTTCATTCCCACGGTTTACTCTGAATGATTCAACTATGTTAATAAACTGGAAACATTGAAGAAAATCGCTAAATATTACCAATAGGTAGTCCATTTTCCAGCTATCTTTCTTTTCTTTTGGCTGGCCTACTATTACGGTAGATACGCATATTTATCGCATATCTAATCGAACCAAGTTCGCCATGGGCAAAAACGTAGATTTAATAGAACAGAAACTGCTTAAGGTTGTTCCTACAGAATTTAAAGTGGATGTACACCATTGGCTTATACTGCACGGTCGCTATGCCTGCGTTGCTCGTAAACCGCGCTGTGGTAGTTGTATCATAGAAGATCTGTGCGAATTTAAAGATAAAACAAGCGACGATTAAAGGGGTATATAAATGGAAGGTAATAAACGTGCAAATATAAAAATAGGTGATATGGTTTCTATTGTTATGAAACAAGATCAAAGCAGTGGCAAGTTAACAGAAGGTTATGTAGCAAGAATATTAACAAATTCACCACAACACCCCCATGGAATAAAAGTCAAACTTGAAGATGGTGCTGTGGGTCGCGTTAAAGCTATCCACAGCTAAAAATTAGTACTTTTGTCAGTTAACAATTCCAACAATATTCATCACTACCAATACTACCATTATTGTTTTCGTCCCACGCTCTCCTGCCATCACTATAAAACGCAAGCTTGCCATCTGATGCTTGAAGGCTACCTGTAACAGGCCGAGCTTCAATAACATATGCACTGCCACTTGCTTCACTGATATATAAGTCATACTGACGGTCATCGTAAGGTTCATTAGATGGTGAATGTTGATGAAAAATCTCTGGCTTACCTGTATCAGCAGATGACTCTGCCGCCGCTTTGTAGGTAAATGATGCTGCTTTATGCCTTTCAAGAGCTGATGCTAAACTCATTAAATCAGCTTGCGCTGCACCTCGGTTGGTACTTTTAATAAAGCCTTGATAACTTGGAAACGCAATGGCGGTAATGATCCCAACAATTGCGACTGTAATCATCAGCTCTACTAAGGTAAAACCTTTGTGCTTTTGTTTGTTATTTAATCTCATTTTATTAATCACTCTCTTTCTGTCTCTGTTTTCCAGCTGCTTTGTTGCACTCTTTCAAAGTTGCTATATATATTTTCTGCTAGGCACTCGAAATCTGAACCACACTCAACTTGATTGCCATCTTCGTCTAGCTCAATCACAGTGGATGCACACTCAGTGCCTAAACAAATAACGGGATTGATAATATCTTCTATTAATATTTTTGTTTCTGGAGCGATACCTGTTTGCTTCAGTAGTGCATACCTATCTTCATGTTCTGTATACGTATCATCATTGAGGTCGACTACAGCGTTACCATTAATGAGCTCAACCAAGTAGGCTCTGCTGTTACCTGTTGGTGGTGCACATGAACTTTCACTAGCGGTAGCGGGTAAATAAGTGGTAAATATTACTTGGTAATCGAGTATCAATGGAGACGCTAGTACTTTCTCTCCCCCCGTATCCAATCGTATATACCAACCATCTAATTCCGCAAACTCATCTGTAGCCAATTGCTGTGCAGCTGAGTCGGAGGAGGTAAGCAAGTGGTCTGTTGCATCATATAAATCACTTAATCCAAATGCTGCATTTGGATAAGTATAATATCCATCTTCATCAAAATTAAAAATCCCTGTGTCTTTTACCATGTAAAAATGGTCATTAATAACATCATCCAATGGGTGAGCCCGGTAACCAGACCCTAGGGTAACCGCGTAATATAAATCAGAGCTAATATTAATTTCAGCTACATCGGGACCATAATAGAAGCGCCTATTGTCTTCTTCAGTATCGCCACCAAAGTCAGCGAGTAAGCTACCACTAACTAAGTCACTTGCGGACTCTCCGTTCATAATATCCAGTCTAAATAACTGTCCACCGGTATCGACCACATACATATGATCAGCCAATCCATCGTTGTTTCTATCAATAACAGAAATTCTAGCAGGGATACTATACTGCATATCATCTAAGATTAAGTCGGCGTCTTGCTTGCCTGCTGACCAAATCAAATCACCGCTATCAGCATCGACTATAAATACAGAATTACCTACTGAATCAGCACTTCGGACCGCTTTGCTGTCTTGGTCTTCGTCGTAGCCACCACCAAATATCAGAACATTCTTTGTGGCCGATCCAACTTTAATTTGAGTCACTGTAGGTTTAGACCAGGTTTGACCTAAATTAGCAAAGTCGCCGACCCCACCATCAATTTTGAATAGTAGCTTTGGTGAGGTTTTGTTTGTGATATCGAACGCATAGTAATTGTCACCACCACGACGCATTCCAACATACAAATATATATTTGAACCTTCTGTACGTAATACCATGTCGCCATCTAAGCCATATATATGACTAAACGTTGATGAGTCTTGGTATAGATCATACAAATTTATTAATAGTTCTTTGGGGATAACAGCAAAATTTTCTTCGCCTGTATCAGGGTCAAATGAGTGCAAAAAACCATGATTAGTCGCTACTAACACTGCACTATCCGTAGTCGAGTAGTTGACAATTACAGGCTGAGAATGAATAGGGTCGCCCATAGATAGACGAGCGTCAGTAGCGCTACCGTCATTGTCATCGTCTTTGACATCAACTCCCCTAGCCCACTTCAATAATACTTCACGGGTTTCCTCTGGATCTGCCGTTGTTGCTACGGCCAAATCATCAATAGTAATATCACTATTGTCTTCATCTAGCACATTGGTAGTTTTAACTATGGTACCGGTATCTTCAAAGGTATATACATTTCTTGGTAGGTCCATTTGTGCAGCCGTACCACCTTCACGTACATCATTACCATCTTCCAATAGTGACCAATAACTATGTGCACTATCGTTGAAAAAGCCTGTGACACTATCAACAGCATTCAAGCCATTTTTATCGAGTATATCTGAGCCATCTAAGCGATAACGTTTTACATTACCTGGCCATAAAGATCCTTCTGCCGGTTTAAACAAAGCAAAATACAATTCGTCATTATGAGTTAGCCTATTTAATTGGTTTACAGCTACACCTGGCGAAACGAAGGTAGCATTAACATCTTTTACAGTCTTTAAAATGGATTGAAAAACAGTGACCAAATCTTCAGTGTTATCAGCTGTATAAAAATCCCCATTGCCATACAGTGCTAGGTCACTCAAAAAGTCATTTGCCGTGTTACTAGCAGCAAAACCAATGGTATGGGTGAACACTCTTGTTTCAATTTTAGAGTCATCGCCGTCACCAATGTTTTTTACAAGGTCGACTCCACACTCTTCACCGCCACTACCAGAGCATGACTGTCCTAATAAGGACTCAATTTCACCCACACTATGATTGTAGTTAGCGACACCGTCTGACAGCAATACAATGTGATTATTAGTTTGACATACTTTATCAACTACTGGGCTGATGTATTGAGCGCCACTAGGAATATATTCATTTACACAATCACTACTACTGAGGTTATCTTCACTACATCCATTAGGTAAAACTGAATCACTACCAGTGTATGAAAGACGGTGGCTTACCCTAGTATTTTTCCTCACGGTTGTAGAAACACTACTTTGGCCTCTGGTTAAACCATAATAAACATCTAAGCCACCGTAATAACTAGCCGCCTCATATAAGGTATCGACGATTGGAGTGAAACCACTGGCGGCAAGTGAGTCTACCTGACTAATTAGATATTCTCGCACAGTGGAGGTACTTCCTGGTGTAGCAGCTCCTTCATATTCTATAATTAAACGAACTGTGCCAGAAGGTTTACCATTGTAGGTATACCCACCTCGCGTTCCAACGAAGTCAGAAAAAATAAATACCATGTCATTGCCAGACTCCCAGCCTGAACGACTTACAATAGTTTCGACAATTGAGGATACAGAAGGGCTCTGATAACTATAATTTTTTGTCCACTTGGAAATATTTGTCCAAGCTACCGGTGCCGTTTTACTTTTATTTTTTAATAGGTACCTAGAGTAGCTATTAAAGCTACTAGGGTCGTCCTCATCTGCACCGGATATATTGAAACTTGCAGTAGTTGAAGAGCTAGTTTGATAAGCCGTAAACTCGAGGTAGGCATTCGAAATAGTCGCTCCTTGTGGCAGAGCTACATTATTAAAGCGAACTGCAGCATATGCGTTGGAACTTGATTTAAATGTAAGCTCGGTTCCTGTTGACTCATAACCGTCATTACGCTCTTCAGCGTTATTATCTTGTGAAGCGACTTGATAGCTTAAGCTACCTTTTACACAACCTGTTGCCGTGTCGTCGTCGTAGACCACCACTAACTGAGGTCCTAGACCATTTCCTTCTTCAAAAGCAGTTGATAATCTTGCACTACTTGAAGTAAGCCCCTCCCCTTCCACAATAATATTTAAAGAGTTACCTCCGCACCAATCAGACTGATTTACAATTTCCTGTATCACACTGCTCAAGTCTGGACTTGAAATGGTTTCACCCGAAACGGGCCAATCATTGTCATTTTCCCATAAAACTGAGCTACTGGTTTTTGTACGATCAGAGATATCATTGTTTGCTGTAGTAAAGGTCGTTGAATCTCCCGTCAGTTCTCCACTGAATGTTAGATTAGTGGCACTACTATCAAAATTCTCAGAGTTGAATCGAATATATGTATTGGTAATGGTTGCACCAGTAGGGATATTAAGAGCTTGAAATCTTAAACCCAAAGTAACTTTGTTTAAGCCTTCAGACATTTTTAAGGTGTCATTGCTTGTATCAACATATGAAGATAACTCATAAGCATCATCAGTGCCTTGTATGATTGACGTAATTATTTCTGGAGATACAGGATCATCAATAGGTCTAACCGGATATAAAACCGGTCCGCCGTAATCTGAAAAACGCATTAAACCAGCATTAATATTCGTCACTGAGTTAAGGGTTTCTTTGAGGGCATTCTGAACCCGCAACATCCTAGTTTCGGTGGTTCCATCTTTACCAGTCATACTGCCCGACGTATCCATTATAAACAAAACATTTGGGTCGTAAGTAACCTCACTTCCGGCGGTACCTAAATAAATTTCTAAGTCATCCGCTAGGGTTATAAAAGAGCATAATGAGCATGTTAACAACACAACTCTGAATATTTTATTAAAGGTCATATTGTTTTCCACTTAGTTAGTTGCCGGAGCAAAAACAGATGCGTTTACAGAATTTGCCACTGCATAATTACTGTCTTCTAGCTGCCCGCATCCTTTGACTATAAATACATGGCAACTAATGTTACTGCCACCTATGACATTGCTAGAGCCAACACAAGGTTGCTCCCTTACAAAGGCAGCCCTAGACCAACTATTTACATTAGGAGAATCAGAGTAATTACCTTGAGCAACATGTTGTTGACCTTGAGTTAGGCCATCTTTTGTGAGGCTTCTATTAGTCCATGTGGCATCTTCAAAGCAACTCAATTCTTGAACGTCTAAATCAAGAGGTACCCCAGACCGAGCCTCTGAGAGAGGATCATTTAAATCATCATCACTGAGAATAACTTCATCTTCTGACTCAAACATAACGCCAGCGATAGCCGATTCTGCTGCATCAAAGGCTAGAGAGCGACTTTGCATAGATGAAGCCATTTTACTCTGCATTAAACTGCTTGAAACTGAAGAAACGCCCAAAATGGTCATACTCATTAGTATTAAAAGAGCAAAAACCATGACCATGCCAGACTGTTTTTTAAGGGATAAATAATTCATATATTTCTACTTCGAATAAAGTTTTTGCTATTACGCAAGGTGATAGTGGTTTCAAATTGTTTATAAAGCCTCTGCTCTGAAGGTTGTATTGAATCTTCATTAAATAATTTGAAGAAAGGAACGGGGTCAATTAACACTTCTGAGTCGGCTTTCAACAAAATGGCTAAGCGAATAGCAACAACTTGCGCGCCTGCGGCTTTTTCCGCTGCTAATGTGTCAGCGTCAATAAATTTAACAGGCCGTGCTGAATTATCTTGTGAGGCTAAAGTATCTGTGATGCCATATTGTACTTGAAAGCTGTATACGTCATCTAAAATAGCATAGGGATCATTTGTCGATACAGCCCCTTTCAGGCCTCTTAAAACTCTGCCGTCGTATCCCCGGCATTTTAAAGTAGCGTCCTCAACAAAATATTCGTTAACAACATAAAATTCTTCGTCAGCTAGATAACTATGCTTATTTCCATGACAGTCTTCCAACCCTTGAAAGCCAACCATTAGAATGTCATTGGATCCATTTGCTCCTTCAATCGAACCTTTTGTTGCTGCATTTGTAAAATCTCCAACCACAGGCACGGGATTATTTAGCACAAAAGCAGATTCGACTATCGTATCTACGTCAGTGTTGAGGTTGGGTTGTAACGTGTCATAACGCCCCGTCATCAATAACTCATTTCGCATCCTAGAAATAATAAAACGACCATTCTCTTGAGCAGAGCCTATAGCCCTATTTAAACGCTCTGTCATATTGTTGCTTACCATTACTTGAATAATAGATGAAGATATAATTAAGCCGAGAACAAGAGCAATCATTAACTCAATTAAAGTAAAACCCGATTGCTTTCGTCTCCCCATCACAATGTCACCTCTATCAAGACACAATCATGCGGGGTACTTTTGTTAGCATTACAGTCACTATTAACCGTGCGTTCAATGTTTTGCCAGTTTTCAACAGGCCAAGTTAATTTCACTATATGTTTAGAACCCACACTACATGCGACCGCATCACCATTATTATTATCTTCACAGCTTAAAGATATCTCTAAATCTGGATTAGCCGCTACAGCAGAGCATGAAACTTCATAGCCATCAAACTCAGCTACTTCAGCTTCTGAACAAGTGTTATCATTGCAGTTTGGAATAGCTGATGGCCGCTCTAAACAGTAACACTCATGGGGAAGCCCAGAGGTACAACTCAAGGTCGAAAAGTTGTAGATATCTTCATCGAAATAGGTGTTGTCAACAATCAACCCATTTCCTACCGCAGAAAACGTAGCATTAGCCCGCAATCTCTCTGTCAATTGTTGTGCAACCAAAACAGACTGGGAGCGGCTCAACGCTTCTGAATTAGTAAAAGAGCCAACAAATTGCAAGTATGCGACACCTAACAAGCCAACAGATAGTATGAACAAAGTCACTAGCACTTCGATCATACCAAGCCCATATTGAGCATGTTTTGAATATGTCGCTTGTTTGTTTTTCACAGTCCACTCTCAAATTAAAATAAAAGGCATGCATACCCTGTCTCACTTAAACTATGTTATCTAATATTTTTAAATTTAAGTTATGAGGTGTCGTCTAAAGGTATAAAATTTGATTTAACCAAAATTTATCCTAAGTAATAAACATAGCAAAGAAGGGGGGATTTTCTCAATTAATGAGCTATGGGACTGAAGTCGAACTAGAAGCTCTGTATAAAACTTGAAAGCTATTTCCCATTGCAATAGGGATCACCGCTCCAGACAGTAAGAATATTTTTTGTGACCCACCCAAGTCCGTCCACTCTATAGTTACATTGATAGATTTCATGTCTGAATACTGAGGCTCAGGATCTGGGTAGCCCAGTTCACCACTTTTCACCCACATATCGCACAGGCCGTCAAAGTCACTATCAATATAAAAGTATTCACTTACCTGCCAGCTAATAGTAAAGGAATGAGTCTGTGCCACATTAGCTGATAAAAAAATATCTCTGTCTCCAAACGGGATGGTACCACCGGTATTGTCACCTATAATCGCATAACTGAAACTTGAGCCATCTAGTTGCTCAAAAAATTGAAGATCAGAAAGTTTATCTGCTGCTAGCCGAATCGCTATACTTCGTAAACTTAAATTGGAGTTGGCAACCACATATTGACTTTGTAACGTAACATAGCCTGTCACCCCAATAACAATCACAAGTGACGCAACCAGTACTTCTACCAAAGAAAATCCCTTTTGATTGAACATAATAGATACTCTAAAAATTGCTCCAACTACCTGGGACTTTAGCTAACATTTGCAAACTATCTAAAGTGACTAGTGTATTTGCAACCTGATCATCATAAACAACACGAATAGTAGTATTATGGAGTCCCAGAGCATGGTTAGATGCAAGTCCTCCACTTATAAATGCCCCTGAATGCATATTCACCGATAAACTCAGAGCTGAGTAATTTGAACGAAAAGAGCACACTAGGCCATATACAATTGCATCATCCAATAAATTAATATCGCCATCCATTACAACCAATACAACAGGTTCTGAAGGGCTACCTACTTTGATATTGAAATCTACTTCACAATCCCCCTCTATCCATATAAAGCCGTAGCTTATATTTGTAAGCTGCTCACACCCAGAAAAAACAAATTTCGCTTCTGATTTTAGTTCAGACAAGTCTGTTGTTTCGATATTAAAAAGATACTCTGACAAACTAGCTGGAAAAGTCATCGAAGACTCTACCAGATCATTATTTTGCATTAGGTAATCTGAAAGAGTTGACGTACTACATATCCCTTGATCGAATTCATTTTTTAAGCAGGAATGATGGTCGCTGGACTTAAAGTCAATGGGAAGATCAGACCAGATACTCAGAGGCTGGCCTACTCCTAAACCGTCCGGATTAGCTACAATCTCAATTTCACCTTCATTTACTACCCCTCCCTGCACTAGAAGTGGTGAAATAAGACCATTGAACATTAATGGATAAATCAAAATTTGCTGTTGCGTTTGTGCTGAAGCTAAGCCATCTGGAGAAGTACCATAGGAGGTTAAACTAACCAATATTCTATTATTAGATATTGTTTCTACTGCTCCATAAACAGCTATAAACCCATCTGAAATTATTGCTGAATTTGATATTTTTTTAATAAGACCTTTATCTGCATTGAACAGAGCTATGACTCTTTGTAGGCCTTCCTCTGACTTTGCTTTTGCTAATATTTGACTTTGTTCATTAACAAGAATTTTATGTTCAAAATTTTGAATCTTGCCCGTATAGAGTGTTACTAGGCTTACAATGACCAGTAACAAGGTAACGGTTAATAACACAATTGCTCCGCGCTGCAACCTTAAGCCACATAAGGCTTTTGAAGTTGAGCAACTAATCATAATTTTTAATACTGATACTTACTGCAGCGGTACGAGAGAGATCTGGATCACTAAGTAACTCAGCCTCCAATTGGATGGTTACCCTAGTTTGTTCAATATATTTATCATCAATTTTAGTTGTTTCGAAACTCAGTGCATTGACCTTAATAAGTGTAGAATCGGTGAGATCTTGCCAGCCACCTTTATCACACCCTAGGCCATCAATTCTCATTTCTATAGCATTATCTCTTAGTCGGTAACCATAGTTTTCGTTTGTATTTACAACATCTAATTTCCCATTTTTATTTCTGTCATAGGCAAAGATAATACAACTATTAACTGACTCATTATTGTACTCAGACAAAGCCACTGACTGGTAGAAAGGGTTAATAAATGTGGTTGGATCATCTAATAATTCTTTAGTAAAAGCGTGATAACCAGCCCTTCCCAAATCTTGGCTTATCACTGCCAATACTGCATTTATTTCTGCATTCAACCTAGACTTGGTCATTAATTGACTATTTAACGCAATTCCATGCCCAACAAGAGATGACATTGCTGTCATTGATGCAAACCCTAAAACAATAGAGATCATTAATTCAACTAAGCTATTACCATTTTGTTTACAGTTTTGACTTAACATTTGGCATACCCTTCCCAAGCATTATTGACAGAACATATTCGTACTCTGCCCATATTGCTTAAGATAAGTTTTAGTTCATTGAGACCATCTGAAAAAACCAGAGACCCCGCATGCCCCATTGAAAGGCCTCTGGCAGCATCAAAGGTAGTGAGTTGCAATGTTCCAAACTTAAGTTGCTGCATTGAAATAAACCCATAATCACTAGCATTGACTGAATAGTCGATATCATCAACCATACACTGCTTAGTGATCAGGCAATCACACTCTCCGGCGGTACTCAATGCGACACACCAATCATCCCCTTCTCTAAATGAAATGGAGATATCTACACCTTTAGCAATGGCAAACGAGCGAGCTTTCTGAAAAGCAAAATAGGAGGTTTCAGCAGCACCTTTTAACTGCAATGTCTTTTGAGCACTATTAATACTTGGTACCCCAAGTGTCACTAATAAGGCAAGTATTGAAATTGTCACTAGAAGTTCGAGAAGTGTTAAACCTTGATATTTGTACATAACAAGCGTCCATACTTAGCGCTTATAAAAAATAAGCCTATAATTTATTCATTCCATTAATTCAACAATAGTGCAATTTTTGAAAAAGACATAACGAAGGAACGGAAATGTCACCTTACCTAAGAACAAATTCGGCCAATACAAATGCCTCACAGTGCTCAATAAAGGGGATGACTTTATTAGAATTGATGTTTGTCGTTGTTATTATTGGCATAATAACAACATTAGCTTACCCCTCTTTTAACACTCAAATACTAGTATCTAGGAGAGATGTAGGCATTACACAGTTGTTGCAATTAAAGATTCAACAAGAAGCATTCAGATTGGAAAATATTAGCTACGCATCGACAGCAGAGCTAGTCTTGCCTGTCAGTGAGTATTACAAGTTTAGTGTTAGTAATGAATCTGCTACAGAATACACACTGACCGCAACAGCTATAAACGGCCAAGTTGAAGATACCCAATGTATAAATTTTAGTATTGACCAATCAATGCTAAAAACACCCAATGAATGCTTTTAGCAGAACGCTTATATTTTTAAATTATTTGTTTTACTCTTAACTCTTTTGGCACAGCGAATTCAATATTTTCTTCTCTACCAGCTCTTTCAGTTGCACTTGTAGCTCCCCACTCTTTTAATCTGTCAACTACACCTTGCACTAAAACTTCAGGTGCTGACGCGCCCGCAGTGATACCTATATTAATTGAATTTTCTAGCCATTCTTTCTGAATACAGTTAGCGTCTGCGATCAAATGCGCTTTTGCACCAATTTTTTCGGCTAACTCTCTTAAGCGATTTGAATTTGAACTATTTTGAGCGCCCACCACCAATAATAAATCACAATCAGACGCTAACTCTCGAACTGAATCTTGACGATTTTGAGTCGCATAACAGATATCATCTTTACGGGGTCCCTTAATAGCTGGGAATTTCGCTCGTAAAGCATCAATCACATCAGCTGTATCGTCTACAGACAAAGTGGTTTGGCTACAGTAATACAACTCGGCCTCATTTTTAACGGTTAAATCAGCCACATCAACGGCAGACTCGACTAAGTAAATCCCGCCTTCAGCATTAGCATATTGCCCCATAGTACCCTCTACTTCTGGGTGACCGTGATGACCAATTAAGATACATTCAATACCTTTCTGGCTAGCTCGCATCACTTCCATATGTACTTTTGTTACTAGAGGGCAAGTTGCATCAAATACTTTTAAGCCTCTAGAGTCAGCTTCAACCCTAACTGCTTGAGATACACCATGAGCAGAAAAAATAACAATACAATCATCTGGCACTTCTGACAATTCATCAACAAATACGGCCCCGCGCTCTTTTAAACCATCAACTACAAATTTATTGTGGACTACTTCGTGCCGCACAAAAATAGGAGCAGGAAACATTTCTAAGGCGCGCTCAACTATAGTTATCGCTCTATCAACACCAGCGCAAAATCCTCTTGGATTTGCCAAATGAATGTGCATTTGTATTCCTCAATAAATAATCAAAAAAGTGAGTATCAACTCAAAAACGTTTAACTAACCGACAATATTTCCACATCAAAAGTGATGACTTGTCCTGCTAATGGGTGATTAAAATCAACTGTCACTGAGTCTCCAGTTACTTCCCTAACAATACCAGGCAATTCACTTCCATCTGGTTGGGTAAAAGCGATAATCATTCCCTCTTCAGCAGGCGTATCAGCACTAAATTTACTGCGCTCTAAATGATGAATATTATCTGGGTTCGGCTGACCAAAAGCGTCGTTTGCTTCTAAAGTAAAAGATTTTTTATCGCCAGTATTCAGCCCCAACAAACAAGCTTCAAAATTGGCTGTTAAACTCCCATCTCCCATCACTAACTTTGCAGGTTTATCATTAACCCTAGTGCTATCTGCTGCGGAACCATCAGCTAACTTCAAATCAAAATGTAGCACGACTTCGCTACCTTGAGTAATGCTACTGTTGCCTAGATCAGTCATGTTTTACCTCTTTATTCTTGAACATATCGATAAGCAATAAAAGTGCTCCAAGGCATATCGCACTATCCGCTATATTAAATGCTGGCCACTGCCATTGCTGATAATACAGCACTAGAAAATCCACCACATACCCCAGTACTAAACGGTCGTAGGCATTCCCTAAAGCACCACCTATAATTAAACTAAAAGCTACGGGTACCAATACGTGTGGCTTAGTGGTTTGTTTTAGCCACCAAAGAACAAAGCCACTGACCGTGAAAGCTATCACTGTAAAAAACCAGCGCTGCCAGCCATTTGCATCATGCAAAAAGCTAAAAGCAGCACCATAGTTATAGACGTGAGTTAAGTTAAAAAAAGGGGAAATCTGAATCGCCTGATATAACTCAATATTTTTTAATACTAATGCTTTGGTGAATTGGTCTAAGCCAATTACCAAAACTGAAATCCATAAAAATCGCCAGCCTGTTTGTGTAAACAAATTAAGCATATGAGCGTTTTTCACCATCCCCTTCTACATTATCTACACAACGAAGACAAAGCTCAGGGTGGCCTGCATTTTGACCCACATCTTCTCTGTGATGCCAACAGCGACTGCACTTTTCAGCACTAGATACAGCTACATTCACCCATAGACCTTGTAACTCAGTCTCAGCTATCCCTTTAGGAGCCTCACTCACTTCAACTACACTAGCACCAGAGGTAATTAAGACAAAACGTAATTCATCTTCTAACTTACTAAGAGCAGCAAATAAATCGCTGGTAACATATAAAGTAACTTCTGCCTGTAACGACCCTTTAATATTACCTTCTTTACGCGTGGCCTCAATACAACGGTTAACTTCATTTTTAACTATTAAGACTTGCTGCCAAAAAGCGTTATCAAACTCACTGTCGAGCTTAACTTGTTGTAAGCCTTCATACCATTTGCCAGTAAATACAAACTCATCCTGTTGCCAAGGCATTTCTTGCCATAACTCTTGAGCAGTAAAACTAGTAATCGGAGCCATCCAGCGAACTAGGGCTTCAATAATATGATACAAGGCGCTCTGACATGAACGACGAGCATGGCTATCACTCTTAGCTGTATACTGTCTATCTTTAATGATATCTAAATAGAAGCTACCTAACTCTATTGAACAAAATTGCATTAATTTTTGTGTAACGACTAGCATGTCATACTTTTCGTAAGCGCCAATAATATCTTGTTGAATATCGTGCACTCTACCCATAACCCACTTATCTAACTCAACCATATCTTCAATGGCAACCAGATCTTTCTTAGGGTCAAAGCCGTTTAAGTTGGCTAATAAAAAGCGAGCGGTATTGCGGATACGGCGATAAGCATCTGCAGAACGATTCAAAATTTCATCAGAGACAGCAATCTCACTACGATAATCAGTCGAAGCTACCCACAAACGTAAAATATCAGCCCCTAATTTTCCAGTAACATGCTGTGGAGCAATAGTATTACCAAGAGATTTAGACATTTTTTTACCGTCACCATCAACGGTAAAACCATGTGTTAACACTTGTTTATAGGGGGCCTTACCTTTTGTGGCAACAGATGTCATCAATGAAGACATAAACCAACCTCTATGTTGGTCTGAGCCCTCTAAATACAAATCTGCAGATGCAGGGATGTCGTCTCTGGCATCAACAACAAAGTAGTGTGTTACACCTGAGTCAAACCATACATCTAGAGTATCGGGTACTTTAACGAAAGTTTCAGCGTCTTCTCCAAGTAGCTCTTCAGTGTCTATATCCCACCAAGCTTGTATACCCTTTTTCTCAACTAACTTTGCAACATGTTCAATTAGTTCATCTGTACGAGGATGTAAGTCACCAGTATCTTTATGCACAAACAATGCAATGGGTACGCCCCAAGTACGTTGACGAGAGATACACCAATCAGGACGTCCAGCTACCATAGTTTCAATACGGCTTTCTCCCCATTCAGGGATCCACTGAGTGTTATGTATTTCTTTAATAGACTCTTCACGTAAGCCATTTTTATCCATGCTCACAAACCATTGTGGGGTCGCACGGAAAATAATAGGGGTTTTATGACGCCAGCAATGAGGATAGCTATGATTGTAGACTTGATGATGTAATAACGCGCCGTGCTCTTTCAACACTTTGACTACATGATCATTAGCTTTAAATACATGCTCTCCAGCAAACAACTCGGTCCCCTCTAGGTATACACCGTTCGCTCCAACAGGGTTAGCGACTTCTAAGTCATAATTTTTACCAACATTGAAGTCATCAACACCATGGCCTGGTGCGGTGTGGACACAGCCAGTACCAGATTCAGTAGTGACGTGGTCACCTAAAATCACAGGTACGGTAAAGTCGTAAAATGCATGATTAAGCTGCTGAAGCTCTAAAGCCTTTCCTTGACATAAACCCAGCGTCTCATATTTTTCAAAACCAAAGCGCTGCATACAGTCAGCGACCAAATCAGTAGCTACAATTAATTGCTCAGGGCCTTTCTCAGCAACCACTTGAATCAAGCTATATTCTAGCTCAGGGTGAACACACACTGCTCTGTTAGCTGGCATAGTCCAAGGAGTAGTTGTCCAAATAACAAGAGATACGCTTCCTTCGCCATTTGAATTTCCAAACAGACCACTTATTGCTTTTGAATCTACTGCTTTAAACTTTACATCTATAGAAGGAGAGTTCTTATCTTGATACTCCACTTCGGCTTCGGCTAGCGCTGAACCGCAATCTGTACACCAATGCACAGGTTTAAAGCCTTTCTCTAAATGACCTGAACGCACGATAAGCCCCAGCTCACGGATAATGTTAGCTTCAGATGTGAAGTCCATGGTTTTATAGGGTTTATCCCATTCGCCCAATACACCAAGGCGAATGAAGTCAGCTTTCTGACCTGCTATTTGCTTTTCGGCATAGTCACGACATTTTTGTCGAAATTCGGCTGCCGTCACTTTTTTACCTGGCTTACCTACTTTTTTCTCAACCATTAACTCAATAGGCAAACCATGACAATCCCAACCAGGCACATAAGGTGCGTCAAAATCAGATAAAGTCTTAGACTTGACAATAATGTCTTTCAATATTTTATTTACCGCATGACCAATATGAATATCACCATTTGCGTATGGAGGGCCATCATGCAATATAAAGGGAGTATTTCCTTTTTTGGCTTCTCGAATTTGCTGATATAACTTTTTTTCTGTCCATTGCTTGAGCATTTTTGGCTCACGCTGAGCTAACCCTCCACGCATTGGAAAGTCTGTTTCAGGCAAATTTAGGGTATGTTTGTAATCACTCATTGTTGGTTAAATCCAAATTGGTCAATGTAGTTAAAAATTTAAGCTTTTAAGAAACACCTAGTATTACTTTGGCTTCTAATGCGTCTTTTTGTATCTGTTTGTGAAGTAACTCAAAAGAATCAAACTTCATTTCTTGTCTAATTTTGTGCACCAAAGCAACAGAAATAAATTTTCCGTATAGGTTTCCACTAAAACCAAATAGATGTACTTCTAGTTGCGAACGTTGTCCATTGACAGTTGGTCTATGGCCGATATTAGCGACTCCCATATAAAACTTATCAGCAATTTGAACTTTAACTGCGAACACACCATTGACAGGTGCTTTACAACGCTTTAATAAAACATTTGCGGTAGGGAAACCAATTGTGCGTCCTTTTTTATCACCATGTAAAACTTTACCAGCAATACTAAAAGGCCTAGCTAACATTTGTTGGGCTAAATCAAAATCATCATGGTTTAACGCTTCTCTAATCGCTGTGGAGCTAATCCGATCATCTTCAACTTTAAAGCTTTGAGTACTGACCACATCAAATTGATATTGCTCACCTTCTTGTTTTAATAGTGCAAAATCACCAGTTCGGTCTTTACCAAAGCGAAAGTCATCCCCCACAACAAGATATTGCACATTGAGCTTATTGACTAATAGCTCTTCAACAAAATGGTGGGCGCTGAGGTTAGCAAATGCACAGTTAAAATTCACACACAGTAAACGATCAACTCCCAAACGTTTAAGTTGAATATATTTATCACGCAACAAGCTTAACCTTGCAGGAGCTTGCTCTGGTGTAAACAACTCTTCTGGTTGTGGCTCAAACACCATAACTGTTGCTGGTAAACCAAGGCTTCGAGCTTTAATGATCACTTGGCTTAACACTGCTTGATGGCCAAGGTGAACACCATCGAACTTGCCGATTGTTAACACACAAGCTTTGTGTTTATCACGTATGTTATGAATACCGCGGATTAGTTCCAATTAACGTCTCTAATTTAAATGTAGTCAACCATAATGACTACAGGGAAAATATTAAAAGCGCGGATTATAACCGACTAAGCCATGATTGAAAGTGATAAGGAGCATGAATCAAGTTTTTTGAGCAATACTAATCAAATAAACCTACCAAGAATATAAAATCATCGTCTGATATTGGTAAAAAGCGAATTTTTATACTGCGATAAAACTTCTTTTTCTTACACCTAATAGCAATAATGAAATCATAAATACACTACCACCAGTCACCACCAATTTAGTTAATTCGATGACCTTCATTAACAATGAGAACTCTAGCCAAGTCGTAATTTCAGGATTAACTTTAAATATTACAAGCGCCATTAGGCCACTCGAAGCCAATATTTTTATCAATAACCAGATAGTTTTTGATGAGGCTTGGTATACCCCCTGCTTATGTAATGTCACATAGAGCAATAATGCATTCATACAAGCAGACAGTGAAGTTGCCATAGCTAAACCTACAAACCCAAAGGGCCACACTAATACTAAATTAAACAGCATATTGGCTGCCATACACCAAATACCAAACTTAACAGGCGTTTTAGTGTCTTGCCTAGAATAGAACCCCGGGGCAAGTACTTTAACTAACATAAAACTCAGCAAACCAAATGAGTAAGCCTTTAGGCTATGTGAAGCATAGGTTGCATCAAGAGGGGTAAACTCACCTCGCTGAAAGATAGTTAGCAACATAGGCTCTGCCAACATAAACAACCCCGTAGCAGCCGGAATACCTAAAAAGCAAACCATCTTAACTGCCCAGTCAATATTGTTATTAAAAGATTTGCTGTCTTTCTTTACATGATTTCGAGACAGTGTCGGTAAAATAACCGTTGCGATGGCAATACCAAACAGACCTAAAGGGAATTCTAATAATCTATCTGAATAATAAAGCCATGAAATCGCTCCCGTACCTAAGAAACTTGCAATCATGGTATCTAGCAACAGGTTTATTTGCCCGACAGATACACCAAATAATGCAGGGATCATTAACGTCCGTACTTTAATCAAATCAGGATCGTTCCAACCCCACTTTGGTTTTACTAATACGTTTGCTTTTATTAAAAAAGGGATCAGAAAAATAAGCTGCAATAATCCGCCTATAAACACCCCCCATGCTAGGGCGAATGCAGGCTCTGCAAAATGGGGAGACAAATATATTGCGCAACTAATAATCGCCACATTTAACAAGACAGGGGTAAATGCTGCCATTGCAAATTTATTCAATGTATTGAGAATGGCTCCAGCTAAGCCCGTCATAGAAACAAATAATAGATACGGAAAGGTTATTTTTAACATCATCGATGCTAATTCAAACTTAGCGCCTTGAGGACCACCCTGCCAATACTCGATAAACCATCCTGTACCGAATAACGCAGCCAATACAGGTGAAGCGACAACCCCAATAATGGTAACTATGGTTACAACTACACCAAGGGAGCCACTCACTTTAGCGATAAACTCTCTTAAGTGATTCTCATCGCCCTCATTTTTGACATCAGTCAAAACTGGAATAAAAGCTTGAGCAAAAGCCCCCTCTGCAAAAAGTCGTCTTAAAAAGTTAGGTATTTTATTTGCAAATAGGAAAACATCAGCGTTCGCGCCAGCTCCCATTAAGTTAGCGATAACCGCGTCCCTAACCAAGCCTAGAATTCGCGAAATAAATGTCATAAAGCTGACAATAACACCAGATTTTAATAACTTACGTGACAATCACTTAATTCCAATATACAAAAGTTCTATTATGCGGGAATTGACAGAACCAATCTATAGTGATTCTCGCCCTGTCAAGTTAACGCCATAATTTACAGTATTCAAATATATGCATTCAAAATTTTTATTATTTACAACAAAGAGTTAGATCGAAAAGCATCAACATGGAAAATCTATAATAATGCTTAAAATTAATAGCCAGAATTACCACAAAGAGTATTCATTACTATTTGTATATAAATAGCTCAAAAATGATTGACATTAGATAGCTTGTTCTCCATAATCCGCACCCTTGAATTTTGACTAGAATTTTTTGGGAGTTCCAACTTGGCTAACATCAAGTCTGCTAAGAAACGTGCAATACAGGCCGAAAAGCGTCGCCAACACAACGCTAGCCGTCGCTCAATGACACGTACATCTTTGAAAAAAGTAATCGCTGCTATCGCCTCTGGTGATAAAGAAGTAGCACAAGCTGCTTTTAACGCAGCAACACCTTTGCTTGACCGTATGGCAACTAAAGGATTGATCCACAAAAACAAGGCTGCTCGTCATAAGAGTCGTCTGGCGGCACAAATCAAAGCGTTAAGCTAGAAATTTGTACGTATATTAAATTAAGCGCCTTAGGCGCTTTTTTTGTGCCTAAAATACAGGTCAACAGTAGAATCAGTTAATACATTCAAGTGTTTATGGAAACTTAGCCATTATGGATTTTACCCAAGACACCACTTCTATTTCCGGCTCTAGTGTTTCACAAGCATCAATCTCTAATATTTCAGCAATGGCATCACCTTTTAACTCAGTTAATAGGCTAAATATTTTCTTTCCAGCAGCACAAAAGCTATCACCGTAACTGCTATCACCTAAAGCAACTACTGCAAAAGGCTTATGCTCCATCTCAATTTTTTGAACTTCTAAGTCATGTATAAAAAACTCAAGATTGGGCGGTATATCACCGTTCCCTGTGGTTGATGTAATAAAAAGCACATTAGATACTTTTGAAAAAGTAGCAATATTTGGATCTAAGAACACTTTTGCTACATAACCATTTGATGTTAATACCGCACTCACTTCTTCAGCTACATGTTGGGAGTTTCCGTATACAGATCCAACAAAAATTCCTACATCTTTCATAAAGTAACCTTTAAGTTTATTTTATAGTTTGGATAATTCAGTCAATTGATCTTGGCTCACTTGCCATGCTTCTAGTAAGTTAGAAAAGCCTTTACTCAATGGGCAGTGAAGTGACAAACTCTCCAGACTAACTGGGTGCTGAAAATGCATAGACTTGCATGTTAAAGCCAATTGCTGCAATCCGTATTGCTCACGGACAAAACGATTATGTTTACCATCGCCATGGGTAGTGTCGCCTAGGATAGGATGATTGATATGAGCTAAATGACGTCTTAGTTGATGTTTTCGCCCTGTCTTTGGTGTTAGCTTGACTAATGAATAACGTGCCGTTGGGTATCGGCCAACAGCAAAGCTCAACTCAAACGCATGCAGTTTACTAAAAAAAGTTACCGCAGCTTGAGCCGGCTTATCTTGTTTCGACATTTTATCAGCTATTTTGTCTAACTTTTCTTTAAGTGCATAATCAATCTCTCCCTCATCCGCTACGTGCCCACGAACTATGGCCAAATATGTTTTGGCTATTTTCTGTTGAAAAAATTGCTCCCCTAACTTTCTAGCCACTTCTGAAGATAAAGCAAACACCAACACGCCAGAAGTAGGTCTATCAAGACGATGCACAGGAAATACATGTTGTCCTATCTGATCTCTTAACAACTGCATGGCAAACTGAGTTTCATGTTTATCAATTAAACTTCGATGTACTAATAGGCCAGACGGTTTATTTATAGCTACTAAAAACTCATCTTGATAAATAATATCTAATTGCACTTCATACTCTCGACTCTCTTGAAAAACATTCAAACCATCTATCAATCTCAGCAATAACCAACAATACTTTCGACAAATGTGACCTCCCCAGAAAACTCTGTTCAGCCATAGGCATCAGTACTAAATTTTAGGGTAAGCTATTTCTTGAATTTACGACCATAGTCATTTTAGGAATAAAAATAAATTGTAACCAATGCTCAAAGGGTATTTTATCGCAAGCAAAAGGAGCCTGACTATTTAAGTCGACATCAGATGGATGAGCATCCGACCATAATAGCGCTAAAGTCATCTGCTTCTCTAATTTTTTAAGTAGAACTTCGACTTCTTTGTATCTACATGGCATGATCAATAACTTAAATATTTGCTTAAGCTGAATAGAGACTAAACTCTTGAAGGCTTTACAATCTAATTCTAATTTCAGTTGTAAGAATACCATGAGTCACATTAATACAATCAGTGAATTTTTACTACACGCAGGCACTGAGTGCCACGTGTTTGATATGGCAAGAGGAATAATAAGTGTAAATTCGCAAGACTTTCTAGAAATAGAAAGCGCACAAAAGCCAGCGCCCAGGCCAAGGCAGCAGCATGCATGGTTCGGAATTATCTTCTTTAATAAATTAGCAAGTTCTGAACATTACATTTGGTTTATAAAGTTACCACTTGATGAAAAAGGCTTAGTGATTGAAGCTGGTAGACAACAATTTTTGCATATTGTCATTGAAGCACTGGGAGAAACTCTTAACAATGAGAAGAACCCAAACAATCAACTTCCAGAGAACCCTTTCACGTTTATTCCAGGACAGCAGCAACTGGCCGACTTTAATAGTTTATGTAAAACAAGACTAGGACTACCTTTTTCTGAACACCTAGAAAGTACTGTTAAATACATCCAGCACTCACAAAATGAAGATTGGAGAAATATTTCACTACAAGGTATTGCAGACTTCTGTGCCTCCCTTGAAACATTGCATTTTGAGAACTTATTGCTAACCAGTTTTGAGAATCTAGCACCGCAAATCCAGAGAGCTTTGTGTGCATCTTTAGAGAACCATCAACTTAATTCAAAGCTTAGTCAACTATTGATTGATTGGGGTTTGCAAGAGCCAAAAAATCTAGAGACAACTCTATCTGTAATTAGAGCATTAAGCCAAAGCCAAGCTAGGAGCCAAGTTAAGGATTATATTTTTTCTGTACTGAAATGTCATTTGGGGAGAGATAACACCATTTTAATGCTGATTGCAGCCAGACATTGGAAGCAACTGGCGGATGCAGAAGTTTTAAAATTATATATAGAAAACTTGGCACAAAATGATGCTGCTTCTTTTGTTGGGCTGTACTCTGACTTGGTTCAGATACCAGAAACACGTCCTTCAATGTTAGCCGTGTTACGTTGGACCAATAAAAGCCCTAGCCTTACACAGGCAATAGGCAAAGTATTTGGACAATAATAGCTAATGAATTTGTATGACTTAATTGTACTTATTTTAATACTATGTTTTATTGCAATGTTTTGGCGATTCAGAGCTATATCCGAACAGGTAAAAGTATCATTGGAACAGTACTGTGAGACACACAATATCCAACTTATTAGTGTTGCTAGGGTCAGTACTCGCATTAAAAGCTATCGAGGAAAACTTGACTTTCACACAGAGTTTTATTTTGAGTTTTCAGGCAATGGTGAAGATAGTTATCAAGGAAGAATATTAATGATTGGACTACGCTCGGTAAAAGTAGAGACACCCGCATATAAAATTGATTAATTGTAGCTTTATTGGGTGTTTAAAATTGAAAAAGGCATAACTTGAAAATCAAGAAATGCCTTTTGGTAGAATTTTGAAGTTCCTTCTCAGCTATCCTTAGCAATATTGTCCTAAAAAATCCTTTTTTTACCCTTTCCATTACATCTCATTTATCCCAATGAGCCACTCCTCCTGAGTGTGTCCTTTGTCCCTTCTATCCCTTTTTCCTTCAGGGGCGCTATCCTAGCGTGTCCATCTCCTTTAACTTGCCATCCAAAGCAAATCTACATCACTGTATTCCATTCCTTTAGCTTTATTTCCATTTAAAGCCCTCATCCTAAGTTCCCATCCTTTAATATTACTACCGTGTAATATCTGCTTAATTCCTTAAGTTATCCTGTCTATCCTTATGTCATCCTGACTCGTCGTGTTTCCTTGTGACCAGTTAAAGATAGAGGATTCCTAAGAATTGACTACAAAGGATTTGCAAATAAAGTGAGAAAAAAGTGACCCAACTCATTTATGTATTTTTATTTATCATAAAAAACAATGAGTTAATTAATGTGTAAGTTAAAGACATGGGAGTATTGACGACTTATCTTACAGCTTTGTACGAAATGTCTTACAAGGAGTGGGCAAAAATCTTACAGGGTAGATCAGGACTTTCTATGGCGAAACATTAAATGCCCTTTAATATTTCCAAACTCTAATTCTTCAATCATTGAGTAGTTTCCATCTTCAAAAAAAGACAAGCATTTGGGCAAAGTCACATACATTCCTATGCCTTCGCTAGCTTTGTCATCTAACATGATTCCTTCTACAGCACTCATTAAGACATGCCCTAAACCTAAGTGTTGTTGATCAGGATGTACTCCAATTAAAGACAACATATGGAAATGATTTGCTGGAATACGCTCCCTCACAAGCGACTCTTTTTCTACCATTTGCTTAGTACCAAAGTAACCTGCAGTTAGTAACATTTTCAAACGCCAATGCCAAAATCTACTTGGTGCTAATTGATTTTTTGGACTAACTAAGCAAGCCACAGCTATAAGTCTACTATCTTCGAATAGGCCTATCATAGGCTGTTTAGCCACCCAAAATGCATGTAACTCCTCTCTGATTGCAGAACGTAAACGAGACTCATACCCCTCTTTGTTGTATTGAAAAATATCAACAAAGAGGGGATCATCATGATAAGCAAGATAAAGAATGGAGGCTGCAATTTTTAAATCTTCGGCTGCTAAATAGATAGCCTTTATATTGCTAACGTCTTCTATTTTATTGTCTATTGACTTGCGCATATTTATAACCATTTACGTTTTCTATCACTCTACATCATGGCCAGTCAATTGTTAACTAAATGTTATTCGCAAATAAATATTAAAACTCTTAAACATAATTTTACTACATATATCTATTTCTAATTATTTATCATTTTATAAGCGCTGTCTCCCCAACCTGCGAGGGCACCATTTTTAAAAACCAAAGGAGTGCACTCGTCTTTCTTAGTTACCCCATCACCCTCGACTCTTTGGGTTCGATAATATAAAACCTGATATTGATCTCCGTTTGTTTTATAGAACTCATTAAAGTCAGCGACTCCCATAGTACTCAACACTTTTTCATAAGTGGTATCAGGCTGTAACCGAGACAAATGCTTACGGTTCATCTTTGCGCTATCGTGCCAAGATGAAGATTTACCATAATCTCCATCTCCATCCACTGAAATAACACAACCACTCAAAAAAAGTGAAGTACACAAAGTTGTAGCAAGTAGCAATTTTTTCATTTTCGATTCCTTAATTATTAAATTTGTATAAAACGATAATTCGACAGTGCCATTCAAAAACAAAGCCACATATGTAACCATTTGTTTTTTATATAAATATTGATAAGATTAAGATAATTAGATAGGGTTAACTTAGTGATTAAAGTAAAAAATTAGGAAATTTGACCAACTCTATGAGTAATACTGATTATATTATTAACCTTTGCCATGATTTGCAGCAACAAGGTAAAACACCTTCAGTAGCATTAGTTCGGAGTTCTGCTTCAATGCCTTTACCTATTCCCGACGTTATTAAAGCAATAAAATATTGGAAGGCTAACCCTGAATCTCGACCCAGTGCTGCAAAAATAATATCCCAACAGAAAATACCAACTTCTCAGTCATTAGAACAAAGGGTTAGTCAGTTAGAGCAACAACTGGCACAAACTATTAAGGAAATGACTGAGCTAAAGAGCAAAATTAGGCTCTAAACTATGAAGAAAAGAAGCTAAATTCGGTGCAAGAACTTCTTTGGGGAGCAGACCGACTTGCTCTAGCATTACTTCACCAGATTGATTATCTAATGTAATGATAAAATCATCATCTTCGGTTAATCCAAAAAATAATGTTATGGGCTGTTTTAGCCTTTGCTTCATTAAAACGTGCCCCACTAAGTTCTGTTGTAACCGAACAAAGTCATCCTCATTCCAAGCTTGTAAAAGTTGTAGACTACCTTTACTCGCTATAGCATTTAGGTTGTCACTCCAATATTCATTGTAAAACTCAATTAAATCGGTATGAATAGATACATTTAGCGCGCTCTCAATATCACTAAAATCACCTTTACATTTGCGCTTAACAGGCTGCCATGATACTGGCTCACCTACCTCAGCTTTTGATACGTAACACAAGGATGGCCACTGAGGATCATATTCGATAGTTAATGATTCTGAAGATACGGATGCTTTTCTAAGATATTTTTCTACAAACTGACTTAATGCTACTGATACAGAGCCACTCATAATAAACCTAGGTCTTACTAAATAAGCAACAATTTAACATCTTAAAGAATAAAAAACACATTGAGGTTTAGGAGCTATGTATCATAAGGTAAACTTCATAGCATAGTTATCCAAAGTAAGAACAATCGTGAATATATCTGTTGATAAAGAAGCGACGCTAGCTTCACTAGGCTTAGGTAAAAAGACTGAATACCTAGAAACCTATACCCCCAGTTTACTCCAATCAGTCCCACGTAGCATGAATCGTGATGATTTAAACCTACCCAGTACTTTGCCATTCCATGGCTGTGATAGATGGAATGGCTATGAATTATCTTGGTTGAATCCAAAAGGTAAGCCACAAGTTGCTATATTACAATGCGAAGTACCTGCTACCACCCCTAACTTAATTGAATCAAAATCCTTCAAACTGTATCTCAACAGCTTTAATCAAAGCATATTTTCATCACTTGAATCAGTGCAGGATGCAATACAAAAAGATTTATCGAATTGTGCTGGCGATGATGTAACAGTTAAAGTTCTGCCACTTGAGTTGTTCACTAACCTTACAATATCTAATTTTTCTGCACTGAATATAGATGACTTAGATATTGAAATTGACAACTATAGAATGGACAGCTCTACCCTATATGCCGGTGGTGGCGTAATAGAAGAAAAGCTCTGCAGTAACCTTTTAAAATCTAATTGTCTTATTACAAATCAACCTGATTGGGGAAGTGTTTATATTCATTACATGGGGCCACAAATTAACCATGAAGGGCTATTAAAATATTTAGTTTCATTTAGACAGCACAATGAATTTCACGAACAATGTGTAGAACGTATTTTCTGGGATATTATGTGTCAATGTAAGCCATCGAAACTCACGGTATATGCGCGCTATACTAGAAGAGGAGGTTTAGATATCAACCCATTTAGAAGTAATTTTGAGAATATTTCCCCTGAACAAAGAAACGCAAGGCAATAACAATTATCAATATGATAACTCAAAACAATTAAATACAAAGGTGTGTATGAAAAGCATTCAATTGAATCCTGTAGGCGCAATGAGCCAGCTGTCCCAATTAGAAGTAGATATGCTCAATCAATCAGCTGATAGTGAGCTCTACCAACTTTTTCGTGATTGTTGTTTAGCGGTTTTGTATAGCGGTGCAGAAATTGACAATAGTGACGATATTTTTTCACCCCATCATGACTTCGACGTTAACTTGATCATTCGCGAGCGTGGAGTAAAAGTCGAATTAGTTAACCCTCCCCCTCACGCTTTTGTTGATGGCCAATTGATTAAAGGCGTACATGAGCATATTTTTGCGGTGCTTAGGGATTTGCTGCATATGGGTACAAAATATTCAGCCGACTCCTTTAAAGAAAACCTTGATTCGAGTTTCATAACCCATAGCGTATTTGATATGTTACGCCACGCACAAGCGATTAAAAACACTGGAGAGCTAAACTTAGTTGTATGTTGGGGAGGCCATTCAATTGGTAATGTAGAATATCAATATACCAAAGAAGTAGGTTATCAATTAGGGCTTAGAGAGTTGAATATTTGCACAGGGTGCGGCCCTGGAGCCATGAAAGGACCAATGAAAGGGGCAACTATTGCTCACGCAAAACAACGATATAAAAATGGAAGATATTTAGGATTAACTGAGCCGGGAATTATTGCGGCTGAACCACCAAATGCTATTGTAAATGAATTAGTTATCATGCCTGACATTGAAAAAAGACTGGAGGCATTTTTACGTTTATCTCACGCAATTGTTATTTTCCCAGGGGGAGCTGGGACTGCAGAGGAGCTACTCTATATTATTGGCGTATTGCTAGATCCTCAAAACTCAAAACAGATACTCCCAATTATTTTAACTGGCCCCGAAGAAAGCAAAGCGTACTTTGAAGCGATAGATCATTTTATAGGCAAAACATTAGGGAGTGAAGCACAGAGTCTATACACAATTATAGTTGGCGACGCAGCTAAAGTGGCTTCTATGGTGAAGCAAAAACAAAGTAGCGTAAGAGAATATAGAAAAACAACAGGTGATTCTTACGACTTTAACTGGTCATTGAAAATTTCATCGGACTTTCAACTTCCGTTCATACCCGATCATGAAACTATGTCGACATTAAAACTATATTTTAAGCAACCCAAAGCAGAGTTAGCAGCCGCATTACGAAAAGTATTTTCAGGTATAGTATCAGGAAATGTAAAATCAGATGGGGTACAGTTAATACGAGAGCATGGTCCATTTAAATTAAATGGCGACAACAAGTTAATGAGTATGATGGATGAACTACTAACTTCATTTGTGGAACAACAACGAATGAAACTCCCTGGTACCAAATATATTCCATGTTATGTAATAAATAAATAATACCAGTATTATTATTCGGCCAAATTAACTAGAATTTGCGTTTAACTCGCTGTAAGCGATGCCTGAATTTTATATCATTCTGTAAATATACAAACTAGAAAGAAAAATATGAATAAAAAAATCGTAAATAGAATTGTAATGGGTGTATTTTTATATGGTATTTTTGTAGTTGCGGTAATAAATCTTTACCCTGATAAACCAGAGGATATGGACTGGCAGGATAGAGAAGCATATAACAAAGTCCAGATATCCAAGCTTGAACTAGGCTTGCACAAAACAAGCATATTGGAACTACTAGGCAGCCCAGATATTACTGAAGCTAAGCGAAATAATGACAAAGAGTTCCAAGTCATGTTTTACAGGACTCAACACATGCAAGCTGATGGGATCACAACTGAAGACGAATGTACTCCACTTTTATTTGAAAATAATGAATTGATTGCATGGGGTGATAATGCCTACCAGTCATTTATTGATGGATAAAGCATCGCTCTTAAACTGATATGGCTAATAATGATATAAAACAGCAATATATTGATTTAATTAGCCTTCTAAACCATTACTCAAAAAAACCAATTGATAAACATTTACTACAAAAGACCCATGTATTCTGTAGTAACTTGTACGGGCTAGCTCAGGTGCAGTCTGACGAGGTGTTTGCACAGCCTAATTTATATAAGAAAAAACTTCCTTACATAGTTAATATCACATTTAACGCGTGTATTTACACCTGTTTAATAGGTGTCCGTAATAAGTTCGACTCTACTCTTACAATACAGCTAATGTGCGCTTCCATTAGTTTCTATGCATTAAATCAAAACAAGCTAAATGATTTTTACCAAACTACTGACAGTTTATTAAAAACTCCAGAAGAAATCACTGGCCAGATAAACCCACAGTTTAAGGCTCTGTTGCAGCAGGTTAACCTTGCTCCTTGGTTAAGTGCTTACGAATTATCTGAAGTGATCCATAGCCAAAAGTCATCAAAGTTAACTAATGTAAACTTAATAATTACAGCAACCTATCTAGCAAATAGAATTGCGATCCATACCACCCCAAATACTCGATATAAGCATCTAACATTCGGCACTACGTTAAAACACTTAGTTTCAACAATACCTATGTCTTGGTATACATTAGTCGCTCCACTTTTGACATACCCAAGCCTATATCCCCCTGGCTGCTACATAAAACAAAAAAGCGGTGACATAAGCCTTGTTATGGCAATAACTGACGACTCGTTAATAGCTCGCCTTATAAAGCCTACAAACGAACAAATAAATAAATTAGAAAAAATTAAATTTGAGGATATTAACCATACATATACCAGTCAACAACTTTCAAATTTTAACAAACTAAATGAATGGTGGAATGATGATCTTAATACGTGGATAAAAACCCAAAGAACTGAAAACACAATTGCAGCATTCCCTACAATTTTACCAATCCAGCACGCACCTGCATCTTTGTTGGTACTACAAGACCAGTTAACTTATAAAGATAGTAATATATCCGTTATCGAAAAAGCATTAGAAAATGACATTATTTATTCTCATCAAATATTGAAATCAGCTAAAGCAAATAACAGACAAAAACAAAAAGTACACTCAATTAAACATGCACTTGCTATGTTAGGCTTGGAAAATAGTGGTCAACTACTGCTGCAATATTCATTAATGACTCGTTTGAATCAACAGTATTTCCCTTTACAGCAAAGCTTTTTAAACTTCAGTCAATTAATGGCAAACATTGCAAATGAGCTAGCTGTCTTAGCAAAGTTAGAGTCACCTGAGATGGTAAAATCACTTGTCTATTTCGCACTATCGAGGTTATATACTATGCCCTCATTCAGATTGTTGACTCAATGGAAAATAGAGCATAACAAAGCTTTTAAGCTAGCCAGCTTAATTTGTCAGAAAGGAAACCAAAAACTACATGAAGATGCTATTTTGCTCGCAAAATCCTGGCAACAACCCAGTCAATCTATACATTGTTTGCAAATGTGGGCTGTTAAACTCAGTACCTCTAATCAAATTCAAACCAATAAAATTTCTCATCTTTTAGGTTTGAGCTTAATTCTGGCCCGAGAATTATATATGTTGAACAAAGCCTCCGATGAAGCAACAACTGCCTATCGAAAAAAAGCCTGTAGGATATTAAAAATAACAGAGCAAGACTTAGTAAAAAGCAAAGAAAGAATACTCAGAACCAATGAAATTATCGCTCAAATTAGTATAAAAATAGCAAATTAACTGTCATTTATCTGCCCCAGCCAGCCTGAAGCCTTAGCGTAAAAGAAAAAGTACGTGCTATATATTAGCAAACTTTAATTAATGGAAATATAAGGTAAAAACTTTACCATATTAAAAGCCTCGACTATGGTTAAAACGATGTATACACACCAACTATTTAATCAATTACAAGGAATTTAATGATGAATAAATACACAGTAGCTTTTCTCTTTAGTTTGTCAAGCCTACTCTTTCTACCTAGCTTTCTTCACGCAGCACCTGTAAAGAACGAGGCTAGTCAGGTAAAAACAGTAAAAGTAAATATAAACACAGCTCACCTAGAGGAATTAATATTGTTACCAGGTATAGGTGCGAAGAAGGCGCAATCTATTATTGAGTATCGGACAAAAAATGGAAAGTTCAAATCGTTAAATGAATTAACAGAAGTAAAAGGTATTGGGAGTAAAATGTTACAAAAACTAGAAGGCAGAATAAAACTAAATTAACCAGTAGATGTTAGCAATGCCGCCCATCCAAATGAATGAGCGGCAAACCATTAATACTTAAGAGTAGTTAAGAAGTCTTTAAACTCACCACCCAACTCAGGATGACGTAATGCATATTCAACATTTGCCGTCATATATCCAAGTTTACTGCCACAATCATGGCTTCTGCCTTTCATGTAATAAGCATCCACTTGCTCAGTTTCCATCAAAGAAGAAATAGCGTCGGTTAATTGCACTTCATCTCCGGCTCCTGGCGGAGTGAATTCTAATAAACCCCAAATTTTTCCTGACAGAACATAACGCCCTACCACAGCTAAATCAGAAGGCGCATCTTCTAATGCAGGCTTTTCAACCATATCATAAATTTTTCCAGATTCACCTTGAGTTAATTCAAGCCCTTCTAAATCGACAACACCGTACTTGCTAACTTCTTCTTGGGGGACTTGCTCAACCATAATTTGGCTAACACGATTAGTGTTAAATTTGGCCACCATATCTGCCAAATTATCTTTTTTCAAATTACTTGTATACTCATCAATAATTACATCAGGCAATACCACTGCAAATGGAGCATCTCCGACCATAGGTCTGGCACACAATACTGCATGCCCTAACCCTTTAGCGACCCCTTGACGTACATGCATAATAGTTACGTCTTTTGGACAGATTGCTTGTACTGCTTCCAAAAGCTGACGTTTCACCCTTTTTTCTAAAGTTGCTTCAAGTTCGAAACTAGTATCAAAGTGATTTTCGATACTATTTTTACTTGCGTGAGTCACTAAAATTATTTCTTTAATTCCAGCAGCGACACACTCAGAAACCACATACTGGATAAGGGGTTTATCTACCACTGGTAACATTTCTTTCGGAATAGCTTTAGTAGCGGGTAACATTCTGGTACCCAATCCAGCTACTGGTATTACTGCTTTTTTAACTTGACTCATTTTTTAAAGTTCCTTTACTGATAAACCACGACCAATCGCGTAATAATGCAAACCATATTCCATCATTCGAGTTGGCTCGAAGAGATTACGTCCATCGAATAGTAGTGGGATTGACAGATTTTGCTTAATCAAATCAAAATCTGGAGCCCTAAATTCTTGCCACTCGGTACAAATCACCAAAAAGTCTGAACCTTCTAGGGCCGCTTCTTTTGTTCCCATTAGCGATAGGTCTTCCCTAATTCCGTAAATACGCTGTGTTTCTTCCATTGCTTCCGGATCAAAGGCTTTCACTTTAGCTCCAGCTGCCCATAAATTTTCCATTAACACACGGCTAGATGCTTCGCGCATATCATCAGTATTTGGTTTAAAAGATAAGCCCCACAATGCGACCGTTTTACCTTTTAAATCTCCAGAAAAGTGACGAGAGATATATTCAAATAACTTTTCTTTTTGAGCATAGTTTACTTCTTCAACTGCTTCTAAAACTCTAGCAGTATATCCAGCAGCTGTTGCACTACGAGCAAGCGCTTGCACATCTTTTGGGAAACAAGAGCCACCATAACCACAACCAGGATAAATAAATTGATAGCCAATTCTAGGATCTGAACCTATACCACGTCTAACATTTTCTATATCAGCACCAAATACTTCAGCAAGATTAGACATCTCATTCATAAAGCTAATCTTAGTTGCCAACATACAATTTGCTGCATATTTAGTTAACTCCGCACTTCGAATATCCATCACAATAATTTTGTCATGGTTACGGTTGAAGGGAGAATATAACTCTCTCAACTTTTTCTCTGCAGTTTCACTATTTGTACCCAAAATGATACGGTCAGGTCGCATACAATCATTTACGGCAGCTCCTTCTTTTAAAAATTCTGGATTCGATACAACATCGTAAGTCACTGACTTAGACAATTTTTCCAAAGTATTAGAGATCTTAGCACTAACTTTATCAGCAGTGCCTACTGGAACAGTAGATTTGTTAATCACTATTTTAGGAGATGACATATGTTCTGCTATAGTCTCTGCCACAGCAAGCACATATTTTAGATCCGCAGAGCCATCTTCATCAGGGGGCGTACCAACTGCAATAAATATAACTTCTCCGTGCTCTATTCCCTTTGCTGCATCTGTACTAAAGTCAACCCTACCAGCTTCATAGTTTGAGGTCACCAAAGGAGTTAAGCCTGGCTCATAAATAGGAATGTGGCCTTCTTTTAAACGATCTACCTTTTTTTGGTCTACATCGATACACATAACATCATGTCCAACTTCCGCCATCACAGCAGCTTGCACTAAACCTACGTACCCAATACCAAACACTGTTACTTTCATTGTTATTTATTCCCTAAACAGATATCAAATTTAAAATACTATTGTTTTATTAAGATTTTACGAATTTCTGAAATAAACCTTAATTATGTTTATTTATCACCAATTATCAGAAAATGCACCTTGTCGCTTCCAAATGCCATCCCAAAGACCACAAATCATAAATTTTACTCGCTGCACTCTATTTTTTTGAAGCAATGCATTAGCAAAAAAACGAATAGGCAACACCCCCAAATTTCTAAACTTCCAATACCAAGGAACATAACCTCTTCTAGCTAGAATAAAGATATTGCGAAATTGATAATACAACCTAACAGGTGACCCTACTTTATACGTTATGCCTGCAAACTTACTTCTTGAATCACCCAAGCGATGCACCATTTCAACTTTATCTGCCACTGCAACTAATAAGTTATGCTGTTTAGCCCGCCAACACCATTCATGATCCACGCCATCTATGTATAAAGACTCGTCTTTAAAGCCAATTTTATCTAATTGCGATAGATCAATCATCATACCAGAAGATATTATTTGAGTTACACATACTAGCTCGTCGTATACAGCGACTTCACGTTGTACTCTTGGTTTTACAGTTTTCTCAGAGAATGAGCAAATAATACGGGGGCCTATTGCAACCAATGGGCGATTTTCAACTTTGGATGCCACCATTAGACTGGATAATCGAAACGCAAAATCATCATCGAAGCGACTGTCTTGATCTAATAATAAACCGTAAATACAACCTGCAGCCTTCAGGTCTTTCAACCCAATATTATGAGCAGCTGCTACTCCGATGTTGTTAGGAAAGTGATGATAATGAAATGCTTTCTTATCAAAAGAAATATCGGTAGGCTTCGGAGAATTATCAATAATACTGACGATATCAACTTGTTCAGTTGTTGCCTTAAGTAAGGCCTTGACCATTTCTAACTCTGGTTTGTATAAAATTATAGTTGCGCCAATCACTCGTTATTTACCGACTTATTTAAAAAATATCTATCTACCTTGTATGCCAGCTTAACAACTTTCGAAGGCATTAACCTCAAAAAGAGCACGGCACAAGCATAAAAGATATTCCCAAGACTGTATCGTTTTAATACCTTCATTGTATAGAACCGAGCTTTAAATTCATTTAAAGACTTACTTAACCCTCGACGTTTATAAAAATCGTTAACACGTCTAAATTCCAGCAGTGGCTCAGGCAAATTGGCAAATTTGTATCCAGCAGCACACAGTTCTACCCACAAAAAATAATCTTGGGTATTTTGTAACGCGTCGTTGTATCTATGTCCAGCTTTAAACACCTCCATTCTAACCACTACAGTAGGGTGATTGATGGCACAGCGTTTAGGTAAAATACGGAATATATCACCATGATTTTTAGGTAATTTACGTTTACCTACTTTTCTACCATGTTCATTGATTTCAATTAAAGATGTGCCTAGTACCTGAGTATTCTTATGTGTCTTTAGAAAGTTAATTTGTTTTTCAAAGCGCTCCGAATGGGAAATATCATCTGCATCCATTCTGAAAAAATATTCTACAGTAGGTAGGTTTTTAATCGTCCAATCAATCACAAAATTCATGCAGGCACTCAACCCCACATTGACTGCAGATTTAATCAACTGCACGTTATCTCGCTCAGTACTTAGCTGTGAAAGAAAATTAAACACTTCTTCTTTCACCTCTCCATCTAGCACCAATACCAACTGAAAATTTTGGTAACTTTGAGAAAGGACACTTTCTACCGATTGCGTCACCCAATCGAGCTGATCCTCAATGTAAACGCCCATACCTACTACAGAATCAATTTTCTCGAGCAAATTAATTCCGAATATAGGGGTAAATTGATTATTCAAATGAGGTTACAACCTGTTCATGTGATATTAATAATTGGATATATCGTTAACCCGTCAGTATATCAAAAAAACTGAGCATTACATTAGTGATTGTGCTAACCGATGCACAAATAAACAATCAGACTAAAAAACCTATTCAGTAAATAATTTTTTGAGGTGTTTACTGAAAGACGCTAGCGCGTTTAACTTTACTTGTTCATTTACTGTCTGCTGATTCTGGTAATGATTGCGATACTCTTCGATATCATGCTTTGCAATTTCAATAAATTTTTCCAGTTTAAATGATGAGGTATCGAGACCGACCTTATTTCCTAAAAACTCAACTAAGTGTTCAGGATCTAACATGCTTACAGCGGAACCATGGGCTACTCGGTTACTTTTTTTCGGAATAAATAGCGAAGGTAATGTCGTAACTTGAGTAAAAAAGTGAGAGGATTTTACCCGCGGTTGCAAGATGCATGTATACACTCCCTCACACATTGGACGACGGCCAATTATATAAATGTTTGCATTTAACTCACCTAACAACTCCAATATATGTAACCCTCCGCCTTCAGCGAATACAATGTCCGTCGCACTCTTGTATATATCTAGCTGTTCAAGTAGTGAATGTTCCTGAGGATAAAAAATCTGGTAACCTTGGCTAGCAAAGTAGTTTTCTAAATAGCTCTCTGCCGCATAGGCACCACGTAATTTAAAGTGGATCCTACTCACGTAGATTTTTTTAAATTCTGTCCTCTTGCCCTGAATATTATTACGCAGCTCACAACGCTTTAGAAACGCCAGATAATCACTACCAACGGATTGCTGAGAACGGAAAAAACTGGCCTGTTCAGGTACCACTATTTTGTCAACAATAGAGGGAGTAAACAGGTATTTAATTTTTTTCTCTGGGATCCCCAAGTAATCCAAGGCCTGTAAAAAAATAGACGGTAATTTATATTTAAATTGACGCAACCAAGGAAACTGAGCAGGAGTCTGGGGAAGTAAAATCACTTGCTTGATAGACTCCCCGAGCCCTTGAGTGACATACTCATACCCCCAAGCTCGATGAATACTCTCAGCTAAGAAGTGTCCAAAGTTGTTAAATACTGGTCCTAAATAAAGAGATTGCCCCGTACTTTTACGGCTTTTACCTTCGTATGTTTCTAGAAAATCTTGGTTTGTTGCAAGATCAAGTTCTGAGCTATTTTGAAAGATAGTCTTCCCTCTAAATTGCTCTGAAAAAGCAGGTTTATTTGTGTGTACGATACCGCCATTTACTTTCCCAGGAGTACTATCTGGAGCCATAGGGACAATTTGAGCATTTTCTAATACACAAAGCCTTGCTGAGGGCGAGAGTTGTGCTGGCAATATCTTCTGTTTTTTCAATTTAGCTTTTTCACCTACTCTTTAAGTGAAAAATTTTCACGTTTGAGGGTTAAATTTGGGTTGTAAGCGGGATCATGCTCTATGTAGACATGCCAAGTCTCTTGTAAATAAACCAATTCACTTTCAAATCGAGCTCTTTTTTCTACGGTATCATCAAGTCCTCGAGATATTGATTCATGGTGATAAAGGACAGCTTCAGCACAATAAAGATTTCTACGTCCCAACTCCAAAACTCGCAAACAAAAATCAACGTCATTGAAGGCAACGGTTAAATCAATTTCATTTAGTCCGCCTACAGCTAAATAGTCGGATTTTTTAACTAATAAACAAGCCGCGGTTACCGCACTGAAATTATGAGAGGCAATTAAACGATTTAAATATCCTGGGTGATAACGAGGAAAATATTTATGCGCATGGCCTGCACCTCCTCCATACCCCATCACAACGCCAGCGTGCTGAATACGATTATCGGGATAAAGCAATTTAGCCCCTACACAACCAATATCTTCCCGTAAAACATGGCCAACCATAAAATCAAGCCAGTCGGCAGAGATAACCTCAATATCATTATTCACTAACCCAACTACACTTCCCTGAGCATGTTTCACTGCAAAGTTATTAATCGCGGAGTAATTAAAGTCATAGGGGTATGCTAACACTCGCACTTTAGCTTCATTCTGATTTAGTTGCTCAAAATAAGCTAATGCATCAGCATCATCTGAATTGTTATCCACTAACAATATTTCGTAATTGTCATACTTTGTTTTAGAAATTATCGACTCAATACAGTTTTTTACTAATTCCTTGGCATTTTTAGTAGGGATGACAAGGGAAACCATAGGTGTAGTTGAAGTATCCCACTTAACTTGTGCAACCTCACTATTCTTACGATTGTTTGAAATAAATTTAGGGTAATCTAAACTTAATAGTTCACTTTCCCAGTTAACAGGATTTTTCAAACTTTTATGCACTAAACTAAAAGGAATATGAACTATAGGTACCGAGTTATTTTTCAGATAAATGTCCACCAGCCAAATTGCCATTACGGACGAAGAAATAGTTTGGTCAGCAAATTGGCAAAAGTGCTCAATTATTTCGGCACCACAGAGCATTACCCCCGTATTCACATATCCAGTAGCTAATTGTAAATCAGGGTTCCAGTCTGGGTAAAGCTCTGCACGATAACGCACTTGTGACTTATCAAAATGATCAACATCACAATAAAGAACTTTACTTTCATCAGGGTTAGTAAGGTAAGTATGCATAAGAGCCAAGGCTTGTGAATGGATAAAATCTCCACCAGCTATTATAAAAAGAGGAACTGAAAGCTCTTCTTTTTCTATCTGCCTAAGGTCGTAAACCGGTTTGTCCGAAGTCAGATTTAACTCATCTAACATCAAATCAACGGTCTTCGTTTGCCCTGAAACAAAAACCTTACAAATACTTGGATTGTCCAACAATGCTTCAATGCTATTTTTGTCAAACTTAGACTTTCCAGTGAGCATTACTAAACCATTAACTCGTCTCTGAACACTATAATGTTTGAGTTTATTAGCTATGTCTGCATTTTGCTTTTTGATCGTCTTCACATATAGTTTTTGTAATTTCTGGGGAGACGGAAAACCATAAAACAACCCTGACTTTTGTAAACTTTTGCTGTATAAATTGAATAACCATAACCGACTCCGCATGTTTTTTCTAAATTTTGAAGGAAATAACCCTACGACAAACTTCACTGCTTGCATCATCTGCTTTGACGGAATTATGTTCAATTACGCTCCTTTTCAATTTTCAAAATTAACCGCTATCAATTCTTTATTTTAATACTGATTTAATGGCACTTAGAAGCCGTTTGACTTGAAGGCGCAATTTAAAAGCCTTGTGCATATATTTGTATTTTAAATCACATGAGTCGATAAATATTTTATGAAAGTGAGTACTATCTGAAGATGCTGAATTTTGTATTTCTTTTGTTAATAAGTAATAATCAGCCTTTAGTTCTTTTTGTAAAAAATGACAAACGGATAAAAAGTCATTCACCTTTAGTTCCTGCTTAATAAAGGTCTTTGGATTCGCAAACTTCATATCAGAAATCAATACATTTAAACAACTAGCGCTTAGTTCTCTAGCACTATTTTCAATAATAGAAGAATAGTAGACACTATCTTCGATATACTGTTTAGTTGGAATTAAGGAGTAGTCACTAGTTCCTTCTTGATAACCCTGTAGAGCCCTATCTACCTTTGCTTGGAATTCGTGCAATTGAAACTGGTTAAACCATCGTTTAAACTCTAAAGCCTCAAACTGGTAAGAACTATTCACCATAGGTAAGCTAGCTTGAGTATTAATTCCTAATATCGACAGCAAATCTGAAACAATATTACCATCTTTAAAATATTTCTCACCATAGACCCTTAAATGCAGGTCATCGACATTGAACTGCTTAATAAACTCAACAAAACTATCCATATATGGCAGTCGTTTTGTTCTCCCCGTATTTATTTTTTCCGTTTGAAAATGGCGTTTAACTGATTGATTATAACTAGACTCTCTTATTTCTAATGGGTTTCGAATATATCCAATAAACTTAGCATCAGGAATATGAGTTTTTAATTCTGTCATGCGCTTGAAAAAAAACTCCGAGGATAGCAATAAAGTAGAATACTCACTTTTATAAAAATCATTTAACATTTTACTTAGTCGGTCTTCATTCAAACAAAGTTGCTTGTCCGCATCAAGATCATATATCAATCTTACGTTGCCCGAACTAACTCCATTTATATCTACACTATGCGGAGGATAATAAACACCTTGTTCATTAAGAAAAGATATATTGCTGCTGAGCCACTTTTGGACGGCTGATGTGCCAGTTTTAGCTGGACCTAAATGAATATAAATTTCTTTATTGCTAACTTCCACGTACGACCCACTAAATTAATTAATTTCCGATGTAAATTCAATCACTACCAGTAACTATAATATTTATCTTAATTCAATAGCTCTAGAAATTTCACTCTCAAACTTAAAGATTGTATTTATACCATTTCTCACTTAAGCAATAACTATTTAAAAAAAAGACTAAATCTTTACTATACTTATCAACTACTTAAAAAGTAAACCCGATTTTTCACCCTCTTAGTGAACTAAGCCAGTTCTTCTCAAACTCTTTACTTAATTCAACAATGCCTTCACTGGCCGATAAACCTGTGTCATTTATAAGTTTGAGATACTTACTACACAAATTCTGCCTAGATTTATCAAATTTAATACCATCGAATTCAACACCGCCAACCACATCCTCGAGTGTTGTAGCTCTATTTATTTTAGCTAGTGGGAAAGTAGGCAAAGCCATGACATCAGCTAACTCTTGAGTTCGTGAATCATGTGCCATGAATATACTTGGTGTACCAGACTGAAGTGCAAGCATATTACCGTGAAGTCTTGTGCCCAAAGATAAATCATATTGCTGTAGCTGGTGCATCCATTCGTTTACATTATAGTAAGATTTAAAGTTAGCCTTTAGCATTTTCTTAAAGTAAGGTAACGATACTGATGGAGCAAATAAATTGTGTACTCGTTTAATTAAGTTTGAATCCAATTTATTGAATTCGTGATGGGACACCTTAACCAAATCAAGTGGTGCTTGATTGACAATTTCAACGTTTCTTCCATATGTCCAATGAAACATCACACGTACTTTCTCGGCTAACTTTTCTGTAATATCAATGTTAAGAGAAAGATTATCCACATTGTCTATATTGGAAAAACGTTGCTGCAAACGCTGCCCCAAATCTTTAGACGAATTTATAAAATTTGATGGGCATCCCAAAACTTGAACGTTGTTTACATTATTTTCTGCGAGCACTTGAGCGGTAAAGTTCCCTCTCACACCTATGCTAATAGCTCTTTCTGAAATTACTTTTAAGAAACGCTTCGTGCCTGCATTAAAATTTAACTTTTTACTTGTATCGGGAGCTTGCGCGCCTAGCCCGCATATTAATAAAGGTAAATCTGCCTTATCAATTAAATCAGCCAACCCCCCCATATCCCAATCAGGATTAAGTTGGTTTGCCGCAGGAAATACAATAACATCATAATTTTCACGTACGTATACAGGATCAAATGTCCAACCAAAGTAATCTTTATGATTTGTCAGCTGTTGATTCATGGCATACCAAAAAGCCAAATTGCCAGTGTTTAAACCAACTTCTTTAAACAACTCATCTACTGTTTTTCGATAACTGTTGTCAATAAAACCGGGACGTCCTATAAAGGCTATTTTTTTAGAATTCATTTCTGTACAACTTTTTTAAATTTCATCGGGTCGATGACTGGATTGGAAAATTAAATAAAAAGGGATGTAATTTTTTATAAACGCGAAAAATCAACTCAAAATTTTCACGAAGCATTCTACTGGAGAGCTATTATGCTGGTCAAGTAATTATACTTATGCCTAATTTTAATTCTCTACATGGCAACACTTGAAAACAGTCAGGTATAAAAACTTACCTTTTAATACTATTTAGAGCAGTCCCTAACTTCGAAATAAAACCTCTTTTAAGTTGATATTTAGTTAAAAATATTTTGATTCTATGAGGAGCTTGTAACGAACATGTGTTTTGCACTTTGTTTAATGCAATACCTATTTCCTTAAATATTACTGGATGGCTGTTTTTCAAAAATTCACAAATTTTCTCGAATTCGGTATCACTTATCAATTGACTCTTATGAGGTAAACTTGTACGTTTTTGGATATAAGCGATTAGCTCCTTAGCATTATAAACCCTGTTAGAGTTCACAAAGTCTCTAATAGATGTTAAGGCTTGCTTTTGATAGTTTTCAAATAGTGTTGGCGGAAGTAATGAAAAATGTTCTTTTCCACGACTATACTCTTGTAAAACCTCATCTAGTAACGTATCCAAATTCAACAAAGAAAATTGATTAATCCATCGTTTAAACTCTAACGCTTCAAATGCATAGGAACTATTTGTTGAATACTTAGTTACTTGTAAATTAGAAATATCTAAAACAGTACAAAAATCTTTTAATATATCAAAACCATCTTCAGAAAATGGGAGGTAAGCTCTTAATATAAACTTTTTACTTCCAATAACTTCAACAGCTTCCGATAATATATTAAGTGTTGTTGTATGCAGATTTTTACTAAACTCAGCTGGTCCGCAGTTCATGTGTCTTTTAATAGATTGATTATAACTAGATTCATAAGTATCTATAGGGCAACGGACGTAAGCAATAAACTTCGCTTGAGGTATTAAAACAGCAATTTCTTTAGCTAGATAAAAAAAATACTCTGAACTTAATAGTAATGTATGTTGAGTAGAATTGTTAAACTCCGCTATTAATGAGCTAATTTTATCTTCACATACCTGCCACTTATTATTGCAGTCAAGCGACAAAATAGCTTCTAAATTACCAGAGCTAATGCCATTTGCCCCAAGACCATGAGTAGGATAGTTAATACCCATTTGACTAAGGGTGTCTCGGTGTTGCAACAGCGCTAATTGAATAGCAGAAGTACCACTCTTTGGTGGTCCAACATGGATTAAAATTCTTTTATTCATACTTTTTTATAAACAGTTTTCAATCTACCATTTTTACAAATTTCAATTAACAGGTCATCACAATTAATTATTGACATTATTTGTATATAAAAATAAATGCTTCTTAACACACTCTACAGTACTCAATGGTGTCGTAATATTAGCTGCAAGTTTGTTACGCAAACTTCTATCACTTACACACAAACTAATTTTATCAGCCAAATCACACGCGCTGCCATGCCGGAAATGTAATCCATCGATGCCGTTTTTAACTTTTTCTTGCATGCCACCAATATCGCTAACAATAAGAGGTACACCACAATTAAACGCTTCTTGAATCACCATGGGAGAGTTTTCCCACCAAACAGAGGGGACAACAGCCCAATCTACTGTGGCTAGAATTGTAGGCATTTCCTGAGGTTCGTAGGCGCCGTGAAAATGCACTCTAGCCCCATACTTTTCCATAAGGCTACGCACCTTTTGTTGATAACTTCCTGTTTGATGCTCTAAATTAGCCCCATGTATTTCTATCATCACTTGTTTCTTAACATGTTTGCTTAACCCAGCTAGGGCACCTATCAACACATCAATTCCCTTGTAGGGGTTAATTTGACCAAAGAATGCAAATTTTACCGGTCTAAACTCATTGCCGACCTCTATAGGTGAGGTATTTGGGGTAAAGTTGTTTTGACCGTTTTCAATGACAGAAATCGTATTTTCATTTATCCCCCACTCTATATATCGATTGGCTAAAAACGCAGATGGGGATACAAAATGATCAACGTTTTGAAAAATACGTTTAATATATTGCTCACGTAAAAAGAAGTCTCCAGGCTGCTTCTCAGGGAAACAACTATGACAATCCCGCGACGTGGCTTTATAACAAAGTTTACCATTGGTTTTAACCATCAACCCTTTGTTGTGGCAAATGGCTAAATATTCATGCAATGTTAGAATAATTTTAGCATTAGGTAATGACTGTTTAATCTCTTCGAGTATCTCAATACCCAATAAAAAGTAGTGATGTAAATGCACTACGTCGGGTTTAATAAGTAATAGTAGATCTCTAAACTCTTGCCACATATGCCGAGTTTTGATGTTTGAAAATAAAAAGCCATCATCCATGGTAGTGTGAAATAAGATTTCACGAGCGCCATTTCGTTGTGAAAAAGCCGCGCCACCATGAGGTGTTTGGTCAGTCCGAGCCAGAAAATAAGCGTCAACGCCTTGATTCAAGTTTTCCTTGAACATATTGTAGGCGGCCATTTCAGCCCCCCCTTTATTCAAGTCCGGGTGACCATGAGAGACAATTAATAGGCGCTTCCCTTGTAAACTACTCATGCTGACAACTCCTGAATCAAATTACGCCACTTATTTGCCTGATATGCCCCATTAGCTAAGGTCAATTTAAACTTCCAATCTCCACTATCAACTAAATCTTGGGATAAACGTTCTAGATGATAGAGCTTTATTTTTCCGGACACATACACTTTATAGCCTCTGTCGATGACTTTTAAGCAAAGATCTGAATCCTCAAAGTCCCCCAACACATACATAGAATCAAAACCCTCTAACTCTCTGTATAATTTTGTAGTCATTAGCATGCATGCGCCCGTTGTGATGGGCGTTTGATAGACATCATCTAATGGCACTAAGCCCACAGGCACTCCCTTAAATGGATGGTGATTCATCCAAATTCCTGGATAGTGGGAGTCCTCTCTAAACTCCATTCCGGCATGTTGAACGGTTTCATCTTCATAGATAAGCGTTGCACCCATGATCCCAGCATCTTCTAACGATGCAAACTGCTCTAGATAAACTTCAAGCCAAGCATTTTGTTTAGGTAAAATATCGGAATTAAGTAACAATAAATGCTCTGATGTGGCGAACTCCACACCTAAGTTATTGGCACCCGCAAAGCCCCTATTGCGCTCAGATAAAATCAACTTGAATGGGTATCTAAAGGTTTTGAATAAACCATGGGCAGTAATCAATACTTCTCGTTGTAACGCCGGGTCATCTAATACGTAAATGACTTCCACAGCTGCCATAAAAGGATCAGCCGCGAAGTTAGCTAACTGGTGCTGCATAAAGTCGTAGCGCCCATAAAGCGGAATAATAACACTCACTTTTGGCACTTCAATAACCTCACCAAACACTTTTAATTCACGGTTGTTATTTTTAGATTGTTTGGCTTTCCAGATACGGTGAATTTCAGGTAGCGCCTCTGCATGTAGGGTCTCTAAAGCCCCCACTTTAGCAATATCAACACCTTGTAAAATCCTTTTTATTTTCTCAACATCTTTGTCTCGGTTTCTAATAATTAGACTACTGGATGAATTAGATCCAGCTAGAGATATCCCGTAATTTTCAACGAACTTTTTCGCTTCTTCTTGGCGAATGGGAACATGGCTTAATACCTCAGCAACATTATTTGCTTGTTTGAAGTTCAACTTTGACATACTAAACAGAGTTTGCGAATGGCTTATGGATATATGATCTAAATCACCAGATACTCCAGAGATCACAGCTAAAAATCCAAGACAACTATTGTCACCGGGGAGTTGGAATCGTTGAACCACATCGTTTCTAGGGTAAGTAAATAAATCAAGTTCTAACTTTTGAGCATCACAATGGGCTTCTATCATATTGGCATTCAGAGCTGCAGTTTTATGTGCTGCCCATCCTAGTATTAAAACCATATTTCCTTGACTTATAATAAAATCCACATGTAGCAATGCATCCTTAGACAACTTCCTTTTTAACGAATTTTTAAGCCTATTTAGCAAACTAATATACTCCTTGGTACAACATAGTAGATAACCCCGCCTGTAACTATCATGCCGATTCTATTTTTTAAAATTGAATTTCAGTTACTAATTAAACCTCTTAACCCACTATTTAATCTTATAAATTTTAAAAGGTTCTTCGGATAAACATTACGGTATTACAGTAAAAGAAATTTCTCTGATAGTTCTTCTGAATGAATTCAAGAAATGATACATTACGTCGGTTTTTAAATCATTAATTAAGTAGGTAAAGGATGTCTGAAACAGCACAATTTGTGATTGAAGACTTTACGGCGGGATTTCTCTCTGGTTGGTATTTCAATAACACCAAGTCTTCTGAGTCGTCTTCTTTTCAAATTGAAATCAATGGCAAAGTTATAGGCACTGGTGAAGCGAATTTATTCAGGCAGGACCTAAAAGAAGCAGGTTTCACCGATGGATGTCATGCATTTCGAGTGTTCATTGATGATAAAATCACCCAATATGGTGAGTTGTCGATTAGGTTGTGTTCAGACACAGGTGACAAAATAGCGGGTAATAGTTTCGTGTTTGAAAGACTAAAACCTGTATTTGAAATGGATTTAAAATTCACAGATTCGTTTAATTTAATTTTTAATACCTATGCAGACCAAGCATATTCGAACCTTCGTATACAGCTTAATGCAGGAAATGAAATTGTTTACTTTCAACCCTTTAGTATCTCCGAGGGGAATAGCCAGGTTTCAGTTTCAATTCCTACAGAATTACTAGATGGTATCGAGCGACTATATACCATTGGATTGGAAGGCAGTTCTAATGCACTGTGGCAAGGTCATGCTAAATTTTCCCCGATACTTACGCCAAGAGAGCATCTTAAAAATCCTCACAAGACTTCTCGATTAATAAGTGACTGTGCCCAGTCTTCTTTTCGATACGAATCTTTAAAATTGTGGTTCGATGAAAATTTAGATTTGCCAACACTTAATAATATCCACAAAGCTCACAATGTTTTATGTGAAGGCTGGAGTGATAGAAATGAATATCCAAAAATAACTTTACCTAAATTTGATAAACCAATAGTAAGTATCATTATTCCGGCTTATAACAAGTTTGAGTTGACCTACCATTGTATTGCCTCATTAATACTCGCTTTTAATAAAACACCTTTCGAAGTGATTTTAGCAGATGACTGTTCAACTGATGAAACAGAAGAAGCAGAGAACTACATAGAAAATTTAGTAGTCTCACGAAATAAAAAAAACCTAATGTTTCTTCGTAACTGTAATAAAGCAGCAGAGATTTGCCAAGGAGAATATCTTCTATTCCTAAATAATGACACCGAAGTCACATCGTGTTGGCTAGATGAATTGATCGATATTATATCTTCAAATGACAATTGTGGCCTAGTAGGAAGTAAGCTTCTTAACGAAGACGGTTCACTACAAGAAGCTGGCGGTATAGTTTGGGCTTCGTGCACCCCTTGGAATGTAGGAAATGGCGAGAACCCAAATAAACCTGAATATAACTATGTTCGACATGCCGATTATTTAAGTGGCGCGTCCCTTTGTATTCGCAAAGATATTTGGGAGCAAGTTGAAGGTTTTAGCGATTATTTAGCACCCGCATACTTTGAAGACACTGATATTGCATTCAAAGTGCGCGAAGCAGGATATTCAACCCTTTATGTACCAAGCTCTGAGGTATTTCATTTCGAAGGTATGACTAATGGTAGAGACCTCAATAGTGGAGTGAAGAAAAACCAAGTCGTTAATTTCAAGAAGTTTGCTCAACGTTGGTCATCGACAGTAAGATACAATGGGCAACAAGGTATAGAGAATTTACAGATTGAAAAAGATCGTAAGATTCAAAAGCGTATTTTGGTGTTGGATTATACAGCTCCAGATCCCAACAGAGATGCAGGTTCTTATGCTGCAATTCAAGAAATAAAATTAATGCAATCTCTGGGCTTTAAAGTCACGTTTGCAACAGATAATCTTGCTCATTTAGGTGATCTAACTATTAAACTACAGAAAATGGGCGTGGAAGTTTTATACGCTCCCTTCTATATTTCTATCGACTATATGTTATCGAAGCGCCTAAAAGAAATGGACGCAGTCTATATCACTCGTTATTACGTAGCACAGAGTTTTGTTGATAGAATCAAGAGTCTTCAACCCTCAATTCCAATATTATTCAATAATGCAGACCTGCATTTTTTACGAGAATTGCGAGCAGCTAAATCTGATGAAGAATTAACAAAAGCACTCAAAACCCGTGGAGATGAATTGGATATCTGCAAAAAAGTAGATGCAATTTTATGTTACAACAGCACCGAACATGCAGTAATCACATCGCATATATTGGAACAACGTAACTTTCACATAACTCCTTGGGTACTCGAAAGCAAAAAAACCGGCCCTAGTTTTGACGAGCGTGAAGGAATCGCCTTTCTTGGAGGTTATGGTCACCAGCCAAATGTAGAAGCGGTTGAATATTTGGTTGATAAAATCATGCCTTTACTGCAATCCAGCCGCCCAGATATAAAACTTTATGTTTATGGCAGTAAAATGCCGAAGTCTTTCAGCGACTATGAGTGTGAAAATATTGAAATGGTCGGGTTTGCTGAAAATTTAGACGATGTTTTCCATAAGCACAGAGTTTTTGTGGCTCCTTTATTATCAGGTTCAGGAATTAAAGGGAAAGTTTTAGAAGCTATGGCTTACCAAGTTCCCTGTGTCTTAACCGATGTTGCCGCTGAAGGAACAGGCTTGAGCAATGGCATATCCTGTTACATAGCGAACACACCAGAAGAATGGAACAAAAATATTATAGACTTATATGATAATCCTAAAATTTGGAATGATTTCTCACAAGGGGAAAAGCAAATAGTTAAAGAGCAATATTCTCAAGAAAATGGATTGAAGAAATTTTCAGAGATATTTTCCAGTGTTGGGGTTTATACGAGCGATTTGAGAGATATTTAAATCAAAAGCTATTCCCTTCAAAAGAAAGCCTTGCAATAATTTTTAAAGCTTGCAGTAGCAAAAAATCAAACCTGGCGAATACGAAAATTAAGGATATTTGAAATGAAAAAGGCCTTTATTCATATTGGACCTCATAAAACAGCATCTACTTATATACAAAAGCAATTGTTCGATAACAAAGACAGTTTAAAACAGGCTGGTTTTATATATCCAGACGAAGGAATAAATATTCAATGGGGGCACCATCAACTTGCAGAATTTGCAAAAAATGAGAAAGAAAAAGAATTAGAAAAAACAATTGGTTCAATAAACCGTGAATATAATTTGGTTCTTTCTTCAGAGAACTTTGATCGTTTAAATTCAAAGCAAATTTTACTATTAAAGCGAGTTTTAAATGACTATGAAATTCACATTATTTATGTGAAAAGAAGATGTGATGATCTTTTAGTTTCTACTTGGCAAGAAGAAATTAAGCATGGCTCATCAATACCATGGGAAAATTTTTTCTTAAATCATGTAACTAGACCATTTATTAGTGAAATACTTAACCATACAATTATATTAGACAGGTTTTCTGAAGTGTTCGGAAAGGAAAACATTTCAATCATTGATTACGACAAATGCAAAGCCGACAATGTGTCGATCTTTACTACTTTTTGTAACCTACTAAATTTACCTCTTAAAACGTTCATTCATTCAAGTGACAAAATAAATATTTCTATCAATTATAGTCATATTGAGATTATTCGCTATCTCAACGAGCTAGCAAGTGATCTGGGAAATAAAAACTCTGCGGACATCAGAGATAGTTTTCTTAAATACGTAAAAAGTAATTCCGATTGTGAGGATTTACAATATTTATCTAAAAAAATTAATAAGAGAAAAGTTTCTTTTCAAATAGACAATTCATATATTTTCAGCTCAAGCAACAATATATTTAATGAAAAATATGCAGGGAGTGTTTGCAATAACCAAAATGAATTTGTTTATAAACCGAAGTCCTACCTTTTGCCTGCTTATAATAGCTTAACTTCGAGCGCTGATATTAGCCGACTAGAAAGACTTTTGCATAAGATAAATATAAAAGGTTAAATTAGGTCATGAATTGGCATTCACTTATTAAAGAGTGTGAAAAGCTTATAGGCGAGAAAGATCAAACTAAAGCTATTAGTAAGCTAGAAGGTTATCTGCTTGAGCATTTAGATACTTCTTGGCCATATCACTTATTAGCAAAAACATATTTTGACGATTCGCAGTATTGGAGTTGCGCAGAGACCTTAAGAAGATCATCGTTATTCATTGATTGTCATCTTGAAAAGAATAATTACTTAGAATGTATGGCAAACCTAGCATTAGATGTGCTGGTCCACTTTTCAGATAAGCCGAATTGCTTTGAACCAACTAAACTAATAAATCATATTTATGAATCTTTTTATTTATACGTTTCAGCTTTAGAAAATAATGGAAATGCGAATCACCGGTTAAAGCTTCAAAAAAAACGTTTTGGAGTCTTTTTTAAAGTGCCTATAAAGTTACAAAAACAACTAAAATCAAAAAGCAGAATAGCGATATTGATGTCCGGACAAATTAGAGGTGTTGAATTAGTCTCTGAGAAATTGGAAAAGATGTCTAAGCATATTGATTTTGATATTTTTTTAGATGTTTGGAATAAGAAAGGTATAAGATTACCAACCTTGTTACCAGCCTCATTTGCCCATTTATCTCGATCTTTTAAGGGTGAAACTATTGCAAACATGCATAAAGCTAAACTTAATATCACCAGCATAACTGAAGAATCGCCTAGTTTTAAACAATTTATATTTAAAGATGTTGTAAAAGGCGAATTAACTGAAGCCTACAAAACTGGTAACATTAGAGTTTGGGATGAAAACGAGTTTCTTTTAGAAAACAGAGAGAAGATCGATTTACTCTGTAAACTCAACAGTGAAAGCATGTCACACGCCTCCCCAAGTAATATGGCTAAAATGGTTTATCTCAACTTTAAAAACTTTGAACAATTTCAAACATCATCTAAAAATAACAGTTTTGAATATATATTGAAAACCCGACCAGATATAGTACTAAATTTAACGGAAGAAAAAATTGCCTCATGGATAGATGATATTGAAAGTCAAAACTGTGACTTATTCATAGATTACCATGGAGCTCTACCAATGTCGGGGGACCAATTTGCATTTGGAAAAGTTGAAACTATAAAATTATATTGCAACTTGTGGAATTTCTGGGATCAACCGTCGAAACCTAGAGTACAAACTCATTCGCTATCAAAACCTCACCAACGATTAACTGATTACTTGTCTGAAATGAACTTACAAGTTAAGACTCTTAATAAAGTTAAACAGTCATTTGACACGAGTTACTTTATAAGTGAAAAGTCTTTAGAAAAAGCGCTTGAGTTTAGCCTTAAGGATATTTTTAAAACTGAAAGTAGAGAAAGTATTATTAAATTTTTGCAACTCCAACAATCGATTTGATATGAATTAGTGTGATTCATAGACATCCTTTCACTATACTTGGATGTTATCAACAATGAAACTCTCCAAAGATTAGTCTGCATAAAGCTACATGAATCTACAGGTGATGCGGGGGGTTGATTACCTCAAATGTGGAATCACTAGGTCAACTCTTCGTTAATGGTGGCGACGATATCAAGAGCTAGGCAAGGATGGTTTAGTAAGCCAAAGTAAACGTCCTCATTCGTCCCCAAAACTTAAAACCACAGAAAAAGTTGAGAGACTGATTTTAGAATTACGCGCAACAAGAAATCCTAGTGCTAAAAGGCTTCAAGGCGAATTATTCAGACTTTATAATACGTCGTTAGTTCTCGCTACAATTTATAAAGTTTTAAAGGAGCATCAAGTTAACCCCGTTCAAAAATTCAGACCAAAAGTAGATTACATTCGATATGAACGGCCTTTGCCTAGCGATAGAGTACAAATGGTTAGGTGTAAAATAGGGCCTGGGCTTTATCAGTACACTTCAATTGACGACTCACTAGATATAGCGTTTTAATGCTCTACAAGCATCTCAAAGCTGCAAATACATTAGGCTTCTTTGACACTGTTATTGAAGAAATACCGTTTCCAATCCAGAGATTTCAAACGGATCGTGGAATGGAGTTTTTTGTTGAAAAGGTTCAGAAAAAATGAGGTCTTCGGGCATTAAATTCCGGCCTAACAAACTAACGTCACCTCATCTAAATAGTAAGATAAAGCGCTTTTAGAAAACCGATAAAACTATATTTTACGCAACTATAAATATCGAATATGAAGACTTAGATGTGCAATTCGCTGAATAGCGATACTAGTACAATTGGAGCTGACCACATAGAGGCGCCCAGAAAAGCAAAACATCAAGTACAAACTAGATCTAGAGATCGCAAGAATGGAACGATCTCTATGAATCAAACAAGCTAAAGGTTATCTATGACATCATACACAAAAAACCAATATTCCTATTTAAGGTTCACACTACTAGATTTTATTATCTAAAAACTCGATATATTCTTGTGGAACCCCACAAAAGATAACTTCTGTCCTTGGTACTATAGAATAATTGACAGTCTTTCCCATACTTATCAAGTCATTATACATTGGTGCTATATAGTACTCAGAGCCATCTACATCTTTTATATCTTTCTTTCTATAGTTTATAAAAATTTCGATAAAATCTTCAGCTCTTTCCCAATGATATAAACCTGTACAGCAGTATTTGGATACCTGTTTTTTTTCTGCAGTTAACTCCACAGTAAAGTCACCTTTACTTTTTGGAACAATATTACTCCAATTATCTCCTTCTCCAATGAACGTCTCTAAGTATCCGTCAGTTTTTGACCAGTCAAAGTTGGTTGCAAATTCAAAACCTGGTCTGAAAGTATCTATATTAAATATTGTGATTGGAGTTGAGCCAGGCACATTTGCCTTTATCAGGCCTAAGTAAACTGTCTCTGCTTGGCCCAGTGTTGGCTCTTCCAAAACAATCACATCGAAATTTTTAATCCCTAAAGTAATACATTTAGACTCTATGAATTTTTTCGTTTCTTTCACGTCTAAACAAATAAAAAGAAAAGATTCAGATTCAAAATACTTCTTGAAACTCAGCATTGCATGCTCAAATAAAGATTTGTTATGTGCATCTAACATATATTTCGGTTGATCATAACCGGCTAAAGTGAATCTTTTTGATAGGCCAGCCATAGGTATTATAAACATTTGTTTAAGGTCTCCAATTTTACTAATTTCGATGTTAACCTTAGAGCATTAGCAATCATCGCTTGCTGTCTATCAGGTCTATCGTAGTGCAGAGGTAACATGGATAAAAAAAGTTGAACATTAATTGCGATGATTTCGCTCTCTTCGTATTTAGACTTTTCAAAAATAGATTTCTTTATTACATTACTTAGGTCAAGTTGATTGATTCCAGACGAGAACTCGATATTGTAAATATCGTTTGCAACATCTATTTTAAATCTATTTGCAATAATGAGATCATATAGGCCTAGTGCTGAATGGTAGAACTTGGCAAGATCATATCTTTTATCTCCCCAGATAGTTACATTACCATTAGCACTCAGTCCTCTAGGGTCTATTAATTTTACCGCCTGAATTCGTGAATCAAATAAAATATTACTAAAACACATATCACCGTGAACAATGGCAATATCATCTAGTTTAGCTTTGTTAATATACTGGCTCGAAAAATTAGCCATTTCAGTTAATGACATTGATATCAATGAGTTTTTTTTCCAGGTAAGTTTTTTATTGATATCAAAAGAACTTTGCTTTTGGAAATTTCTTAATCGATCTAGCGTTTTGGGTAGATAAAGCTTATCAGTTTCTTTTAAGTCGAAGTCTTTAGTTTCGAACTGGCTAAACTCTCTCATAACTAAAGCCACAGAATCACATATTCTATTCCAAGCTCCAAGACTCAAAGCCCCATATACAAACAAATCACTTAACGGCAGTAAATAAAGGTATTCTAGTTTATAACTACCTTTACTTTCACTGTTGTTTGCAAACGGTTCGATTAGTTGAGGAATATGAATTCTCAAAGAGTTTGGCAATGAATCAAACCAATTGGACTCTGCAAGCATTTTATTGTCGTTAGAACTAGCTTTTTGAACTACTCTAGTTGTAATTTTCATTTCATTAAAAGCACGCTGAGTTGTAATTTCAGAACGGGATCTAAAAAAGCTATTCAAATGCCCCAAATCAAACCAATGCCCAGAACTAATTTCTTTAAGTTTAACTTCAGTTGCATATTGCTCCAAAGCTTTAACAAAATCTCCATTATTTTCAACGATACCTTTCATTAGTTTTGCTGGTTTTGTAAACGAAAAATAGCCTGAGACAACGGTTTCGTCTTCTCCTGCCCATTTGTTAGAAAAATGTTCAGAATGTAATGAATCTATAGATATGCTTGCTCGTTGGTAAAAGCCTTTATTTTTGTGCACGCTGATATGATCCTGAGACTCTAAATTGATATCAGTAAACAATGTGTCGCCGTGTAAAATACTCAATGTGTCATGCGGGTACCCTGTAGCGTTCCAACAATATAAGATCGACTCACCCAAGCTTAAATTTTCAGGAACGAAAATAAGCTCAACATTCAAATATTGAAGAATATGCCGATCTCCAGACTCTACCCGATATCCTTTCGGTAGAGACAAATAAATCTTACCTTTGAGCTGTTTAAGTAGTTCTATTTGATGTTCAAATAATCGCTTATTCCCTATAGGTAAGAATGATGGGGGGATTAAACCAATTTCCGATGCAAATTCATCCGTAATATATGCTGCCGAAGTAATTAATATCACGCGTTTCCACCATCCTTAAACGGGTTTTCTTTCGCTAGAAGCTCAACTATTTCTTCATGATCAAGGCTTGCAAATTCTGATGGCCTAATTGATTTATCATCAATATAAAAACCGTCGAATCCACACCATGGTTTAGCAACATGTATCTCATCATACGGAACATTATGTTTATCCAACCATTCAATAATTCCCGGTAAGGTATGAATATTTATCTTACCAATACTATTACTATATGTTCTCATATTTCTGCTAGTGGAAATAATTATTTCAAACCCCTTATCTTTGTATGTTCTTAATTTTTCTAAAACCTTTTCGTTTACAGGTTTATCTGAATAAGGTGCGTCTGAATCTATTGTCAATGTTCCGTCAAGATCAACTACTAATTTTTTCATTACGTTAATTGCCTAGTTTATAGGTGAAAGTGAATATCTAGGTTCTTTTATGCATGTTAGACATTCTATATATCTTATCTCGTTCAGAAACTTTAAACCGCTTTTCAGTTTCAATAGATTGATAAATAGATGTACCACATTGATTTATCTATTTATACAAAGGTGATTTTAAATAGTATGAACAGATACTTACATTAAAGTTAAATTAAAAATTCTTCATAAAATTTACTTTATGATTGAAAGCCTAAAACCATCCTCCCTCTAGCCAAATTATTCTACTCTAAACGGGTAAAGCATACGGAGAATAAAGACTTATTGAAGCGTTAGTTTTTTGATCCAATCTCTTAATAATATGAAACTAAATTATTGACACATAATATTACTATCAACACCTAACATAGTCGAGTTTTGTAATAATGTAATACATTCAACGATTTCAGTAGTAAATTACAAAACTTAATGGATTCGAAGCACTTTATAAAAACGTCCAGCAATCGTTGCATTTTCTAATTATATTAATTTAACAAGAATATGATTGAAGTAGAGTAAATATGTAATCACCCTTAAAGTAAATTTATTAAAAAAGCAGTTCTTCTTGTGCTAATCTGCGAAAAAAATTAAACAACTAGTATTTATTAGGGATGCAATGACTGAATTATATAATACAAAGTTTTACGACCTGCAAAGTCAAGAAAGTTTCGAAAGTGCCATAGAAGTAATTTCTGAACTGCAACGCTCACTTACTTTTAGGATAAAAAGCATCGTAGATTTTGGTTGTGGTGTCGGGAGTTGGCTGTCCGCCGCTAAGCAATTAGGAGTAGAAAGTGTTGTTGGAACTGACGGTGATTACGTACCTAGAAATAGATTGATGATAAGTAAAAATGAGTTTTACCCAAACGATCTTTCTTCACCTAACTCTATAGTTCTTCCTGTATCGACCTCAGATTTAGCAATATCGCTTGAAGTAGCGGAGCATCTACCTGAAAAGCAAGCAGAACCTTTTGTATCAAAGGTGACAAACACCGCTCCTATAGTACTATTTTCTGCAGCCATACCATACCAAGGAGGTCACGGGCATATCAATGAAAATTGGCCAGAATATTGGGAAAGATTATTTAATAAAAAAGGATATATCGCAGTAGATTTTTTACGATTAAAGCTATGGGATAATGAAAAAGTTTGTTGGTGGTACCGTCAAAACATAATAGTTTTTGTTGAGCAAACGAAAATAGATTTAATCAGTGCTAACTATTCCCTTAAAAAACCATTAAGCGTTATTCACCCTTTGCAATATTTGACTGCTGTACATCGCGAAAAAACGCAACGCCACTTCAACTTAGATCAAGATAAACTGTATTGGGCAAGTTTTAATAAAGGTATAGTAGAAAAAGTTCAAACTTATGGAAGTGAATACAGTTACACCGCAATTGATGAGCAAAAGATCAATACAATTGATGAATTAATCAAATTTAACAACCAGAAAAAAGATGCGGTAATTCAGGACGCGATTAGTCCCGTTCAGTACAAAACAAACAACCTCACTGAGTTAACACAGTTCGTAGAGAATATTGATACAAGAAGCCCTGATTTTCTTTGTGTGGGAATACAAAAATCCGGCACTACATGGTTAGACAAAATACTTAGAAAACAATCTAATTTATGGCTCCCCCCTCTGAAAGAGTTAAATTTTTTCAATAATTTAGCATTTGAAAAGAACAGCGCATATTCAGGTTGTTGGCGTCGAGCTTCAGCATTAAATAGACTCCACTTAGCAACTAAAAACAACCCAAGCATAAATGGAGATTGGTTATCTTTCTTGTTTCATTTATGCCAAGAACAAATCGATTTAGAATGGTATCTAGATATATTCTCTCGCGCACCAAAAAATAAGCTCTGTGGCGAGATCACTCCTGAGTATGCCATGTTGCCCATTAACGTAATTCAAGCAATTCATAGTCTAAACCCTAAAATAAAAATAATTTTTATGCTACGGCATCCAGTCGATCGAATTCAGTCTCAATTGCGTATGCTAAAATCAAGAGTTCCTATAGTTACGGAAGAATTATTAGGTGCAATTGCCTTTGAGGAAAGTGTTAAAAACAGATCTAAATACCTAAATATTCTTAAAAATTGGTACTCGGTATTTCCTCAAGAACAAATATTATTATTACCATTTGAAAAGCTTGAAAAAAAACCACAAAAAGTTAAGGAGTATCTCGAAAAGTTCTTAGATATTGAAATTACATGTGAAGAAAGTGATTTGTTTACGCCTGTACATGTTTCAAACTCAGACTATTCGGAAATTGCATTAAGTAGTGATTTAATAGACGAACTTGAAAATGAATGGCAACAACTAAAAGCTGAATATTTCAAAGATCTATGATTACTTTTAACTTCAAAGACCATTATATTGAGCACAATGATTTAGGGTTCTCAACTACTTTAGTTTGCCTTTCCAATTGGCAAGCAGAATTAGCTTCAAACTCTGACGAAGATGTAAATAGACGAATGGGAAATGCACTGATAGGCAAAATAGAAGCAAATCTAGTCTACATAGTCCCAACATCCAACTGTTGGTATAAAAATCTAGATAATATAAGCATCAATACATTATCTACTGAACTTTCAGGCCAAAAAAATTTATTGCTTATGGAATTTCTATGGGCGCTTATGGAGCGTTCAAACTCTCATCTTTGATGAATATAGATTTTGTAATTGCAATTTCATCTCAATATATGGTTAAAGACAAGTTCATGAAAAAAATTAAAGACGGTAGGTGACGATATTAAGACGTAGAATTGTAATTTACGATAACTTACATCCTCTTGATTGCATTCATGCTACGTTTATTGAGAAACGAACTAGCGTAAACTTAATTTCACTACCTTATTCTGGTCACCCATCAATTTATATTGTTAATGATGTTTATGGGTTGAAAAAGCTCGTAAGTGAATTCACCAGCGATGATTTTAAAGTATCTGATTTTGAAAGCGAACTTGTCGAACATTACAGTTAGTTATTACCATGTAAAGTAGGAAATACTAATAGTTGGATTGATGCTATTACGTTACTAGAAGACAATAGTAAAAAAATCAACTCTGAAATACTGAGTATCTGCTCAATAAAATATTCCAAAGAAATTAAAAACAACGTAGAAAAGTTTAAATACTTTTTTAAAGTTTGCTATTCAAAATAATGAAAAAAGAATGGGGCTTTTAGATTATTTATGGCAAAAATGGAAAGTTGAATTAAGAACAAAACACCGTTTAATTTGACTGAGTTTCCCCCAAAAAAAAGAGAGTTTTGATTGGAACAGCATTGAATTTTACTAATGTGATTAGCAAAAAGAATTTTATCGTAATAAGCATAACAACCAATTGTTAAACTGTTTGTGAGTCATGCGTATTGGCTTCAGGTTTGTGATCCACAGACATCATTTCATTTTCTCCGTTGCAACTCATGTTGATAATTGAATGCGCTTTTGAATTAATCTCGACTTAATCTGACATTTATTCTTGAAAAATTGAGAGTTACCCGTTTTGATAAAGGTGTCGAATCTTTTAATCAAAACAACAAGGTAACTATCATGTTGCATACTAGCAATCTAATCTTTAAACACAAAGCGGGTTTACTTAATATAGCTGAGAAGATCGGAAACGTATCAAAAGGGTGTAAAGTAATAGCGCACCTCATGATACTTTCTATCGCTATCAAGAGCTTGTTGAAGAAAGTGGTATTGATTCACTCACAATCATAGTCGCAGAACTGCAAATCTAAAGAACCGTGTAGTCGAACAAACTGAAAAAGCGGTTTTGGAGTCTGCCATTGAATTCCAAGTTTACGGAAAGCATCGAAGCAACAATGAATTGCATAAAGTTGGCGTGATTGTTTCAGGTAGTGGTACTCGTTCAATTTGGTTAAGACATAATCTCGAAAACTACAAAAAAACGCCTTAAAAAGTCGCCAATGAAGGGATCATTCTGATTGACGCTCAAGTCGCTGTACTTGAAAAGAAAAAGCAGGATAACGACGCTTATGGTGAGAATGAAACTGAGCATCTAGGCTACTTTGGTTCGCAAGTTACATTCTATGTTGTCAACATTAAAGGCGTAGGCAGGATCTACCAGCAGACGTTCGTGGAGACCTTCAGTAAAATCGCGTTTGCTAAGCTCTACACGACTATGGAGAAGCTTCAAAAAAATCTATTAGCGTGGATCGAAACCTAGAACAATAAACGATCTCACATACGTAAATATGCTGGGCAAAACGCCAATGGAAACATTATTCGATAGGAAACCGGTTTGGGCGGATAAAAATTTAGCTCAAACCTAATTTGAGCTAGTACATATAATCAAACTTATCAAAGTAAGCATTGCACCATGCTTACTTTGTAGTTAGCCAGTATGAAAGCGTAAACCTCGATTACTGAAATTTTAATTTAAGAGGTATTTTTGTTCTAAAATATTAAATTCATCTCTCATTTTCCCTTTAGCAGGTATAGTTTTTTTAATTTCTAATAAAAGTAGCATAGCTGCTTCGATATTTTTTTCTTTAATGTATAGGTTTACAAGCTTTAATGCATAATATTCAAAACTTTCAAAACCACTGTACTTTATAATTTCACAGGTTTTTTGTGCATACTTAATTGCTTGTTGATACAAATTTTTATTTGATAAGCATGTAGTAATTGAGTCATGAAATAAATAATTATCGGGGTTCAATTCAATAGCTTTTTCAAGATTTTTAGCTACGTCACACTGATTTTTAACCTGCAAAGATATAGCATAGTAAGCGTAACTCCTATAATGCGCACTATTAGCTTCATCATTCGCATAGTTAAATAGCTCTGTGTATTTATCATCACTTAACGGCATTTTTAATACGCACTTTTCAATTAAGTCGTAGACATCACACTCGGTTAATAACTTGGTGGTGAAACTAAAGTTTTCATTTATATCATTTGATGTTATCGACTGAGACAGAAGTTTAGCTAATCCAATTTTTTGCTCAATGTAAGGAGGAATTCTATGACCTCCATTCTTAATTGTCCTAACAGTGATATTCTTTAAATTAGTTAGACCTTTCACCAGACCATGATCTGAAAAGCATGCTTCTCCAACTAAAATATCACTTTGTACGTTGCTTTTACTGATAGTTTCAATCAGATTAGGGAAGTCTTCTGGCGGAACTTTGTCATTACACAAATTATTGTAATATCCTCTAGGACTTCCTAATTTGGCCTCTACACCAGTAACAAGTGAATAATTAGCATGGCACTTTGCAGCATAAAGTAATGCTCCATAGGCACCCATAGACCCCCCGTAGAAAATTACTTTTTCATTCCCTAAATTTTTAAGATGTTTTATGAGACTAAATGCAATCTCATCAATATTTAATCCTAAACCTGGAATTTCCTTAATGTACCAATTATTATTCGGGCAATTTATAAAGATCAAATTTGCATCGAGACTTCCTAGTGCGTGAATAGCTGAAAACTTCCCTTCAGGAACGTTAACGCTCGAAAAAACAACTACAGTATTTGGTAATCCCTTGTTTATAACTTTTATGAAATTACTCACTATCAATATCCTCTTGCAGCGCTCTATCTAACTCTTCGAGGTTCAATACTTCTGTTGCTAACCAGCACAATACCGGAATAATGGTATAGTTTAAGTTTTTTATATGAAAGTGACTCCAAATTAAATTGTGTGGGGACTTTGTAGATATCAACGGTTCTCGTCCTACTAAATTTTCATATTGGTTTAATTCGACCCACAAATCGCAAAGTACAGTCATTGTCTTAGGTGTAGTGATATAAATTTGATCATCTATAAATCTGTTTACAATAAACCCAGTAGCTACAGTACGCTCTGCTATGATTGATGGCAAATCAAGTTTATCACTAACAACCAAATCGGGTCTTATCCTTATTACAGCGTCAAAATCAATTCCATGTTCATTTTCATACTCTCTTCTCAGCTTATCGCACATATATATTTTGTATAACATTTTATATGTATTTACATTGACAGGAAGATCGATTTTTGGAGCTTTAAAGTCACTATCATCTTCAATAACACATATAGAATTTGGATATTCTGCACCTAATTCAGCATAAGTTATATTAGGTTTGCTATCTATTTGCTTAGATAATTCGTCAAAAAACCGAGGAAACCGTGTGTGTAAATCCAAATTTCCTTCAGAATTATTAATAATTTTATTTGCTATATTTTTACCAGTCATTCTAGATAACTGATGCACATCCATTGCACCAGCTTTCTTACCGCCAGTTTTTTCCCAAGTATGAATGAAATATGTAACTTCATAGTCTGCTAATGCACTTTTTAACCGTTTCATTGCATTTTTGTAGTTTCGCATTTGTCCTGATAGGCAAACAGCTACTTTTAACTTTTTATTTTTCTTAAAACTTTTAAAAGGAAAAGAATCAAATAGTTCACATGATCGAATAAAAGATGCCGAAAAGTTTTCTTTTAAAATAGCTTTTAAATATCCGTTTTTACGAAGAATTAATGGTAAATAAAAAGGAATTCTCAACTTATGTTCAATTTTAGGTAAATAATGCCTGAGTTTTCTATTTCTGAGACATAAATATAAGATTCGATTTGATATCACCGGATTCGCTATTTGAATTAACTTTTCTATATCTCCATCGAGACATTTAGGGCTAAGAAGAGAAGTAATAGTAGTACTATCAATATTATTAAATTGATTATGTTCTTTAAAAATATCTTGTTTCGATTCTAGGCCATTACTTTTGATTGCAATCGAAAATGCATATTCCCACAGTCCAGAAAGTAGAAGTGTTTCAACTATTTTTTCTTTGCTGCTCTCATTATTCTTAAGATATGTTAGCGAATAGTATGCTGCATTCTGGATATTTAAGTTTTTAGTGTCGTTATACATTTTTTATATATTCGCTAAACCAAATTGTATTTTTTTCTTGATGTGTAGCTACTTCATCAATGGCGTGCTGAGAAATATTGTAACTCTTGCCAACATGAACTAGCACATTTGCGTTAGCTATAAATTCTGATTCGGGCAAGGCCAAAAATCTACTAACCTTAGCAAGCTGTTGTTTACCGTCTTTTTTTAGTGATTCAGATAATAATGGTAGAAATTGTTTCTTATCTATAAACTTTAGCCATGTATTCATTATTCGCTCATAATTTCCCCTCTCAATGACGTCCCAATCAGAAGCACAAGAAATTACGAAATTATCAACTTCTTCCTGATTTGTTTCGTTTGTATATCCCTGCTGAAGTAATCTCATCTTTATTCCTGATAAAGCTCTTTGTAATGGATCCCGCATCACTAATATAATTTTTATTTCTGGGTAATGTCCAACAACGTCTTTTACATGCTCCTCATTTAGTAGAGAGTATTCAGGAGTCATTTCACCTTTGATAGCCTCAACAGGTGCATAATCGAAAACACTTTGATACCAAGAGTAATCAACGTTATCTTTTTCTCCGATAAGTGTGGCCTGCTTTATCTTGTTCCAATCTATTTTATTGCGATTTTCTTCATTAATCGCATAACTGATAGCTTTTAAAGCGTGAGACTCGCGGTGCGCTTTATTCCACTTAAAAGCTTCTGGCATATAATAAGTATTAAAAAACTGTAACTCTTTTACAACTGGCGTCCATATATTTGGATGACTTTTAAACATCTTATCTAGCCAAGTAGTTCCTGCCTTCTGAGCACCTATTACTAGAAAATCAGGTTTTGCCATAACGTTTCCTTATCAGATTAGCGAGCGACTTTGCAATGTTGACAGACTATGTACGAAAGATTCCCAATACCTAAAAAAGTTGGTTTCATATTGTTTACCGACGCCTTTTTCCTCGAAGTCTAAACAGGTAAAATCTTCAGAGAACAAGATGCTCACGTCATACCTAGTACATATCTCTATTAGAACTTGCTCGGCTAGGTTCAGGAATTTAACTTTCTTGATAACTATCAGCTTTTTAGGCAAAACTAAATATTTTTTGAACAGTACATCTAAGTCATCAAAGTTACTCACATCTAGAATCTCTGATTCAAGTGTATTTACTAACAAATTAGTAAAAGAAGATAACAGTAATGTTTCATTATCTCCTACTACCCATGCAAACTCCCCTAATTTTTCAAGCGAAGGATCTAAAAATGGTGGTAAAATATGACCTAATGCAGGTAAGCAATTCTCTTCGCTCACTCGTGGCAGGTAATGAGTATAAATAACTAATTCATCTTTAATAAATGGGAGATTCACTTCAGAAACGATAGAGCCTGCTTGAAGATTAATATTTTCGTTTAACCCATCATATAAATTAAGGATAATATCAAAAGAGCATGTTCTTATTAAGGTATTTAATTCAGTTTCACATAAGAACCTTATATCTTTATCATGTGACTGTGCTGGCTCCGGTTGTTCGAGTTTAACTAAAGTTAAGCTTTCAACGTTCCAAGACATCAAGTCAACTCTCGCCTTTGCTAACCAATGAGCGATTTTTTTCTCATTACCATATTCTTTAGGAAGGATTATGAGTAAGGCCTTTTTTGCAATAACTTGTTTATGGAAATTATCCAGTGTGATGCCTATATCACTCTTGATGAGAGCATAACTTTTTAAAGATGCCTTTGAGATTTCATCAAGTTGAATAGGTTCATACGCTAGTTCGCACATTTTAAGCGCTAATTCTTTAAAGCTCTTACATAGGTGAAATTCATGAGTCGCGGGAAAGCCTTCAAAAGCATGTTCATGAGACATAACGGCCTTCTTTTGAGACAATGCTTCGGCCACTTTAATCTTTAACCCAGTTGAAAACTCCATTGGTGTAATGGCAACGTGAATTTGATCATAAAATTCATCAATGGAATCAACATACCCCACACTTTCAAAATAATTTGAACCTAAATCTTTAAGTTCTTTACAGATAGAACCCGCTATTTTTACAGTTAACGGAGGACAATATTTATTAAAAATAGGCTCCGCCACATTAAAGAATTCTAAAAGATTTGTTTTATTTACATTATTATTTGCACCGATAAACCCAAACGTCACTCCTGAGTCTAAACCAACTGTAGTTAAATTTTCTCTACAATCGTCTATATGCAGCAAAGTATTTACTTTGGCAGTAGTGTTCATTTTTTCGAATAGAACTTTTTCTTCATCTTTAATCGCCCAAACTAAATCTGCTCGATTTAGACCTTTAAGCTCTTCAGAATGTGTTGTGTGAAAAAATTCTTTTTCTAATCCATTTAATTCCAATAACTCTCTGCGGCCACTGAATTTATCATGTGTATCAAGCACTTTTAATGCGCCTTTAGGCACAAAATCCAACGCTTTACTTAACCAAGTATAATTGACAATAACAGCGTCATAAGTTCGAGATGCAAGAGTTTTTTGCAAGTGATTTTCTAAAGCAGGATCCCACCACTCATCGATTTGGTGGTCGTCTCCATGTTTGGGCCAATCATGAAGAGGCATTGAAGGCCACACATGGTCTACAATTTCCCATTGCTTTTGCATTTCAACTCGGCTTTCTACAGGTGCATAATCCCTCCAATCTCCTTCACTAGCATAATGTATGTAGTGAATTTCGTAGCCTCTGTCTTTAAGGGATTTGCAAACAGAATAAATTCGTTTACGGTTCCCATAATTGAGTGGCCAAGTTGGTGTAGGAGCAACAATCAATGCTCTTAATATGTTTTTAGACATTTTCAACACCATCAAAACCAGCGAGGTTTAAGGTTGTATTGCTATAAATAGCGGATAGTTGCCATTGAAATATACCTGGATCATCTGTTTCATAGAATAAACCTTGTATGTTCCTATGAATTGGTGGCAAGCTACTCAAGTAATCTCGTAAGTTCTGGATCATATCAGTTAATTGAGTTTCCATTTCTTCTGGCTTCAACATGAAGTCTGATGCTGCTTGCCATGCAGCCCTTCTTCTAAACCAAGCCCTACGTAACCTTTTAGATTCAACAAGATGATCAACGCTGGCAAGTGGATTGTATATTTCCAAATATTTTGATTCTTTTACAAACGCTAAAACTTCATTTTCTTCATTAGAAAGAAGTATTTGCCCCCCTCCTTTTCGACCAAGGTTTACTGAAAACCCACCACTTTCAACAAGCACTTCTCTTCTAAAAGAGATATTGGCTCCAGCAAACCACTCTCCTTCTTCTGCAACTCTTAATGCCCCCCCCCAATCAACAACGGAGACATTACCAACAAGCTCATCCCCTAGCCAAGTTGGTCGAGGAATTTCCCAAATCGGAGCTATCCGTCCTCCAACGACTCCAACATTTTCGAATGATTCGAAACCTTTAATTACTTCTTCGAGCCATTGAGGCTCAGCTATTGCGTCGTCATCCAAGTATGAAATATAGGGTGTACTAGTGCTTCTAATTGCAACATTTCTGGCATTAGATAATCCTGGTGTTTTTTCAAAAACATAGTGAAGATTATCTATATCTTTATATAAATCTGAAAACTCTTTTCCTTCTTCCTTTTCAGCATTAGGGGTGTTATCTATAATCCAAATTTCATATTCAGTTTTGGGTAATGTTTGAATTAACAAACTTTCGACCGCTTTTTTCAGTACATCGTAGCGATTATAAGTACAAATTACAGCAGCAACTTTTGTCATTACACGATCTCCAACTGATTGAATGCTACTCCCAGTTTCCTTCCATCACTAGAAGCTGGGTCAATATCTTTTGGAGAGTACAAATGCGGAATAAACATACTAATTACAGTATCTTGTACTCTATCGCTACTATTTAGACTGATGATTAATTCAACCCCTGTTTCTCTTTGTTCAATGGATGGTTTCGCCAGCTTTCCATCTATATATAATTTAATTGACGAAAAAATCTCTGGTTTTATCGCGGCATGTAAAGTTAAACGCAAGGTCTTTTCTTCTGTTCTATCGATAGGAACATGAAAAGTGTTAATTCGATCTGGCCCTGTCCATCTAATATGTTTTCCCGTTCCAATTGCTTCGGGTTCGTAAAAGTTATCACCTATAGGAACTGCATCTCCAGCGCTGATCAAGACATGAGGGAGCTTGCTTCTTGTTAATAATGTTACTTCAGGAAGGCTAAAGAATAGTTCAGACTTATTTATCAAACTCTTCAATTGACTTAGCTCCTTATCAGTTTGCTTTGCGCTCACCATTATTGTTGCTAACTTTTCCAATAAATAGTTTGTTCTATCTTCACTACTAGTTAGATTTTGTAGCTCTTTTTGAATTTGGTTCAGTACACTTGTTTTTTCTAACATAGAAGTTCCCACTTGCTAGTATTTATAATTTTTCAAGACCATTTTTAGGTGATGAGTAAACTTTGATTAATTCTTCTAATTTGAAAGTGGTTTCCACCAACTATCATTGACTAAATACCAATCAATAGTTTTTGTAATGCCGCTTTCAAACGTTTCTTCAGGTTTATATTGTAATTCATTATTAGTTTTAGTGGCATCTATAGCATAACGTCTGTCATGGCCTGCTCTGTCGGTAACGTAAGTAATCAGGTTTTCTGCGCGGCCTTTAATTGCCTTCGCTGCATCTGGATACTTTTCTTGTAATTCAGTGCTAGTAGCAAACGCTTGATTCATTTTTTCACAAACCAGTTTTACTATATCAATATTAGCCCATTCGTTGTGACCACCAATATTATAATTTTCACCTATGCGGCCTTTTTTAAGAACCAACTCAATTCCGCGAGCATGGTCTTCAACATAAAGCCAATCACGAATTTGCTGGCCATCGCCATAAACAGGTAAGGGTTTATTATGCAAAATATTAGTGATAATGAGCGGAATTAACTTTTCTGGGAAATGGTAAGGACCATAATTGTTTGAACAATTACTGGTGGTTACCTCTAAGCCATAGGTGTGATGGTAAGCTCTTACTAGGTGATCACTGGCCGCCTTACTGGCTGAATAAGGTGAATTAGGGGCATAAGGCGTGTCTTCGGTAAAAGCCGGATCATTTGGCTCCAGTGTGCCATAAACTTCATCGGTACTGACGTGATGGAAGCGGTGTTGCAAAAGTTCCTTCCCTTCAGCTTTAGGAAGGTCAATCCACACTTTTTTTGCTGCTTTAAGCAGGCTATAAGTACCAATAATATTGGTTTCAATAAAGGCATCTGGGCCGGTAATTGAGCGGTCAACATGAGACTCTGCGGCAAAATGCACAATAGTATCTACTTGGTATTCAGCTAATAGTGATTCCACTAATGGCGTGTCGCAAATATCGCCTTTTACGAACACAAATTTTTCATAAGACTCTACAGACGCTAAGTTTTCTCGATTCCCTGCATATGTAAGGGCGTCGAGCACAATGACTGTATCTTCTGGATTATTCTGAATCCAATATAATACGAAGTTAGCACCGATAAATCCGGCACCGCCAGTAACAAGTAACACTTTATTTTTGGTCATTTCAAATATCTTTTATTTATTTTGTTGAGGTTAGCTGGTGAATAACTTCACTCAACTCTACTCGCCAATGTTTGGGTTCTAGTCCGTCAAAAGCCAACTTCAGTGAACTTTTATCTAATACACTATAGCTCGGTCTTTTTGCTGGAGTAGGATACGCTGATGTTGAAATAGGCTTAACCGGAATAGATTTATCTAATATTCCATTTTTGACGCCTAGTTCTTGGATCGCTAATGCAAAATCGTACCAACTGCACACACCTGAATCGGTAAAGTGATGCACTCCATTCACATTATGATTAACCGCATAAAAACAAGCTTTGGCTAAAGCACTGGCTGATGTGGGTGAACCAATTTGGTCATCAATAATACCAAGCTCGGGTTTCTCGGCCATCAACCGCAGCATGGTTTTCACAAAGTTATTGCCAAATTGAGAGTAAACCCAACTGGTTCTAATAATGCAACTGTACTTGGGGGCGTATTGCAAAAGCGCTCTTTCCCCTTCCGCTTTACTCGCGCCATATACACCAATAGGCTCAAGTTTGTCGTCAACCTGATAAGGAGAGCCTTTATCACCACAGAACACATAATCCGTTGAAACATGTACTAATGGTACTGAATTTTGATTTGCGCGCTTGGCCAGATTCTTTACAGCCGTACCATTGATTTCAAACGCTTGTTGCTCTTCTGATTCAGCTTTATCCACAGCGGTGTACGCTGAAGCGTTGATAATACCAGTGACATTATTGTTACTCAGTATTGAATTAACACTTTCAGCACTGGTTATATCAATATCGTCGCGGCCTAAACAAAGCAAACTATCATCTAATAGTTTTAACTCTTGTGCTAACTGACCACTTTTTCCAATAACTATAATCGTCATTTATCTGTTACTCGATATTCTACGATAACTAATCAAAGCTAGGTGCTGATTTAAAATCTAACCCTTCTGCATCTTTTGCAGATAAGCTAGGTGCTGCATCATTCACCAACGGCCAATCGATACCGATTGTAGGATCATCATAACGTATAGACACTTCCGACTCAGGGTGATAATAGTCAGTGCAGCGATAGCAAAATTCGGCAAACTCTGATGTGACGTAAAAACCATGGGCAAATCCCGCAGGCACCCATAATTGACGTTTATTTTCAGCCGATAATAGCACACCGACAAATTTGCCGAATGTTGGCGACGATTTACGCATATCTACCGCCACATCATAGACTTCACCACTGGTGACTCGTACGAGCTTGCCTTGCGTATGCTCTAATTGGTAATGCATCCCACGTAAAATACCATGTTTGGATTTACTGTGATTATCTTGCACAAACTCTACGTTTGCTACATGCTGTTTAAACCAGTCATCTCTATATGTTTCCATAAAAAAGCCACGCTCATCACCAAACACTCTAGGTTCAATAATTTTCACGTCTTGAATACTAGTTTCTACTAATTTCATACTTCTACTTCACTTTCTCAGTTAACAGTTTGGATAGGTATTTGCCGTAGCCACTTTTTATTAGAGGTTGGGCTAATTTTTTAAGCTGCTCGTCATCAATAAAGCCTTTACGGTAAGCAATTTCTTCAGGGCAACATATTTTTAAACCCTGGCGTTTTTCAATTGCGGCAATGAAATTGGATGCGTCGAGTAAGCTGTCAATCGTACCTGTGTCTAACCAAGCAGATCCCCTTCCCATTAGTTCTACTCTTAAGTTACCTTGCTCTAAATAAAGATTATTGAGATCGGTAATTTCCAGTTCACCTCGATGGGATGGCTTTACCTGCTTTGCCAACTCAACCACTTGGTTATCATAAAAATACAAGCCCGTAACTGCATAATTGGATTTAGGATTAGTGGGTTTCTCTTCAATAGACAATGCTTTCCAATCATCATCAAAATCCACTACGCCATATCTCTCAGGATCTGTAACATGATAACCAAATACGGTGGCACCAGAGGTTTGTTTATTCGCATTAGTTAAAGACAATTGTAAGTCATGTCCATAATACAAATTATCCCCTAGTACCAGTGCACAATGGTCGTCGCCAATGAACTCTTCACCTAACAAGAACGCTTGTGCCAAACCATCGGGCGAAGGCTGTGCAACATAACTAAAGTTGACTCCCCATGCTTCCCCTGTCCCTAAAAGAGACTCAAAGCGAGGTAACTCTTCTGGGGTAGAAATTATTAAAATATCTTTAATACCAGCTAACATTAATGTGGAAATAGGATAGTAAATCATGGGTTTATCATACACCGGCATCAATTGTTTACTGATGACTGATGTTAGTGGATGAAGGCGCGTCCCTGACCCTCCAGCTAAAACTATTCCTTTTCTCACATTCATTACCTTTTTAAATTTTAAGCTTCAAAATTGTAAAGTGGTTAATTTGATTTAACAACCTAACAGTAAAGTGCCATTGCCGTTTATCTTAATTCAGCCACAGTCGCAATGACAATTCGACCAATTCCGAATAACATTATTGTGATAGCTAAAAACAAGCTCAGATTATAAAAGACTTCGGGATATTTAGCGTCTTGAGGTAATGTAGGAGACTCCACCGTAACCAAATATTTTAGTTGGCGATAAGCTTCAATCCTCGACTTCTCTAAAGAGACTTGTGAAGACGTATACGCCTGCAACGCTAGCTCCATATTAATTTTATAATCGCTAAATTTGGCCATGACTTGTGAAACACTCAGATTCTTTTCATCGTCAGGTAAAGAGCTGTCAGCTGTTTTATCGGTTGTAAGTCTAGCCCTTTCATTTAGGAGTTGCTGAACCATACTTTCCAATTGAGATTTAGCTTGTAATACTTGTGGCGCATTTTCACTCATACTGTTTCTGAGGGCGTTAAGCTCCGTTCTTTTCGTAGCAATTTGCCCTTCTATTTGATAAGTAATTTGTTGTAACGCCATACCTTCTGCTTGTGGATCCAGCAAATTATGACGACGTTGAAAAGCCAACAATTCGGTTTTGGCTTCTTGTAGTCTCTTCTCAACCAACTGGTGCTCTAAGGTTACAAACTCTAGTTGTTTTTTCGCTAGATTATGACCAATTTCATTGATATACCACTCTGCCCTATCAACAATAGTCTTGCTCATCAAGTGCGCAAACTCAGGATCAAAACCTTGAACAAAAACACTAATAACTTGGGACTTCTCATCCAACTCCACTAAAACCCGGTCCAAATAATACTTTAAGACAGTTTCTCTGCTTGCTTCACCACTTAGGCGACTAAAAAAATCGTATTTGGTATTACTGTAATGTGTTGAAAATTCTAATGTGTTTTCTAAATACGACAACATGTCATTAGAATACACAAAGGCTTTTACCAATTCTGTATCTAAACTACCCGAGCCAACCCCAAATCCAGACATAATGGCCATAGCCGGATCTAACGTTGCCATTCCATCGGGCTCTTTAACAATCAATTGCGCTTGGCTTTCGTATCTTGGGCTTGCCCATATCACTTGATAAAAAGTAAATAACAAAAAAGGTAAGATGACGCACAGTGCAAAAGGACGTTTAAATTTTTTCAATTTAGGATTAGCTGATAAAACAACCATTTTATCTTTTAAACTTACAGCATTATTTTTTAACATTGTTTTCCGACTAGTTGCCTCGTTTGAAGATAAAGTAGCCAGCTCAGGCTCTTGCTCTAAAGCCTTAACTCGTAATTCTTTCAATTTTAATTGGTTGGCTTGCGTTGGCGATAGATTTTTAACTCGCTGCATTAGCCGAAATGCTAAGGTAATGTCGATTAATTCTAGCGAATCTACTCTGCTAGTTAAAAAGTCAGCATCAGCCCACTGTTCATGAGATAACGAAGCTTTAAGATCGGCAAAGCGCTGTTCTAATTCTAATTGTGCTTGTTTAGTCATGATTATAAAGCCTGATATTGTTCGATCCCTTGCTCGAGATCGTTATAAAACGTTAACTCACCCTTATGCAGCACTATTGCACTGTCGCAGAACTGTCTTATTTCATCCATTTCATGGCTAACCATAATGACGTTCGCTTTTTCACTACGCTCTAATAACGCCTTTTTTGCTTTTCGTCTAAATTTAGCATCTCCTACCGAGGTGACTTCATCAATAAGATAAACGTCAAAATCGATAGCAATTGAGCAGGCAAACGCTAATCTGGGTTTCATACCGCTAGAATAACTTCGCACGGGTAAATCAAACTTTTTACCTAATTCAGCAAACGCTCTTACCCGTTGTTCGTATTTATCTAAATCAGCAATACCATTCACTTTACCAATAAATCGTGTATTTTCCCGCCCGGTCATTTGTTGATGAATACCAGTAGTGAGGGCGACAGGCCAAGACAAACTTAAATCAGTAATGATTTGACCTTTATTGGGGTATTCACTGCCGGCAAGTAGCCTGAAGAGCGTAGATTTACCAGCACCATTAGAGCCTAAAATACCAATATTATGTCCACTAGGAATTTCAAAAGATAAATTTCTAAAAATATATTGATTGCCAAGTCTAGAGGGATAAAATTTAGTAACATTTTCTAAGCGAATCATCGACTTATCGCCTTCTTCCAGGAGATGTGATATACCGCTAAAGATATGAATACAAAAATCAACACAATGCTGGCCAAAAACCCTAAACTCACTCCTTCGTGACCATAAGTAGAATGCACTGAATATCTAGTTAATTCGATTGCGTGTAGAATTGGATTCCAATTTAAAAAATGCCAATACTCTTTTGGAAAATCCTGTAGTGAAAAAAACACCCCTGATACAAAAAATAACGGACGGGTCAGTAAATCTCTTAATTTACCAATTTCGGCAATAAAAAGCTCAGCGATACCAAATAACAGCCCCAAAGAAACAGCGAGTATCCACAAAAGAAAGAAGCACACCATAAATAGAAGTGGATCGGATATTTGTAACTCCATGTTCATGAAAAACATAATGATAACGATACCAATTATCACAAATATTTTTATTAAAACTTCAAATAAGGCACTTGCAAATACAGCACTAATTGGCTGCACTTGTCGAAACGCAAATAATGCCTTGTTTTTTTTAATTGACCTTGCTGCACTACCTAATGTTTGTAAAAAGCTTTGAATAAATAGAATTCCAATGGCCATGAAGGTAAAAGTAGGAATGGTATGGGTATCCCCTCCTGCTAATCTGCCCCGTAGAAAAGACAACACAAAAATAAACACTACAGGGTTCACCACCGCCCAGCTCAGACCAAACTTATCATTAAACCCAGTACGTATTTCCCGGGCAAATAAGGCAAAGATGACATCGCGCCAAATCTCCCATTTGTTACGTTTAATAACTGTCGTCATAAACTGCTATTGTACAATTAGATTAAGTTGCGACATTGGCGGCTATAGCAATTTGATAGATGATTTGCGTGACATCTTTGATAGATTGCATAACTTTGGCGTCTACTTTAGGGAGTATCAAAATTTGATCCCCAGCTTTTAACTTTGCGTTTTGTTGGTCTTTTGAACCAGAAGAAACAAAGCTAGTTATACCGTTTGCATGAACAATGGCGATACGATCATCATCAGCTCGTTCACTGAACCCACCAGCCCACGCGATGTAATCTGATACGGTAGCTTTAGGGTTATAAACAATAGCTTGAGGCATTAACACTTCGCCGCCTATTTGAATCAAGTCAGTTTGGGCAGGGATGACAATTTCATCTCCTTGCTCGAGACGAATATTCGCAACTTTGCTATTTTCAGACACAATCACTTTACCTAGAGGTTCGATTCTTCTGGCACGAGCAATAAATTGGGATACTAATTCAGCTTCTTGAGCTCGAATCGAGGCTTCACCACTAGATGAAGCTGGCGCAGTGAATAAACTACGCTCTAAGCGATCTAATGACTCATTGATCAACAACTTTTGCTGATCCATGACGCTTTCGCGCTTAATGTAAATTGAACCATAATTGGCTTGTTCTGGGTCAACTTCTATGTAGCTCAACAAGTCTAACAACCGAGTATCTTTTTCAACAGCATAAAAAGATGGTCCTTCATAGCTACCTGATATCTGCACACTAATAACTTGAGGGCGAATGTCATCGTTAAATAATACCGTGTCGCCATCGGCCATGGAGAACTGATCAAATTCCTTTACTGGTAAGTAGACCGAAATTGGGCCAGAGGCACGGCTGCCGGTAATTGCTACATGACTAGTTTTCGATAGAGGTCGCGCGTAAGTCATTAATGCCGTACCAGAGCGTTTTGAAGGTTCAAGTTCAAATCTGAAAGGATATCGCGCAGAGCCTTCTACGTTAACCATAGCGCCCTGCTCACCCACAAAAATTACGTCCTCATCTTTAAACGAGAATGCAGGTAATTTACCCAACTTAAGAAAATCATATAAATCGTAACTTAAGACGGTTTCACCTTGACGTTTAATTGTGATGGTTCGATAACTACCGCGATGAGGGTCGATGCCACCGGCACGCTTGAGATAAAACAATACTGAGTCTGAAGCCAAGCCAGCGTATTGTCCAGGTCTCAATACTGGCCCCGCCACAAATACACTCACAGGTGTGGCAGTAAGAAGATTAACATACACACTCACGTTGTTGGTGTATATGGATTTAATCCCTTGTGTTACCACCGAATTCACGCGACTAGCAGGAACATCTTGAACTTTAATTGGCCCCACATCAGGAATGAAAATATTACCTTGATTATCTACAGTTACGACCTCAGAGCTATTTACTGTCCCCCACATTTGGATGGCAATTTTATCGCCAGGCGCAACTAAATAAGCTGAGTTCAAGCCATCACTGCGTTCAGTTTCAAACCCACCTTTGAACAAGTTTGCGCCGTAAGGTGGTGGCAACCCTTCTTCACCTGCAGGCATAGGTCCTGACTCTGAAGGTAAGTTAATGCTCCCCCCTCGCCCAGTACTGTTGCCGCCTGATTGAATATATTGGGATAAATCAACTTGCTGACTTTGACTAGCCTGCTGAGCTTGTTGTAACTGTTCTTCAGTCGGGGTTTGTTGAGAATAAGATGGCACTATCAATAAAGAGCTAGTACTAAAAATGATTAACTTCAATACCATAAGAGAAAAGAAACGATAATTGAATGACATTATTGATTGCCTCCTGCATCAGCTTCATTGTAACTGGCTAAAATAGGGCTAACAGCATACCAACTCCCCTTATCGGTTTTACAATATACCCGTTGACCATCGACCAAAAACTGAACCTTACGGCAGATTTTCCCACTTGCAGCAAAAAATACCTGTCCTAGCTCGGCTTGCTTACCGTTTATTTGTGCTTTGCGAGTATTTCTATCTTTGGAAAGTACAAGTTGTTGTTCAGAAGATAAAAGCACGATATCGGGACCAAACTCATGTTCAACGAGAGCACGGCTCGCGATAGGTTGATCAATTGAACTGCACCCTTGGAAAAGGGTGCCCAGTAAAAGAAGGCTACTCAGTATTTTCATAAATTATACGGTCTGGAATATTGAAAAGAATAATAACGCGAGATGAGACACATTCAAAGGTTACTAACGAAATAACCCTGAGTTAATTCTTAGGATCAGATTCAGCTCTAAAAATAGTTAGAATTCGCCAAACATGCTGAATCACTAAGCTATAGATAATTAACAGTACAATAAAAGCCCAAAACATAATATATTCTGGTATCAACAAAACTTCACCTACAACTCCAACAGCAGCATAAGAACTTCCAAGCAACAAAATAGCCACTAATGCCCTTCTTGATGATAGTCCTGCACGCATAAATATATTATGAAGATGCTGTCTATCAGGTTGTAACATTGACTTACCTTTCCTAGCTCTTCTATACATAATTGCAGCCATATCCATCAAAGGTAATCCAATTAACCAAACAGCGGTTATCGGTCTCATAGCAGCTTCACCACCTTGAGAATATTCAACTAGCAACCAGACTATAGTAAGGCCAACAAACATACTGCCGCTATCGCCCATGAATATTTTATTACCTTTAAATCCCTTAACACTCAGATTAAAAGCTAAAAATGGAACAATTGCAGCGATAACAACTAAAGGCCCCATGGCGGCTTCACCATTTTGAGCAATTAACAACAGTAAAACGAAGCTGCCTAAAACAATTAGACTCATGCCACCAGCTAGCCCATCAATGCCGTCAATCATATTAAAAGCATTGATAACACCGACAACACAAATAAGTGTAAAGAAATAACCAAAGAAACCGAAATCAACAACTCCAAATCCAAATATGTCACCAAGCGATGTGAGATAGTTTTGTGCGCTGTAAGCCATAATGGCTGCCACACCAAATTGACAAACAAGACGGCCTTTTGCACTTAAATCGAATTTATCATCTAACATACCTAAAAGAACGATAAACGCTGAAGCAGTAAAGAATAAGGTACCGTTTTTAAACCACACATCGGTAGCGAAACAGGCAAAAAACACCGCTCCAAATATACATACACCTCCAGTCAGAGGTATCATGCCAATATGCGTTTTTCTATCATCAGGTGAATCAACTAAGCCTAATTGATGTGCTAATGGTGTCATAATCACCAACAAAATAGTTGCTACCATAAACGCAGTAAACAAAGGCGCAAACTCCAGGTGATTCAGCATTAATAATTTCCTTTATTTTTTATATCTAAACGCAAAGCAATAATTAAGCCTCTTTGCATTAAATCCTAAAGTAAAAATAGCGTTAGCTTGTATCTCATTTAAAATCTACTCAAATACCATACTAGGTAATTTGAAATATACTTAAAGTGTACAAAAAGAAAAATATACAGAAGGCTAACGACTCATTGCGGTGCATAGTAACAAATTAGGTTGCTGCAATACCAGCAATATCATGTTAAAAATAAACACCATAATGTAAACAGAATGATAACAAGTAAAGGCAGCTTTTTTTTAATTGTAAGTAATTGAATTAACTTTATTTATTATCTAATAATTATTTCATACTTACTTTTAATTCTTTAAATTCTACGTTGCTTTTGTTTAAGCTCAAAGCACCACTAGAGTGCATCATGATAACTCCACTCTAGTATTCATTCAGTTATTTTATATAAGTTCATTGTGATTATATTGTTTTCAACGTGGCGCTCTAGTATAACCATGTTGAACATTTAAAATATTTACAGGGAATTGTTTAGATATAGCCAGAATTCAATAAGATTATAAATAATAGGCGTATCTAAACTTAATCATCAAATAAATACAAAAAAGGCAAAATAGATGGCGACAGAACAACCTAATAGTACCCAATTAGATACTAGCTTTTTCGGACATCCAAAAGGTTTAATGACTCTTTTCTTCACAGAGATGTGGGAGCGTATGAGTTATTACGGGATGCGTGCTTTGCTAGTACTTTTTATGACTGCAAGTATCCAAGAAGAAGGACTAGCTATTACCGTAGCTTCAGCAACAGCTATATATGGTTTATATACTGGTGCTGTGTATTTCATGGGTTTACCTGGTGGATGGATTGCCGACCGCTTAATTGGTAGTCAAAAAGCAGTATGGTATGGCGGCATTGTCATAATGTGTGGCCATATTGTTTTAGCGATTCCGGCATCATGGAGTTTTTATATTGGGTTAATCTTAGTGGTTTTAGGAACTGGTTTGCTTAAACCCAATGTAGGCATTCTAGTGGGCCAGCTTTATGCTGCAGATGACCAGCGCCGTGATGCAGGCTATACCATTTATTACATGGGAATCAATATTGGTTCTCTCATCGGATATACCATTTGTGGGTGGCTACAAGTCAATGCGGGTTACCATTATGCATTCGGCGCCGCTGCAATAGGTATGGCAATTGGTTTATTTCAATATCGCGCCACAATTCATAAGCTCAATGGTGTAGGAGCGGTTCCATTATTAAAACTATCAGAATCAGGTCAGAAAAAAAGTTGGGGAGTTATAGTTGCCTTTTTACTAGGGCTAGCTGCAATTACGTTTAGTATGATGACTGGGCTACTTACCATAAATCCAGTCACACTAGCTCAATATGTCGCGATTGCTATTACACTAGTATTTTTAGCCTACTACGCTGGTGTTTACCTTTTCGGCAATCTCTCTGCTGACGAAAAACGAGCGCTAGGGGCGTTATTCGTTGTTTGTCTCGCGTCGATCTTTTTCTGGTCAGGGTTCGAACAAGCTGGCTCTTCCTTAAACCTATTTGGCCGTGATTATACTGAACGTATGATAGGAACCTTTGAAATACCTCCGGCATGGTTTCAATCTGCAAACTCATTTTTCATCATTACACTATCTCCTTTTTTCGCCGCATTATGGGTTAACTTAGGCAAACGTATGATTACCCCGTCTTACGGAATCAAATGCGCAATTGGCTTAGTTATCATGGCCTCAGGTTTTATTGTTATGTTTTTTGCTGCACAAATTGCAGCTAGCGGTTTAAAAGCTGCCCCCTACTTCTTAGTAGCCACTTACTTTTTACACACTGTAGGTGAATTGTGCTTAAGCCCTGTAGCATTAGCTGCAGTAAGTAAGTTATCTCCCAAACGCTTTGCTGGCCAAATGATGGGGGTTTTTGTTTTAACCTATTCAATTGGAAACGTTACAGCCGGTTTATTAGCTGGAGGACTGGATCCTGACAACTTAAGCGATATGCCCAACCTATTTATGGGAATTTGCCAAATTACTATTGCTGCTGCCTTGGTGGCGGGGTTATTGTCAATAAAATCAGGGAAGTGGGAAAAGCTCGCCGAAAAAGCGTCTTTCAATAAAGATTAAAACCTTTGTAAATAACTAATTTAGAAACTAATCATAAACGCCTCTAAACTTGCAGTATTTTAGAGGCGTTTTTGTTTATATTTTTCATCTCATCCTATTTATAGTGATAATATTGTTTATTAATTAGAGACCATGCAGAGGTATTAAATTGAAATTATATTTCTCTACCAAGAGCATTCCGCAGCTACAGCACTTGCCTTTAACTAAGCGTTTAGAGGCAGTACAAGTTGCTCAGAAAAAGTTAGTTGGCCCTGAAAAACTGCTACTTAATATTTTAAAGTTATTGGTAGTCATCCCTGTATTTGTTCTCATATTACAAACCGCAACAAACTGGGTGGCTATAATCTGGGCTTTACTCGTAACTTTACTTTATCCATTATTTATAAAACCATTTCATTATGGTTTAGTCGCTAAATATATTCCATCACATAAATTTCTAGGAGAATAAAATGCAAACAATTTTAGTAACCGGTGGAGCCGGTTATATTGGTAGCCATACTGTCTTACAGCTATTAGAAGCTGGAAACCAAGTTATTGTGCTGGATAATTTATGTAACTCTTCAGAAGAGTCACTCAAACGAGTTGAAGAGTTAACAGGCAAAAAAACGATATTTGTTCAGGGTGATATCCGTGACCATACTATTTTAGAGTTACTTTTTTCTAAGCATAAAATTAATGCTGTCATCCATTTTGCAGGCTTAAAAGCTGTTGGCGAGTCTGTCGAAAAACCTCTTAATTACTATAATAACAATGTATACGGTACCTTAACCTTATGCGAAGCCATGAAAAAATTTGGTGTTAAAAGCTTAGTATTTAGTTCATCAGCTACGGTTTATGGTGATCCAGTTGAACTACCTCTAAGAGAAGATATGCCAACAGGTCAACCAACAAACCCTTACGGCATGTCTAAGCTTATGGTTGAGCTGGTATTAAAAGATTTATATCAATCAGATAACGACTGGAATATTGCCCTGCTACGGTATTTTAACCCAGCTGGAGCTCACCCATCAGGACGTATTGGCGAAGATCCAAATGGGATCCCTAACAACCTAATGCCATTTATAGCGCAAGTGGCAACCGGCAAGCGGGAACAATTATCTATCTATGGCAATGACTACGATACACCAGACGGCACAGGTGTAAGAGACTATATACATGTAGAAGATTTAGCTGCAGGCCATCTAAAAGCCTTAGAAAAGCTACAAACTAATGTAGGAATAGTGACTTATAATTTAGGAACGGGCCAAGGGTATAGCGTTCTAGACATGGTTAAAGAGTTTGAAAAACAAAGCGGTCAAAATATCCCTTATCAATTTGTACCGAGGCGCAGTGGCGATGTCGCTTCTTGCTATGCCGATCCTAAAACCGCATTTGACGCATTAGGTTGGGAAGCAACGAGAGGTTTAGCAGATATGTGCAGAGATTCATGGAAATGGCAGGCAGATAACCCAGAAGGTTACTAGTAAGGAGTAAAAACCTTAACAAAAAAGCCCCGCTTACTATTAATAAGCGGGGCTTCTCTTTAACAAAATTGACGCTTATAAGTCATCCAAAAACGCATCAATATCATCATCCAGGGCCTCTTCCTCTTCTGATACTAAAACTTTTCCGTCTAGTACCTTGTACTCTAGGTTTTGAAAATAGGCACTTTTAACAAAGCTATAAGGATCTGCAGAAGAGTTTAGTTGTTGCTCTTGTGAGATAACCGCGGCTCTGCTTTCCAGTACCTTTATTCCCGTTCTAAAAAACGAAAAATAAAAATTCAGACTATCTAATGGTGAATAAGAAGAGTCCACAACGTCACCCACTCCCGAACGAATATCTGTGGGCCCCCATGCTGGGATCATAAGATACGGACCCGTACCCACACCCCATTTACCAAGCACTTCACCAAACTCCTCTTCTTTAGCCTCTATACCTAGTTCACTTGCAACATCAATTAGGCCAAGCAGTCCCACCGTAGAGTTGAGTAAAAAGCGCCCTAAACTTATAAAGGATCCTTCTAACTTACCTTGCAATAAATTATTGAGTGAGTTGGAAGGTTCTTCCAAATTCTCTGCCATATTTAACAGCCCAGTACGAGCAAACTGTGGCATAACCCCAACGTAAGCAACAGCTGCTGGTCGTAAAAGATAAGCATCTAATACATCGTAGTTGAAGTCCCACATAACGCGGTTAAAAGGCTCAATAGGATCTTTGGGGTCATTGTATTCTTGAACCTGCCCGTCTACTACTCGAGTAGACGTACAACCACCTAACAAGAAGAGAAGGCTTAAAAAACTGAATATCACTTTTTTGTTTGTCATAAAATTCTATCTATTAAAATAGTTTCGTTGGTTTGTTTTTCACTACTTAGGGTAATAAGGCGCTCTCCCTGAAGGTCCCCTGTTGACTGGGTAACGTCTTCATCTGGCGATATACGGGCCACTATTTTTACGTCATTTAGCTGTGACAAAGTGTAATTAGGCAACATAGCATTTTTATTTGATAACTCAATTACCACAGGAAAATCCCCCAATGGCATTTTTACAACGGCTGCTGGCATTTTCATAGCACCATTATTTTCCTGAGCAAACACAAACAAAAACCCTTTTTCTGGTAACCGTAAATCACTATTTAGGTTTACAGTAATCGCCACACTCGGGATTAATTGCTCAGACTGAGTATCATCAACTGCTGACAACTCAAACTTCAATTGATTAATACGTTGCTCAATTAACTTATAATTCGAATCTGTATTTGGAATAAAAGCTAACAAGCTTTGCCAGTTTTCTAGAGCTAGCTGTTTATCGTTAAGTTGTGTCGCCACAACAGCCAGTACCCCCATGGCGTTAGTATTCTCGGGCTCTATAGACAACAAATGCAATAAAACCTGTTTGGACCTTAACACTTGCCCTTCTTGTCCAGTCATCAACAACGCCTGCGCGTAACTTGCCATAGTGCTGGTATTCGTAGCGTCAAGCTCTAGCGACTGTTCAAATGATTGAATAGCATTATCTATACTGTTCATAGCTCCATAAACACGTCCTAATAACATCCAACCAACTGGATCTCCGGGGTTATCAATTAACTTAGTACGCAAGCCTAACGAAAAGTCTTTCAAATCATCTAACTGCAAACTAGCATCCCCTTGGATCATTCTTTGCCCAAGCTCGCTTGTTTTTTGTTTTACATTTTGCCAGTGTTCAATTTGTGCAATCTGATTAGCCTGCCAATAAACAGCCACACCAACGCCAATACTTAATAATGCACCTAGCAAAATAATAGATGTTACTTTTGGTGATGGCTGAGACTGAGCCGATACCTCATCAAGCATAGCAAGGGTAAGCTCTTCTTTAGACTTCTGGGTATCTGTACTATCCAACAACCCTTGCTCTTGTTCACTATCAAGCTCGTTTAATCTTTGTTTAATCAATACCTTGTTATTAATGACATTGGCTTTAGGCTTTTGTTCTCTGATCCATGGAAGGCAACACAGCACTGCAGCAAAGAAAATAAAACATGCTCCCCATATATAAAAAATACTCACTCGTCAGACTCCAGTAGGGCTTTCGCTTTCTTCAATTTTTCATCATCTAAATGAGACACTTGTCTTTTACGGCCCAATACAATACCTGCAATAGCGATACATATAAAAAATAGCGGTAATAACCATAACCAAATTGTCATTGAGTTGACAGGGGGCTGATAATAAACAAAGTCACCGTAACGCTGCTTCATAAAATCAATGACTTCTTCTTTAGTTTGGCCCTGCTGCAATAACTGGTAAACCTTTCGCTTTAAATCGATAGCGATCATAGCATCCGAATCAGCAATATTTTGGTTTTGACATTTAGGACAGCGTAACTCTTTAGTTAATTCAAAAAATAACGCTTGTTGTTCGGGAGCTTCAAAGTAAAATTTATCTTCAGTGGCAAATACCGACAAACTCAGCCCAAATAAAAAACTAAAAAGTAAAAAGCTAAAACCTTTCATTAGTTAGCCACCAACTTGTTGTAAATAGGGGCAAACTTAGTATTCCAGACCCTTGGGTTGATATCCCCAATGTGGTGTAGCCTAATCTTCCCTGTCTGGTCAATTAAGAACGTCTCTGGCGCTCCGGTCACCCCTAAATCAAGTGACAAATCCCGCTTTACATCAAAAATATTAAACGCATAGGGATTCCCCAACTGAGCAAGTTTGTCTTTTACTTCTTGTTGCACTCTTGCAACGGTTTTAATACCAAAATCAGGATCAATATCTTGGTCGTAATACAAACCAATAATATGTTTTCCATCCTGCTTTAGCTGTTGTAGATAAGGTAATTCAACGGCGCAAGTTACGCACCAAACTCCCCAAACATTTAAAAGCGTGACCTTACCCTCGAAAATTGCCTGACTATACGATTTCTGTGTCTCCATTAAATCAGGCAACACAAACTCTGGCATTGATTGTTCAAGCAAAGTTGATTCGTGCTCTCTAGGATCTGAAAATAACCCCTGGTATAAAAATGCCAGCAACCCCAAAAACACAACTAAAGGTAAAAGAAAGATCATAAATTTTTTCATGATGTTTGCTCCATCAAGTTCTTAGGATTTTCTTTAGCAGAGCCAGCAGTACGTGCAAGATTTCCCATTCGATAACGTTTGTCAGAAATCGAGAATGCCCCACCTATCGCCATAATAAATGCGCCAGCCCATATCCAATTAATAAAAGGTTTCACATAAATCCGTAATGACCAGTCGCCATTTTTAAGCTGCTCCCCTAATGCAACGAACAAATCCCGACTGAAACCTGAATCAATTCCAGCTTCTGTCATCACATTTCTTTGCACAGGGTAAAAACGTTTTTCAGCTTTCAGCGTACTTACCAATTGTGAATTTTGGTACACATCAACGTGAGCAACGTCAGCTGAATAATTAGGGCCCTGTAATTGAGATATGCCTTTAAACACAAATTCATAACCCTGCAAATTAACGCTATCACCTTCTGCCATTCTAACGTTACGCTCAGTGTTATAAGCACTCACCAATGTAATACCAATTAATGTTACAGCAAAACCTAGGTGACCTAATACCATGCCCCAATGACTTGCCGTTAGCTTTTGTAAACTTTGCCATGTGGAATATTTACCCGCTGTGACTTGGGGCTCAATACGCTGCCGCACCTCCATAACAGTAGTAATTATGACCCAAAAACTCATTACCAATCCAAGGTCTGCCATATAAGTGGATTGCTCAAAACCAGCGTTAACTAGTAAGCCGGCAGAAAGACTTAAACCAAGAGCTATCATTATTTGTTTTGAAAGAGCTTGTAAAGACTGATTTTTCCACCTAGATAAAGGACCAACCCCCAGTAATAAAACAAAAGGTACAATCAAATAGGTAAACATCTGGTCAAAAAATGGCGCCCCAATAGAGATAGAACCCATCCCCAATTCTTTGTGAACCAATGGCAATAATGTCCCTAGCAAGACAACCAAGGTTGCGGCTGTCAAAAAGATATTATTTCCCATTAGGAATACTTCTCTCGACACTAAGCCATAACGGCCATTACTTTTGATTTGTGATGCCCTAAGAGCATACAAGAACAAAGACCCACCAATAATCACTACCAATAAACCAAGAATAAATAAGCCTCTACTAGGGTCGCTTGCAAATGAATGCACAGATACCAAGACCCCAGAACGAATTAAAAAGGTCCCTAACAAGCTTAACGAAAAAGCAGCAATGGCTAAAAACACCGTCCAAGACTTAAATACCTTGCGTTTTTCAGTTACGGCAAGGCTGTGCACTAAAGCAGTACCAATGATCCAAGGCATAAAAGCAGCATTTTCTGAAGGGTCCCAGAACCACCACCCGCCCCAACCAAGCTCGTAGTAGGCCCACCAACTTCCCAATGCCACACCAACAGTTAAAAATGACCAGGCAGCTAATGTCCAAGGGCGAGACCAGCGAGCCCATGTTGAGTCGAGTTGCCCAGAAATAAGAGCCGCAATAGCAAATGCAAACGCGACAGAAAACCCCACATACCCCATGTACAACATGGGCGGATGAATGATCATCCCAAAGTCTTGCAGTAAAGGGTTTAAGTCTTTACCGTCGATTGGGTAAAATGGTAGCAGGCGATCAAAGGGGTTAGAAGTGAGTAACATAAACAGGTAAAAACCAATGCCAACCATTCCTAAAATAGCTAATACCCTCGCCAATACTTTTACCGGAATTGCTTTACTAAAAAGCGCAACGGCTAAAGTCCATACACAAAGGATCAAAGTCCATAGTAAAAAAGAGCCTTCATGACCTCCCCATACAGCAGTGTATTTATAATGAATTGGCAAGGTGCTATTAGACGTATTAGCAACATAAGCCACACTAAAGTCATCATGTACAAACGCATAAGTTAAACAAAAATAAGAGAATGCAGTAAATAAGAACATACCAATGGCGAGAGGCTTTGCCATGGCCATCATTTTTTGATGACCTTTATAGGCCCCCCACATGGGATAAACAGACAATAATATGGCTACCATAAGAGCCATAATTAATGAGAAATTACCTAGTTCAGCCAGCATAATATTTAGTAGGCCCCACTTTCGTAATCAGTACTTTCAGAAGGTTTAACATGCTTAATGCCTTTCATTTTTTCAGCAAGCTCAGGAGGCATATATTCTTCATCGTGTTTAGCTAACACCTCATGAGCGTCAATATGATTTGGGCTGGTTAAAATTCCAGTAGCGACTATGCCCTGTCCCTCTCTAAATAAGTCGGGTAAAATACCTTGATAACTAACAGTCACAATTGGTCCGGTATCCATCAGGTCAAAACTTACTGCTAAGGTTTCTTGATCACGCTTCACTGAACCTTCGACTACCATGCCACCTATTCTTAAACGTTGACCGACTCCTGGAATGTTTCCTTCTTTTCCCTGAATCAATTCAGATGGTGTATAAAACAAATCAATATTTTGATTGAGAGCATATAGCATCAAGCCAACTGCAGCAGCAATGACTAATACAATGGCAGCTACCACCATCAAACGTTTTTGGCGTCTTGGATTCATACTTGTACCCCATTATTTTCTGAGTTTTCAGAAGCGACTTTAATTCTTGCTAACCGAGCTTGTTCTGCATGTACATTTTTAAACAAGGCTCTTTTGCTAAAAAAAGAATCCAGCCATAACCAAGCTAGGCTTAAAAAGCTCACTCCAAAAGACAACCATACATATAGGCCATACCCGCCCATATCCCAAAAACTCTGAAAATCATCAAAATACATTATTTTTTATCACCCCAAACATGCTCATTCAGAGCCAATTTCACCACCCAAGGGCGCTTCAAATCTCTTTGTAAAATTTCATTTTGTAAGCGCTGAATAGATATCGCACCACAAACCAATATCCACCCTAAAATACTTAACAATAAAGGCCATAGCATTTCAGGAGGCATAGAAGGCTTATCTAATTTCATGATAGTTGCGCCTTGATGTAGGGTATTCCACCACTCAACGGAGTAATGAATTATTGGCAAGTTAATAATACCTACCACAGCCATTACCCCTGCCGCCTTGCCTGCTTGTTGTTTATCATCGAAGGCTTTGTATAAAGAAATCACACCAAGAAACAAAAACAGCAGAATAAGCTGCGACGTCAATCTTGCATCCCACTCCCACCAAGTACCCCACATAGGTTTCCCCCAAGCAGCACCTGTCACTAACGAGACAAAAGTGACGGTAGCACCAACTGGCGCGAATGCCATCATAGCCATAAAAGAAGTTTTCACCTGCCACACCAAGCCTACAAAAGCCGCGACAGCCATAGCAATATACAAACTCTTTGAGAGGACAGCAGTTGGTACATGTACGTAAATAATTCTGTAAGCATCACTCTGCTGGTAATCAGTTGGCGCAAAAGCTAAGCCCCACACTGCAGCCAAGGTTATAATAAATAAGCCAAATACAGAAAACCAAGGCAACAAGAGTTGGCAAAGTTGGTAGGTGCGTTCGGTCTTAGCGTAAGGATGTAACCATTTCCACATCAGTTTTGGCTCACTCTAAGTGCGTAAGCAATGGCAAAGGGTGCCAAAGCAAGAGAAAAAAGTAACATGGCACCTATAATGGCCAGTTGCGCGTTGTACTGTAACCCCATTGATGCTGCTTCAACTGCAGAAGTTGCAAAAATTAACAAGGGTACAAATACCGGTAATAATAAAAGGGCAAGTAACATTCCACCTTTATTTAGCCCTACAGTTAATCCTACGGCAATAGCACCAATAAGGCTCAATAGAGGAGTACCTAACAGCAAAGTTTTGAGCAATGCCCAATACATAGGTTCAGTCAAATGTAAAAACAATGCCAAGAGAGGGGATAAAATAATAAGTGGAAAAATACTCGTTATCCAATGGGCAAACACTTTTACCAGCGCAGCACCGGATAAAGAAGCCCCCGACAATATCAATTGCTCTAGGGAGCCGTCACTAAAATCATCTCTAAACATTCTTTCTAAGCCTAATAAAGATGACAAAATTGCAGCAACCCAAATAACACCAGGCCCTATTAACTGCAGAGTTTTAGGCTCTGGCCCTACACCTAATGGAAACAAGCTGATAACCAATACAAAAAACAATAATGGCTGCATCAATTCGGCCCTTTGCCGATAGGCTAAAGACAAATCTCTTTTTAAAAGGGAAACCAGTGCCTGCATTAAATATTGTATTCCAAAGTGACTTCAGTAGTAGGGTATTCTATTTGTAAAGACTGATGAGAGGTCATCACAACTGCGCCACCTTTTTCCAAAAAACTTATAATCTGTTGATTGAGTAATGCGATTCCTTGTACATCTAATGCAGTAAAAGGCTCATCCAAAATCCATAGTTTGGCATTTTTTTTAAACCAAAACCTTGCAAGCGCCACTCTTCGCTGCTGCCCTGCGGATAAATTAGCAACAGGGATATCTTCTAATCCAACCAAGTTTAATTGTGCCAAAATCTTATAAACCTGTTCAGTAGTAGTAATAACCTGATGAAGAACACACCAAAACAATATATTTTCTACGGCAGTTAGGGTTTGGTTAACACCTAATTTATGCCCAAAGTAGACCAAGCTTAAAGCATAGTCATTGCGACAATCTTGAATTTTTTCACCTTGAAACAAAACCTCACCAGACTCAGGCTCAACTAAACCAGCCAATACCCTAAGCATGCTTGTTTTACCGGCACCGTTAACGCCTCTCAAATACGTCAAACTGCCAGCAACAACGTTAAATTTCACCTTAGAAAATAATAACCTATCTCTTTTAACTATCGACAAATTATTAACTGAAAGTACTGACAAAGCTATCCCATTTAGATCACAAAATAGTTGGGAATAATATCATAGCGGATATCAACTACGACAGAAAATAGTCGTTAAAATTGCAGCAATCGTCTTAATATTTGTAAAACTACGTAACGAACCATTAGTAAAACCTAAATTTGCGGTAAACTCATTTTTATTAAACCTTTACGCTAGGTGCCGATAAAGTAAATATGTCAGATATCCCTCTCCCCTCTCAAGTGGCCGCTTCACAAGCATTAATGCAGCTTAGTCAGCTATCAGCTAGTTCTGACATAGCCAAACAAGGTGTTGAGGTTCTTGTAAAGCATTTAGGTGATAACCTAGTATCACTCAACAAAGACACCAACTTTTTTAGCAAAACCGTCACCCTAACCGCCGATAACGTTAAAACAGCTTTAGCTGACGGGCAAAAATACCAATTAAGATTATCTTCTAAATCCCCTTTAGCCCTTGAGTTTTACTCAGCGAATACGACCCAATCAAAAACATCTCCAGAAGTATCAAAAAGTAGTTTTTTACTAACTGAACAACAAATCAATAATTTACTTAAGTTACCTGCAAAACAACTTCTCTCGGGACTTAATTTACATAAAATAGAAAACGCTGTTAGCTCTCTACAATTACAAGCCACTGTGTTATCCACTAAAAACCAGGGGCAGTTAAATGATGCACTTAAGCATACTCAGCAAACGGCAAACACAGCTGAAAACGGATCAGTGGCAACAACAGCGAATAACAAACAAGCAAACATTTTACCTTTGCGAATTAGTAGTCACGGTACTCAAAGCGAAATATCGTTATCGCTAAAACAAACGAATCCATTTCAAAGTGGTGAAAAAGTCACGATTACCCTTACCCCCAAAGGGAATAACTGGCAGGTGACCCTAGCAAAATTGACAAGTAATGGTGTGAATGATTCTGTTCAATTAAGTCTAAAGCATTTAGAAAAACAACCAGCAAACCAGCATTTGTCTCAACCGTTACAAGCATCCCCTAAACTTGAGCAAACCAATCAACAAACCATTATCCCAGCATCAAAAGCACAGGACATCATTAAGCAAGCCTTGCAACAACACAGTCTCAACACTACTAACAAACTTGTTGAAGTCAGTTTGCCTATAAAACAGGTATTGCAGCAATTAGTTAAATCTAATCAGCCTGAAAGCCTCGCGATTATTCAAAAAATTAAAACATCACCTATCCTAAATATAAACTTACAATTGACTCCATCAGGAGATGCAAAGCTCAGCATACAAAGCCAAAAGCCCGTAGTGACTATTCCTGTTAGCCCTGAAATAGCCAAAAGCATAATGCCCCTTAAAATTCCCGGACAAGAAGCAACCTTAAAAACTGTGAGCCAATCTATTGTAACTAGCGGTGAAACAGCTAGCCCAACCAAATTAAATAAAGAACCATCTATTGCCAAGACAAACATGGAAGCTGTAGTTGTTACTAAACCGATTGATTCAAAACCTGTGGTGAGCAATACCAACAAAACTGAATCGAATCCAGAAATTAAGGTATCTTTAAAAGATGCGGCACTAAACCTTGCAAAAGAAGTGCAAGAAAAGCCCGTTGCCAGCAGTGTTATTACACCGCAATTATTAAACAACAAGCCACAACAGGCTAATTTATTGCAAAGCTTACTGCGAATAGTACAAGCTAAAGCTGACGCGCCCGCAGCCAGTTTACAAGGATTAGACAAAGCTCTGGTAGATACCGAGTTCTTAAAAGCTCCAACAGAAACATCAACTAAACAAGTTCTTGAACAACTACTTAACCAAGTAAAGCAGGCCCTACCCCAAGGTAAAGAACTAGACCATCAGAAGATAAAACAACTACTAACCGCCCCAATATTAAATTTATCAAGCACACAATTAACAAACCCTGCTGCTAGCCAAGGGTTGTTTAGCGGTTTGGTTACTATGCTACAAATATCTTTAAGCGCTAGATTAGCGAGAGGCCAAGCCCAACGCTCTGAATTTGTAGCTGAAACATTAAACAAAGTAATACGCGCTTCCGGAAAAGCCGGTTCTACTACCCCTAAAGGGTTACAAGAGTTTTCTCAACTTGAACAAAAACACCAATTAATACGTGATATCGGCCGGTTAATGTCAGTACATCAAGCCAATAAACTATCTAGCGCAGAACAATCAATACAAGGCCAAGAAACCTTTTATTATAACCTTCCTTCAATTATGGGAGGCACCATGAAAGATGTAGAGTTATTAATTAAAAGAGAGAGTGAGCAACAAGAAGGTAATGAAAAAGAACAAAGCGAGAATAAAACTTGGCAACTTACAATGAAGTTATCAGTAGGTGAAATGGGCGAGTTGCTAACCAAAGCTAAATTACGACCTGACAATATAGATTTAAATTTTTACGTTTCAAATGACGAAGTAAAAATTCAAGTTATGAATTACCTACCTTTACTTAAACGTAAGCTTGATTCTTTAGGGATTAAAGTCAATAAATCTGAATGCCAGCTAGGAAAAATCCCTGACACCTTGGCGCAGCGCCCATATCACGTATTTCAAACCCAAGCCTAATGGAGTAGTAAAGATGAAAGACACCTCTACATCTAACAAAAAACAAAAAAGTGCAGTTGGGCTAAAATACAACCAAGAGAATGCTAAATCTACACCTACAGTGGTTGCTAAAGGGTTTGGAGACTTAGCAGATGAAATAATCGCTCTAGCGCGAGACAATGGCGTGCTAGTTCATGAAGATCCATACCTTAGTGACTTTTTAGGCACCTTAGATTTAGGTCAAGAAATTCCTGACCAACTATATCATGTCATAGCTGAACTCATTGCATTCTCATATGTTCTACAAGGTAAGTTCCCTGATAGCTGGGCCAAATCGCACGGTAAGGTCTCTAAAAAGGTATAACAATTTTTGGTGATTCAAATACAAAAAAGCCCTACTAAATAGGGCTTAATAAAAACATTTACGAAAAGCTAAAGAATACGACTAGCTTTCAGCTTCTTCTGCAGGAACAGGCTTAGATAACAACAAAGCACGTAAACGAGTGTCTATGTCTTTTGCCATTTCTGGATGCTCTTTCAAGTAAGTAATAGAATTAGCCTTACCTTGTCCGATACGCTCACCGTTGTAGCTATACCAAGCACCGGCTTTTTCAACCATTTTATGGGCCACACCAAGGTCGATTAGCTCACCATGGCTGTTGATCCCTTCACCATAGGTAATTTGGAATTCAGCTTGTTTGAAAGGAGGAGAAATTTTGTTTTTAACGACTTTAACACGCGTTTCGTTACCTACAATTTCATCACCTACTTTAACAGCCCCTGTACGACGAATATCTAAACGTACAGATGCATAGAATTTTAAAGCGTTACCGCCAGTGGTGGTTTCTGGTGACCCAAACATCACACCAATTTTCATACGAATTTGGTTAATGAAAATCAGCATAGTATTGGACTGCTTAAGATTACCCGTTAGCTTACGCATGGCTTGACTCATCATTCGAGCGGCCAACCCCATATGCGAATCACCAATATCACCTTCGATTTCAGCTTTAGGCGTAAGGGCTGCTACAGAATCCACAACAATCACATCAACCGCGCCAGAACGTGTCAACATGTCACAAATTTCCAAGGCTTGCTCACCGGTATCAGGCTGAGAGACTAAAAGTTCGTTAACATCTACACCCAGCTTTTCAGCATAAATAGGATCAAGTGCATGCTCGGCATCTATAAAGGCACAAACCTTACCGTTACGTTGCGCTTCAGCTATGACTTCTAGTGTTAAGGTTGTTTTACCACTAGACTCCGGACCATATATTTCAACAATTCGACCTAGCGGTAAACCACCAGCACCCAAAGCAACATCTAAACCTAATGAGCCCGTTGAGATAGTTTCAACGTCCATGGTTTTGTTATCACCTAGTTTCATGATAGAGCCCTTACCAAATTGTTTTTCAATCTGGCCAAGAGCAGCACTTAACGCTCTGTTTTTATTGTCATCCATCAGAATGTCCTTCGTAATTGTCAGCATTGGTATGACTTAACAATGAGTCATTCACAATGTAATTTGTTATACAGTAGTTATGGGCAAAGTATACTGTATGGTTATACAGTTACAAGTAAAAATAACAATTTATTTTTAAGCACTCATAGAATTGTTTATTTTGTCACCATCTTTAAAATAGTAGATAAAGCAAACTCAACGGCTTTCATTCTAACAGTTTGCCTATCACCACTGAATTTTAGCTTGTGGGTTACCACCTCACCACACACAGCAAAACCAAACCACACGGTACCAACTGGCTTTTCAGGCGAACCTCCGTCTGGCCCAGCTATACCACTCACACTTATAGCCAGCTCTGCATTAGCTGCGATTGCAGCACCTAATGCCATTTCTTTTACAGTCTCAGCAGACACGGCTCCATATGCAGTTAACGTTTTTGAGCTTACATTTAACATCTCTTGCTTAGCGTCATTTGAATAGGTAATGAAGCCTTTGCTGAACCAGGCAGAGCTACCAGGGGTACTGGTGATGGCATACCCTACTCCCCCGCCAGTACAAGATTCAGCGCATGTTATCTGCCATCCTCTGTCTAAAAGTGTTTTTCCTATTAGTGCGGCTAATTCAAGGGTTTCATCGGGCATATCTACAACCTGCTCTGTAATAAGATTAAACAAATATCAAGAACGTCAATTATGACATCTAATAAATTTTAAGGGCAACAAAACAAAACGTCCCCTACGATTAATCATCTTAAACTTAAAATGCATAAGCATTTATGTCACTAGTCCTTTATAATCTGCAGCAATTCCCAAGCCCACGGAAAAACAAGGCTTAAGCATACATGTTTGAACAATTAGAATTAGACGATGACCTCATCCACGCAGTGGTAGATTTAGGGTATAAAGAACCCACTAGCATCCAAAAGTTAGTTATACCCGAGGCCATGAATGGCAAAGATATATTAGCATCGGCGCCAACAGGTACAGGTAAAACTGCAGCGTTTTTATTACCTGCCTGTCAATTTTTACTAGACTATCCGAGACGAAATCCTGGCTCTACCCGTATTCTTATATTAACGCCAACCCGTGAGCTGGCATTACAAATATTTGAACAAGCTAAAGCCATTTGTAAATATCTACCCCATATAAACTGTGGCGTAATTACCGGCGGTATTAACTATGGTACCGACCGTGACTTATTAGAAAAGAACTTAGATATTCTGGTTGCCACACCAGGGCGTTTATTCGAACACATCGAAAAAGAAAGCTTTGATTGTCGTGATATCGAATGCCTAATTTTAGATGAAGCTGACCGCATGTTAGACATGGGGTTCTCAGCAGTCGTCAATCAAATAGCTGCAGAAGCACGCTGGCGTAAACAAAGTATGTTGTTTTCAGCAACGTTAGAAGGCGCTGGTATTGCTCGCTTTGCAGGGGATTTACTAGACGACCCAGTTGAATTAGAAGCCGATTCTAGCCGCAAAGAAAAAGGCGTGATCCATCAATGGATCCACCTAGCTGATAACGCTCATCATAAATTAGCATTACTGACACACATATTAAGTAATCAAGTCGAAACAGCCATTGTTTTTGTAAAAACTAGAGAGCGTTTAGCCACACTTGTAGGGCAACTGCAATCTGTAGATATTGATTGTTGCTGGTTACAAGGTGAAATGCCACAAGACAAACGTAACGCCGCCATGGAAAGATTTAGAAGTGGCGAAGTTAAAATTTTGGTTGCCACAGATGTAGCCGCCCGAGGTATAGACGTAGACAACATCAGCCATGTCATAAATTACGATATGCCACGTACCGCAGATGTTTACGTACACAGAATTGGCCGTACTGGCCGCGCCGGAAATAAAGGCACAGCCATATCTTTAGTAGAAGCACATGATATAGCCATAGTGCCTAAAATTGAGCGCTATACAGAACAAAAGTTAAAGCGCAGAGTCATTGCAGAACTAAGACCGCAAAATAAAGAAGCCAGACCACCCACTAAGAAAAAAGTGAGTACAAAAACCAAAAAAGCTGTGCTTAAAGCTAAACGAGCAGCGAAAGGAAAAAAGAGAAAATCAAAGGGCAGAGGGCCAAAAAGTTAACATTATGGCCTATCAAGATATTGAAAACGTAGTACTTGCCACAGGCAACCAAGGCAAAGTCAAAGAGCTAGCCAAGATGTTGTCTGGCTTGAATATTAAGGTGTTGCCTCAAAGTGAATTTGCGGTTGGTGACGTGGCCGAAACCGGCACGACTTTTGTAGAAAACGCCATAATTAAAGCGCGCCATGCAGCCAAAGTAACAGGCTTACCTGCAATAGCAGATGACTCTGGTTTAGCGGTAGACGCACTTGGCGGCGCACCAGGTGTATATTCAGCTCGTTACTCTGGCGACAATGCCACAGATCAAAGTAATATATTGAAATTGCTTGAAGCTATGGCTGATATGCCAGCAAACAAACGCCAAGCTAAATTTTTATGTGTACTCGTTTTTATGCGCCATGCAGATGACCCAACTCCGATTATTTGCCAAGGAGAATGGAGCGGTCACATCACCACCGAGCAAGGTGGTAAAAACGGCTTTGGTTATGACCCTATTTTTTGGGTACAAGAGCAAAACTGTACCTCTGCACAGCTTACCCCAGAACAAAAAAATGCACTTAGCCATAGAGGCAAAGCACTAAAACAGTTATTGGCCCAGCTACAGCAAAAAATAGGCTAGAGTATTGAGTTCGATACCGGTATTAAAATACCCCCCACTTTCTTTATATATTCATATTCCTTGGTGCGTGCAAAAATGCCCTTATTGTGACTTCAATTCACATGGACAAAAAGGGCAAGTATTGCCAGAAACTGAATACATCAGTCATTTACTGGATGATTTAGCCGAAGATGCAGTATTAGTGGGTGAACGTCCGATTCATAGTATTTTTATCGGTGGCGGTACCCCAAGTTTATTTTCTGCAAAGGGAATAGGCATATTACTCAAAGGCGTGAAAGAGAGAGTTAACCTGCTCCCTGATGCTGAAGTCACAATGGAAGCCAACCCCGGCACCATCGAAGCCCAGCGATTTGCAGATTATGTTTCTGCAGGTATAAATCGTATCTCCATTGGTATACAGAGCTTTCAACCAAGTAAGCTCAAAGCGCTCGGGCGAATTCACGATGAAAAACAAGCGCAAAATGCTGCAGTAATAGCAAAACAGGTAGGGCTTAATAGCTTTAATTTAGACTTAATGCACGGCTTACCCAAGCAATCTCTAGATGACGCCTTATTCGACCTAAGCACCGCCATTGAACAAAAGCCACCACACCTTTCATGGTACCAACTCACCATTGAACCCAACACTCAGTTTCATTCCAAGCCCCCTAAGCTGCCGGAAGATGAGCTACTATGGGATATTCAAGAAAAAGGGGATGCGCTGTTACAAGCAGCAGGGTTTCAACAATATGAAATATCCGCCTATAGCCAAGCTGGTCAACAATGCCAGCACAACCTTAACTATTGGCGCTTTGGTGATTACCTAGGTATTGGCTGTGGTGCTCATGGTAAAATAACTCAGCTTGAGAACAATCACATCATCCGTACTGTAAAAGTCAAACATCCGAAAGGCTATATGGACTTGACCCGCAGCTACACCTACGAATCGAGCGAGGTCACAAAAGAAGACTTACCTTTTGAATTTTTTATGAACCGATTTCGCTTAATAGAGCCATGCCCTAAACAAGACTTTATAGACTTTACAGGGCAAAACTTAGATAAAGTAACAGCAAATAACCTACAAAAAGCAATAGATAGTGGGTTACTTACAGATACGCCAGAACACTGGCAGGTCACTACTTTAGGTAGGCGTTATCTCAATACCCTGCTCGAAACTATGGTTTAAGGCTTACTATAACTGGAGTGTTCGACTTTTGAACGCGGCTTAATCATAGTTTGATAAATCACACCTTAATTGTTAGACATTTGTGATTTTTTTACGCATAAAAACCGTTAATCTGACATCTATTACAGTTAGTAGAGTGTGATTAAATGAGTTTCAAATGCAGTGCTATTTTACCTATCTTTTTTACTATTTTAGTTTACTCCTCAGCATCAAAAGGAATAGAGCTTGACCTCAAATCGGTACGCACCACATTATCCATTCCTAAAACCAGTCACTCTCTTATATTTGATGACCTATTAACCAACGATCAGAAAACCCTTTTTACATTGTCCCCTTTGCATAATGAACGAATAGGGGTGTATTTTGATATTAATGGCATTGAAATTGGCTATGCAGTCGATGCGTTCGACCAATCAACTGAAACAAAAACACAAGATTTATTATTTTCATATCGAAAATTTAAACATTCAAAAATTACCTTAAACTATCAAACTCTTGAAGGATTACAAAAAACAGCTAATGAACTCAATGGTAACCATACAGATGGACTTTTTAGCTCATTAACTAAATCCACAAAAATCGAACTGTTTGGGCAGCACAACTTGTATACCTTTGAAAATAAAACTTCCTTGTTCCAACACTTTTTTCTAAATAAGCCTCAGCTTAGTAATCAATTTGATTGGTCATTAAGTTTAGTAGGGGGCTGGTCGTTTAAGCATTTAACCCTTGAAAATGAAGAGAGCATCGTTTTTCAAGCCGAGTTTTTAAGATCGCCTGCACCTAAAGCCACAAAGCTAAAATCTAATTCTATCGGCGTAAATATAGGCCCCTTGGTTTCTTTTCATTTACCACATAACATCCACAGCTTTGTTGAATACAAAATAGGAAAAGGACATATTCGCAACGAAGACCCACGACTTGGGTTAAAAGACTCGGGCGATGAAAAAACAGAAGCACTAGGTGCTGGGATCTCTTGGACATCAAATGATAAAAAGTTATTACTCGTACTGAGAGCATGGCAACAAAAAGGTAGGCATATCGATACTTCTTTTGGAGACCTATCACTTATAAAATTTTTCTAAAAATGGTTACTCGTTCAGTTTTAAGTAAGCAAGATAATCAATCCCAACGAAAAATAGCAAAATATGAATGAACGTCATTAGTGTTGTTACCTAATACGGCTTAAGAATATTTCTGTATTCATATATGCATCCAATGCTAACGAAAAGGTTTCAATTGTTTTTATCTTACTTGATTTTGGGTATCTATTTGACACTAGGTAACAAGCATACTCGGGAGCTGGCACCGAAAGTTCCGAAATTTTAACTGAGTGCTGTTTTTCGAATATCCGCGCAATCCAAATTGGTACTATTGCCCATTTTTCTGTTAAATCAAACATGGTAAATAGTAAAGATACTGTATCCACACTGGAGTGTTCGTTTTGATCGTTTCCCCACCAGCTATTATGCCAAACATCGTAATCAGGTATGTAAGAAAATAGTATTTCATCAGAGGTTTTTAAAACATGGGGATGCACTTCCGTTGGGTATTTTGATGATATTGAAGATATTACTACCCCCCTTGACTTAAATAGCAGTTTGGCAATGGCATTGGGGGATTTTAATGAACTCATAGTGAACCCTATATCAGCCTCATAACGTTCAATTAAGTCATACACTGTTTTGGTCCAGTGTGAGCTAACATTGAGCGATATGACATTATCACTATTGATAAGGTCCTTATATAACCCTGAAAAAACGCAAGTGTTTAAGCTATCAACACTGGCTAGTGTTAAATTTACTTTAGACTCTTGTTTGGTCCAGAGTTTGGTTTCATTCCATAACGCCTTCCAGCGAGTCGCTATTTCAATAAACTCCTCACCTTTTAATGTCAGGCTGACAAACTTCTCACCTCGCGCTCTAATCAATAGCTCGCAGCCAAGCTTCTCTTCTAAATTTCTCACTCTGTGGCTAACGGCAGACTGAGAAATGCAAAGGTTTTGAGCGGCAGCTGAGAGGCTCTTCGTTTGAGTGATCATCAAAAAGGTTTCAATCTGCTCAACAGTCATAAATTCACCATAATGTTAAGCCACCCAATATATTAAAAATATTCATATATAAGGTCAGGTTAATTCATTATTTATATATTAACAATGGTGATAAATTAAAACTCATACATATTGATAAGTCAGCTGAGAGGTGAGCCTCTAAAGCAGAATTAAATCGGCAGCATGATTATTTAATAAGAAGTGTAACTATGATAAAGAAAAAAATGCAATTAAGTACAAAGGTCTTTATTGGTTTTGCCATCGGCATTTTGGCGGGCGTATTTTTCAAAGAACAAGCCATGCTTATAAAACCCATTGGCGACTTATTTTTAAACCTTATTAAAATGATAGTCGTCCCATTAGTGGCATTTTCTATCGCTAGCGGAATCTCCAACATGGGAGATATTGGCAAGTTAAAACGAGTCGGTAGTAAAACATTACTGTTTTATATCGTCACCACTGCTTTATCTGGAATGATTGGGCTAGCAGTTGCACATTTACTAGCGCCTGGAAATGGATTTGAAATGAGCCATATTTCAACGGAATCTGTCGAAATAAAAGAAATGGCGAGCTTCTCAGAAACAATTCTTAACATGGTACCTGTTAATCCTATACAAGCTCTTGCTGAGGGTAACTTAATGCAGATTATTGTATTTTCAGCTTTTTTTGGTGTGGGTATGACATTAATGGGTAAAAAAAGCGAACCAACGAAAAAGTTAGCGGATAACCTTACTGAGATAATGCTTAAAGTCACAGGCGTTATCATGACGTTTTCCCCTTATGGTGTTGCCGCATTAATAGCCGCATCAGTAGGAGAGTATGGCTTAGAGATATTTGGACCATTAGCGAAGTTTATTTTGGCTGATTATGTGGGCATGATATGTGTTGTTTTATTTTTATACGTCTTTATGTTGAAGTTCATCGCCAAGGTCAGCTTAAAAAAGTTCTTCAAACATATACCAGAAGTGTGGGCTGTCACAGCAAGTACCACCAGCAGCTCAGGCTCTCTGCCAGTCACCATGAAAGTAGCAGAAGATAAATTTGGTGTTAAAAGTGAATTGGCGGGTTTTTCTCTTCCTTTAGGTGCAACAATCAACATGAATGGCGCAGCAGTGTATTTTGCTGTTGGTATCATTTTTGTCGCTCAAATTTATGGTGTTGAAATGACACTATTTGAACAATTTATGACCATCATAATGGCTACGCTAATTTCAATTGGATCCCCAGGTATTCCTGGTGGTGGCATCGTTATGATGGTTATGCTACTCAATACTATGGGATTACCCGCTCACATTATTGGTTTGATTGCTGCCATCTACAGAATTATAGATATGGGCCACTCTACTCTGAATGTAACAGGAGACATGGTTTCAACACTATGTATCGCCCGCTTAGAAAACCTTTTCGAGGAGGGTACAGCCAATAACGCAATGAAGCCCAAGTAAATCAGCTTAGCCGTGGTATTGATGTCACTTTAGAAATTTAATCATATAAGAATACATAGACTGACTTTCAGATGAAAGTCAGTTGTAAGGACGTGAGTAATGAACAACAAGATAGAGCATGGTGAACTTTTTAGTGACCTCATGATAAAAGAAATCAAAGATAAATTTTATCATGTGGACATAGACCCTATTAGCAACAAAAGAAGGCTGTTTTTCGATAATTCAGGTGGCGCTTTTAGGTTAAAAGCAGCGAGCCATAGTTTTAAAAAATTAGACGACTTACCCGATTGCCCTGAACACAACAACGGTACTGCTAAATGGCTAATGGATAAACAAAAAGAGGGATATAAATCCATCGAAACTATTCTGAACAGCCACTCAGGAAGCATCGTCACATCACTTACTGCGTCAATGGTTATGTTTGATATGGTTAGAGCTGTCATGGAAAACATTCCAGGGGGCAACGTGGTTACCACTATGCTAGAACACCCATCAGCTTATGATGCTATGGTTTCGTATGCTCAGAAAACAGGTAAAGAATTAAGAGTAGCTAAAACAAACCCGTTAACTGGGGGGGTTGATGTAGACGAAATAGTAAAGCTAATTGACCAAGATACTTGTTTACTGACTTTTATGTATGCGTCTAATATCTCAGGCGCGTTGTTGGATGCGGAACAAATTGTTGCTCAAGCTCGAAAAATAAAGCCAAGTCTCTACATAGTAGCAGATGCTGTTCAGCATGCTCCCCATGGGATTATTGATGTCAGTAAGGTACCTGTCGACGGCATCAACTTCGCACCTTATAAATTTTTTGGTCCCAGAGGCTTTGGCGTTGGCTATGTATCTGAGAGATTGTCCAAAGTATCACACGATAAGTTAATTGCTAAACCTTATGATTACTGGCAACTAGGCAGTCCTGCCCCGGGGCATTTTGCCGCTATTACAGAAGTGTTTAATTATGTTTGTTGGATTGGTAAGCAATACATCTCATCAACCGACAATAGGACAGTTTTTGTTGAGGGTATGAATAGAATTAAGTTGCATGAAAGAGCACTAATGCACGCAATGCTTGAAGGAACATCGAATGTACAAGGAATTAGGCATATGGAAGGTGTTCATGCCTATTTAGACTGTAAAGACCTCACCCAAAAAGATTTTATAATGGCCATTGGCTTTGACAATCTAGACGATAAACAAGCGGTAGAAATGTATGAAGCCGCTGGGGTTATTACCTTTGAGCGCCTACTATCAAGCCCTTATTCATCGAGAATGCTTGAGTCGTTTGGCTTAAAGGGCTCTGTCAGAGTATCCCCTATTCACTGCCATAGCATTGAGGACATTGAAGCGTTTTTAAAAATAACAAAAAAACTCTGTAGTAAATATCCCGACTTAAAGCCAGACTGAGCTTATTCTATGCATCAATGTTCATAATCAAGTCAGGTGTTAAAGTTATAGAGTTGACACAAGTACCGGTAATCAAACAGAAAAATAAGAGCATTTGTATCTACTAGTTTATTTTGAAAAAACCAACATTATTATTTAGTTGTTCTGCCAAAGCATTGAGGGAAGATAACGCATGTTTGTTATTATCTAACGACTGCAACGATTCTTGAGACATTCCGTCTAACTCTCTCACAACATCGGCAACAACCACTATTCGTTCAGCTTGCTCCATTGCAGATGCGGCATTAACACCAGCATTGGATAGTAATTGGGTAGCATGTTGTTCAATCTCTTGGAGTAAATCCATCGCTTTTAATGTTCGGTTTTTTCCTTCTTCTACATGGGGTAAAGTATCTTGCATAGATACAACCGCTTGGGCCGTTTCTTTTTGAACTTGGTCAACTGTACTCGCAATTTCAGCCGTGGCTTCACTGGTTCTAAGTGCTAGCTGTCTAACTTCATCAGCAACAACTGCAAAACCTCTACCAGACTCTCCTGCCCTAGCCGCTTCAATAGCAGCATTTAGTGCTAGTAAATTGGTTTGATCGGATACGCCATTAATCACACTAGTGATCCCACCAATTTGATTCGCCAACTCTTCTAAGTTACTTATCTGTTTTACCGTTTTACTGACCTCAATCGTTACTTTCTCCATAGTTTTAGCACTTTGGTTGATTGCGTCTAAACCATTAACCGCTCTATCAAGCATACCTTCAGCGTTCTCTTTGTTTTGTGTTGCTCTAACAGACACTTGCGCTACATTAGACTTCATTTCAGTCAAGTTTTCAGTGGTTCGTGAAGTCAAAATTTGCTGTCGTTTTGCAGCTTCGAATATTTGCTCTGAACCTGTCGCTACAGAATTTGCTTGCTGATGCAGATCGTCAGACGCTTGGATTATATTTGTGACAATAGTCTTTAATTTACCCTGCATTCGAGCCATAGACGACAGCATACTCGTGCTGTGAGATGTTGCTATAGCTTTAGTTAACTCACCCTCTGATATAGTATTTAAAGCCTGAGCTGCATAAGTTGGCTCTCCTCCCAGAGAACAATACAAGCTATTTTTGATAGCAAGTCCTACAATCAAGCCGATAACAATTGCTACCGCACTCAGTACCAGCATAATCGCTTGAAAGCCATCAGCATGATCACTAGCAATAATCGTCGCAGCTTGAATTTGAGTCTCTTGGTAATCTATAAACTGATTAATTGCCCCGAGCCAATCAATAAAAGCTAACCTTGCATCATCTAAGACTAAATCACGTAATTCAGACTCTTGAGGACTTCCTTTTTTATTAATAATCTCTTGTACAATATATTTTGCTTTAGTTTGAGCTTGCTTAATATTAGCTAAAATACTTTCTTCTTGAGGGCCAAAATAAACACCTTCAGCAAGCATAGCTTGCATACTTTTATCTGACTCTAGATAAAAAGATTCTAATTGACGTATTTCATTAAGAAATGTTGATAACTCAGCTTGGTTTCGGCTTTGCACAAGATCACGGATAGCTATCGCTCTATCATGAACACTTCCTCTAAAATTAATGGCATAACGCTGTTTCAAAGAATCTACATTTTTGATGGAAGCGAGAGCTGTATCAATGTAATGCACTTTAAATACACCAATAATGGTAAGCAGCACTATCATTAATAGCACCAAACCAAACCCGACAGTTAACCTGCCTGTGACAGACAAGCGATTGATAAAATTCATATTATATTTCCAGTATTGAAGAGAAGTGAAATGGTGAATCTGTAGTAGAAAGTCTTACTGTTGTTTTTATTTCAAGTAGATGCACAAACCTAAATTTAATATCGACCAGCAGGGTTAAATATATGAACGTATTTAATATAAAACGTAGCGTGTGACGCAGTACTCTTTATAAAACATGCTATAAGTTGTGGTGTACGAAATTAATAGACTAAGAGCACGAAATACATGCCTGATGTGAAAAGATGCGATGAGTACAAACATATGAGTGAGTGAAGCTTATGCTCTATAAATGCAGTACCTACAAAAAACCTCCATTACTTGTCGTAAATCCCATCCCCAGTAATCAACACATCATAGGGTTGTAACTCAGGAATAGATGCCCGTAAGCTATCTTCCAAGTAATCTAGCTTTTTGAATTTATGACAAAACCATTTAGCTTTGAGTTTTAACGTCTCAACTTTAGGGCCAACCGTTTGCTCTATGTCTTCCCCCATTCCTTCAAGGTTGCGTACAATCTCTTCAATTTTTTCTTCAGAGGTTTGACCGCTGGCAACCAAACCACCAATGGCGGATAAAATCCCCCCTACTGAGGTACTAATGGCATTTTCTATTTGCTCTTCTAACTCTCTATCAACCAAATCGTTTACTTGCTCTAGCTTTCCTGGCCCCATGTAAAACGTATCATTAGAGCGGATAAACTTTTCTTTAACGCTGACTTGCACACGTTCTAAAGATTTTTGTAATTTTTTCTGGCTTTTATCATCTTTTACTAAGCCACCGTAAACTTGCTCTATGGTATCTATAGCTAACTCTACCCCTTCATTTGCGAGCAAAATCATCTTAGGTACGACCTTGTGAATACCACGAGAAAGCTTGCCTAGATCTTCCTCTTGCTCAGATGTGAGTTCAATCCAGTTACCACGCACAAAAAGTTGTGCCGGCTCATTTACCTGATACATGACTCTACCATGTTCACCCAGTACTCTTATTTGTGTGTCGGTCACCACTACTCCATAGTTGAGAGACACCTCGCAACTATCACCAGCATGTGAGTTAACACTTAAAAAAAGCAGTAATGTAAAAACAAGAAAACGCATTCTATTCCAATAAAAATGACTACGTGGTCAGTTTGCCTTCTAAAAAATAAAATGCAATACAGGATAAGATAAGACAGATAAAACGTAGGTTAATCTGCAGTTCGTACTAGACGCGTAAATACAGTTAAATTTTTATCTTTTAAGGCATTGCTGCTATTAAAAAAGGCAATAACCCAAGCCCGTTGAGGATCAACCACAGAAGGGGTTGAGGTCCAATAATCATCAGAATAGGTATTGGGAAAAAACAATTCATTAATGGCTGGGCGTACACAACTTCGTTCAGTCAAACTCGCTAACTCTTTCATATTGGGTAAACGCCACCCTAAGGTATCGGCAAATTCATATCCATGCGCTGTTAATAAGGCTTCTTGCCAAGTGAGCTCTAAGCCATCACCTGTGCACGTTTCGTTTTCCCAGGTTTGTCCAATACTGCAGCGCATCCAAATCAATCCTAAATCTTCATCTGTTGCTGTGCCGTCACCGTTATCGGTAAATTCAGTCTCTTGAGCCGTACTATCAAAATCACTTAAGCAAGTTTGCGCGGTAGCCAAACAAGGGAATAGAAATACTAATACTAGTAGGGTTTTCATCTTACCTCCCCGCTCTTACAAGGCGAATACGAGCAGCTGTAGATTTAAGTAAAAAGTTATCATTTCCAGAAGCAAAATCTATAGCCCATGAGGCATGAGCTTCGGTACCAGACATACCATCAGCACTCGATTCTGTGGTCCAATACCAGACCTCTGTGCCTAATGACTCTGTAGTGTTAGGGAAATACTCAGTATCTACCATTTGTCCATCATCTTTACCGTAGTGAACGATGGATAACAATTCATCGTGGGTAGGTAATCGCCAATCCCTAAAATTACAAAGGCCGGCTTCATTAACCTCTTCTACATATTCAGTAGTATTACAATTAGTACTAGAGCAACTGGTCTCATCAACTGATTCTTCTCCTGAATAATCGCCATCATCTTCAATTTGATACCAGTTATAACTGTGATTACTACTGTGTAAGTCTGTTTCGGTAACGGCAGTTTTAACTTCCCAAATTAACCCAGTGATATTATCTCTAACACAGCGCCAACCTAGACTTATATCATCTACTTCATCACCAATTTCATCTAACGCTGTAAAATCAAACCCCTGTTGACCTCGCCCCGCCTTCGTTGAGATATCGTTACTATTAATGATATCTTGACCTCTTTGGCCATCTTGCCCAGGATAATCTGCTTGGTGTCCTGTAGCGACTGTGGTACTTGTCGCCTGTAAAATCACCCCCGTATCGTTCAGGGGCTGGATAGGCAGCGGTAAGATGTTTACGGTAATACTATCTTTAACGAAATTAGCAACTGCATCTTCTACTTCCAGAGTAAAAGTTAAGGTGAGCTTTTCGGTAACTAATGGCGCAATAGCAAACGTTTGTATGCTACTTGCACTATCTATGTACACACTATCTAAGGTATCGCTAACCCAATTTATAACAAGGGGGGTAGACGAATCGACTGTGGTATTTGCTAAGCCATTTAATACAATGGACTCTCCAGAAAACACCTCGTGATCAAGCCCCGCATCTGCAGTGGGCAGGGTTTGCTGTATACTTTGAATATTTAATGTAATGGTTTCAGTATCTTCAGCCCCTTCATCATCGGTCACAGTTAAAGCAAATGTAATTGTATTTGCGTCCGCTAAAATAGGGGTGTTAAAAGTTAAGGTATCCCCTAATGTACTTATGTTATCAAGCACAGACTCTCCGGCAGTTTGTTGCCATGAGTATGCCGCGATAGGGTTCGATTCATCCGCTGTATCTGGGTCATCACTTTCTGACCCATCTAACACTATGTTGTAACCCGCAGGAAATACATTTGAGTTGAAATCGTCAATTGTTACCACTTCTATATATGCAGTTGGTAAAACATTAACTGGATTTATAAGATACTCCACTGTGTCTGAGCCACTGTTACCTTCGCCATCAGTAACAGTTAATGTGAAGGTATAGCTAACAACTTCAGTGGTTATTGGAGCGGTAAATATAGCGGTTGCAACCGTAGTATCAGCATGTGTGATATCTAAACTAGGCGCTACACTCCAAGAAAATGTTAGCGCGTCAGTTTCTCCTGAACCTTGTCCCGTTAATGTAACCTCGGTTTGCTCACTTACAGACTGGTCGGCACCAGCGTTAACTAAGACGCTACCAATAGCCGAATTACTCCCACCTGAGCCACCAGAACACCCCTGAAAAATAGCGATTCCAAAAAACAAAACAATAAAATTTCGAACAGACTTCATAGGGGCATTTATTAATCTAAAAATATTCATAAACATTGCGTATGCACTATATATACCAGCCCCAATGATACTCAAAAATGCCTATACTAAGCACCGAAGAAGTAAAAAAATAAGGGTAAAACAATTGCCGTTACTAAACCATTTATACACAAAGCTAGACTTGAATACACCCCAGCTTTTTGGCTTAACTGTAAAGCATGGGAGGTACCTATTGCATGGGCAATAGTGCCAAGTACTAATCCTTGGGCTCTTTGGTCATTGTTATCAGTAAGTTTAAAGATCAGCCTACTCAGCAACACGCCCATTAAACCAGTAATAATCACTATGGCAGCCGCCAATTCTGGTACACCGCCAATAAGGTTAGCAGTATCAATCGCTAGTGGCGTAGTTATCGACTTGGTAAGACTAGAAAGTTTGATATCAGTGGAGAACTCTCCAAGACTCATAATTAATATCGTAAAAACTGGTGCCAATATACCACCACACAACACCACCCAAAAACCACGCCATCCTGCTGCGATTAAGTACTGCAATTGTTGATAAACAGGGACGGCTAATGCCACTGTAATAGGACCTAATAGCCACCCCATAGGGCTAGAGTACAAGGCGTAGTCGGCAAAGCTTGTATTGCTAGCAATGCATAACCCAGCCACCATTAAAGCTGCGATGACAATAGGATGAAACATTAAGTTATTTTTAGAAAACCTAAAAATATATAAAGCACACATATAAGCTATGAATGTGATGAAAACCCACATCCCAGACTCTAAATATGGCCAACTTTGACTATCAAGCATTGTTATCTGAATCTGTATTCGCTTTATCTAGGGATTTATCTTTAGGTAAAAGCCGTCTACCTAACCAAGACGTAATTACCATACTTAAAAATGTACTAAGCAAAATCGCCAAAAGAAATAGCCACAACTCTTGTTGTAAGGTTTTAACATACACCCAAGCAGCAATAATTGGAGGGATAAAAAACAAAGAAAAATGGCGAAGTAAAAATTGACATAAATCAAATAAAGCTTCAGGTACATGACCTAAAAATGTCAGTACAGCAAATAACACCAACAAACCTAATAATGCTGGAGGCAATGCAATAATTAAACTTAGGCCATATCCCACTAACCAAGACAATAAAAGGGCTACACAAGATAATGTTAACTTCAACACTGCCACTCCCTCAAATTTAATCAACCAGTAAAAATCAAATTTACTATTTAGCTGAAGTTTTAATATCTTCCATATGATATTTGTCAATCAGGGAATACAAGGTTGGACGGGTCACCCCCAACAACTCTGCCGTTTTTGACATATTATGCTCAGCAACTTGATAAGCATTTCTAATGGCGCGGCTTTCGGCGTGCTCTCTGACTTCTCGTAAATTTAAGGAGTCGATAGTCGGTTCTTCATCTTTAACAAATAAACTTAGATCATCAGCTTGAATATGCGTACCTTCAGCCATAATTACCGACGACTTTAATTTATTTTGTAACTCGCGAATATTGCCTGGCCACTTATGTTGTTTCATGGCTTTGATAGCTGAATCACTGAATCCTTTCAACTTAGTTTTAAACTCTTCGTTATATTGAGTTAAAAAGGTTTTAGCCAACAAGATCACGTCATTATCCCGTTCTCTAAGTGGTGGAATAAGTATGCTAATTTCACCTATTCTGTAAAACAGATCTTCTCGAAAGGTCTCTTCAGCTACCATAGTTTGTACATCTCTATGAGTGGCACAAATAACCCGAATATTCACTGGAATTTCTGATCTTCCACCAACTCGCTCAATGACACGCTCTTGCAAAAAACGTAACATTTTAGCTTGCAAACCAATGGGCATGTCACCTATTTCGTCTAAAAATAAGGTGCCATTTTGCGCTGACTCAATTTTACCAGGCGTAGTTTTATTTGCCCCGGTAAAAGCCCCTTTTTCATAACCAAACAATTCACTTTCTAGCAAGTTTTCAGGTATCGAGGCACAGTTAATGGCAATAAAAGGCTTATCTTTACGTAAGCTGTGCTCATGAATACTGCGAGCAAACACTTCTTTACCTGTACCACTTTCACCCAGTAACAGGGTACTAATATCTGTTTGTGCAATACGTTCTGCTTTTTTGCTAGCGGCTAAAATTCCTTCACTTTGTCCTATGATTCTATCCATAGCGGGGGCGACTTGGGCAAGGTGCTTGTTTTCCATTTCAAGGTTAAACAAATTTAGAGCACGGCCTACTAATATTTGAATCGTGTCAGAATCAATAGGCTTTTGATAGAAGTCGTAGGCCCCTAAACTAATCGCTTTTAAGGCATTTTTTTTGTCGTTATTTCCGGTAACCACGATGACTTTTGTATACGGCGCTAAAGCTAAAATTTCTTCTAGTGTGGCTAATCCTTCACTGGCATTACTCGGGTCTGGGGGTAAGCCCAAATCTAATGTGACAACCTTAGGTTCAAAACGTCTTAATTGCGCAATGGCTGAGGTTCGGTCTTCAGCAAACACCACATCATAGCCTGAAAAGCTCCATTTTAGCTGCTTTTGGATACCTAAGTCGTCATCTACCACAAGTATCTTATCCATGTGTCTTACCCTTTTTTGTCTTAATTCGTTGGAATACGTAGCGTAAATGTCGTGCCTACATTTAGCTCACTGTCTACGAGTAACTGCCCGCCTAATTTATCCAGGTAAGCTTTGGCGTCAAACGCTCCAATGCCCATCCCTGCATTTCCTTTGGTTGTATCAAATGGTTTAAACAACCTAGTTCTAATAAAATTCTCGCTCATCCCTGAACCAGTATCAATAATTTTAATCAACATGTAGCGCTCATCTGCCGAGATTTCAATCACCACCTCTACGGTACCATTATCGTCGGTAGCTTGCTGAGCATTACTGATTAAGTGATACATTACATTACTAAATTTGTCGTTATCTAACACTACAGGTTTTTCATTATCGACCTTTATGCAAGGTGTAGGTAAATAGGCTGCACATTTTTTTTCAATTACATCACCTATAGATTCTGACAAAAAGATTAAACTCTCACCGCTTTCTTTGGGGGTATTTTTCTCAGTCAGTTGCCTTAACATTTTATCCATTCTGGCTTTGGTATGGTGCAAGGTTTCAAAGGTGTCATCAATAAACTCTGGGTTATCTTTATGCTGTTCTGCATTACATAAAATCAAATCAATCTGCGCTAACACATTTTTTAAATCGTGAACGACAAATGCCGACATTCGGCTAAAGGCTGCAAATTGGGCATTTTCAGCCAGCTCTTCCGCCGCTTGGTGATGAAACAAGTAATTTGAAACTTGCGCGGTCACAGCTTTCAAATAGTCCCTGAGCTCCCAGTTGAGTTTTATTGCTGTGCTCTGAGAACCTAAAAGCGTCGCCATTCCCCATAACTCATCTCCATTATAAATAGGGATTACAAGCTGGAAAGATACATTATTCAATAAAGCATGATTAATTCTAAGACCTTCATATACAAAAGGTTTAGTTCTTAATTCCTCTATATCTACTATCCAATTTTTAGATTTAAAAAACGTGCAAAATATATCTAAGACTTGCTCTTCTTCTGTGGTCAAACTAGGATGCTTGATATTCGCAAGTAATTTCAAATTGCCGTGTTTTACTTGAATAAAACAGCCACTTTGATAATCGATCGCCTCAATTAACCCTTTAAGTGCCGTTGCATGGATATTGCCATCGGCACTTTCTCCGCTAAGAGAGTGGGTCAATTCTAACCATTCTTGTCGATAATCGAATTGATTGGCGAAAAAATGCTTGGTGATAAACACTTTAATACGTGTTTTAAATCTAAGGGATAAAAATAATGTCGCTAATAATCCAAGTGATAAAGCGATAAGAATTATTTGTATGGTAGAGCCCCACTCAACTCCCATATATTTAACTACGTAACCAATCATAGCCATTACAAACAGGTAGCCACCAGCAACCATTAATAAGGTACTATGCATTACCACTTCACGGGATATATAAATTTCAACCCCCCAGTTTTTAACCCGCCTTATAGCTAAGATCAAAAATGGAATCAAAGCCACATGTATGTAACCTCGAGCAGCAATATAGTTGATATGTATTTGGTCCACCATAAGGGCATTAGCAAAGGTAACAAAGTCAAACACGCTTATAACCGCTAAATACAATATCAATGGCTTAATCGCCCAACCATTATCACCAGATTGCCGAAAAATCACCTCTAACAATATTAAAAATTGTAAAGGGATCATGGTTTGTAATAAAAACTGCCAGGTCGCTTTTTCTAACCCGATATAAGGAAGGAATAAGGCGAGTATAGGAAGGATTAAGATAAACCAGGTTTCTTTACGAGCTAAAACGTCGCCTATATTGGTAAAGTTATCTTTTAAACATGAAGCTAAAAACAACAGCCATATAATATTTTTTATGTTATCAAAAAATAAAAGGCTTTCCAGAGACATAGGGGAGATAACAAAAGGCGTTACGGACCACAAAAAAGTGGTTAACGTCGCTAAAATCAATAAATATTTAGCCAACCCCGACTTTCTTACAGTTAATAACAACAATAATAAAAACGCGTAACCTGCACTACTTAGCGCGTATCCAATTGTTGCTACCATCTAAATTCTCACTCTTTTTCAGCTACTCTATGTAAACTCTGACACTAACACCCTAGCTTGTCTCATCACTTTTTTCGCAATACTAGACTACCAATGGAATAACCTGCCCCAAAAGAACATAACAAACCCACATCTCCAGATTGAAGGTCTTGGTGGTGTAAATGAAATGCGATTATTGACCCGGCGGAAGCCGCGTTGGCAAAGGTATCCAAAACAATTGGAGCTTCTTCTGGAGAAGGCTGTCTGTCTAATAATTTTCGGGTTATGAAGGTATTCATATTAATATTAGCCTGATGCAACCACCATCTTGACACTTGAGTCGAACTTAAGTCATGTCGCTGTAAATGCTCAGAAATATGCTCAACCGCCATTGGGCAGACGTCTTTGAACACTTTACGCCCTTCTTGGTGAAATAGCTTATCTGCCGCAAAAGGGTCTGCATCATTTACTCTACTAATATAGCCGAAGTTAGAGCGAATATTATTAGAAAACTGAGTCACGGCTTTAGTGCTTAGAATTTCATAAACATGGTCTGAAGTTGCGGTATCAGCACTTTCTACCACCATAGCTGTCGCTACGTCTCCGAAAATAAAGTGGCTGTCACGGTCGCAATAGTTAATTTGTGGCGATATCATTTCAGGGTTTATCAACAGCACTGATTTAGCGGTACCTGCAGCAATCATTTCGTAGGCACGGTGTAATGCAAATGTCGCTGCTGAGCACGCGACTAACATATCAAACCCAAACCCTTTAATACCTAAAGCTTCTTGTACTTCAATGGCAACGGCTGGGTAAGAGCGTTGGGTGTAGGCACAAGAAACGATTACGGCATCAATATCTTCAGGTTTTTTATTAGCAGATTTTAAGGCATCTTTAGCGGCATAAATGGCAATTTCAGCTTGATCAGAAAGTTCCTCGTCAGCTCTTTCAGGAATATTAGGTCGCATTCGGTTTATATCTAATACGCCATCCTTTACATAAACATAACGACTACGAATACCAGATGCCTTTTCGATAAATTCTGCGCTTGAAAAGGGTTTTGCGGTGATTTCACCCTTTTCAATCGCTTCTTGGTTTTGTTCGTTGAACTGAGTTGCATAGGCGTTATATGCCGAAACCAGTTCTTCGTTTGAAATACTATGAGCAGGTTTCCATAAACCAGAACCACTAATTACTACTGAAGATGTCATGCAAGATCCTAACAAAAAAACAATACAAGCCAGTGTTGGCTAAGATCCTGTTAGCTTAGCGGTTTGTTACCTAAATGTCATGACTTTACCCTAGCTGAATTTATACCTGTTAAAATAAGTAAGTATTCACAGATGTTAATAGCTGTTCCTTGTTTATGCTGCCTTTAACACAAGACCTAACGTCTTTGTGCTTGAAAACATACACTTTATCGTGAGCACTAATCACACTATCATCTTCAGCTTGTATAAAGTCAGTTAATAAAAATGAGATGTTTTCGTCAAGAGGCAAAGATTTGAGCCCTGCACCATAACTGCATAACATATCACCTATTGTATCTTCAAAAACAGCCAAGGCCTCAGTATATAATTTTTTCTTAGCTGCACTACGAATGGCCATTTCCTTTTTATGCTCAGCTTCTAGTTCACTGCGGTAGGCTTCTAACTCTTGGGCTTTCTGTTGAACTTTGATAAACACTTTATCCAATTTCGCTAACTCTTTTTCTAACTCTTTTTTGCGTTCACCATCTGCATTACGTTTTTCAAACTCTAGGTCACGCATGTTACGCTCGTACTCTCTTTTCTCCCAGGCAAGCTCTCGTTTTTCTTCACTCAGGTCTCGTAAGTTATCACGCATATCATGGTCATAATCATCATCATGCTGTATAAATTTTTCAACCATGGCCTCTATCTCACTTGTATCAATAAAGTGATTTTCAGCTGAACTACCCGGAGCTAATGGTGCCATAGGGATATTATCAATTAGTCCCTGTAAATCGAAACCGAAAAAGTTGCCACCGTGTCTGCCTCCATCAATTTCAAATACCGCACCTTGTTCGGCCAAATAAAATACCGAATCTGCATGAAAACGGATGTTGTTATTGCTACTTTGTTGTTTCAAAGAAGCCCGCAAAATATTCAACATAATGCCTACTTCGTTGCGAAGCTGCTTCTTAGCGCTATCACCAGATGCTCCCACTGCCTGCAATGGCATAGTAGTCACTACACTTAACGCCATTGCCACTAGTGTATTTTTAATAGATAAAGTCATTTTCGTATCCTCACTCATTAATCTCACCAATATCCGACTTCATCGGTATGGCATAAATATCTTGCTGTAACTTGTTCAGCTGACGGGCATAAAACAACTGATCGTCACCTCTTTGTTCATTTACATGTTTTATCAAGTCCACAAAGTCTTCTCGACGCTCCTTACGACTTGCACTTAATAAATATTGGGTTAGCTGAGTACTGGCATCGAGTTGTTGTTGCTGTAAGTTTTTAGTGTATTGATTTAATGCCAGCTGCTGAGTTTTTTGAAATTCAAACATTTTTTCGTTGACTAAAGTTTCAACTTCTTGACTACTGGGTTTAGCTGCAAAGCTAATGGTTACAGCACCTTCATCTAGACGTATCTGTAAGCCAGTTAACACCATAACTATTGCGCAACATGAGGTGACAAAAGACAAGCTAGCCAAGCCCTGCCATTGCCACCATTTTGTGGTTTGAATTTCCTCAAAGGTTGAATCCCTATCCCAATTAGGAACCTCAGTAGATTGGTAATGTTCAGACGCCATAATAAATGAATTAGCTCCTGAAACTCTCTCTGAAAATTCATCATCATTCAGGCATAGTGCTTCAAAGTCGAGTACCTGTTGGCCAGATAAGTCTCCTTCTAACCACAGCGAAAATAAATCATCTTTACTCAACCCAGAGTGTTGTTTATGCATAATCAACCTCCATAATTTGTTTTAGTTTCCCCAAAGCCCCATACAAACGAGACTTAGCGGTATTTGCTGAAATCCCAGTTTGCTCAGCAATTTCATCAAAGGTAAATTGTCCAAAAAACTTCAACTCTACAACAGCCTTTTGCGCCAAAGGTAATTGCTGCATTGCATTAATGAGCTGTCTATTTTCTTGATGACAATGTATTGCATCAGCCGCACTGATTTCTTCACTCTCCACTTCTGGTACATCATCTAGGCCTTGCATTGGCTTTTTACGTCGATAAAACTCAATACATCTGAAATGGGCAATACGATATAACCAACTCTTGAAGCTCCCTTCATTTCGATAATTTGATAAATTTCGAAATACAGAAACAAACACCTCTTGCATTAAGTCCAAGGCATCTTCATTTTTACCCGTCATACGCATACCATAGTGATAAATTTGTTTTTCATAACGCTTCAACAAAGTTAACCAAGCTTTTTTATTACCCTGCAAAGCCCTTGCTATTAACTGTTCGTCGCTCTTTTCAAACACTATTTTTAGTTCCTAAAGTGAAGGGGTATTCCCTATTCATAAACTAAGTCGAGATGACCCGAATAAAAGTTTATATTTTTAAGAAATAATCCGTTAAGTTAGAAATTGCTTACAAAGAAACATTCAAAACAGTGGAGGTTTGAATCTATATTGCAGTCAACTTAATCTGACAGTAGAACGGCTATCGCGTTAACGTTGGAACAGGTGTAAGAGGAGCAATTAAGCCAGCTAAATGCCTAAATAATCTGACACGAGTAGTGCCCTTTCGCCATACTAAGCCAATTTCTCTGTAAGCCTTATCTTCCGATGGCATAGAGACTAAAGGAGAACCGTTCAAAATATTATTTTGAATGGCCAACTCTGGCATAAAGGTAAAACCCAACTTACTTTTAGCAAGCTGAGCTAAGGTATACAAACTACTTGCAGTTAATGAACTCACTTGCTCTTTGTGTTGCAACCCACAGGCACTTACTGCATGGCCTGTCATACAATGTTCTTGCTGCAGTAAAAACACGCTTTCTTTGGGGAGTTTAGAAACGTCAAGTGGGGTTGGCAAAGACCCAACTAAATCTTGATGAGCAATTAAATGGAATGGGTCATGTCCTAAAACAAGTTGTTTGCAGCCAGGTGTTTCCATAGGCAAAGCCAGTATTAATAGATCTAAGGCCCCTTCATTAAGTTGTGTCAATAAATTTGCGGTGGTGTCTTCTTGGAGTTGTAAATTAATGTCTGGTAAATGTTCTTTAACACTATCGATAATGCCTTCAAACGTAAATGGCGCTATAGTGGGGATGACACCCAACTTAAGATTACCTGCCTGCCAATTACCAGCACTTTGCGCAAAGTCCACCAATTCGTGCACATCTGCCAATAACACTTTAGCTCTCCCCACCAGCTCTAGGCCGAAAGGTGTAAAGACGAAGGTTTTATGCTCACGCTCTAAAAGTTGGGAGCCAAACTGCTCTTCCAAATTTTGAATAGCAGTACTAAGGGTAGACTGGCTCACATTGCAGTGCTTTGCCGCTCGATTAAAATGTTGCTCTTGATATAACGTGACTAAATAGTGGAGATGTTTAAGGTTGGGCCATTTCATTTCATTTTTCATCAATAAAAGCGATTAGTATGTATCACTTTATAATGAAATGGCTATGATTAAAAACCCCACAATTAAAGAGCCTAATTTATGACTAAGGTTTTTAATACACACTTTGGCCGCAAAACTGAGTATACGGCATGAATTTGCCTCTCTGGTACTTTAAAATTCTCGTTGCACAAAGCTATAAGCTTGGTTGGATTGAACTATAGTATCAGTCACTTGGGTTACTGTATTTTCAATGGTTTCTTGCTCTGCATCACTAAACAAAAAGCCACTAATGTTCTCATAAATAGACTTTCCAGAGAATGACTCAATGGCCAAATCGACTGCTGAATATGCAAGACCTATAGGCCCGCCAAAAGCGTAACCACCCACCAATTCTGATAAAGGTGATATATCGTGCTCAACTTCGCTTTGATAAACATCTGAAACAAGGGGCACATGATTCAATATATTGACCGAATCAAATACATCTGCAAAGGCAAGCCCATCTTCACCGGTTAAATAATTCGATACATCATCAATAGACCCCCAAGTATGACTAAGGGAATCAAGTTCTTCAGCTCCTTCAACTATGTTGGTGGCTTCGCTAACTAGCGATGAAGCACTCTCAGTAGCGCTACTGAATAAACTTGCTTGTAGACTGCTCAATAAAGATGATTGCATATCGGCAATTGAAGATAATGACGAGAGTTGTGATACACCGTCTCCTAGCACGTTTGAAAGTCCCATGGCTGACATCAAGCTTTGTTGAATACTATCAATAGTCGACTCAGCATCCAGCAGTGCATTACTGGATTCACTATTATCACCGTCTCCTTGAAACATTGTAAAAAGTCCACTAAACCCTTGATTTAAATTGTCATTTTCATTTATTTCAGAGGTGTCAGTTTCCGTTGTTTGGCGAGAAGTATCTGTGCCCCACAGGTTTTGGAAGGTATCAATAATAGTCATAGCAAATAGGCCTCATATTTCACCTGTCGATATTGCAGGATCGAAGTTTAAGCCTACCAAGCGAAATTTGGACCAAGTTATCATTTGAAATAAGGAAGAAATAAGGAAGAAATATGGAAGAAATATGGAAGAAATGTGGATAGCTCAAATCCACTTGTAATGTAAAAAAATCTTCAGTAATTTGGCCCCAAGAATTTGGTTGTGAGAGGCAATTCTAAAATTAAAGTATGTAGTTATCGAAAGATAGCCTTGGGATAAAATTGCCATATGAGAAACCAAATTGTTCTGCCGTTTATGATGATTGCTATTTGTGCTTGCACACAAACACCATCAGTTGAACAACAAGTAGTAGAAGAAATCCATACCAACCCAGAAGTTAGCCAAAGAGCTATCAGTAACTCAGATAATGAAGTCAAACCAAATGAACCCGGTTTTCGACCGGTACGAACCGAACAAGTTGATTCGATTCATGTGCCCAACGGCTCTTTATTTCATGCCGAAAACGCTTCAAGTTTGTACAAACTTCATAAAAACTATCGCGTAGGCGATATGATATTAGTGCAGCTTACTGAGTCTACAACGTCAAAAAAATCACTTGATTACTCATCTGACAAAAGCAGTAATTTTGATTTAGGGCCGCTAAGTGTTAATGCTGGCCCAATTAGCATCGACGAAGGCGATGTTGCCATCGAGCATAGCCAAGATAGTGACTTTGATTCTTCATCTGAATCAAAGCAGTCAAATTCATTAAATGGCGATATTACCGTGTATGTTATGGAAATACTCCCTAATCGTAACCTCATAGTAGGTGGTGAAAAGTGGATTACCCTAAACTCAGGTGAAGAATATGTGCGCTTTTCTGGAGAAGTCCGAACCACTGATATTGATGCATCAAACACTATCATCTCGTCCAAGGTAGGTAATGCACGCATAGAATACAGTGGCAAAGGAAAACTACATAAGAATCAAGAGGACTCGGTGTTAGACAAACTATTCACTGTATTCAAATAAGGGGCCGCTTAAGATGCACTCCACACTATCAAGGGCGCTAATAGCCCTTCTATTTCTATCTATCTCCAAAACTACCTTAGCTAATTGGCAGCAAGGCGAAGCCAGTGTTGCCATTGAAGGTGCCGACTTAACCGATGTTCGTGTGCAAGCCATTAAAAATGCAGTAGCCGACGCCTCTTTTAAAAATGGTAGCTTTATAGCTGCTGAAGACGTGGTGTTAGATGGTCTACTCGTTAGTAGCAAGTCTGTGATTACTACTCAAGGCCAAATTCAACGAGTTGAAGTGGTCAGTGAAACAGTCACCGATAACACTTTAACAGTCTCCGTAAAAGTAAATTTCACTCCTTTGTTCGATTGCGCCCATGATGGTTATAACCGCTCTATGTTGGTAGCGCAATTTCAAGTTTTAAAACCACAGCAAGCTAAATACGGTGGTATCTTTGATTTAGGCAAACAAATTAGTAAACGTTTTGAGCGGCAGCTCTCCGTTGAGCACAGCAGCCCCAAGGTTTTATTAATAGACAAAGCCTTCACCGACGTGCACTCCTATGACAAAATCGATCTGCAAGAGATCACTGAAAAAGCAATTTTCATGACCAGAGAATATGGTCGACAATTTGTGCTTTTTGGATTCATTCGCGACATTAGCTTGTTTGAACAAGTCACAGAAGAGCTGTTATCAGACGATGTGGCATTGCGCCGTAACTTTACGGTACAAGTGTATCTGTTAGATGCTTATCGACACAACATCATCTATAAAGAAACCTACCACAGTGAAGCTAACTGGGAATACAGTAGTGATTACAGTGTGGATACCAATAACAGTCTGTTTTGGCGCAGTGATTATGGCCGTGTTGTGCTAAACACTATTAATAATGCGGTTTCAGACGTGTCTAATTTACTACAATGTGAGCGAAGCTTTGCCCAAATAATCAATACTGAACAACAGCAATTGACAATTAATATGGGAAGTGAAAACGGCATTAAAAAAGGCGATAAGTTTACTCTATACAAAAAGCGTTTACCTATTGGCGTTAATGGAATAAGCCACTCTACTTTAAGGTCTTACCCAAATGTCGAGCTAGAAGTAAAGCAAGTTGATAGCAGTAGTTCTGTTTTAGATATGTACAATCCAGATCAATTTATCAACGCTGAGTTGTTAGACTTGGTAAGCCCTATCCGTTAATTTAAATATAAAGTCCAGACCAAGAGTCATAACCTTTTAAACAAAGGTTACACCTAGCCAGCTTACTTTTCATACTAGTAGCTAGTAGACACACAAATTAAACCTACTAAGAAGATAAACTAGCGATATGTGATTATGTTGAGGTTTAGTTTGACTATCACAATAAACCACTAAATTATGATAGCCATTAATTTGCAGATAAATAAAAGGACGTGCTAAGCAGAGTATAGTTTTATTACTTTCAGGCTCCTCTTATACGTATGCAAATATTTTAATTATTTTGCTTACGTAAAAAATCTCGAATAAACATACGGATCTCTCTAGCCGCACTTGTATCTAGCTCGTCACATAATTCAACAAACGCATCACGTTCTTCTTTTTTTATTCGAATAATCAGCTGACTATTCTTTTTGTTTTCTTGGTCTTTCTTATTTGATTCTTTTTTATCTATTGATTTAGTCATGAAAAAACTGCTTTTAGGTAGGGGAGTTTAGATAGCAACTCGCTATTAAATGTATCTTAATTGTATATACATAAGAAATCACTTATACCGGACGTTTATTACAGATTTATGACAATTATGAAATATAGTTGACTTCAAACTCCCAATGTATATACTTTGGATATACCTAGGAAATACATTGTCACTACATTATTATTTTTCCATGGTATTTTCTAACAATTCCGGAGGAAATATGAAAAAATTATTAACACTAGTATCCATATTGTCAGTTACTTGGAACGTCAATGCTATCACCTTAAATGCTGCTGATTTAGCTGCTTCGGATACTCAAATTGTTGCCGTAGAACAAGTAGTACCAAACTACCCAAATGCACAGTTACTTAACAAGCGTTCTGGTAAGGTCACCCTTACCTATGATTTAAACAAGCAAGGTGAGCCAGTTAATATCGCCGTAGTTGAAAACAGTGGCCCTAAGCAGTTTGTACATACATCAATGAAAGCCCTAAAGAAATCTCGCTTTCAACCTATAGAGTTAAATTCTCAGGCAGTAGCCGTTCAAGGTCTGATGTTACAGTATGATTATGATTTTAAATCTGATGTGGATACTTCAATTACTGATCTTATTGCACTTAGCAGATAAGCAATAATTAAAAATTGAACCAAAAAAAACCTGCATTAAGCAGGTTTTTTATTGAGTAGAACATTAGAATTTATAGCTAACGCTCACACTATAGCCTTGACCAACTTCCTGTTCAAAACGCGTAACATCTACGCCATCATTATTTTCTTGAGTGATCTCATTTTTAGCATCTAGCAAGTTCTTTGCTTTAAACTTAACGGATAAGTCTTCTTGAATGTAATAAGTGTAGTTGAAGTCTAACGAGTCAAACGGTTGCTCATAAGAATCTGCGAAACCACTTGCGCCAGAAACGTATAGACGTTCTGAGAAAGTATTAAACGCTAGAGCAGCTGAGTGCTTACCATCTTCTGAATCAAAGCCTACTATAATGTTGGCCACAAAATCAGACGCTTGAGTCAATGGACGTACTGCATTTGTGACGTCACTTTCTACACCAGTGGCATCAATTTCGTTATTGAACAAGCTAGTAATATTACCTTGAACAAAGAACAAGGACCCAATATCACCAAGAAACTCAAGGTTTACCATCCATTCAACTTCTAAACCACTAATTTCTGCAGTGCCAGCGTTGAGTACTTCAGCTCGCAATTCATTACCTGTGGCGGTTTGTGAAAAGAGCTCTATTGGATTTTCGATATCTTTATGAAACAAACTAACTGTAAAGTTGTTTCCAGATTCAAAGAACCATTCTGCACGTAAGTCAATATTAGTAATATCTGATGGTGTCACACTAGAATTACCAGAAATAATGAAATCAGTTACAGGATCTCGGAACGACGTATCTACGATTTCACGCATATCTGGGCGAATAACGTTCTCACTCCACATCAAGTTTAGCTTGAAGGTCTCAGCCCAAAAATCATAAATCTTATACACTGCAGAAGCAGAAGGATAAATACCATCATCTTGGAAAATACCTTCAGGCAGTTCACCTTCAGTGAAACTGTTTGAATCAAGGTTAGGTAAAATAGGACTAGACACAGCCAATGGATTAAATATAGCACTCACTTGGCGATAGTCTTCAAATCGACTTCCTAACACAAGTGTCAGTTCGTCGTTCCAATCTATATTTACCTGACCGAACACCGCTTCAACCTTAGTCGCTGCTAAACTTGGACTAAATTCAGATGACTCAAGAGCCAACTCAAACCCATTATCTGCATTAGAAATGGCTTCATCAGAGAAACGAGTGGATATCGAGTCTGTGACAAGGGAGTTTACAATTGAACTACCGTCTATAGTTAATGTTAACTGGTCAGAAATACGGCCACGCTTATCAATACGTGTCCCCCCCGACAACTCAAAGGCCCAATCACCAGCATAAAGTGGAAGTTTCATTTCAAAACCAGAACTTTCTAACTGATCGTCAAGATCTAGGTTATCGAATTGCAAACCGTTACTAACAATCCCCCCTAAAGAGATATTAACATTGCTAAACTCGTTAGTAGTAGTATCACGACTAAACGTAGCTACAGACGTGAATGCGTTAGGAATTTCAGTGGTCGCATTTGAATCAGAGTAAAACCAAGTAAGCTCTAAATCATCCAAAAAGGTACTGTCTAAACCAATCAGGTCACGAGTATCTTCACCTAATATATGCCTACCAGAAAACTGATTAATTTCTAACTCTCTTTGCTCAAAAATACCTTCATAGTTACGGAAGCCACCACCACTGCTAAATCCAGAGGTGTCGTTATACTCATTAGACACAAAAGTTTCATCATCAGTATTACGAATAAAGAAATTCTTAGATTCAATAGAGTGGTCATATCCCCACTTTAGGGCGACCGCTGCGGTAACGGTTACACTGGTGTTTTGGGTACTTTTAGTGGTTTCGGTAAACTCTTCTTCAGGCTCTTCTAGTCTGCGGCTTATACGATCTTGTGTGCGAATAGATTCATCATAGTTAAGGGTAACTAGTCCGCCTAACGTAAACTCACCACCTATATCATAGGTATCCCCGATACCAACCTCAAAGCCCATATCTTGAACTGAACTGTCTTTTTCAGATATGTCTAGATCACGGTTAAACCCCAGTGCTAACTCTCTATTTAACGCTTCAGCTTGCTCAAAGGTAATAGCAGAGCCATTACGACTGGCTGTATCTTGAATTGCCGATGGACTTATATCTAAGTCACCATCGTTAATGAACGTGCTGCCTAAGGTAGAACTTACAATTGAAGGAAATGCACGGGTGCCATCTTCTTTACCAAAATCGTTGCCACCGGGGTAATCCAAATAGCTATCAGACAAGCTATTAATACCGCCGCTAGCGCCAATATAAGCCATAAAACTATCAGGAATAGCAGTGGTTCTTATATCTATGGCACCACCACCGAATACAGCGCTTTTATCTGCCGTGTAACCTTTCTGAACAGCAATGTCTGCCACTATAGCAGTTGGGAAAATATCCAACGGGATAACATTACGGGTCAAATCAGGCGAAGGCACAGCCGCGCCATTAAGGGTGACGTTTTGGTATCTTTCACCTAAGCCGCGGATATAAATAAATTTACCATCGACTAATGTTAGACCAGGCACACGACGCAAAGCATCAGCGATATTAGAATCACCAGCTCGCGATATTTGTTCTATGCCAAGAATATCTACTACTTTATCTGACTCTATACGTTCGGTAACAATAGATTCAGCAGCAGTTTGTAACCTACCTCGCACTAGGACTCTTTCTATCTCTTGCCCTATCTGCTGATTTATTTCAGCACCGAGCTGGTCCTGGGCTGAAACGGTAGTAGATATTATTGTTGAAAGTAGGCAAAGCGGAAATGCCGCTAATCCTGCCTTCGAAAAAGTTTTATTGATTGTCATCGGTGTTCACTCTTAATTAATCGTTACAATGCCCTTTACGAGAAAGGGCGCCGTGAAGCGCCCCATCACATAGGCTACGCCAATAAATCAGCGCCTTCGGTATTAACGATCGCCAGGAGTTTGACCGTCTTCGAACCAAAGTGCTTGACCGCGAGCACCATCAATTAAGCCATAAGTCCAACTAAGGTCATCAGCAGTAAATGTAGAACCTGCTGCAAAGCTAACAGCTGTGCCGTCGACCAGCATGTCAGCTTGAGTAACTGAGTAAAAACCACTTAAGATATTTGTTGTTACGCCTTCATCTGCACGTACAGTTACTTCAGAAGTAAGGTTTCCAGTGTCATCTAAGAATGCGTCAACTGTTCCAGAGAATGGACCAGCTGCTCCGTCTGCACGACGTGATACCGCGGTAGTATACTGGTCGCTTGATGTATCAACCGTGCCAAGATCTAAGTCGTCAGCAACCATGTCAGGACAAGCAAAGATATTTTCAGAAAAAGTTAATAACCCAGCAGCAACTTGAATAGCATCAATGTCATCTTCAGCTTGGAAACAGTAGTTGTTGTTTTCAGCTTCATCATCACCCGCATAAGCAGTAGTAATAATGGAGTTAGTGACAGTAAGTAAGTGACCTTCTTCGAAGTTAATACCAGCACCTGGGTCACCATTACCCGCTGTATCTTCATTTTTAGCTGAGCTAATACAGGTTAAGTTAGTGATAGTGGCACGACTTAAATAATCTTCGTCAAATACTGAATCTTCGTCACGAGTTGACGCACCATCAGACTCTACACAATGAGCACCAGTACGCGTTCCGATAGCAGCATCAATACCACCACCTTGAATGACTAATGCGTTAGTGATAGTGCCATAGTAACCATCATCGATATCGATTGAATCATCTTGCACATAAACAGCAACATAGTTTTCAACGTTTACACCGCCACCGAAGAATTCAATACCATCATCGATGTTTGAATAAATTTCTAGGTTAGAAACAGTTGTTTCACTACCAACAGCCCCAAAGGTAATACCGTTTAATTCATTACCAGGAGAAAGTGCAGAGCCAGCATGCTTAACAACTACGTAGCTAAGTTCACCAGAGTTATCTTCAGGTAATTCGCCACCGTAAGTTGTTTCATCATTACCGATTAACCCCTCTACAGCAATTGAACAATCTGCGTCAGTAACCAACTCAAGGGCGCTGCCTTCATCTAATGCAGAGTTTGGCTCGAATGCCCAACCAGATTCGTATTCACAACCGTTGGTAAAACCGAAACCGTTTATTACCATACCGCCCCAAGCACCGGTTTCTTCTGGAGTGATATTACCATCTATGTCAGTTTCAGAAGTAAAAGTCACAGGAGCAGTAGACGTACCTTCAGCTCGAATTTGAGAGCCACGGTTAATTACCACAGCCGTACCAGATTGAAACGCTAAGGTTGCACCCGCTTCAACAAATAAACTGGGGCCATCGCCACCTTCGGTAATACCTGCAGCAGCGGCGTCACTTAAACTGTCGTAGCTTTGACCTATGTATAAGCTTTCGTTGAAGATATGAGCGCCGTCATTTTCTAATGCAGAAAACGTTACGCTAGTAAGAATTGGATTTGAAGAGCTAACAAACTGAGAAGTATAACGGCAGTTATCATCTTCTTCTGTACCTTGTTGAAGTACACCTGACTCATCTGTATAAGACGCACAAACATTAGTATCGCCACCACCAGTTTCACCAGTAACACTATTGTCACTATTATCTGTGTAAGTACTATTATCGCTAGCATCTAAAACGATATCACCGCCACCACAACCAGCTAAAGCCATTGCTAAAACAAGTGCACTAACTTTAAAAGTATTATTTAGTTTCATTGTGTTCTCCAAACGAGAGTAAATTTATTAGAATTAAAAAACGGGAGCAGAGTAACGAAGCAGCATGACAGTTTTGTTACAGCAAGTAATTGTCACAAAACTTTAATATTAGGTATCGAAAAAGCTTATTTTATGAACTTTATCAATCAGAAAAATGATGGGTCAATTTATATAGTGCAAAAAAAAACCACTTGAAAACAAGTGGTTATAATTTTAAATTTTGTATAGTCAAATCGATAAAAAGGTATTCTATTTACCCTTTCCTATATTAGATTAGGGGGCAAATATCCCCTTTATCATAAAGAAGAACACAATAGAAAGCGCCGCACCAGCAGGTAGTGTAACTATCCAAGAGATAACAATATTACGCACTACCCCTAGGTTTATAGCAGCAATACCCCGAGCCATACCCACACCTAAAACCGCTCCAACCAATGTTTGCGTAGTTGATATAGGTAAACCTGTGCCTGAAGCAATAACAACAGTGGTTGCCGCTGCAAGTTCTGCAGCAAAGCCTCGACTAGGCGTTAAGTGGGTAATACCATTACCGATTGTTTTAATAACTTTGTGGCCAAATAAAGCCAAACCAAGCACAATTCCAATACCACCAAGGGGTAAAATCCACCAAACTAATGACGCACTAGAGCCAATCTCACCGCCACTATTTACTATGCTGACGACAGCGGCTAGAGGTCCAATGGCATTAGCAACATCATTTGAGCCATGGGCGAAGGCCATACAACAGGCACTCACTACCATTAACACAGCAAAGATTTTTTCAACATTGGCGTAATGGGTGGTTTTATTGGCGTTTTTATCGAACTTTAGGTTGTTGATCACTATTTTACCGCCAAAACCAACTAAGACAGCCATGCCGAATGCAATGAAATAACCAGTTGAACTCTCTATTTCTAAACCAACGTGCGATAAACCTTTTTTGATAGTAACCAAAGACATAATAAAACCAGCGGTCGCCATATAAAAAGGTACATAACGCTTAGCGTTGTCTATAGGATGTTCAGTATCAAAAATTAATTTTTGAGCACTTTGAAAAATTAGGTAAGCAATAAAACCCGATATTGCTGGAGTAATCACCCAACTCCCTACGATACCAGTAACTTTACCCCATTCCACTGCCTCAGAACTTACGCCAACAGCAGCAAAGCCTACAATAGCGCCTATAATCGAGTGGGTAGTAGATACTGGCCAACCTAAATAAGAAGCAAAAGCTAGCCACACCCCTGCAGCAAACAACGCCGAAATCATGCCGTAGACGAGTAATTCGGGTGTGTCGACAAAATAAGCAGCATCAATAATACCTTTACGTATAGTAGAGGTAACCTCTCCGCCTGCTAAATAAGCTCCAGCAAACTCAAATACCATGGCAATGAAAATGGCTTGTTTTATGGTAATCGCTTTAGAGCCAACCGATGTTCCCATCGCATTGGCCACATCGTTCGCACCAATACCCCAAGCCATTAAAAACCCAACCACAGCGGCAGTTACGATTAAAATAAAACCGTAAGTTTGTAAAATATCCATCAATAAATCTCTTAGTTGGCCAACATTAATTCAAGTCTTGAACCGACTCTCTCGGAAATGTCAGCCAACTCGCCAACCCATTCAATAATGCTATATAAAAACATCACATCCACCGGATTTAAGTCTTTTTCCAGTGCCAGTAAATTTCTACGTAAACTAATCTGTAAAGCGTCAGTATCATCTTCGATCAAATCTAATCGTTCGATCATATCCTCAACCAAGCGTAACTCACGGCCTTTAAAACCAGTCTCTAGCAAGTCGTCTAGTTCATTTATGACTTTCTTGGCCTGGTTAGTTGCATCTAAACAACGTTCTAGATATTCCATAAATGGCACTTGTAATTCTTCGGGTACCGCTAGTTGGCGCCCAAGAATACGACCAGAAATATCTTTAGCTTTATTAGCAATTTTGTCTTGCTGCGTCAGTAAATCTAAAACATCTTGACGTTGGATAGGCATGAAAATACCAGTAGGTAAGCTAACCCGTAACTCACGTTTAATAACATCGGCATCTTTTTCTAATTTAGAAATGACTTGTTGAGTGTCAGCAGCAACTTTCCAGTCTTGAGCATAAACAGCTTTAAAAAAAGGCAATAAACCTTGGCTACATTTGTAAACAAGATTGATATGATCTTCCAAGGGTTTTAGTGGTGATTTTGCAAACACCCCTAAAAATGAATTAATTGGCATAAAAGCTCTCTTTTACTTAAAAAAATCAGAACCCAAATGGGTCATTTTGAATATATGGCTATCCTAACCTATTTTACTAGGACAGTATTACCCACGAGTAGCAACTATTTAGCTCTCGTAAATAAAAAGTTAAAGGTTTGTCTAAAAAATCAACGAATAATAATTAAATATTATTAAACCCAAGCATAATGGTTTAGGCTAAAGCGCAATGATAGCGACTCTATTACGTGGATGTGACAGTTTTATGAAACCGATGATATTTACTTTAGTTGGACAAGATAAACCCGGATTAATAAGTGATTTAGCAAAAACTGTTTTTGATATGGGTGGCAACTGGTTAGGAAGTAACTTTTCTCATATGGCCGGACATTTTGCAGGTTTTGTTGAAGTCAATTTACCACAAGACAAACATTTAGATTTAATTGAATGTTTTTCGCAGCACCCAGACTTGAAGATTCATTTGTTAGCTGGAGATCTTGAGTCAAGCTCGCAGCAAAAGTCAGCTAAAATTGAAATTATGGGTAATGATAAAGCTGGGATTGTTCAAGAGCTAACACAAGTTCTGAGTCAGTTTAATTTAAATATTGTTAAGTTTGATTCGAATTTAGAAAGCGCCCCTAATTGGGGAGGTTCGTTATTTAAAGCACAAGCAACCATCACAATTGCAGAAGAATTTGATTTAGACAGTTTACGAGAAACCTTAGAAGCGGTTGCCAACGATTTAATGGTAGATATTGAGATTGAATAAAATTTAAAGGTAATTGTCATCTGGTTGTCACAATCTCATTAGACGATCAATACAATAAAAATAATCAATCAATAAGAGTTACAATGGCTGACAGTAAAAGTATTTTTTATCCTCGCGAATTAAGTTGGTTATCTTTCAATCAACGAGTCCTTCAAGAAGCAGCAGATAAAACAAACCCTATTATTGAGCGTATTCGGTTTCTTGGTATTTATTCAAACAATATGGATGAATTCTACCGAGTTAGGGTAGCTGACGTAAAACGTAAAATTTTTATTCACATGAATGAAGGTGATACAGAGCAAGCTGAGCAAACCAAAGAGTTGATGGAAGGGATCCAAGAAAAAGTATTAGGGATGACAGAAGACTTTGATAGAGTTCATTTAGATATTGTTAAAGGATTGGCCAGATACAACATATTTTTACTTGGTGAAGAAGATTTAAATGATTACCACACAGAGTGGCTTACCAATTACTTTAAAAATAAAATTCTTCGGCACATCGCTCCCGTACTATTGAACAAAAAAGTAAAGTTAGTTTCTCGTTTGAATGACTCAGCCACCTACCTGTATGTCAGCATCCATAAAAATGATAAAGCCATTGCGTATTCGGTTATCGAAGTTCCTAGTCAAAACATGTCTCGGTTTGTAGTCATTCCTCCAGAGAAAAGCCGTAAAAAGAAATACATTATATTATTAGACGATATCATTCGTTTAAACCTAGAAAGTATATTTAAAGGGTTTATTGAGTTCGACCACTTAGAAGCCTATTCATTTAAAATGACTCGAGATTCTGAGTACTCTATTAATGACGAAATTGACGAAAGTTACGTTGATAAAATGTCTGACAGTATGAAACAAAGGCTAATAGCTGAGCCTGTGCGAGTAGTGCATGATGCAAGAATGCCTACAGAAATGCTTAAAGATTTAAAAAAGCGCCTTAAAATCTCCTCTTATGATAGTTTAATTCCTAGTGGTGCTTACCGTAACTTTAAAGACTTTATTGGTTTTCCAAATATCGGCCGCGACTATCTCGAAAACAAAAAACTTCCCGCACTAACTTCGAAAGACTTTTCAGAATACGATACTGTTTTTGATGCCATCACAGCCAAAGACATTCTGCTTTATTATCCATACCATCGCTTTTTACATGTTACTGAGTTTTTAAGGCAAGCAGCTTTTGACCCAAGTGTTAAACACATACGCTTAAATATTTATCGGGTTGCGAGTAAGTCACGGGTGATTAGTTCTTTAATTGATGCTGTTGATAACGGCAAGAAAGTGACTGTAGTGGTTGAACTGCGCGCGCGTTTCGATGAAGAGAACAACATAGAATGGGCTAAAACCCTCACAGATGCCGGCGTTAAAGTTGCGTTTGGCATGCCTTCTTTAAAAATTCATAGTAAGTTATGTGTGGTGACCCGAGAAGAAAAGGGTGAGCTAGTTAACTACGCTCACTTTGGTACAGGTAACTTCAACGAAAAAACCGCTAAAATATATACAGATTTCAGCCTGTTTACCCGTAACCAAGAACTGGCTAATGAGGCCAGAGCGGTATTCACCTTTATTGAACAGCCCTACAGAAGACAGAAATTCCAGCATTTACAAGTGTCTCCCCTTAACGCGAGGACAAAAATTCAATTGTTAGTACGTCAAGAGATCCAAAATGCTAACGAAGGATTAAAATCAGGGATCATCTTAAAAATTAATAATTTAGATGATAGATTACTGATTGATGATTTATATAAAGCCAGCCAAGCTGGCGTAAAAATTAAAGCCATTATTCGCGGTATGTGTTCATTAGTACCGGGCGTAAAAGGCGTAAGTGAAAACATTAGTATTATAAGTGTGGTAGACCGTTTTTTAGAGCACCCTAGAGTGCTAGTGTTTGAAAACGCTGGGGAGCCCAAAGTGTTTATTTCATCAGCTGACTGGATGACTCGCAACATGGATTTTAGAATTGAAGTGGGTTGCCCAATTTATGATACTGATTTAAAAGCGAAAGTGATCGATATACTTAACCTGCAGTTGAGAGACACGTTAAAAGCGCGGGTGATTAATGAAAAGCAAACGAACCCCTACGTTGCCCGAGGTAACCGCAAAAAATTACGCTCACAAATAGAAACATACAAATACCTAAAAGCCATAGAAAAGGGTGACAATGCCTAATGTAAACTCAGCTTTCGACAGTGTCGAAGTTCGCGATAGTAGTAAAGTAGCCGCCTTAGATATTGGCTCAAACAGCTTTCATCTGGTGGTAGCTCGAATCGTTGCGGGTTCAGTACAGATATTACACCGCGTCAAACAAAAAGTCCGTTTGGCGGATGGTCTAGGTAAAGACGGAGTATTATCTGAGGAAGCAATACAGCGGGGCTTAAAAACACTGGAAGTGATTGCTGAAAGTTTACAAGGGTTTGAACCAGAAAACGTGCGCGTTGTGGCAACCTATACACTACGCAAAGCCAAAAATGCTAAAGACTTTTTGAAGGCCGCCAAGGCTGTCTTTCCGTTTCCAATTGAAGTAATCGCAGGGGTTGAAGAAGCTCGACTAATCTATCAAGGTGTCGCCCATACCAACCATCAACAAGGCCAACGCTTGATTGTAGACATAGGCGGAGGATCCACAGAATTTATAATAGGCGAAGCCTTTGAGCCTAAAATTCTCCGTAGTTTGCAAATGGGGTGTGTGAGTTACACTAATCGTTTTTTTAAAAATGGGGAGCTTAAGCCTAAAAACTTTCTGAAGGCTATAACAAGTGCCCAGCAAGAATTAGAAATGATCGATAAACAATATCGACAATTAGGGTGGAAAACCTGTATCGGTACCTCCGGCACAATTAAAGTAATCATTGAATTAGCGTCTCATTTAGACAGTACAACTCCTGAGAATTCCGTATCTAAAAGTGATTTGTACGCCTTAATGGACCTGTGTTGTGATGCAGGTAATAGTGAAAACTTAAAATTAGAAGGGCTATCAATAGACAGGCAACCCGTATTAGCTGCTGGATTATCTATTTTAATTGCTGTTTTCAACAGTCTAAAAATTGAAGCTATGGAGTTCTCCCCGGCAGCCTTACGAGAAGGTGTGTTGTATGAAATGGAAGATCACCTTCAACACTTGGACATTCGGGAACGCAGCGCTCAGAGCCTTGCCACACGGTATGATGTTGATGTAGAGCACGCTAAGCGTGTATTCAACACCACCATGGCTCTCTACCAAGAATGCAAAAAAGCTTGGAAAATAGACAACAAAGAATTAAAAAATTTATTAGGGTGGGCGGCACTTTTACATGAAGTGGGTTTACAAATAAACACCCGAGGTATTCAACGACACTCAGCCTACATTTTACAAAATATTGAGTTGCCAGGATTTGGTCAAGAGCAACAAAATCTTTTAGCCTCTTTGGTGAGATTTCATCGTAAAAAAATTAGAGTGGATGAAATTCCAGAATTTACTATTTTAGGCCAAGAGCAAGTGCATAAACTTATGACCTTATTACGTCTAGGAGTACTCTTAAATATTAAGCGCCAAGATAATATTTTACCTGAGTTAAGTATCACCACCAAAGGTGAAACCGTAACGCTGAGACTTCCTGAAAACTGGTTGCAAAACAAACCTGTATTCAGTGCCGATCTTGAACGAGAGTGTAATTACCTAAAAGAGTTAAATTTTACTTTGGAATACAACTAAATAACTATAAATCTAGGAAAGCTATAAGTTTTATGGCGAATAACTTTTCTGAAGCTAATTAGTAATGGCAGCCTAATATTTACATGGGTTCGGCTACCATTTCAAAATTCTAAACAACTATAAAATAGAGTTAATCAAGCAGTCCATCAGCACGTATACGGCTTTCTTCATTAACTAAATGGGCGGCAGTTACTTTACCATATAGGTCTTTGACTCTATACATACTGCTTATGACTCCAGGTTGCTCAGTAAAAGACATAATAAGTAACAAACGGTCTTCATCTCCGAGGTTTTCTGTTACTTGATGCAGCGAAAAACGTCCCAAGAAAAACTGCAAGTCACCCGCGTTTAGCTCTAGTCTTTTGACTCTGGATCGATCTCCGTCTAGTACCTTTTTAACCTCATCATAACATTCATCATTAGGCGTACGTAACCCAGGAACATATTCAAAATGTCCGCCTTTAGCGGCAGGTTTAAGTAGCATAGTTATGGTGAATTCGTTGGTGTCAAAGTGCCAATTAAACTGCTGGCCTTTTTTGCCCACGTTTACAATCATGTTTGAAATTGGGTCTTCATAGATAAACAATTCAGGCTTATCAAGACAATCTGCTAAAAACTGCTTCAATGGCTCCCAATAATAGAGTCGCCTAGAAGCTGACTCATCATCAAAAGTGTCGGCGCGAACAAAACCGTTAGTTCGCGGCATAAAAATATTTCTAGGATGCTCTTTAGATTGACTCTCATCAGGGCTTCCTAAGTAGACATTACAGTCTTTTTTAGGCGAATAATAAGCATCTGGTTTACGCTGATTTGCTTCATCAAGTAAGGCATTTAGTCCTTCTTCACTGAAAAAGTTTCTCACCACCGCACAGCCATCCACAGCCAATTGTGCCCGAACCTGCTCTATTACTCCTTGTCTTTTAGGGTTATCGACTTCATCGATTGGATAGTTAGATTGATCGATAATCTCTTTACAAGATAATGACTGCGCCATATTTATTACCTTAAGTTAATTTGAAGCTAAATTAATAGAGTAATGCTAAAAACATATTCATTTTAAGCACCCATTTATATACACATCACATTGCATTATGGCTTCTTCAGCTCGTATGTCGTTTTCTTCAGAAGCCATGCTATTCCATAAACCGTTTATAAAAATAAATAGCCCACGAGCAGCTTCTTCAGGCTGAAGACGTAAAGGCTGCTCTGCAGCTAATAGCTTAAAAAGTGGAGCAACGGTATTGATAAACTTTTGTGTAGACAGCCTAATTGGTTCTTGATACGCCTTATTAAATCGACTGGCATTGCTATAGGCTTGCCACGCAGCAGCCATCTCCCAGGTGTATACAGGTGCCTGAAAACTACTATTAGCAATATCGTGTATTCTTGTTATTGCACTTAGGTTGTCATCTTTAGCAATAGCGTCTTTAAAACTTTGTGCTTCGTTAAATAAATTACTTAACGCCGCCACCAACAGGTCTTCTTTATTATCAAAGTAGTGTGTAATCAAACCTCGAGAAGCATCGGCTTCTGCGCAAATTCGCGCCACTGTAGCTCCTTCGATATCAAATTTAGCAACCGTTACCAAAGCTGCCCTCAAGAGTGCTTTTTCTCTAAACACTCTAATTTCTGCTTGAGTTCTTCTGATTTTTTGCTGTTTAGTGACTAGACTCATATAACCTTCAAAAATAAAAGTTGGACGACCAACAAATTAATTTTGAGAATATATTTAATTGATAATTAAAAGTCAATGAATATGGATGATCAAAAATCAAACATTATCTTTTTTGTAAAAAGCGAAACCTGTAATTTGTGAAAAACAACAGGCCTTAGAGCTTTAAAAGGTTAACTTGATTGAACTGCTTTACGAATTGAAGTTACGAATAATACAAAGGAAAGTACGCAGCAAAACCCTACAAAGGATCCAAATACCTGGGTAGGGTTTTCAGATAAAACGTCTAAAAAGGATGTTAAAAACTGCCCAGAAAACACAGCCATAGTAAAATACGAGAGATTTTTACCACGAACTTTATAACTGCTACGCTCAACCGTCATATGGTTTAGCAAAGGAATGCTAAAACCGAATCCTATTCCGCTAAAGATAGCACCAACAATTAATAGAATTAAATCGGATTGTACAAAACACAAATAAGCACTGCCATAGGCTATAAAGGCCGTAGATAAAAGCTTAGACTCACCCAACACTTTACTTAACCTCGGCATAAAGCTCGCAGCAATTACCGCTACAAAAGAAATAGAAGAAAGCAAAATCCCAACTTGTCGTTCATCATAACCTAGTGTGTGCATGGTCAATGGAAGCAACACAAAGATAGTAAAAAACGTGCCCGTAGATAGAACTGAAAGCAAATAGATACTGTTTAAAGACAAACCATCAGAAGTAACTTTCTCGTTATTTTCAGTCTCTTTTGTATCCAATAAGGTATGAGAATGCCTAGGAACATAAAGCAGCAACATTATTAAAAACAACCAAGCAGCTAGGTATAAAAGAAATGGTAAAGCCCTGTATTTGGCTGCTAGCATCCCACCGAAAAACAAGAATATTACTCCGCCAAACTCAATAGCCATGCCCTGTTTAGCTATCATAATCAGTCTTTGTTGCCCCTGAAACCACTGAGAAATAAGTACAGTGCTACTAGCCATTACCAGTGCAGTTAAACCACCTAGCAATAACCTATTTGTGAATACCCAAAAGGCCCCCTATAGAAATATAGCGCCAACCCCAACTAATCCATACAAAAACATACCTATAATCACTGAGGGGTAAGCACCGTATTTATCAATTAATTTTCCAGCTATGGGGGAAAAAATAACCGCCCCTAAAGCAGGCAGTGTTATCAGTAAAATAGCATTATCAGCTACGCCTAATTGTACTGAAATACTTATCATGCCGGGGGCGACGATAGAGCCCACCATAATAGTGAGAGAGGCAATGCAAAGTAAGGTGGCGCTGCCTAAAGTAGAAAGTTTGTTCATTCATTACCCAGTTTATTTTTGTTATGTATGTAAGGTTTTTAAGCCTGTTGAGCACGGCAATTAAATATGGCACTCATACTAATAAACACCAATGACACAGCAATTACGCCATGCCACTGATACAACGCAAAAGCTTTTACTCCTGCGATTGAACCAAGCGCTCCACCTATGTAATAACCCAGCATATAGATACCATTAACTCTACTTTGTGCCGTTTCATCAATATTAAAGACTCGCACTTGGTTAGAGACTTGGGCACTAAACACGCCAAAATCGATAAGAATAATCCCAATGATTAGTGCCATTAAATTGCTAGCAAATATACCCGTCACAATAAAACCTATGGCAATTAATAACAGGGATAACATAATCAGAGTTTTAGAACCTAAAACATTAACCCACCTACCTGATACTTTTGCGCCTATTACGCCTGCCAATGCAATTACGCCGAAAAGGCCAGCTTGTTGTGCGTTGTAATTAAAAGGGTCATTACTTACGTAGATTGCAAGAGTTGCCCAAAGTACGTTAAAAGCGGCAAACCAGAATGCCCCCGCTAAGGTAAAGTGTTGTAATGCTTTATGTCGTTTAAAAAGGCTCAATGTACTTTGCAATAAGGGCCAATAACGCAAGTTACTTTGAGGTTTGTTTACAGGCAAAAATACATACAATAACAGACCAAATAAGACTGCAACTAACCCTGACATAATATAAACACCCCGCCAGCCAAAGTGCTCAGCAACAAATCCGCTGGCAGTTCTCGACAATAATATGCCTAAAGTAAGGCCCATCATTAAGGTACCTAAGGTAGCTGCCTTGTCTTTAGCTTTAACAATTGAAGCGGCAAATGGAATAAGTTGCTGTGTAATATTGGCGCCCAATCCAATAAAAAACATAGCAGTGACGATAGCAGCAAAATTTGGCGCAAAAGCGGTTAGAGAACTTGCCACAACTAGCACCAATGACAGCACGGCAATAAGCTGTCTCCTGGCTATAGAGTCACCTAAAGGCGAGATAAACAACAGAGCAATGGCGTAACCGAACTGGTTTAAAGCCGGGATAATACCCAGCTCAGACATATCTAGGTCAAATTCTCTGGCAATTAAGGGCAAAATAGGCTGTACATAGTATAGATTTGCAGCGGTCACCGCGATGGCTGTTGTCATGAGTAACAGCAAGGGCTGGGTTAAGTTGTTGTGCACATCATGAATTTTCATGAGTTTCTCAAGGTAATTAAGTTGCATCCAGCATATCGACAACCAACCTATAACAAAAATGCTATTATTTGATAGATTCCATACAATAATTGCATCAATGGTGAACCATGGATATAAAAATACTATCAAGCTTCATTGCCGTTTCTAAACACAAAAGCTTTTCTGAAGCAGCAAAAGAGCTACATACAGTACAACCCGCTATAAGCCGACATATATCAGCATTAGAAAATGAGCTAGGTGTTAGCTTGTTTAAGCGAAATTCTAGGGACGTGGCTATCACAGCAGCAGGACAGCAATTATTAAAAGACGCTCAGGAAATCATCGCCTTAACAGAGCAAGCTAAAATACAAGTTCAGCGTACCCATAAAGGTCAACTAGGTACCCTTAGAATCGCCCATTTAAGCTCTGCTTGCTTAACCTTTATGGCCAAGCTAGTTCGGACATATAAGTTACACTATCCTCAGGTACATGTTGTTTTATATGAAATGACAGCCACAGAACAAATAGATGCATTTAAAAATCAACGTATCGATATTGGATTTTCTAGGCCACTACCAAACTCAATACAAGACGAGTTCATATATCATGTTATATACATTGATAAACTGGTGGCAATCGTTAATGACACACACGCACTAGCAGCTCACGAGACTATCAAATTGTCGGAATTAATTAACGAAGATTTTATTATATTTAACCGAGATGAAGCGTTAGGCTTATTTGACGAGACTATTTCGATTTGTAAATCAGCTGGTTTTTCGCCCAATATCGTTAGTCAGCCTAAACATATGCAAACCCTAGTAACCGAAGTAGCAGCTGGATTAGGGGTCGCCATTGCCCCAAATTGTGTGAGTAAACTTTACAGTTCAGCTTGCCACTTTTTAGAGCTAGAGTCGGTAACCACTGAAATTCCTGTTGAGCTGCATTATAAAAATAGCAGCGCTACCGTGGATGCATTTTTAGAGATAACACTAAAAGCAATTCCAGAAATCAGACAGAGTATGGGGGAATTGCTCTAGAGATTAGTTATGCACTTTGATTTTAACTTACACCGCATCCACATCTAACTTGTACCCCACCCCATAGACAGATTGGATCCAATCTTGATTCCCAATTACAGCTATTTTCTTTCTAAGCTTTTTAATATGGCTATCTATGGTTCTATCGCTCACAATACGATGATCGCTATAACACGTCGTCATCAGTTGCTCTCGAGAAAATATCCTACCGGGCTCTGAGCTTAGCAATACCATCATTTCAAACTCAACCGCAGTTAGAGCAATAGATTGCTGACCAATAGACATAACTAAACGGTGAGTATCAAGCTCAAATGGGAGTAAACTTTTAGTTTGTGGATTAGCACGCCTTAAGACAGCTTTGACTCTAGCAACTACCTCTTTGGGGCTAAATGGTTTACATATATAGTCGTCTGCGCCAATCTCTAGCCCTATCAAACGGTCAACTTCTTCAACTTTAGCTGTAACCATTAAAATAGGGACTTGGCTTGTTGTACGAATTGACTTACAAATATCTAGGCCACTTTTACCTGGCAACATCAGATCTAATAAAATCACATCGGCTTTGTTTTCATCTAACCATGGCTCAACAGAAGGCCCGTCATGTAAACAACTGGTTTCAAAATTCGATAAATTTAAATAATCAGCTAAAAGTGAGGCTAACTTTTTCTCATCTTCGACAATAAGAACATGAGGTTGTGTTTCCATATCTATTTCACTCCAAGGGTAAGATAATTTTAATGCCTAAACCGCCAACTTCTGAAGAGAAAGCTGTAATTTTTCCATGATGAGCTTCGACAATTTTTTTACATATCGATAACCCTAAACCACTTCCACCCGTCTTTCTATTTCTAGAGTTTTCCACTCTAAATAAATGCTCGAATAGTTGTGGAAGATCATGCTCATCCACACCTTGTCCATTATCTTCAAAAAATATTTGTGCTTCTTTTGAACCACCATTTTCTAGAAGCTTCATAGTAATTTTAAGTAAATCGCCGTCGACAGCATATTTGGCCACATTACTTAACAAGTTGCTAAAAAGTTGCTTCAATCGAGTAACATCAGCGTAAACAGGGATACTTGTGTGTTGTGGTATTAACTCAACTTTAATACCCTTGTCAGACAACACAGTTTCAAATTGATTCGACACTTCTTCAATTATAGGTAGTAACTCTACCCAACTCTTGCGATAGTGCATCGTCCCTAAGTCACTTCTTGTCAATTCATGTAGGTCATTTAGCAATTGTTCTAATTGGTTTATTTCTTCAAGTGAAGATTGAATCCTCTCCATAGACAAAGGCCTAACACCATCAATCATGGACTCCATTTCACCTTTTAGAACCGCGACTGGTGTACGCAATTCATGGGAAATATCGGCCAACCAACGTTTACGAGCCTCCTCATTTTGCTCTAAAGTGACGGCCAACTCATTAAAATCTCGGGTAAGTTGAGCAAACTCATCTTTACGTTTTAAATTTATACGTTGCTCATATTGCCCTGAGGTAAGTTTACTCATAGACGTTGTGAGGATCTTGATTGGATCAACAAAGTGTTTAGCTAGAGGCAGAGCCACTAATATTGCGATAATTATTAAGCCCAGCGCGATAAGTAATACATACATTTGCTGCTGTTCTACAAAACTCAGCTCATAGCCAGCAGTCAACTCGTTATGTCTCGATACAGCTAAATATCCAACCACTTTATCGTTTACAACAATATCAAGATATCCAAATTCAGACTGCTTACGATATATGCCCGCTACTAATTCTTTGTTTGGATCAAGTAAAGCGTAAGTAACTGCATGGGGCGGTGGCCTGTCAAAATCAAATCTCTCAGAAAAAGAGTTTGGCCGACTCCCCCCAGGTCTCATACCTGGGGGCCTCCTTTCACCAAAGCTAGGTCTGTCGCCCCTTGGTGGAACAAAAATAGCAGAGTCATCGCTATGAATATGTTTATCTACAAGGTTCTTAAAATAAAAATGATCACTATTTAATAATTCCCAAGAACCTTTTTCTTGGTATAACTCTTGAAGTGATATAACTAAACTATCAAGTGCATCTAACTCTTTCTTATTAACGTAGTCAATCATACCCTTGCCGATACTCCATTGCATAACGAGTACTTGAGCAGTGACCAAGACAACACTTGTCACAAAAAATATTGCAAACAGCTTATTTTGGATACGCATATAACTACGCCAACTCCATTTGATAAATTAAAAATAGTAAATTAACGAAACAGGCTATCTCTTAGGTCTATTGAAGTCACCTTCAGAACGTACAATCCTTATTATTTGCACAATAATGACAACTTGGGAGGGTTACTAGGATATATCAGCTTAAAACCATGAGAACAAAAGCCCTCACCTGCCATGGAATTCATCAATAAGAATAGAGAGCTTCTCTTGTAGATGTTCTTCAAAGTCATCCAATTCTTTACCAAAAACATGTAAATATTTTTCAGCTTTATCATGGTCCAATAGCTTGTTATTAGTTTTGTATTCGGTCTCAGGTAAAGATTTGTCGTAACGTGGGGTGATCACCCAACGAACGAAATCAGAATCTAATCCTGCGACTTCTTTCTTGGCAAACTTACAAAATTTTTCTATATGGTCTGCACCATCAGGACCCAAACATCCCGGCTCAACTCGAAAAGTAACAGTAAGCTTTTTATACAGAGGTAGAGGTAGTTCTAGAGTCATATGATTTGATCCTTTAATTACTCAAAAACTTATCAAATTACTGCGTACATAGCTACAAAAAAGGTCGGGATAAGCCCGACCTTTTGTTAGTTTTAATTACAATATAAAAGTATATTAGCTTTTAGAAGCCTGATAAATACTCTCTATAGAGGCATCCATAGTTGCATCAAAGTCTGCGTCAGTTTGCTTCGCACTTAAGCCTTCAGATAACGCGCGAGAAAAACTAGCGATCATTCCAATATTATTGGTCAACTTACTATTTGCTTCTTCTCTAGCGTAACCACCTGACAATGCAACAACTTTAAGCACTTTAGGGTGCTTAACAAGTTCTTCATAAAAATTATCTTCTTCAGGTAAAGTTAACTTCAACATTACTTTTTGATCAGCATCTAACTTATCTAAATGAGTTAAAATAGAAGCCTTCAACATTGCTTCTGCTTCAGATTTTTCAGGACTATGAATATCAATTTCTGGCTCAATAATCGGCATAAGGCCAGCAGCTAATATTTGCTTAGCAACTGCAAATTGCTGTTCAATAACCGCTTCGACACCTGCTTCGTTAGCTAATTTAACAACTGAACGCATTTTAGTACCAAATACGTTTTGAGCATTTGCCTTAGCTAATAAAGCATCCAAATCAGGCATGGCTTTTAAAAGTTGCGTGCCATTAACTTCTGCTTCCAATCCTTTATCCACCTTCAAGAAAGGGACAACTTGTTTGACATTCCATAAATAACTAGCAGTACTTTGGCCTTCAATTTCTCTATCAAGTGTATTTTCAAATAAAATAGCACCTAACACTCTGTCTCCATTGAAAACACTTGATGTAATAATTCTAGTGCGCATTTCGTGCACCTTAGTAAACATCTCTTCATCACCTTCATATTCTGATGCTTCTACACCATATATAGCCAAGGCTTTTGGGGTACTACCACCACTTTGATCCAGAGCTGCAATAAATCCAGTCTGTGCGTCAATTTTTGCAAGCATGTCTAATTGAACTTGTGATGCCATTTGCGTCACTCCTTTACGTACTGTTGACCAACAAAAAGTCGGTATGTAGGGTTTATATTATTGGGCGTACTTGCCCTAAAATTGAAAGTTTTATAACTTCTCTAATTTTTCTTTATTTAAGAACCTCTATTAAGAGGCTCTTGATTCTAACATAGCTACGGCTGGTAATACTTTACCTTCAACAAACTCTAGGAAAGCACCACCACCAGTAGAAATATACGATATTTTGTCGCTCAAATCCCATTTATCTATTGCAGCAAGCGTATCTCCGCCACCAGCAATAGAAAATGCACTACTATCTGCTATGGCTCTAGCAACGACTTCTGTGCCTTTTGAAAAATTATCAAATTCAAACACACCACAAGGGCCATTCCATAGTATAGTTTTTGCATTAGCTAATACAGCCGCAACATTCGCGGCTGTTTGTGGTCCATAATCCATGATCTCTTCATCATCTTGAACCTCATCAACGGCTTTCACTACTGCAGGCTCAGTATCAGAGAAGTTTTTACCTACTCTTACATCTACAGTCTCTGGAATATCTAAAGAGTCCATCAAGCGTTTTGCTTCTGGAATTAGATCTTTTTCATATAGTGACATACCTACATTGTTACCTCTAGCAGCAACAAAAGTATTTGAAATCCCGCCACCAACAACAAGTTGATCTGCTATTTTAGAAAGCGCATCTAACACAGTCAATTTTGTAGAAACTTTTGAACCACCTACTATGGCAACCAAAGGCCTAGCTGGGTTATATAAGGCTTTTCCTAGTGCCGTTAACTCGCCATCGAGCAGTGGCCCAGCGCATGCTACAGGCGCATACAATCCAACACCATGAGTAGAAGCTTGGGCTCGGTGAGCGGTTCCAAATGCATCCATCACATATACATCACAAAGTGCCGCATATTGTTTTGCTAAAGCTTCATCGTCTTTCTTTTCACCTAAATTAAAACGCACATTTTCTAAAACAACGACTTCACCTGCATCAAGCTCTACACCGTTTAGGTAATCTTTTTGCAAACTCACGTTTAGATCTGTCTTGGTTTGCAAATAATTCACAACAGGAAGTAAAGAAAACTCATCGGCGTATTCGCCTTCTGTTGGACGCCCTAAATGAGACATCACCATGACTTTTGCACCAGCAGCAACCGCAGCTTTTATCGTAGGTAAAGACGCACGGATACGTGCATCAGAGGTAACTACACCATCTTTGATGGGCACATTTAAATCTTGACGAATAAGAACTCTTTTACCAGCTAAATCTAGCTCAGACATTTTTAATATGGACATACTTTACCTTTACTTTACAAAATTGAATTAATCTACTGATAAACCCTAAGCTTTTTTGAACATAGCCTCTGCTGTGTCTATCATTCTATTCGCAAATCCCCATTCGTTATCACACCAAACTAGGGTTTTGACTAACTGTTTATGGCTGACTCTAGTCTGACTTCCATCTACTATACAAGAATGGGGGTCGTGATTGAAATCAACAGATACGAGTGGTTCCTCGGTATAATCTAAAATACCACTTAAGTAATCGCTTTTCGCTTCCTTCAAAGCGCGATTGACATCAGTCACTGTTACACAATTTTCAACCGTTACACTTAAATCCATTGCGGTTACGTTGATAGTAGGTACTCGCACCGCTATAGCTTCAAATTTCCCTGCAAACTTAGGCAAGATACGCTCAATACCCACAGCTAATTTAGTATCAACCGGAATAATAGACTGGCTTGCAGCGCGAGTCCTACGTAAGTCAGAATGGTATGCGTCTATAACTTGTTGATCATGCATTGATGAATGAATGGTAGTAACTGTGCCACTTTGCACACCAAAAGCATCATCTAATACTTTAATGACTGGAACGATACAATTAGTAGTACATGACCCACATGACACTATTATGTCGTCGTCGGTTAGCTCACCATCATTAATTCCAAATATTACCGTTGCATCCACATCAGGACCACATGGCTGAGAAAAAAGAACTTTTTGAGCCCCTTGATTTATATGCGCCTGTCCATCTGCACGGTCACTATGGACTCCAGAGCACTCCAGTACTAAATCAACCTCTAATTGCTCCCAGGGTAAATCATTAATATCTTGATGCTGTAAGAGCTGAATCTCATCATTTGCCACACGTAAGGTTTGACTATCTAAACTCACGGGAAAACCAAACCGACCATGAGATGTATCATATTTAAGTAAATGCGCAATACCTTCTGGCTCCGCTATTTCATTAATAGCGACAACCTGAATAGTTTGATTACGCTCGGTTTCATAGAGCGCCCGTAACACATTACGACCTATACGCCCAAAACCATTAATTGCTATACGTAACATAACACCCTTGAAAACATCATTTAAACTAACGACAAAGGCGCATAAATGCGCCTTAATGTTTAAATACTTGGCATATAAAACAAGCGTTTATATTAAAGCTCTTGCGCAGCTTTAACTACAGCGTCTGTTGTGATTCCAAATAGTTTTAATAATTCAGCGCCAGGTGCTGACTCACCGAAAGTTGACATACCTACAACAGCACCATCAAAACCAACATACTTATGCCAGAAATCAACGTGAGCTGCTTCTACTGCAACGCGTTTAGTCACGGCACGAGGTAAAACTGACTCTTTGTACTCAGCATCTTGCTGGTCAAATACACTAGTTGACGGCATAGATACAACACGTACTGCAGTACCTGCAGCAGTTAATTGCAACGCAGCTTCAACAGTAATGCCAACTTCAGAACCAGTAGCGATTAAAATAACTTCTGGTGTACCTTCACAATCTTTTAATACATAACCACCTTTAGCGATATTCGCTACTTGTGCTGCATCACGGGATTGGGCAGGCAAACCTTGGCGGCTAAAAATTAAAGCTGAAGGACCATCTTTACGCTCAAGTGATGATTTCCAGGCAACGGCAGTTTCAGCTCCGTCACAAGGACGCCACGTATTTAAATTTGGCGTTAAACGTAAGTTGGCAACTTGTTCGATTGGTTGGTGAGTTGGTCCATCTTCCCCCTGACCAATTGAGTCATGGGTATAGACGAAGATATTAGGAATTCCCATCAAAGATGCCATCCGTACCGCATTTCTGGCATATTCCATAAACATTAAGAATGTCGCCCCAAACGGTCTGAAACCGCCATGTAAACCAATACCATTCATGATCCCGGTCATACCAAATTCACGGACACCGTAGTACAAATAATTACCGCTGGCATCGTCAGCTGAAATACCTTTAGTACCAGACCAAATTGTTAAGTTAGACCCTGCCAAATCAGCCGAACCACCTAACACTTCTGGTAGTAATGTAGCAAACGCTTCGATTGAGTTTTGCGAGGCCTTTCGACTTGCGATATTTTCAGCTTTATCTTGAGAAGCTTGAATAAAAGCATCCGCTTTTTCAGCGAAATCTGCTGGCAAATCACCGGCTAAACGGCGCGTTAACTCTGCTGCTAATTCAGGATGAGCGCTTTCATAGGCACTGAAGCTTTCGTTCCACGCGTGTTCTTTTTCTGCACCAGAGGCTTTTGCATCCCAACCTTCATAAACATCAGCAGGAATTTCAAAAGGCGCATGGGGCCAATTTAAGAATTCGCGAGCAGCCTTAATTTCATCATCACCTAGTGGTGCACCATGACAATCGTGACTACCTGATTTATTAGGTGAGCCAAAACCAATAATAGTTTTACAACAAATTAGGGTGGGTTTAGCTGTTTCTGCTTTTGCAGCATCAATTGCAGCGGCGATAGCTTCTGGATCATGACCATCAACACCTGCAATAACATGCCAGCCATATGCTTCAAAACGAGCTGGAGTATTATCGGTAAACCAACCTTCAACGTGTCCATCAATAGAGATGCCGTTATCATCCCAAAATGCTACTAGTTTACCTAAACCAAGGGTACCCGCTAATGAACAGGCTTCATGGGAAATACCTTCCATTAAACATCCATCACCTAAGAAGCAATATGTGAAATGGTCAACAATATCAAAATCAGGCTTATTAAATTGAGCAGCTAAAGTTTTTTCAGCAATAGCCATTCCTACCGCATTACTGATCCCTTGCCCAAGTGGGCCCGTAGTAGTCTCTACACCTGGAGCATAACCATACTCAGGGTGACCGGGAGTTTTAGAGTGTAATTGACGGAAATTTTTAAGCTCTTCTATAGGTAACGCGTAGCCAGATAGGTGCAACAAAGAATAGATCAACATTGAACCATGACCATTTGATAAAACAAAACGGTCTCGATTTGCCCAATCTGGGTTACTAGGATTATGTTGTAAGTAATCCCCCCAAAGTACTTCTGCAATGTCGGCCATTCCTAGAGGTGCTCCAGGGTGACCCGAGTTGGCTTGTTGTACTGCGTCCATACTTAAAGCACGGATGGCATTGGCAAGATTTTGGCGTGTTGACATGTTGTCTCCTGACTAACGTTTTTATGTAGGGAGGAATAATTAAAAAAGCTAAAGGTTACTCCGAATTTAATAATCCATTTTGTATTAGGCTGCGACTAACTGCAACGGCAAATCACAGATGATTTCTGATTTGCATATGAAATTTATTTACACCTTAGCAGAATTAATTTCATAGACGTTTGGACGTCTAGATGTAAAGACTGGTATTTCTCAAATAAATTGTTAAACTAGGTCTATTAATAAAAAGCTTAAGCTGTCAAGAACGAGGCATTTATATGACATCACATCTTTTCACTTCAGAATCAGTATCTGAAGGCCATCCAGATAAAATTGCTGATCAGATATCCGATGCGGTACTTGATGCCATTTTAACGCAAGATCCAAAAGCGCGGGTTGCCTGCGAAACTTTCGTAAAAACCGGAATGGTATTAGTGGGCGGAGAAGTGACAACTTCGGCTTGGGTAGATATAGAAGAGATAACAAGAAACACAGTAAAAGAGATTGGATATGTACACTCTGATATGGGTTTTGACGCCGATTCGTGTGCCATTCTCAATGCAATCGGTAAACAATCTCCAGATATCAACCAAGGGGTTGACCGCACTTCACCTGAAGAACAAGGTGCGGGTGACCAAGGTCTGATGTTCGGCTATGCAAGCAACGAAACAGATGTACTTATGCCGGCACCCATTACTTACTCTCACCGCTTGGTGAAACGCCAAGCAGAAGTACGTAAAAATGGCACTTTGGCTTGGTTACGCCCTGATGCTAAAAGCCAAGTGACTTTCGTATATGAAGATAATCAACCGGTTGGCATTGATGCCGTGGTGTTGTCCACTCAACATGATGAAAGTATAAGTACTGCAGATCTTAGAGAAGCGGTAATGGAAGAAATAATCAAACCTGTTCTACCTGAAAAATGGCTATCTAAAGATACTAAATTCTTTATCAATCCTACAGGTCGGTTTGTGATAGGCGGACCAATGGGTGATTGTGGCTTAACAGGTCGTAAAATAATTGTGGATACCTATGGTGGTATGGCAAGGCACGGTGGCGGCGCGTTTTCAGGAAAAGATCCATCTAAAGTAGACAGGTCTGCAGCTTATGCAGGTCGATATGTTGCAAAAAACATAGTGGCGGCAGGTTTAGCTGATAAGTGTGAAATTCAAATTTCTTATGCAATAGGTGTAGCAGAACCCACTTCTATTGATATTGAGACATTTGGAACCGGCAAAGTATCTGACGCCCTTCTGGTTAAATTAGTGCGAGAGCATTTTGAATTAAGACCCCATGGTCTTATTCAAATGTTAGACCTAGAACGCCCTATCTACCAAGCGACTGCTGCATATGGTCATTTTGGTCGAGATGAATTTCCTTGGGAACAAACAGATTTGGCTGAAAAACTTAAAGCTAGTATCTAATCAGCGACTCATTAAAGCCTCCGTATTTGCCTCAGCTTTTACTGGGGGCTTTAAATTACTTTCTCAAAACCATCATAAACAAGAATTTTGCCTCAGGCAGTAATAGCAAAATAACCTCTTTGACTTCCCGTACTCACTAGCATTTTAAATAGACAGCTAACATGCAGTGAAAATCAATGTATGATCTTATTTTATTCATCTAAAGCATCAAAGGAGCGACCTTGTCATGTTACGCACCTATAACAGACTTTGTATTTTAACTTGTTTAATTTTAAGCACTGCCTGCGCTAAGTCCCCAACGGGCCGAAATCAGTTGAAACTTTATTCTAGCTCTCAATTAGCAGGGATGGGAGAACAAGCTTTTGACAGTATGAAATCCGAGCAAAACGTTTCAAACAAAGTCGTATCTAACCAATATGTTCAATGTATTGCTGACGCCATTACGCAGCATGTACCAAACTCAGTGTTTGCAGGAGAGTGGGAGCTAGTCGTATTTGATGAGCCACAAGTCAATGCTTTTGCTTTACCAGGTGGAAAAATAGGGGTTTATACAGGTTTAATGGGCGTGGCAACAAACCAAGATCAGCTAGCCGCTGTAATAGGGCACGAAGTCGGTCATGTTATCGCAGAGCATGGTAATGAAAGAATGTCTAGCAGTGCCTTAATAGGTGTTGGCTTAGAAGTTACAAATCAGTTATTGCAGACAAACAAAATTGCCAGTAGTAATGTCATCATGGCAGGCTTAGGCCTTGGTGTACAAGTTGGGGTGCAATTACCTTTTGGTAGAACTCACGAAACAGAGGCAGATTTAATAGGGTTAGAACTTATGGCCAGAGCCGGGTTTGATCCTAAAGAGTCAATTACGCTTTGGGAAAATATGGCAAAAGCAAGTGGTGATAACAGGCAACCAGAACTCTTATCAACCCATCCATTACCCACTACACGTATTAGTAACCTCAGCAACAACATGGATAATGCAATGCTATTTTATAATGCCGCCACAACTAAACCTAATTGTAGTTAAAATAGTCAGGTAAAGCTTAGATACAAAAAAGCCGCTCAAAACAGCGGCTTTTTTAATTACACTAATAATTAGTCATCTTTGTGTACATGTACATCCATTTGAGGGAACGGGATAGAAATACCTTCCTCATCAAAACGTAATTTAACTGCTTCAGTAAAGTCAAACTTAACAGGCCAGAAGTCACCAGACGCAACCCAAGGACGAACCACAAAGTTAACGCTACTATCAGCTAATTCTGCCACAGCAACTGTTGGTGCAGGATCTTTTAATATACGATCGTCAGCAGCAACCATTTCATTAAGAATAGCTTTAGCTTTCTTTAAATCACTGTCGTAGCCGATCCCAACAACCATATCTACTCGACGGGTTTCTTTCGCAGAGTAGTTAGTGATGTTACCGCCATAGATTGAACCATTTGGAACGATAATTTCTTTGTTATCACCAGTAGTCATAACGGTAGTGAAGATACTGATACTTTTAACGACACCAACAGCACCACCCGCTTCAATAAAATCACCTGCTTTGAAAGGTCTGAAAACTAGCAACATTACCCCTGCAGCAAAGTTCTGTAGTGAACCTTGTAGAGAAAGACCAATAGCTAAACCCGCTGCACCTAAGATAGCCACTAATGAGGTTGTATCTACACCTAATTGATCTAATGAGGCTACAATTACAAACAACATTAATATTGCTCTTAGGATGGCCTTAATAAAATCGATAAGCATGTCATCATATTTAGAGCGGGCCATAACCTTACCGAAAACGCCAATTAAAACGCCCACTACCATTTTACCTATGACATAGATAAGAAGCGCAAAAACAATATTAATACCCCATGGAATGATATAGGTATCAACCATCTGGGAAATCTTTTCTGCATCAAAATCAAACATGTGTTTCTCCATTCTTTATAATAATCAGAGCTTGTTTAAAGCCAAGCTCAAAAACTGCCGCAAGGATAAATATTCAGCAATGTAAAAGCCAGAAAAATAGTGCTTTATTATACTAATATACTAATTTTATAAACATAATTAGATGACTCAGTGAAATTTAAACCCATTAAATTTCTCAAGATTGCCTTTAAAAGTTGAATGATTTTTGAACACTCAAAAAAAATAATGTTATACTGCTGCCGCATTTTTATTATGCACACTTAATATTTTTAAAGGAATTGAGAATGTTATTAATTTATATATTAGCTACATGTTTGATGTCACTTCTAGTTTTTTCACTCTCTAGGGATAAGGGTAAACACACTAAATATGCCCGAAAAAACACACCAGTGATAACCTCAAAAGAAGGACCAAAACAATCGTTCACTAGGCAATATGCGATTGAAATAAACTAAAGCGAACGACTAGGCAGGTTAAAAAACCTGTCTAGCTTCATATATTTACTACTCTTTTTTGCTTTACGCTGCCACTACTTGATAACATTTATAAAAAATTGAGTGTTCCCCATGCGTATCATCAGAATTTATCATCCTCACCAGCTGTCAGTAGAAAGTCAAATTATACTCACGGACGATGCAACCAATCATGTCAGTAATGTACTTAGAGCCAGAGAAGGCCAAGCCGTAGTATTATTTAACGGTGATGGAAACGAATACAGTGCTCATCTTGCCCAAGTCAACAAACGCAAAGTAGTCGTCAATATAGATTCAAAATTATCGCTCAGTATTGAATCCCCTTTAGATATTCATTTAGCCCAAGGAATATCTCGTGGTGACAGAATGGAATGGGTTATTCAAAAAGCTGTTGAGCTGGGCATAAAAGAAATGACTCCCCTTATAACTGAACGCTGCGGCGTTAAGCTCAATCAAGAACGCTGGGTCAAAAAACATGAGCAATGGCTCAAAGTAGTCATTGGTGCATGTGAACAAAGTGGCAGAAATGTACTTCCAAAACTTAACCCCCCTACTCTATTTTCTGATTGGGTTACTATGTCAACCAACCAATTAAGACTGACATTGCACCCTAGAGCTGAGCAGGCTTTCAGACACATATCTATGCCGCCCGCTGGGGTTAGGCTGCTAATAGGTCCAGAGGGAGGTTTTACTGATCAAGAAATATATCAAACGGAACAGAATGGATTTCAAACTGTCCAATTGGGTCCCAGAGTATTACGCACAGAAACAGCTGCTGTAGCATCAATTGCAGCACTGCAGGCAATTCATGGGGATTTATAAAAAGTTATAAAAATTTGAGAAGAATATATACTCAAGGTGCATTAGAAAATACTTAAAATGATGACAGTCCTTTGAACTGTCATCATTAATAATCAAAATTAATGGAGCATTCTGGTTTTGATCGTGCCATCAATTTTTAATAACTGCTCAAACGCCTCACCAGCATCATCCGCTTCAACATCAATAACTACATAACCAATGTTTTCATTGGTTTGTAAATATTGTGCGGCAATATTTAAGCCTTTTTCAGCAAACGCTTGGTTGATTTGTGTCAAAACACCCGGTGCATTCTTATGAATATGTAATAAGCGCGACCGGTTTGTATGCTCAGGTAAAGAAACTTCCGGAAAATTAACAGCTGATAAAGTAGAACCATTATCACTATATTTCGCAAGCTTACCCGCCACTTCAATACCTATATTTTGTTGAGCTTCTTGTGTACTTCCGCCAACATGGGGGGTCAAAATAACATTTTCAAACTTGGTCAATGGCGATTCAAATACTTCATTGTTAGACTTAGGCTCCACTGGGAACACATCAATTGCCGCCCCCGCTAATTTACCATTTTCAAGCGCATCTACCAAAGCACCAATATCTATGATTGTGCCTCTAGCAGCATTCATCAAAATAGCGCCGTCTTTCATCATGGCAAACTCTTTGGCACTAAACATGTTTTGAGTTTGCACAGTTTCCGGTACATGCAGGCTCACCACATCTGAGGTATTTAATAAATCTTCTAAGGTTTTAACTTGAGTCGAATTACCTAAAACCAATTTACTTTCAATATCAAAAAATTGAACTCGCATGCCTAAATGTTCAGCCAAAATGCTTAACTGGGTGCCAATGTGACCATAACCAATAATACCTAGAGTTTTACCTCTGGCTTCATAAGAACCAACGGCGCTCTTATCCCATACGCCGCGATGGGCTTTAGCATTCTTTGCTGGGATATCTCGCAATAAAAGGATCATTTGTCCTAAAGCCAACTCAGCCACAGAACGAGTATTTGAAAATGGAGCATTAAAAACAGGAATACCACGCTTTTGTGTAGCATTTAAATCTACTTGGTTGGTACCAATACAAAAACAGCCTACTGCCACTAACTTGTTAGCGGCATTAATAACCGCTTCGGTTAACTGAGTGCGAGAGCGAATACCAATAAAATGAACATCTTTAATTTTTTCAATTAATTCATCTTCTGGAAGCGACGTTTTTAGGTACTCAATGTTTTCGTAGCCGTTAGCATGCAGAGTATCAACCGCGCTCTGATGTAAACCTTCCAATAACAGGATTTTAATTTTTTCTTTAGGTAATGACACTTTACTCATAAGGGTTCCCACTTAAGAATTGCAATTAAAGACATCTGGACGTCTATTTGGATGAGAAAATAACAGAAACCTAAGCATATAGAAAGGTAAAAGATGGGATTAGTTAGACCAATTTATTTATTAGATATTCTTCAGTTGGTACTAGCTTCAAGAACGTTAAAAAAGGAATGCTAATTAGCTTGTCACTACCCTGTTTATGAATATAGATTTATAAACTAGCTGGGGACTAAGGATACATTTTCAAGTAACTTGAGGGCATCCAAATTCTGCAGCGCCAATTGGCAGCCACTACCGTACAGCGCATAACCTTGGGAACAATCCACCTGCCATTGACGCAAGACATAAGCCGCAACCGCAGCACGTTGCTGAACCTTTAAGACCCCGTCACTCATACCATAATCCATTTCAATTGCTCTAGATTGTTTCAAGTTGGGGTGTGGAATAAGTATGAGCTCTACTAGTTGGTTCCATTGTTCATCATAAGGGCTAGCTTCATGAACATGCAGCGAGCCCTCCATCAAGTCAACAAAGGTAAAACGTGTACAAACAAAATCTCTAAATTTATTATTTTTTCTATCATAGGCACGAACATGCCATCTATGCCCATTGTTAATTAATGAATGAGGAACAATTGCTCGTATTGTTTCTCCAGAACTTACCGATACATAACCACACTTTATTGCCTTCTTATTATGTATAGCGCGCATTAAACCACTGATGATCTGAGTACTGGGGTGGATCAAACGCACGGCATCAAAGCACTGTTCTGTGGGCTGGACTCCTGTAGATATACCATTACCAAAACCACGACTTAAGGATGACAGTATGACTTCGGGATCATGATTAAAAATAGCTTGGAACGTTTCAGTACGATGATAACTTTTAGTCTGATGTTGCAGCACAAGATTATCTGGGGCTAATTCTTTATAGGTACTGAAGTCTCGTGTACTCGCTGCTAACCCAGTTTTAAAACGTTGTATAAGATCGGTACGCGCAACATGCCCAAAAAACTGTAAACTAAAATCGATAAAAGCTAAACGGTCACGCTGTGCATGGGGCAGCTCAGCTAAAGTTTGTTTCGTTGCAGTACTCTCGGTCATTTCTCATCCCTTTAAACTAAGACTCATTATGAGTCGATATCTAGAGATTAAATCACCACACCAACAAATGCAATCATTTTGATTACATCTAGATTTGTTAGATGTTTTTCACTATTTATAATTCAAACTTCTATTAATTTATTTAAGTCTGCGTATGTAATCTAAATCTACTTACCCCGTATAATACAGGCAATTAGTCGTACCAAAGGAATTACACAATGCTTATGCAATTAACGCCTCTTCAAGCGCGGATTATTGGTGTGTTACTCGAAAAAGAAATCACCACACCGGATCAATACCCTTTGTCTTTGAACGGCCTAACGTTAGGCTGTAACCAAAAAAGTAACCGTGACCCCGTGATGCAATTAACTGAGTCTGAGGTGCAAAACACCTTAGATGAACTTCGTGATAAGAAGTTAATTTTTGAACACACTAGCTCTGGCAGCAGAGTGACTAAGTACAAACATAGATTTTGCAATACCGAATTTAGTGGTCTTAAGTTTAATCGTCAGCAGCTCGCCATTATATGCGTGATGCTATTACGCGGTCCACAAACTCCTGGTGAATTAAGAACTCGCACCAATCGATTAGCAGAATTCGCTAATGTAGATGAGGTTGAAACCTCCCTTAATACCTTACAAGCATTAAATGATTTACAACTGGTTACCAAACTAGAACGAGAGCCGGGTAAACGAGAATCTCGTTATGCGCATTTATTCTGTGGGCCAGTAGAAACTTCAGTTAATACTCTAATACAAGCACCAAACCCATTACCAAGTTCAGAGAAAAATAATGACACTATAGTTCGCAAAGAAACTAAGCAACGAATGAGTCGTATCGTTATTCATCAAGGTACCGTTTACTTATGTGGACAAGTTTGTGCAGATGCAACCCAAGATATCGAACAGCAAACCCAAACCATGCTTGATAAAGTAGAGCAATTACTAGAAGACGCAGGAAGTGATAAAGAGCATATGCTAAGTGCCACACTCTACATTAAAGATATGCAGGACTTCGCCGCCATGAATCAAGTTTGGGATAACTGGGTTCCAGAAGGATACGCCCCCGCTAGAGCCTGTGTACAAGCCTCGATGGCAAGACCTGAACTATTGGTAGAAATATCAGTCATAGCAGCACAAAAATAGCCACATTAAGCTTATTTTATAGACATATATTTAAAGAATAAAAATGTATGCCATTAATATGAATACTAGGCAAAGAAATTGCTTTACGTTTTTCACATATCAAAATATTGACGTTACCACGAGGCTGTTGATATTTCGGGACTTTTTGCAGCAAGAGATACGCCAGTGTAATAACAATGGTGAGTAGTGAACTTGTCTACGTCTTGCCCTACAGGTGCTTCCGAATATCAAACAGTGTCGTACTTTGGAGTTTGTGTGAAAAAAGTAGCAATAACCACCCCTTTAGTTTTGGCATTTTTAAGTGGATGTGGAGGAGGAGGAAGTGGCAGCAGCTCATCAGGAGGTTTTACTGGCCAAACTTATAATTGGCAAGTAATTCATTTAGAAACCACATCAGCTGAAAATATAGAAGAAGGCTGCATTATTTTTGGCACCTCAGAAAATGACACCGATAAAGTTATTACCGCTTCTGTAGCTAATACCAACTACAACATTTTGTTCCATGATTCTAATGGCTCATTATTAGAAGACTATACGATAGCCGCAGAGGACGTTGCATCCACTGGAATAGTCAGTATAGACAGTTCATTACTCCCAGATAACGGCTACATCACATTAGAAGAAATAGAAAGCGGCTTAAGCGATAACCCTAATGTTTATATGTTTAGTGTTGAAAAGTCGCTGTTATCAGATTTAGTTGTGAATGTTCGCCTTCCACAAACCGGCAGTGACTGTTACACCGGAGAAGATTACCGTGCAAATTCCGAAATCTCTGACTCAGCTGCCTTAAGTGTACTTGAACAAGCCAACATTAATTTTTACCAAACGAGCTACTCTGAAGAGTTAGTGAGCGGAAAATCTATTTCATCAAATATTCCCGTGTTATCACCTATCCCTGCAGAGAAAGACACCTTAGTGACGGCTTTCTATGAGAGTGAGAACAATCAATATACAGATTTGGGATATTATACTTTCGTTGACTCCAGTTACATTTACGATACCGAATTAGCAGCTGAAATAATTTCTTCTAATTTACAGAATACTGATTTAACACCATTTTATTGGCAAACATCAGACAATATAACACTAAACTCAAGCAGTGCCATTACCATTATCTTCAATGAAAACACCTATCTATGGCAATATATTTACAACGATACTGACCAAGTGACCTTAGCTATTAATGATAATGACATAAGTAGTTGGGCAGGTTTTTTCTCAGGTTCAGAAAATACCACTCAATGGCAATTTGACAGTTTTCAGACCATCACAAATAACACCACCAATATAGAACTGGATATTCCTGAACTAAATTCTATTGAAAACATGCAGCTAATAGAGAACTGCTCCATAGATACCGGTTCTGCCGACTATTGCATTGATAGAGGAGCTAGCTTTGATCCTGATGACTTTAATTTTCAACGTACCCATATAAGATTGCTATCAGGGGCAAGCAATAACACTGTGTACCAAACCATTTATGGCTCACCATCGTTACAACAACCTTTGTTAGAAAGCAGTGTGTTAGACATTCAGCCTAGTGCGACTTCTCGAATAGAAATAGGGTTAATGCAGGGCAACTCTACAGATGAAAACTTGCAATACTTTATGGACAAGTACTTGGATGTCACGACATTAGCCGAAACAAGTACGGTTGCTAATTTCAATGATGCTAATGGCTTTGTAACCACTCCCTTAGAAAGCGAAGCTCTACATCAAGCAATACTCGAATCTAATGTGACCTTTGTGCAGCATGGGGTCGAATAAAAACATCTAGTGTTTCATTTAGTAACAGAACAATAATTGAAGCAATAACAAACACCCACTTTCATTCTAGGGAGTTGTTATTGCTATTATTCTTTAGGGTAGCTTCTTCAAACATTGCATAACCCATGCTTTTAACTGCTGTTCACTCAAGCCACCAGAGAGCCTATCAATCTCTTTCCCATGATGAAAAAATATTAAAGTTGGAATACTTCTAATGGTGGCAGCAGCAGAAACCTGTTGAGCTAATTCAGTGTTAACCTTAGCAAATAAAATTGAGTCCGACTGTTTAGCCACACGTTCAAAAACGGGAGCCATAGTTTTACAGGGTCCACACCAGCTTGCCCAAAAATCAACAATAACCGGTAAGTCATTCTTTTCGATGTAACGATAAAAATTAAGATCTGTTAATTCAACACTCGTAGTGGGTACAGCTAAATTTTTGCACTTTCCACACTTAGCTAACGTGTGATCTTTATCTTCTGGTATACGATTAATAGCAAAACAATGAGAGCATACTAAATACATTTATAATCCTATTGATGAAATATCTGTGTTAGAAAAAGTGAGTTGATTGTTTTTCCTTATTATCCAATTTTTAATATGTAATTGCATACACTCTAAACCGCCCATATTTTTCAAAAAATCATCTACTGAAGGTTTTTCAGATCCATTAAATTGATAATAGCATTTCAACACCCGCTGTACTTTCCACTGATGAAAGGAAGCAATCGCACGTTTATCGGTGGCATTACCTATAGTAAAGCTATGCTCACCAATGGTCCTAGGTATGCTCGTACTTTTAGGGTTAGCCTGATCCCACTTTTCAAGGTGTTCAATCGTGCTTTGTAACACGGGCCATTGCTCTTTAAACATTCTTTCTAATAGGGGGGTTAAACTTGTAGGTATCTCATCATTGCTTAAGTACGCTCCTTCTGGAACATCTTTTTGGTTCATTCTCAGCACCCATTTGGCAACATTAGGCGCAATTGCTTTCATGATTTTACCAGGAGCTGGGTCGCGGAATAAATGCGCATAAAGAGGTCCCATTAATGCAAAGTCACCAATACAAGGCTTGCTCCCAAGTAAATATTCATGCTCAGCAAAATGTTCATTTAGCAGCTTCAGCACATGATTTTCATACCAATCTTCGATAGCAGGAATAGTTTTATCCGTAATTCCTAACATAGGTACAAAACCTTTAAACTTTGCTCCTATTTTTTTACCAACAAAAGCGCGAATAAAGCCTGGCATATTAGGTAGAACCACCTTTCCAAACTCTTCATAAATAAACGGGAAATTATCTTTATTCCATCGATAATGCATAGCTGGGATCACTAACCATTCATCTCCCCAAGTTTCAAACAAATAGGATACAAGCTTTTGCCTGGCCGTAGCAGGGATAACAGAACGGCTCGGATGCGCCTTTTCAAGTGTATCGATAATATATGCGGTGTCCTGCAAGTATTCGTCTGAGGGAGTTTTTAATACAGGAACGAAACGCACCCCAGTATTGGGTACAATGACATTTTTATAGACCTTTAAAGATGAAAAAACCTCTTGATAAGGTATCTGCTTATAATTTAGATATGCTCTGGCTTTGCCTGTATATAAAGACATAGGCGCACCATAGAGGGTGTATTCATTAGACATTATATTTGCTCAACTTTTACTAAAAAGACGATTGCTTAAACCGCCTTTAGCCTAAATACCTTTCAAACAAACGCCATTTATTTTACGAATACATAACAATAAATCACCTTACTGACTAAAGGTGCTTCTAAAAACAGAAGGTTATTGGTTCTCTACAAAACTTAATAGTTTGCTTACTGTATTCCAATTTCGAGCGGTGGTAGCCACCCCAAGGCAGCGTTCAATTTTAGCAGTCAGCTTAGAGCGACCAATTCCATCAGGGGCATGTAAATACAGCACAGTTCCAAGTAACGCGAAAGACTCACTTTCAGCTTTTACAGCTTGTAAACTTTGTAAATCTGGAGAAGGGGCAGTTTCTTCTAAAAAGTATAGATGCAGAGTTTTTGGCTCACGCTCAGCATATTTAAAAGGAATGGCATTAGCCAGCTGATGAAAGGTTTCAAACCTAAAAGCCATCACCCTAATGGTAAAGCCAAATTTTGACATAATATTGGTAGCAATATCTGACGCCACGTTATCAGCAGACTGGCTCGGGTGAAACAAAGACACATTGCCACTTTGAATATAGGTGTTAACACCACTACACCCCATCAACACTAAAAGTTCAGATAACTGCTTCATCGGCAAAAGATTGTTGCCACCCACATTTATGCCTCTTAACAAAACGATAAAATGACTCATTAATTCGTTGCCAAAAAGGCCGTCAAACTATCCAGCATTTCAGTATGTTTAGGGTTCGCTTTGGGTACATCACAAGGCATAACCTCTTCAAGTAGTGATCCATCAACACCAATTTCAGATACCTGTTGTGAATTAATAACCACATCGGCATGACAAACATCTAGCTCTTTAGGTAATTCATACAAAACACTATTAGCTTGGTTCTGCTCTATCAAACTTTTAACACCAACAATTGGCGTTGTTCTATCGGCAACAGAGTGAGCCGCAAAAATAGGTAAGTCGACTTTTGCGCCCTGCTCTATTAATTCTCTTATCGAAAAAATAACTTCAACCAACTCAAACGCAGCGAAACGAGCTACATGGGGATATTTATAAGGATTGGCATTTTCGGATTGATAATCACCATCTAAAAATTTTGCAAGTAACTGTATACCCCAAATTTTAGCCATAGACTCAACGTTAGAGTCTAAAGCTAACGCTCCTGAAAATAGCACTAAGCCACTTATTTTTTCTGGATTTTGTAAAATATATTCCGAAGCTAACGCTCCCCCTGTAGAGAAACCTCCCATATAAACTTTTTCACCCAGTTGTTCAGAAACATTGGTCACCTCAGCAATATGTGAGCGCCACCTATCTGCAAGTGCAGAATCTTCCATATCAGCATCAGGCTCCTTTTTTCCATGACCTGGTAACAAGGCGACTACCACGTTGAAGCCTTGTTTATGGATAGATTGAGCGATGGAGCGGAAATAAAAAGGCGAGTCACTTAATCCATGGAACAACACCATAACTTTTTCAGTTTTAGCGCCGTGATGCAAAATATAAGGAGCATTTTTGTCATTTCTTAACGCACTTGAGCACACTCTAAACACGTTTATCTCAGGAATTAAACAGCCTTGGGTTGACCCAAGTTCGGTTTGATAAATATCATCAAATTTATCAAAAACCGGCTCAATACCTTGAGCAAACACAAAGTTAGTGAAAGTAGCTGTCAAAAAAAGTACGAAAATATAGGGTTTCATAGCAAGGGTTTCTTATTTTAAATTGAGCTCATACTAATCCTTGTCACTACATAGATTCAACCATAACCTATGAATATAATTAGCTTTTTCCTAAGTGCTTAATGAATGGTCGCAGACATGAGGATACAAAAACGGTTAATGGAATGAACTCTCGACCTTTGACTAGTTGTGAAGGTGTAATATTAATTTTCCAGCCAAAATGAGTAGTTACTTAGCCCTTAACTACCATAAATTCCAGATACAAAAATGGCGCTATTTAAGCGCCATTTTTTACGTTAACTAAGACTACGAAAAGTAAGCTTCTAAATCATCAGAGCCACCAATCAACTTGCCACCGATAAAGACTTGAGGCCAAGACTCATTACCAGATAGCGCTTTAAGGCCAGTGAAAGAAATCTCACGTCCCATAACAAATTCTTCGTAAGCCAAACCTTTTTCGTCTAGTAAGTTTTTAGCTTTTGCACAAAATGGGCAACCAGGCTTAGTTAACACAGCCACTGGTTCAGGCTTAACTGCTTCTGGTGCAATATACTCAAGCATAGTGTCAGCGTCTGATACTTCAAATGGGTCGCCAGGCAAATCTGGTTCGATGAACATTTTATCTACTACGCCATCTTTAACCAGCATTGAATAGCGCCAGCTACGCTTCCCAAAACCAAGATCAGCTTTGTCTACTAGTAACCCCATGCCGTCAGTGAACTGACCGTTACCGTCAGGGATTAGCGTAACGTTATCTGATTCTTGCTCTTCAGCCCATGCGTTCATTACAAATGTGTCATTTACAGACATACATACAATTTCATCTACGCCATTAGCTTTAAATACATTCGCTAATTCATTGTAACGAGGTAAATGCGTAGAAGAGCATGTTGGCGTGAATGCTCCAGGCAAAGAGAAAACTACAACAGTTTTACCTTTAAACAATTCATCAGTCGTTAAGTTTACCCACTCATCGTTAACACGAGCTGGAAAAGTACAACTAGGAATTGCTTGGCCTTCTTTATTTTCAAAATTTGGGTTAGACATAATATATTATCCTTACATGTTTAGTTTGAATCGGGGCGACTGCCTCAAAGTGAAATTATAATAGCGAGATGACGTGCATATTAAAAATGATTAAAATAGATAGTTATCATCAATTTAATAGATTAAAGACTACTCATTACCTATTTAGTCTTTGAAAAAGCCACTGTCTTGTTGGCTTAACATAGCTTCGATATCTTCAATATCAGGAAGCTCTGTCATTTCAGCATCTTTACCACCGCCACAAGGGATCGACTTTCCTTCATCAGCCCATTCACCTAAATCAATTAATTGACATTGTTTACTACAAAAAGGACGAAATTTACTAAGTGTTGTCCACTTAACCTTCACTTTACAATTTGGACAATTAACTTCAGTCGTCATTTTTAATATTGCTCTTAATGGGTAACGTTAACAACACGCTAATTTAAAACTAACTGTAGAATCTACAGCAGAACTACCATTCATATTAGCTACAAACAAAGTAAAGCGAATGGCATAACGGTATTTATTACCGGATAGCATAGGGTAATAGCCTTGATCAGTAGCAGCTAATACTCGTATTAATTCATTTTTGTCTTCGGCAATCCCTTGATAGAAGCCTTTTTCAGCATTCACATCTGTAAACCGTCCTCTTTCTCTCAAAAAAGACAAAGTCACTTCCATCGATTGCTGAATAGGCATTAACTCGTCTAACCATGCTTGAACTTGTTGCTTTTTAAATGCTAACGGTTGTTGCAACCAATAATGTAAATTAGGTAAATCAAAACTACAGGTGCCACCAGGAATAGAAAACCTTTGCCTAATAGAAGACAAGAGTCGGTCTTCTTTTAATTCTGCTCCGACTTTTTTGTTGGTTCTTAAAGACTCTCTGAGACGTAATATTTTTTTAAGAGCAAACTGCAATGCTTCTTCATCAATATTGGGGTGTTTAGACCAGATCACTAAGTTTTTTTCATGAAGCTCAATATCTTTAAGCACATCATTACGTAAATCAATACGCTCTGTTAAATCAAGAAGAGTAAAAAGACAATCTAAAAAGTTGATGTATTCCCAATCTTCAACTGCAGCTTTTCCTTGTTCAAGCTGCTTAAATAACTGCTCAAGTCTAAGGTAAGTACGTACCTTTTCATTGAGTGGAAATTCGTAAATAGCTTGAGACATTTTGACCTTATAATTTATTACGTGGTAAATCACGACTTTGAGTAATGCTTACCATTGTAAAGAATTTTTAGTCAAATCAATAGGCTAAAATCATCACCTAATTTTATTTTTGGCTAACTGCAGATAGGTCTGATGGAGTAATTCTACCTGAATCAACAGCTTTTCAGGGCTATCATTATTGTCAATCACATCATCTGCAACCGCTAAGCGCTGTTCTCTACTGGCTTGAGAGTCCATAATCGCTTGAATTTGTTGGGCATTAGTTTTGTCTCTAAGTAAGGTACGTTTCAATTGGTTGGTTTCACTCACATCTACAATTAATACTCGGTCGACCATCTCATACAATTTATTTTCTACCAGTAGGGGCACACTCAACAAACAATAGTTAGATTTGGCTTGTTGTACCTGCTTCATCATCTCAGTTCTAATTGCAGGGTGTAGTAATTGATTCAGCCACTCTTTATTTTCTGGTTCACTAAACACTAACTGCCGCAACTGGCTTCTATCAAGTGCACCGTTAATGTCTAAAATTCTCTCACCAAATTTACCAATAATAGCTTGTAACCCCGGCGTTCCAGGCTCAACTACTTGCCTAGCGACAATATCAGCATCAATCACGTCAATATTAAATGTTTTAAAACAATCAGTAACTGTAGTTTTCCCACTACCAATTCCGCCACTTACCCCAACAACATAGCAGCTCATGGCAATAGCCAATTCCAATATTGCGCTACCAACCAATCTCCATACATAAGTGTTAACCAACCAGCGGCAGCTAAGTAAGGCCCAAAGGGAATAGGTTGGCTTTTGTCCTTTCCTTGAACAGTAAGCAAGGTAACTCCCACAACAGCGCCAACAAAAGAAGACAATAAAATAACAACAGGTAAATGTTGCCAACCTACCCATGCACCTAAAGCGGCAAGCAACTTAAAATCACCATACCCCATGCCTTCTTTACCGGTTAGTAACTTAAATACCCAATAGATTGACCATAAACTTAAGTACCCCACGGCCGCCCCTATTAAGGCGTCTTGTGGCGAAACAAAAGGCCCATTAATACTCAGCAATAACCCTAACCAAAGTAAAGACAAGGTCAGTTGGTCGGGCAACAACATGGTATCTAAGTCAATAAATGTCATGGCAACCAATAACCAAGTGGCAATAACAGCAGCAACCGCAGCTAAACCAAAACCAAAGTGCCAAGCCACAAGGGCAGATAACAAACCTGTTGCTAATTCAACTAAGGGGTAACGGATAGGTATAGGTGATTTACATTGACTACATTTACCTCCAAGGGCTAACCAACTAATAACGGGAATATTCTCCCACGCTCTGATTTTATGTTGGCATTTAGGACAGGTTGAATCAGGTTTTACTAAGTTAAAGGTTTCTGGGGTACTGGTGTTAGCATCGGGTGCCTGAGAGGCATTAACTTGATGAGTGTTATTTTGAGACAAAAGATACTCGTCAACTTCAGCTTTCCAGCCCCTTTCCATCATGACTGGTAAGCGATAAATCACCACATTCAAAAAACTTCCGACTAATAAACTAATAACGAAAACTACAGAGATAAAAACAGCAGGGTAATCCGCCATAAGTTGCAATGATGAGTGCATAGAAAAACTTAATAAGTAGAGTTAGAGGATAGCTTGCCAGAAATTAAATAAGCAAGCTATCAGAACAGAGAAATCATATAAAATAGGCAGTCATGATACTCAGAGGTATCTAAACAACGTTACCCATTTCGAAAATTGGTAAATACATGGCAACAATCAAACCACCTATGACTACACCTAATACGGCCATAATCATGGGCTCTAGTAAACTGGTAAGGCCGTCAACCATATCATCTACTTCAGCCTCATAAATATTTGCGACCTTACCTAACATTTCATCCACTGAGCCCGACTCTTCACCTATGGCTATCATCTGCACCACCATTTCAGGAAAGGTACCAGTAGAGCGCATAGCTGCATTCATTTGAATCCCGCCTGCCACTTCTTTTTTTACAAACAAAATGGCATCTCTAAATACTGCATTACCGGCCGCACCAGCGGCTGAATCTAAAGCACCAATCAAAGGTACCCCAGCTGCAAAAGTCGTCGACAAGGTTCGGGTAAAACGAGCCACAGAGGCTTTTTTAAGTATTTCACCTATCACAGGGATCTTTAAGACTTTTTTGTCAACGGAATCTCGCAAGTTCCTGGATTTACTATGGGCTTTTTTAAACAAAAACCCTGCAGCAAAAACCCCAGCCCCAACAAATACACCATAGTCTTGCAGAAACCTGGATATACCTAAAACAAACTGGGTAAAAGCGGGCAACTCAGCACCAAAACTAGAAAATATCTCTTCAAACTGTGGCACCACAAAAATAAGTAAAATCACAGTAACAATGACTGCAACTACCACCACCGCAATAGGGTAAAACATAGCTTTCTTAATTTTTGACTTAAGTGCCTCAGCTTTTTCTTTATATAAAGCGATTCGGTCATAAATGGTTTCTAGGGCACCAGATTGTTCACCGGTTTCAACTAGGTCGCAATATAAATCATCAAAATATTTAGGATGCTTACGTAAAGTGTCAGATAGTGGATTACCAGCACTGACTTCAGCTGTAATTTCAACCAAGAGTTTACGCATGCTCATATTGGCATGCCCTGTAGCTATCATCTCTAAGGTTTGTATTAGGCTCACCCCGGCGGTTAACATAGTAGCAATTTGCCGAGATAACATAGCGATATCTGCCGGAGTTATTTTTTCGCCACCTTTACCAAATAACGGTTTAGCTAATTTTTTAACTCGTTTAGCAGCAATACCTTGTCGCCGAAGCTGGTTTTTAGCTTCAAGAACATTCAAAGCCGAAATTTCACCTTTTACAGCTTGGCCATTTTTATTATTGCCTTGATAGGTAAAAGTAGTTGGGGTAATAGATGCCATAACACTCACACTCTAGGTTGTAGAATCAAAAAAGCCCGGATATTCCGGGCTCATTTCAAAATGAATAACTTAACAAAGTGTTGATGGAGTACAGGTTTCTGCCCAAGTAATTCCACCATTTGTCGCAACTGTTGGCGTCAAGACATAAGAAGCAGCACCTGTACCATTAATATTTGAGTCTGAAGGCTTAGTAGCAGTTATAACTCCAGAAGCAACACTTAAACCAGGAATTCCAGCTGCCGCTGTAACAGCTTCAGGGATGTCAGTTGGAACAGTCGTTGTACTTGAATTACAATCGCCAAGTGCATTTCCCATTTGTACGCAAATCTCTACAGCTGTCTTTGCAGGCGCAGTCGCATTCGTTACTTCAGTAAAACGAGCTTTTTCTGTATAAGACTGATAAGCCGGCAATGCGATTGCAGCCAAAATACCGATAATAGCAACAACAATCATCAATTCGATAAGTGTGAAGCCGTTTTGTTTTTTCATAGTGTTAGTTTGAGTCATGTTCATGGTGTATCTCCAATATAAAAGTAAAATAAATTAAGTTGTTTAGCGTTTCAGTTTTACAGCGTTGTTTTTGAATTCCTGTTCAGTATAGATCGGGATCCCTTTCTAGCAAGTATCCAAAAACATACTTAAGTGTTGGCTTTAAAACGGTTACTAAATAACTCTAGCTATTTACTTTTAACTTGCACCTTATCTAACTTATCAAATTACACGTAATGAAAGGTCAATTGCCTTAACATCTTTAGTTAGGGCACCAGACGAAATATAGTCTACCCCTAACTGTGAAAGGGCTTTCAGCCTAGATTTAGTGATATTTCCAGACACCTCTAACTTACACTTTCCAGCATTAATTGCGACAGCTTGTTGAATCATTTGGTTGTCAAAATTATCCAACATTATAATATCAGCCTTAGCTAAAATAGCCTGATTTAACTCTTCAATATTTTCTACTTCTACTTCTACATTTAACTGAGAATTAGCTTGACGGGCTTGTTTTACTGCGTTCTCTATCGATCCACAGGCGAAAATGTGATTTTCTTTTATTAGGTATGCATCATACAACCCAATTCGATGATTAGTGCCGCCGCCACAGCGCACTGCGTACTTTTGGGCAAGGCGCATCCCCGGTAATGTTTTGCGAGTATCTAATAGCTTTGTATTAGTACCAGTCAGCTCTGCCACACAATCAGCCACAGTAGTTGCCGTACCTGACAGGGTCTGTAAAAAGTTAAGAGCTGTACGTTCGCCCGTTAATATATGCCTTGCATTACCTGTTATCTTTACAATAGTTTGATTAGCAGACAGTTGCTCACCGTCATTTACACACCACTGTAGCTTTATACCTTCATTTAATTGTGCAAAGGTTTCTGTTACCCAAGCAGCCCCCGCTAAAACACATGCTTCACGGGTTATAATCTCTGCAGTAATATGTTGCTCAGCAGGAATTAAATTGGCTGTGATATCGCCCAAGTCTGCACCTTGGCCATTTAGGTCTTCTGACAACGCCAATTTAACGGCTAATGGAATATCAATATTTTGCATAACGTCTCTATATAAGTGGGAAATGTAAACGGCTTATAGATGCTTCAAAATAAGCCATTCACCTTTTTGTGTGAATTCTAATTGTTTAAGGGCGCTCATCCCAAGCAAAATTTCATCAGATTTAACTGCTGGGTTTAAGTGGGCAGCCACATCAAATAACTGGATATCGCCAATAGACAAACGATTAATACTGGTTTGCGCTACCTGAACACTACCGTTAGCAGTTTGTACCCTAGCCGCTCTACCCAGTTGCAGCCCAAGTTGCTGCGCTAGATGCATAGGCACAGAAACCTGCGTAGCACCGGTATCCAATAAAAATACCACAGGCTGCCCATTAATAGCTCCCCCAGTTACATAGTGCCCTGCTCTATTTTGTTTTAGTCTAACCTCAACACCGTTACTAAGAGTCGAGGAGATAGGATCAGCATTTGGATTAAATTGCTCGGCTAATTGCTCATCAAACATTAAAGTAAGCAAACCTAGGCCTATTACCCAAGCAACAATCAACATGCCTTTGCCCATTTTACTTTGTTGCATAACGACCTCTAAATTTTGATTGGCTGCATAGCTACATTTATAGCAAATAAAATAACGCGATAGCTGCCTTTCACTTTGTTATGATAATGAAAACAGAACAATCAAAATAGCCAATACATTGATTAAGCAAGCAATTTTAACACAAGCTGAATATTACCCAAGTACACACTGTGACGATAGGCCAGAAAATACAGATATTTCCTTGTTGGTTATTCATAATATTTCATTACCTCCAAATGAATTTGGAGGAGACTATATAAAGTACTTTTTTACTGGTCAGCTTAACCCTGAATTGCACCCCTATTTTACCAGTATTTACCAAATGCGCGTATCTGCACACTGCCTAATACAAAGAGATGGGCATATAGTGCAATTTGTTCCTTTTAGTAAAAGAGCATGGCACGCAGGTATATCTAGCTTTCAAGGTCAAAATAGGTGTAATGACTATAGTATTGGTGTTGAACTTGAGGGTGCCGATCATCTTCCTTATACAGATGAGCAATATAAAAGCCTACAACACCTCAGTCTTGCATTACAACAAACCTACCCTGCAATAACTCTAGGGCGCATTGTTGGCCATAACGACATTGCCCCAGGACGAAAAACCGACCCTGGTATATCATTTGATTGGACCAGATACAGACAGCTATTAATATGCAAATAGAGAGTGATATAATTTTTGTGTCACTTCCCATAATTTCGAAAAGGCTATTTACATGACACTGATCAGTTTATTACTGGTTTTATTAATTGAAAGAGTAACCACTCTATCTAAATATTGGCAAGCCGAGTTATATACCAGTAAATATCTAGAAGTCATCAAATCAAAAGATTGGTTAAATTCCTCATCAAAATCTTGGGTATTAGCTTTAGTGGTGGTGCTCCCTGTTTTATGTATCTATTTAATAGTACAAAAATTCTCCGGCGGGTTAATAGAACTAATATTAAGTACAGCCATTCTGATGGTATGTATGGGTTGCCCTGTAATTCGTGCAACCTATAAATGCTTTTTGCAAGCGGCAAGCAAAGGCGATATGCAAGCATGCAGCATGTACGAACAACAAATAAAAAGTAATGCCACTGATGACCTTTCAATCGGCCAAAATTTGATCTGGCAGAATTACCGTCATTACGCAGCCGTTATTTTATGGTTTGCGGCATTAGGGGCGGCAGGGGCAGTTTTATATGTCTTGATTCGCGAATTATCCAATAAACTAGAAGCCGATGATGAACACCAGATTGCCGCCGCTCAAACCAAACGTTTATTGACCATTATGGATTGGATTCCAGTACGGATTACCACATTAGGTTTTTTAGTGGTGGGGCATTTTTCACGTGCTTTACCAACTTGGCTCAGTTACCTACCCGACCCCACTGTATCTGCAAAAACCTTACTGCTAGATGTATCTAAAAAGGCAGAAGAAATTGAACCTGACGAAGAGGATTGCACCGAAGAGCCCTGTACTTTAGTGCGCTTAGCTAAACGAAATGTGATGTTTTTGTTGGTAGTTATTGCAATTTTGTCAATTTCCGGTTGGATTAACTAACAGGTCTGACCACAAACCAAATACCCCTTACCCCTTAATTTACATAGCATGAAGGGGTTTTCCTGCATCTTGCTATTAGTTAAATTAAAATTAACATTTACCCCAGCGCAAATGTTTAATAAGCTATTACACCAAATGGTCTTACCAATTTACCAAAGGTTTACACCTTGGGTTAGATGGAATAAATAAATGCGTCGAGTGCAATCAAGAAAAATATCAGATGACATTATGGAACAATTAGAATCCATGATGCTCGATGGTAGATTAGCAGCGGGTCAAAAACTTCCACCAGAAAGAACATTAACAGAACAATTTGAAGTGTCTCGACCATCAGTACGAGAAGCCATACAAAAATTAGAAGCTAAAGGCCTGGTTATTCGTAAACAAGGGGGCGGCACTTTTGTATGTGACAACCAATTGAAGGGTTTAGCTGATCCATTATTCGACCTAATGTCGAAGACGCCAAGTACACAATTTGATTTATTAGAATTCAGATTAGGTGTTGAAGGTATGGCTGCATACTACGCTGCAATGCGTGGCACCCCAAGTGACTTAAAAAAAATACAGAACAAGTTTGAAGCCATCGGGCTCGCACAAATTGAAAACGACCCTCGCCTAGAGGCTGAGGCCGTATTTGATTTTTTTATTGCAATTTGCGTGGCATCACAAAACAGCATCTTTTTGCACTTAGTTAGAAGTATGGCAAGCCTCATCACTGATAACTTAGAACGACATATCACTATGCTTGCGAGAAGTCCTGATATGTTCGAAAGAATGCGTAATTATCATAAAAAATTATTAGCAGCGATATTGAGTGGTAAGCCACAAAAGGCGTGGAACGAAAGTCACACCCACTTAACATTTGTTGAAAAAGAACTATTGTTACAGACACAAGAACAGAGTGCCATAAGGCGTTCAAGAAGTGGTATGCAACGATACGCATAGGTAATTAACTTGTGCACTAGTAAAATACACCTTGGCTAATTTTAATATTTTTAGTCATTTATTTATTTTTACCCTACAACATTGGAGACTAAGTAAATACTATGTCTGAGCTCCCTAACATCGATTTAGATTCAGCTGAAACGCAAGAATGGCTTGAATCATTGGAAGCCGTTTTGGAAAATGAAGGTCCAGAGCGCGCTCACTTCCTTTTAGAGAAGTTAATAGATCAAGCTCGCCGCAGTGGTACTCACTTACCATTTGATGCGAAAACAGCTTACGTAAATACTATTCCACCATCACAAGAGCCAAAAATGCCTGGTGACCAAACGATTGAAGCCCGTATACGTGCTGCAATTCGTTGGAACGCCTTAATGATTGTATTACGCGCTTCTAAGAAAGACTTAGAGCTAGGCGGACATATAGGTAGTTTTGCTTCATCTGCAATGTTGTACGATGTGGGCTTTAACCACTTCTTTAAAGCGCCAAACGACAAAGATAGCGGCGACTTTATCTTCTCACAAGGTCATATTTCTCCAGGTATTTATGCACGCTCTTTCGTTGAAGGCGCCTTAACCGAGGAGCAATTAAATAACTTCCGTCAAGAATGTGATGGCGAAGGCTTGTCGTCTTATCCTCACCCACACTTGATGAAAGACTACTGGCAATTCCCGACTGTATCTATGGGCCTTGGTCCATTGCAGGCTATTTATACTGCTCGTTTCTTAAAGTATTTGACTGACCGTGGTATCAAAGACTGTTCAGGTCAACGTGTATATTGCTACATGGGTGACGGTGAATGTGATGAGCCAGAATCATTAGGTGCCATTGGTTTAGCGACTCGCGAAGGCCTAGATAACTTAACGTTTGTGATTAACTGTAACTTGCAGCGCTTAGATGGTCCTGTACGTGGTAACGGTAAAATTATCCAAGAACTTGAAGGTACATTCCGTGGCGCAGGCTGGGAAGTAGTAAAAGTTATCTGGGGGAGTTACTGGGATGCATTAATCGCCCGTGATAAATCAGGTAAACTTTTACAACTTATGAGCGAAACGGTTGATGGTGAATACCAAAACTGTAAAGCTAAAGGCGGTAAATACACTCGCGAAAACTTCTTCAACAAGTACCCAGAAACTGCAGCGCTTGTTGCCAATATGTCTGATGAAGATATTTTCCGTTTAAATCGTGGTGGACATGATCCAGTTAAAGTATTTGCAGCTTACCAAAAAGCCATGGATACCAAAGGTCGCCCTACTGTTATTCTTGCTAAAACCGTTAAAGGATTTGGTTTAGGTGCATCAGGTGAAGCATTAAATATTGCTCACAACGTTAAGAAAATGGACGTTGATTCGATTAAGCAATTCCGTGACCGCTTTAACATTCCTGTTGCTGACGAAGCGATTCCTGACTTACCTTACTTCAAGTTTGCTGAAGACAGCGTTGAATATAAATACATGAAAGAGCGCCGTGAAGCACTAGGTGGCACTTTACCTCAACGTCGCATGCAAGCTGAAGAACAACTTGAGATGCCAGAGCTATCCATTTTTGATGCGATACTTAAAGGCTCAGGTGACCGTCAAGTATCATCGACTATGACATTCGTACGTGTACTAAACAGCTTATTAAAAGATAAGAAAATTGGTAAACGCATTGTTCCTATCATTCCTGACGAAGCTCGTACCTTTGGTATGGAAGGCTTGTTCCGTCAAGTAGGTATCTACGCTAGCGAAGGTCAAAAGTATATTCCTCAAGATGCAGACCAAGTGGCTTATTATCGTGAAGATAAAAAAGGCCAAGTATTACAAGAAGGTATTAATGAACTAGGCGCAATGGCGTCATGGGTTGCTTCTGGTACGTCTTACTCAACCTGTAATGCGACGACTATTCCATTCTACATTTACTACTCAATGTTTGGTTTCCAACGTGTGGGTGATTTAGCATGGGCTGCTGGCGATAGCCAAGCACGTGGTTTCTTATTAGGCGCAACGGCTGGCCGTACAACCCTAAATGGTGAAGGCTTACAACACCAAGATGGACATTCACATGTTCAAGCTAACTTAATTCCTAACTGCGTAACTTACGACCCAACTTATGGCTACGAAGTAGCCGTTATCGTTCAAGACGGTTTACGCCGCATGTACGGTGAAAACGAAAATGTTTTCTATTACCTAACCCTAATGAACGAAAACTATCAGCATCCTGCGATGCCTGAAGGTGAAGATGTTGCGGCAGATATCATCAAAGGTATTTATAAGTTAGAGCGTGTTGAAGCGAAAAAGGCTAAATCTAACGTTCAGCTAATGGGCTCAGGTACTATCTTAAATGAAGTACGTAAAGCTGCTCAAATCTTAAGTGCTGATTACAATGTGTCTTCTGATGTTTACTCAGTAACCTCTTTCAATGAATTAGCCCGTGAAGGCCAAGACGTTGTGCGCTGGAATATGCTTAACCCAGAAGCAGAACCTCTTACCGCTCACATTGGTCAGGTTATTACTAAAGATGCAGGTCCTGCAATTGCAGCCACTGATTATGTCAAAGGTTATTCAGATCAAGTACGTGCTTTCATCGAAACTGACTACCGCTGTTTAGGTACTGACGGTTTCGGACGTAGTGACAGCCGTGATAACTTACGTACTCACTTTGAAGTCAATGCAGCTTATGTTGTTGTAGCTTCATTGTACGAGTTGGCTAAACGTGGCGAAGTAGAGAAGAGTGTTGTAACCGAAGCCATTAAACGTTTCGATATCAACACAGATAAACTTAATCCACTTTACGCTTAATAGCGACTAGATAAGGAATCTTATATATGTCTGATATTCAAAAAATTCTAGTCCCTGATGTGGGTGGCGAAGAAGTTGAAATCATCGAAATTTGTGTTGCCGTGGGTGATGCACTAGAAGCTGATGAAGGGATTGTTACCGTTGAAACTGATAAAGCGTCAATGGATATCCCTGCACCGTTTGTAGGTGAATTAGCAAGTCTAGCCGTTGCCGTTGGAGACAAAATTAAAGAAGGTGACGTAATTGGCGAAATCAAAGCCGCCGGAGCAGATGCTCCAGCAGCTGAAGAGCCAGCAGCACCGGTAGCTGAAGCTCCAGCTCCAGAAGCGGCACCTGCACCAGCAGAAGCTCCAGCACCTGCAGTATCAGGCGCTAGCGAAGTCATCGAAGTTGCCGTACCAGATATTGGCGAAGACGGTGAAGTTGATGTAATCGACGTACTTGTGGCGGTTGGTGATGTCATTGAAGAAGAAGATGGCCTAATCACACTAGAAACTGACAAAGCCACTATGGATGTGCCATCTACACATGCAGGTACAGTTAAAGAAGTATTTATCAAAAACGGCGATAAAGTTAAACAAGGTACACTTGTTATAAAACTTGAAACGGCAGGCTCAGCGTCTGAAGCACCGGCAGCTGAATCAGCTCCTGCACCAGCTGCAGCGCCAGCAGCGGCTCCAACTGCAAGTGAAACACTTGAAGTGGCTGTACCAGATATTGGCGAAGACGGTGAAGTTGATGTTATTGATGTACTCGTTGCTGTAGGCGATGAAATCGAAGAAGAAGACGGTTTAATCACTTTAGAAACTGATAAAGCAACTATGGATGTCCCTTCAACTCACGCAGGAACAGTGAAAGAAGTATTCATCAAAACCGGTGACAAAGTTAAGCAAGGCTCAGTTGTAATTAAACTTGAGACTAAAGGCGGTGCAGCGGCTCCAGCTCCTGCGGCCGCTCCTGCAGCTCCGGCACCTGCTCCGGCGGCAGCTCCTGCACCTCAAGCAAAACCTGCACCTGTTGCAGCTGCACCAAGTGACTTCAAGTCATCAGGTCCTGTTTATACTTCTCCAGCTATCCGTCGTTTAGGTCGTGAATTTGGTGTTGATTTAAGCTTAGTTAAAGGTACAGGCCGTAAAGGACGTATCTTAAAAGAAGACGTTCAAGCCTATGTAAAAGCAGCCCTTGCTGCACCTAAAGCGGCTACTGGTGGCAGTGCCATAGTAGGCGACAATGTATTACAAATCGTCCCTGTTAAACCTGTGGATCATAGTAAGTTTGGTGAGATTGAAGAAGTGGCTCTTGGTCGTATTCAGAAAATTTCTGGTCCATTCTTACACCGTAACTGGGCAACTATCCCACACGTTACTCAGTTCGATGAAGCTGATATCACAGATATCGAAGACTTCCGTAAAGAACAAAATGCATATCATGCGAAGAAAAAGACTGGCTTAAAAATTACGCCTCTTGTGTTCGTTATGAAAGCAGTAGCTCGTGCGTTAGAGAAGTTCCCTAATATGAACTCAACATTGTCTGATGACGGTGCAAGTTTAATCCTTAAGAAATTCGTCAACATAGGTATTGCAGTAGCAACACCTGGCGGCTTAGTTGTTCCGGTTATTAAAGACGTGAACAAAAAAGGCATAGAAGAACTATCTAGAGAGCTAATCGTTATTTCTGGTAAAGCCCGTGAAGGCAAGCTTAAAGCAGCCGATATGCAAGGTGGCACATTCACTATCTCCAGTTTAGGTGGCATTGGTGGTACAGCATTTACACCAATCGTAAATGCACCAGAAGTAGGTATCCTAGGGGTATCTAAGTCAGACTTTAAACCTAAGTGGAACGGTAAAGAGTTTGTTCCACGCTTAATGGTGCCATTAAGTCTATCTTACGACCATAGAGTAATTGATGGCGCTGAAGGTGCTGCATTCTCAACTGAGATTGCTAACAACCTAACAGACTTACGCCGCCTAGTACTTTAAGGTAGATGCGTTAAAAAATATAAATCGATAGCATTAAATTGTTATCGATTTTTAATTAACCCAAAGATTGGGGTTAAAAAAAATTTATTCACAGTGTATGGTTTACACAATTTACAAATGTAACCAGACATACTGTCATAACAGGATAATTTGAGGTTCAAATGAGCGAAATTAAAACCCAAGTAGTGGTATTAGGTGCAGGCCCTGGTGGTTATTCAGCAGCGTTCCGTGCAGCAGATTTAGGTTTAGATGTAGTATTAATAGAAAGCCGTGAAACACTAGGTGGTGTTTGTCTAAATGTTGGCTGTATCCCATCTAAAGCTTTGTTACATGTAGCTAAAGTCATTGACGATGCAGAAGCTATGTCTTCTCATGGTGTGACATTTGGTAAGCCAGAAATCGACCTAGATAAAATTCGTGGTTGGAAAGAAAGCGTAATCGGTCAGTTAACTGGCGGTTTAGGTGGTATGGCAAAAGCCCGTAAAGTGACAACTGTTTATGGATTAGGTAAATTTACCTCTGATAAAACAATTGTAGTAGCAGGTAACGACGGTAAAGAAACCAAAGTTACCTTTGACAACGCTATTATTGCGGCAGGTTCATCTGTTGTTGACTTACCATTTATCCCAACTGACGACCCTCGCGTTATCGACTCAACTGGCGCTTTAGAACTTAAAGATGTTCCAGAAGAAATGTTAGTACTAGGTGGCGGTATTATCGGCCTAGAAATGGGTACAGTATATAACGCTCTTGGCTCTAATGTTTCTGTTGTTGAATTTGCAGACCAATTGGTGCCTGCAGCTGATGCAGACATAGTTAAAGTTTATACCAACTACAACAAGAAAAAATTCAACATTATGTTGTCTACTAAAGTTGTGGCTGTAGATGCTAAAGATGACGGCTTATACGTTACTTTTGAAGGTAAAAATGCACCTGAAGGACAAGTTCGTTACGACAAAATTCTAGTTGCTGTTGGCCGTAAGCCAAACGGTAAACTTATTGATGCCGATAAAGCTGGCGTTGCAGTAGATGAGCGTGGCTTCATCAATGTAACTAACGAGTTACGTACTAACGTTAATCATATCTTTGCTATCGGTGATGTTGTAGGTCAACCTATGCTTGCTCATAAAGCGGTACACGAAGCACACTGTGCAGCTGAAGTTATCTCAGGTAAGAAACACGTGTTCGACCCTCGTTGTATCCCTTCAATCGCTTACACTGACCCAGAAATGGCTTGGGTTGGCGTTACAGAGCGTGAAGCAAAAGAGCAAGGTTTAAAAATTGAAGTGGCTAACTTCCCATGGGCTGCATCTGGTCGTGCAATCGCATCTGCACGTACTGAAGGTAAAACTAAAATGATATTCGACAAAGAAACCGGCCGTGTATTAGGTGGTGCAATTGTTGGGATCAACGCTGGTGAAATGCTAGGCGAAGTATGTTTAGCTGTTGAAATGGGCGCAGACGCTGAAGATGTTGGTTTAACTATTCATGCTCACCCTACTCTCAACGAATCAATTGGTTTAGCCGCTGAAATTTTCGAAGGTTCAATTACTGACTTACCTAACGCGAAAGCCGTTAAAAAGAAAAAGTAACACCTTACCTAAATCGTTTTAAAAGGGCCTAGATGGCCCTTTTTTATTATGTAAATAAACCCATTGCAAGCATAGGGAATGTATATGAATAATTTTCAAGAAGCCGCCAAACAACTACTTAGCCGCCGTCAAGCAGAAGCCAAGTATTCTTGTTTAGATGACGACATTCGCCCCAAAACCAATGACGAGGCACTAGCTATTCAAGGTGAAATGGCAAAGCTACATAAGGTAAAAGGTTGGAAGTGCTTATTACCACCAGCTGAAGGTAAAATTGTTGTGGCTCCCATTTTTGATCTGCAACAAGATACCCCTACCGTAGCTTTATTTGCAGATAATGGCGTGGCCAGAGTAGAGCCTGAGATTGGCTTTGTACTGGCAAAGCCATTGGCAGTAAAAACTAGCGACTATACTGAATCTGAAATAGTGGATGCCATTGGAACAGCTCATATGGCCTTAGAGCTAATACAAAGCCGATATGCTGACGATGCAGGTAAAGAATTTGCAGATAGCCTGGCTGACTGCATGGTAAATCAAGGGGTATTTATTGGCCCAGAAGTAGACAAAAACATTGCCATAGACTTAAGCACAGTGCAGCTCAATATTACTCAAAATGGCGAGCCCCAAGCATTCGACGGCAAGCACCCTAATCCTCGAGCCATTGATGGCTTGGTATGGTTAATCAATTATATGACCAAACGGGGCGTTAGCTTTGAGGCCGGAGAGGTCATAATTACCGGTTCATTCAAAGGTGTATTAGACATGCCCTTTGACGTTGAAACCACAATTTCTTACCAAGATTTAGCTGAATATACAGTGACATTTAAAGCGTTAGTGTAATCGTAAATGGAGCTTAGGCTATAACTAAGCTCCTTATGCGTTACACAAAACTAAATTACAGACCCTTTGTCCCTTAGTATCAATTATCAAAGGGATTACTAACCACTTGATATTGTTCTTTATCGAAGTCATATCGATACCAAGTTGAGTGACTTCTGAAGTACTCATAATTATTAATGTGTACAAGATCGTGCTGTTTAGGGATAGTAGCCACCCATGTTCCTATTGGGGCTGCAACGGCTACATATCCAGTAGATGTAGGTTTATAAAACACCCCACCAGACAAATATAGGTCATCTTTGACGGCAACATGTCTTTTTGGCAATGACGTTATAATGGTGCCTATTAACACCCCAGCCCCTAAAATAAGCGCCGCACCTGAGCCACCCGCTCTCACGTGACCATGTATCGAACCACCTCTACGTCCACCAGGACTAATGGCGCAAGATGTGAGCGCTAAGCAACATATAAAGCAAATTATTTTACTATGTCTCATAAAATGGCTCCTACTAAATAGTATTAATGACAGTAGGTCAGACATCTGAAGTTAAAATAATTTCAGGCGTAATTAAGTAAACAATGTGCAAATTAACTACAAATAGCGGTTAATACCTAGACTTTTTACTTTGCAATTGCCGCTTTCGAAAACGAACCTAACGCCCCAGACACTTTTTTAATAACCGAGTCACAGCCTTTTATAAAGTGACGATTTTTCAAATAGCTAGGGTCGTTATAAGACAACCACACCTTATTTTCATGTTCTGTTATCAGCACTTTTTGGGGTAAATCAATGGCAGTGTTTTGAGCGCATTGCATCAAGCGCGTACCCACTTTAGGGTTACCAAATAATATGACTTGAGTTGGCTCGAGTTCTAACCCAACCTTAGCCGCATTTTGCTGATGATCTATGACAGAAAACACAGTAAAACCTTTTCCAAGTACTATGTTTTTAAATCGAGACATAGTTTCATCCACTGAATAAGGGCTTTCATGCCGTATTAGGCCTTCGCTCGCAGATGCCGTAAAACTCATATTCAAAAAAACCAAACTTAAAAGCAGCAACCTACTCATTTTTATATTCCTATTTATTTAAATTACACTTATTAAAAGCAAACAAAAACCGCACTTATTTTATTAACTCATCAATCTGTTAGAGTAAAAGTTAGGGCCTGAACTTGATTGGACGCACCTCCAACCATAACATCGAACTCTCCGGGCTCTATCCCCCACGTCATATCAGCTCTGAAAAACGCTAAATCGGCAGGGGTGAGGGTAAATTTAACATTTTTGGTTTCTCCAGGTGCAAACTCAAGTTTCTGGAAACCTTTGAGCTCTTTTACTGGACGAGTAATTGACCCCACTTTTTGATGTGTATACAGCTGAATGACTTCCTCCCCCTTTCTATCACCAACATTTGTTACTTTTACTGTAAGAGTCAGTTCACCTTTAAGCGTTAACTTTTCACTACTTAATGTTGGAGGGCCGTATTCAAATTGGGTATAACTTAACCCGTGACCAAAAGCATATAGAGGTGAATTGAGAGAGTCATCATAACGGGAAGTATATTCCACAGGCGTATGAGACGGATTAGCAGAGCCTATTGGCCGCCCAGTGTTTTTGTGGTTATAAAATAGCGGAACTTGCCCTACGGATCTTGGAAATGTCATAGGTAGCTTGCCCGCAGGGTTGTATTTTCCCATCAAAACATCAGCAACGGCTTGCCCTCCCATCGTTCCCGGATACCAAGCTTGTAAAATGGCATCAACATTACTGTCAGCCCACCTTAAATCATTGGGCCGACCACTCATCACCACTAAAATAAGAGGCTTGTTCAAGCTACGCAGAGCTTCCATGAGTGCTTGTTGGTTCCCCGGTAACGTTAACTCTGTGCGGCTTGAAGCCTCTCCAGACATTCTTTGGTCTTCACCTAGCACCATCACCACTACATCTGACGTTTTGGCGATTTGCAACGCTTCATCTATATCACTCTGTAAATCTTCTTTGGTTTGACCTGAAACAGGTACATCTATGCCCATGAGTGAAGACATACCCGTATGAGATAACAAATATGAGTGAGTGGCTCCTTTGGCATAACGTATGGTAACGTCATCACCGAGTATACTTTCAAGCCCCTCTTTGACAGTTACTGGTTGGGCCCCGCGGTCACCCGCTCCTGCCCAATTGCCAATCATGTCATAGCGGTTATCAGCTAACGGGCCGATAAGTGCAATACTGTTAATTTTTTTTGTATCAATAGGCAGGGGTTGATTATGATTTTTTAATAACACCATCGAGCGTCTTGCCATATCCGTGGCTGCTGCGAGGTTTTCTTTTGTAAGAATGCGCTTAGCAGCGCGCTTGTCATCATGGTAACGGTAAGGATCTGCGAATAAACCTAAACGCCACTTCATTTCAAGGACTCGTCTTACCGCATCGTTTAACCTAGCCTCAGAAACCTTTTTCTCTTCGATTAATGGTTTCAGATATTTTAGGTAGGTTTGCCCCACCATATCCATATCTGCCCCACCATTAAAGGCAAGCTGAGCGGCATGTTTTTCATCTTTGGCATAACCGTGGGCCACTAACTCATTAACTGCGGTGTAGTCAGTCACAACAAACCCTTTGAATCCCCATTTATCTCGCAGCACATCTTTAAGTAAGTAGCGATTTCCCGTAACCGGTGTACCATTTAAATCATTAAAACCTGTCATAAAGGTGGTCACCCCTGCATCTAACATAGCTTTAAAAGGCGGTAAATAAAGGCTCCACAACCTGTGTTCAGATATATCTGTAGAATTGTAATCTCTGCCAGCTTGAGATGCGCCATAACCGACAAAATGCTTGGCAGTGGCCATGATAGTATCATCTCGGCTGATATCTTCTCCTTGAAAACCCTTGACCCTGGCCACCGAAATAGCCGATGTTAACAGTGGGTCCTCCCCTGCGCTTTCTGACACTCGCCCCCACCGTGGATCTCTTACTATGTCTGCCATAGGTGCAAAGGACCACATTATGCCGTCAGCAGATGCCTCCTTAGCTGCAATTTTCGCACTTAACTGTATGGCTTCTAAATCCCAGCTAGCAGCTTCACCAATAGATTGAGGAAATATAGTTTTATGACCATGGATTACATCATGACCAATGATAATCGGAATGCCTAAGCGAGTTTGCTCTACGGCTATTGTTTGTAAGCGTTTGCCAAATTCCGCGCCATAGGCGTTAAAGATAGCCCCCACATTGCCATTTCTAATTTGTTGTTCGTAAGCTGCATTAACGAACGGACCTGTCACCCCTCTATAACCACTTTGTAAATCAAGCTGTCCTATCTTTTCGTCTAAGGTCATCTTCCCCAGTAAATCATCAATAAACTTATCCATTGAGCGGCTTCTGTTTCGCCAGTCATGTTTAGACAGGTTTTGATTGCTGCTAGGGTTGATTACATCACTAAACATAGTTGGGGTTGCGTGTATGCACTGAGAGAACAAAATACCTAAAGCACAGCAACTAGTTTTAATACAAAAATTCATAAGGGCCTATTTTGAAACATGTATGAGTCTTTTGACCAAATCAAAGTGAAATAGTTGTATTTTTTACTTACAAGCTAATAGGGTAAAGCAAGCCTTTAAACATTTCTCCATAAAATCATGACGCAACACAGATGTAGAAACAATTCCTCACACTTAAATTCAGGCTATTTTTGCACAACACTTTCCCAGCCAGTAAACTGCCAAAGATATTTTCTTATTATAATCGAGAGTAAATTCATTACTCCACGTAACAGGTAGACAGATGAAAAAAATTAATTTGCTAGCATTGGGAGTCAGCATTGCACTGGGACTTAGTGCATGTACTCCACCAGAAACCAAAGAAGAGTCAGCACCAAGCGTAACAGAAGTGGCAACGCCACTCACCTCAGGCATTGATTTAACGGCTATTGATAACACAGTTCGTATTCAAGATGATCTGTTCAGACATGTAAACGGCACCTGGCTTAAGACAACAGAGATCCCATCAGATAAATCAGGCTACGGTGTCTTCAATGTTCTTTATGACGACACACAAGAAAATCTTAAAACCCTGATCCAGAACGCAGCAAAAAGTACTGCAGAAAAAGGCTCAAACCCTCAAAAATTAGGGGACATGTACAATAGCTACATGGATGTTGAGTTGGCAAATACTTTAGGACTAACACCATTACAACCGATATTAGATGATATAAATGCTATAGAAAACATGGAACAGTTATCTAAAATGTTTGGAGAGCTTTATGTCTTAGGAGTCGCAGGCCCATTTGGCTACTACAATACCCCAGACGCCAAAAATCCTACTATCGAGGCGCTGTATTTATATCAAAGTGGTTTAACTCTGCCTGATAGAGACTATTACAGTAAAGAAGATGAAAAGTTTGTTAATTTCCGAGCTGCAACACAAGCCTACATGGCTGATGTATTAGCAAAAACAGGGCATTCATCTGCCAGTGATGCAGCCAGTCAAATAATGGCGTTAGAAAAAGACATAGCAGCCAGCCATATTTCTAGTGTTGAACGCCGTGACGCAGAAAAAAATTACAACAAGCAAACTGCGACCCAAGTTAATGCTTTACTTGGCAGCTTTGATTGGAACGCTTACGCAGAGGTCGGTGGTATAGGACAAGTACAAGACGTAATTGTCAGAAACATTCCTTATTTCGAAAAAGTAGCCAATATCTTTGCTTCTCATAGTCTACAAACCTGGAAAGACTACCTGACCTATAATTTAGTGGATACTTACGCCCCTCGTTTAAGTCAAGATTTTGTGGATTTACATTTTGCTTTTCACTCCACCACTCTAAATGGCATTCCAGAGCAACAACCTCGCTGGAAACGTGCAGTAGCCTCTACCAGTAGTGTACTTGGTGAAGTATTAGGGCAACAGTATGTAGACAAGCATTTCACGCCTGAGGCAAAAGCCAAAATGGATACGTTAGTCACTAACCTAACGAAAGCATATGGAGAAAGCATTCAACAACTAGACTGGATGACCGTAGAAACCAAAAAAGCGGCGCAGCAAAAACTAGAAGCCTTTACCCCTAAAATTGGTTATCCAGACAAATGGCGGGATTATTCTGAACTAGAAATCCGTGCAGATGACTTAGTAGGTAACTATTTACGTTACTCACGCTTTGATCACTTTTATGAAGTAAACAAAATTGGCAAAGCCGTTGATACATCAGAATGGGGCATGACGCCACAAACGATTAATGCTTATTATCACCCAATACGGAATGAAATTGTATTCCCAGCGGGTATTTTACAACCGCCCTTCTTTAACATGGACGCCGATGATGCCGTTAATTATGGTGCCATTGGTGCCGTAATTGGTCATGAAATGGGGCATGGTTTTGATGACCAAGGCTCAAAATATGATGGCGACGGTAATCTACGGAGTTGGTGGACAGAGCAAGATAGAGAAGCTTTTGATGCATTAGGTAAAAACCTAGTAGCCCAATTTGACAAGTTTGAGCCAATCGAAGGACAGCACGTAAATGGCTCGCTAACCTTAGGTGAAAACATAGGCGATTTATCAGGTGTTACTATAGGATACAAAGCCTACCAGATGTCACTTCAGAACCAAGAAGCGCCCGTTATCGACGGATTAACTGGTGACCAGCGTTTCTTCATGGGTTATGCCCAAGTATGGCGTAGCAAATACCGCGAAGATGCATTAAGAGCAAGATTGTTGAGTGACCCCCACTCACCTGGCGAATATCGTGTAAACGGCATCGCCAGCAATGTTGATGCTTTTTATAAGGCTTTTGATGTCAAAGAAGGGGACGCTATGTACATTAAACCAGAAGACAGAGTGAAAATTTGGTAATTTAACTCGCGTGTTTTTTTGTAAATAATAAAGGCTGCATAGTGCAGCCTTTTCTTTCTAGGAAACAAATGAAATTTTGGCGCAAAGTACATAAATGGATAGCCTATTTAGTCGCTATACAAATTTTACTATGGATAAGTGGCGGGCTCATTTCCCATAGAAAAAGTACGAGGCAAGCACCTTGTATTACCTCCAAAAATACAACAAATTATAAAGCCCCCACTATCTAACGATTTTACCCTTACAAATTGGCAGCAACTAAGTTGGGTTCAAAGAGGCACGGACTGGTTAATAAAAGCTCAAGATCCTCACAACCAAACCTACTGGTTAAACCCTTCAACAGCGACAGAGGCCAAGCTTTTAAAGCCCTCAGCCATTCAAGAATTAGCTGAATACCAGCATGCAAAAAAAGCTAAAGCCCTAACGGTTGAGAACCTAAAAACCATTCCTTTTGAGGTTAGACATTTAAATCTGCCAATGTATCACGTCACCTTTGATGACTGGATACACACGAGTTTTTATATCAACCCACAATCTGGAGAGGTAGCCTCGGTGCGCAGTGACATTTGGCGACTGTATGATTTTTTCTGGATGTTACACATTATGGATTATCAAGACCGTGAAGACTTTAATCATCCCTTACTGATTGGAGCAGCCGGTTTATCTCTGCTGTTTACCTTTACTGGTTTAATACTTGTGTATTTTTCAGTCTTAAAACCTTGGTATGCTAGACTCAAGTACCGTAAACGTTTTTGACCAATAATACCTGAGGCCATAGTGAAGCAGATTGAAATATTTGAAATTACTAGCCCATGTATTGGCGTTTGCCAATCAGGGCCAAAGGGATTTTGTTTAGGTTGCTATCGCTCCAGAGACGAACGTTTACACTGGACAAAATTAGAACAAGACGTGCAAAGTAAAATCGTTAAAGCCTGTGGCATCCGAAAAAAACGCGCACAGCAAAATACAAGGCGTAAAAAATCAGGTGATATCCCTTTACCACAACTTAACTTACTGGGTGATGCGTCAGAAGATACATAAGTTGTTGTTGACCTTATCAGCTAGCAGTCCCTATTAGTTCCAGAATATCGTTAGCTATCTCTTGCAGTAACTCATCGGGCAATGTGTGTCCCATTCCCGGGTAAACCTTTATTTTTGAATGGGGGATCGCCTGAGCTGTGGCATACCCACACGCGACAGGTATCAGCGGGTCACTATCCCCATGTAAAATTAAGCTTGGAATATTCACGGCTTTGAGCGGCTGGGTTCTATCCTTTGAGCTTAATATGGCAGCAAGCTGACGAATATTACTTTTAGGATTAAGCCCTCGGTTAACCGACAGCCTTAGTAACTCTGACACCTTCTCTTTTTGAAATTGATACGTGCTGCCATGTAAGGCTTGCCATAAAGACAAGCCAAATGTCACAAACTCATCAGCTTTTTTAGGGGGCCGTTTAAACAAATTTTTCAGAAATATGAGTTTAGGTTTGGGTAATTGTCTATTGCCAGTGGTAGACATAATAGAAGTCAAACTTTTCACTCTATCAGGGGCGTTAATAGCCATCAATTGCGCAATCATGCCTCCCATAGACGCCCCTACTATATGTGCGTTTTTTATCTGCAATTGATCCATTAAACCTAATGTATCATTAGCCATATCATTTAATGAATAGGGCGCATCTAGAGTTCGACCAAATATAATACTCGCCAACAAAGCTAAATGGGAAGGAGGGATAGCAGCATCACACCAAGTACTTTTACCGATATCACGATTATCGAATCTGATCACTCGATAACCTTTTGAAGCCAAAATTTCACAAAACCTGACATCCCAAAAAACCATTTGAGTAGCAAGACCCATAATCAAAATGATGACAGGGTGATCTTCTTTGCCAAAACTATCATAATTAATCTCAATACCATTTGTGCTGACAATACGCTCAGCTGTGTACATAGTTGTAGTCACGTTAGTTTTTTATTTCCTAGCATACTAGGGAATCGACTATAAAGTTAATGGGCCTGAAATTTCAAATAAATTTTGAATTACTCCCAAATTCATATATTCCCCCCCCTAGATCGGCGCACTACCAATAAATTTGCAGATACTCGCTTTAGCCACGAAAGTTGAAACTTTATAAGTTTCATTGGCTTGCTAGCTTAATCAAGTTTTATATATCTGTACTCATACCTATTACGCTAAGAAGAGACGCAGATTTATCAAACACTCGTTTATTATAGATACATATTAAATGCAGAAGGATAAAACATGCCCCCTATTCAACCAACCGATATTGCGAAAGTGGCGAGTCAATCATTTGCGCTGCCCGATGTTTGTTTGCGTCTTAGGGCTATGTTAGATGATGAGCAATCCTCTTTAAATGACTTGGGTAGCTTGATAGCGTTAGACCCATTATTGTCATCAAAACTGCTAAAACTTGCTAATAGCCCATTATTTAGGTTTGAATCTCAAATAGACTCCTTAACCAAGGCCATAAATGTAATCGGAGGAGAGGCACTGTATAACTTGGTAATGGCAGAAACAGCCAGCTCGGCATTCAAACATTTTAGTAGTGATGTTATTGATTTAAAACGCTTTTGGCTACAAAGTATCTATGCTGCATTAGTCGCCAAGCATTTAGCAAAGATAATTAAAATAAGAGGAAGCGAACGCTTTTTCCTATTAGGTTTACTACACAATATAGGTGAACTATTAGTAGCAATGCACGCGCCTAAACTCGCCATTCAATGTGGTACCTATGATAAACAAATCTCACCTTGGAGCCTGCAGCAGAAAGTTTTGGGGTTTAATTATGCAAATTGTAGCTCTAACTTGTTGGAATTATGGCAAATACCTCCACAACTTTATTTACCAGTGATGCACGCTCATAACGAAGATAAAGCTTTAGAGGATATAGATGTAGCCGTAATTTATACTTCCGCAAGGGCTGCAGTGGCTATGACAAATAACGATTATTATTCTACAGATGATTTGGTGACCCAAGAAATACTAAACTACTTAAATGTCGATAAAGAAGATTTGCAAGATGCAATCAAATTTGCGCTTATGGAATCTGAAAATATTTTGAACATTATGAAACCGTCACTGTCATAGAGTGGCTACAAAGCGAGCTATTGAGAAGATTAGTGACACATTTTTATAATGTAAGCTATCCACTTAAGCCTTTCTTTTCGATATACTTTTGAAAAATCATTCACACTAAACACTATGCTTATTGATCAATGCGAAAGTTCTTATTTTTTTTATTATTGCTAGCTCCTCAATGTAGTTACGCTAGACCAGATATAATGAAGTCAATGTACATGACTGAAAGACCGAACTTTGATGAAGAAGAGCTATCGGTCATTAGTGAGCTTGGCTTTTTACTGATCAGTGGCAATACCAACACCTCGACTACCGCTGCAAAATTGAATATTAGCCAAGAGTTACAAACCTGGAGCTATCAACTTGTCGGTGATTTTCTATACACACAAAGTGAATCTGAAGTGGATGGAAAGACCGAAGATGTCGCCAGTGCTCAAAAACTATTTTTATCAAGTCAATTTGATTACAAATTAACCGACACTAACAATCGCCTATTTGTTTATAGTGATTTTGAACGAGATCGTTTTAATGATTACCGCTATCAAGCTGCCTTAGCAGCAGGTTGGTCTTCTAGGCTTTGGAACAATGAACAAAGTGAATTAAGATATAGTATAGGCCCCGGCTATAGTATTTCTGATGAAATGCCAGACACAATAACTGAAGACCAGAATGGTTTTATAGTAAGAGCGGCAATGGAATATAAGTGTAAAATATCTCCTCAAGCAACCTTTAGACAATATCTCAGTACCGAAGCAGATACCGAATATACTCGAACTAAGTCAGAAAGTTCTTTATCTACACGCCTTTCGGGTGCTTTAGCCATGAAACTGAGTATAATACTCAACCATGACTCTGGCACTAACAATACTGACGAGGAGCTTGATACCGAAGCTGCCGTCACCTTAGTTTACCAATTTCTTTAAAAATCAATGGTTTTAGAGTGCATACCAATTTATTGGTGTGCTCACTCGGCTTGTAACACAAGAGCCTAACTAAAACCGAAATACACAACAGGACACTGAAATGAAAAAATCTCTTATTTTACTAGCACTTTGTGCAGCGGGAAATGCTTACGCAGCTGACGAAGTTAAGCCGTTTACAATGGATGGCGAATTCGGATATATCGCGACCACTGGTAACACCGAAACTAGCACAATAAAAGGTAAATTATCTGCGCATCAAGAATTAGTTCAATGGAGTAACGACTTTGTTTTTGAAGCTCTATACAAGAAAGATAAATTAGAAGATGACGATGGTGTACTTCAGCCTTCTGAAACCACCGCACAAAAATTCTTTTTATCTGGACAAGCAAATTACAAATTAGAAAATCCTGACCACAGGTTGTTTGGTTTTGCTTCATATTCAGATGATAGATTCAGCAGTTATAACTACCAATCAACTATTGCTGCTGGTTGGTCACAAAAAATGTGGGAAAATGACACTAGCCAATTTAATTATAGTATTGGTCCTGGTTATTCATTTAACGAAACAATCGAAGATGTAGAGCAAAACAGCTTCATCGTTAGGGGCGCATTGGACTATCAATGGAAAATTTCTGATACTTCAACTTTTAAACAAGCGCTTAGTACAGAGGTAGGTAATGATAACACTAAATCTAAATCTGAAACTTCTGTGTCTGCGGTAATTAGTGGTGCTTTGTCTATGAAAGTATCTTTGATCATGGACCACAACACTGATGTGTCTGATGATACTGAAAAGCTTGATACCCAAACTTCATTAACACTAGTTTATAGCTTCTTTTAAGCGCTAGTTTATAGCAGGTATAAATTTTATACCTGCTAGAATTTCAACACTTCTGATTACACGACTTGCAGTGCATTTTTTTAAACATAGCAGGCGACACTCCATACATAGCCACAAAGCTATTGCGAAAACCCAACTCAGATTGATAGCCCACTTTTTGATGTACAGCCTTTACGGCCTCTCCCTGCTCTAACAATAACTTAGCTCGATTTAAACGCCTTTTCTCCAAAAACTTGGAAGGACTCGTTCCAATCTCATCAGTAAATTTTCGATAGAAAGTACGCTCAGTCAAACAAGCTTGCTCAGCCATATCAGAGACTTTTATTGGTTTAGTTAAGTTGTTTTCTAACCACAGTAAAACATCTGAAAACTTATGGTTATTTTGTACTGCAAGTAACTCACTAAATTGAGACTGATGTCCAGGTCGATGTACATAAACCACTAACCATTTTGCGATCTCATGCATAATTTTATTGTGATGATCCTGGCCTACCATTGCCAAAGCCATATCAATGCCTGTGGTTACGCCTGCTGAAGTCCAAATATTATTATCAACACAATACAAAGCATCTGGCTCAACGTTAACAGCGGGAAACTCATCAGCCATTTGAGCAACATCGGCCCAATGGGTGGTTGCTCTTTTATTATCTAGAAAGCCAAATGTTGCTAATACCAATGCGCCTGAGCAAATTGAGCCAATCCGTTCAGCCCTAGATATATTAACTAAAAGCCAATCTTGTAAGAAGATATCAGAAGTGACCTTTGTGATAGCCTCACGGCTTCCACCCACCACAATCAGAGTGTCATAACGACCAACCCTGATAGATGCTAACTTTTCACTATTCACTTCAATACCAGAGCGAGACATAACAAGTCCTCCAGATGAAGACACAGTTAACACTTGATAAGAAGGCTTTTGCAACAATCCTTGAGCACCATTAAATACTGAAGAAGGCCCGGATAAATCTAATAACTCGAACTGCTCAAATATCACAAATAACACTCTACGATTTGCAGTTCCGGAGCTCTGATTACTCATTTCTTTCTCTATCACAAACAAAACAATGGCAGAAAACTATATTTTTATGTCATTTATGTCAAACAAATTAACGGTTAACCTCTGTTGCATCATTACTCATAAGGACACTTCATGAAATTTGGTTTTATCGTTTATGCACAGGTTACAGCAATTGATTTTACCGCTCCTGCTCAGGTATTTAGCCAACTGCCCGATGCAGAAATTCACCTAATTGGAGCCAATTATGATGCAGTAAAAACCGATGCAGGTTTTTCTGTATACCCTACTTGCTCAATTCAAGACGCACCACAAATGGATCTATTATGTATACCCGGTGGCCTGGGACAAAAAGCTGTATCAGACGACCCCATGTTTATGAGCTTTATAGAAGAACAGGGTAATCAAGCACACTATGTAACGTCAGTTTGCTCAGGCTCACTCATTCTTGCTAAAGCAGGGCTGCTAGATGGATTTAAGGCGACGAGTCACTGGGCAACCTTAAATATGTTAAAGAGGTTCAATGTAACGCCTACTAAACAAAGAGTCGTCATTGATGGTAATCGCATAACTGGTGGAGGGGCAACGGCTGGTCTTGATTTTGGTCTAACTGTGGTAGCACAACTTTTCGGCGAAAACCTAGCAAAAATGATTCAATTGGGACTAGAGTATGACCCAGCCCCACCTTTTACATCAGGCTCACCAGAACTCGCTGATCCCAAACTAACAGAACAAGTTTTAAAGATATTCTGTAAGGCTGAGATAATCTAATGCTATTAACAAACCACTCATTAAATATTGGCATTTATGTTTACGATAATGCCGAAGTATTAGACTTTGCAGGGCCCTTTGAAGTTTTCTCTACGGCAGCCCGTTTAAGCACACAACCAGACATTCACAACGTTTTTCTAATTGGTGAAACAGGAAGACATATTAACGCTAGGGCGGAATTTAAGGTTTTACCTAAATTTAATATTAAAAATCATCCTCAGCTCAGTGTACTGATCATACCTGGTGGTTTTCACTCAAATGAGTTAACTAAAGCACCGGTCATAAAATGGATTTCGCAACAGGCAATGAAAGTACCTATTACTGCCTCAGTCTGTACCGGAGTATTTCTACTAGCCAAAGCAGGGATTTTGCAAGGTCTTACCTGCACCACTCACAGAGAGAATATAAATGAATTTAAAGCAACTTTTCCAGATAGTCCCATTATTGAAAATGTCCCTTGGGTTGAGCACGAACACGTTATCACTTCTGCCGGCATTTCAGCAGGTATAGATATGAGTTTACATTTAGTAGAAAAGTTGTTTAGTCCTTCCCTTGCAAAAAGAACAGCCAGACAAATGAAATATCACTGGTGCCAAAGAGGAGAATCAAAATGTTAGACATTAAACCCAATTGCGCATGCTGTGATTGCGATTTACCAGCCCACTCTGAACGAGCATATATCTGCTCTTACGAGTGCACATTCTGTATCGACTGTGTCACCACCCTACTGCAAAATGTTTGCCCAAATTGTGGTGGTGGTTTTACCCCTAGGCCCATACGCCCATCGGTCGCCTATAGAACAGGAGTAAGCTTGCAATACCATCCTGCATCAACTCAGCGTATCCATAGCGAATATTCTAAAACAGAATTATTGGCCTTTAGCCTGAACATCAAAAATATAGCACCGGAAAAAAGATGAGCAACATCACTCAAGGAAAGTCCTTTACCGCAGAAAAGCCGTGGGAAGCAATAACCATTGCCAATATGAATGGCATCACCACCCGTTTGCACTGGACAAATAAACCCTATCACTGGCATGTAAATAATGGAGAAGAGGTGTTTGTAGTTTTAGACGGTGAAGTGGTAATGCACTATGAAATTAATAGCTTAGTACAGTCATCACTTTTAAAGACAGGCGACATCTTTCACGCCACCATAGGTACTAAGCATCATGCAGACCCTATTGGTGAAGCGAGAGTCTTGGTAATTGAAAGCGAAGGAAGTATTTAAGCTAAATAAGCAAACACAAAATGGGATATTAATAAGATGGCATCACCAACGGTACTGTAACACCGCCAAACTCTGTTGCTGGTCGATACTAACGTTTTGACCTAGAGTAGCCCTGATATCTGCTGAGTTTTGATTAAAGTGTTGTTCAAGCCCTACTTGCCAATGCATATTCAGATCGTAGCGCCACGCTAATGTCAGGGCTTCACCATCACTGTTATTTGGATCCCAAGGGAAAATATCATCTTCATTCACTTCAAATAAATCAAAGCGGGCACTAAACCTATGAGATTTATATTTATGACTCAACATCAAATACCAAGCATCAAAATCAATATACACAAAATGCTTTCCCATAATTGAGCTACCCGTCATCCACTGTGTAATCAAGCGAGTGTTTTTATTAAACTTATGCTGCAAAGCAATTGAATGAAACTTAGTCCGCCAAGCATACAAACGTTCATAATTGACCACGTTAGGATCGGCTTGATTATCATAATAATAATAACGAAAACTAGATTGTCGGTAATAATCTAGATGGGCTCCAAGGTAAAACCCAAATCGTCCATCTAATTCATGGAAAGGCTCAACATAATCTGGATGAAAAATTCTATCTTCTTGCACCACACTTGGATAGGCAGCAAACGGGACCTTATCATTGTTGAGACTTTGCCTATCATGCATTGCAAACCCTCTCCAACTAATGACTGTCCCTAAAGTGTCATTGCCCTTATATACCGAACCATGCAACTCCCACGAAAAAGCACTATTGCGACTACGCCCGGGACTATACAGCGTTAATTCAAGGCCAGCTGTTCGTAATTCTTCACCAACCCAGCTATTTATGGCTGATTGTGTATAAGTAAAAGGCGAGAGCCATCCCGTATCAACATTTTCTAGAGACATTTTAGGGTAAAAAAAACCTGCCCTAGCGCGCCATCTAATTTTATCTTTACTTAATGGCTTAAATGCGACCTGAGCTTGGGAAACGCCAATATTCTGTGAGCCTAATTGATAAACGTTTCCTACTAGTGAATAACTCAACCCATTCGTGAAGCTATCAGAAACCTTCACTAGTCCTTGCTGTAAATTGACGCTATTCTCTGAATAGGCCAGAATCCCAGTATCCTGCTCAAACCAAGCAGGTAACTCATCGGATTTGACATAATTAAACTGAACAACCCCTTCTATTTCAAAAGCATACGTTTTAGTAAAGCTCAGAAAAAACATCCAACCAAGCATATGCTTGGTTCTAATAAGAGTTTTGATTAACACCACTAAAAACAAAAAAGAGGGAGTTACTCTTTTATTCATAATCTGAAAATTCATCCGCGCTTTGTTCGTAATCGCTTAGATCTGGCAGTAAATCATTGTTTAACTTAACAATCATTGAACCTTCTTTAGGAACTGTCATATTTAAAGCTAATACTTCTTCTTTTTCTTGAAACCTAGGGTTCCACACCTTTAGAACATACTCTCCTTCAGGTACATCTAGTATAACCTTGCCATGTAAATCAGTTTTTGCAAAATAAGGAGTATCGGCAACAAAAATATAACCCAACATCCAATCATGAATATTGCAGCCTAGTTCAACAATACCTGTATTAGAAAAAAGCAATGGTTCAGCCCGAAGGTCTTTATATAACTGTAACTCAAATGTTTTAGCCGTCGAGAAAGAGTAAACATGGTGTTTAATGGAATCTGAATTAGGAAAAATGACCCTAGAGTCTTGCTGCACAATCAAGATATGGGGTAAAAACTGAGTATCAACCTGATCCATGATTGCGAGCTCTTCAGGAGCTGTATACTCTTTCTTCACCTTAGGAGTCAGGGCAACCACCACATTAGCAACAGCTATGTCATCTTTACTTAAAACTATAATAGACGTTTCTTTAGAAAAAACACTACTACTCAAAAGCGCACTAAAAACAATAAAGTAAAATTTCACTTAAGTATCCAATTTGACTAAATATTAATGGTTATCAACGCCACTTTAATAACAATTCAGTTGGCGTATGCACCTATGCATTATTAGAGACAGACAAAATACCAAAATTCATTCAATCAATATTAGATTCAGTTAAAAAGATTTTAGCCTAGGTTGTCTAGTAACTTCTTAGCTTCGGCAACCTGTTTTGGTGTGCCATTAGCGATAACATCGTCGATCAACTCTTTAGCTGAATCATCTTCACCAATTTCAATATACGCTTGAACTAAATCTAACTTAGCCCCCAACCCATCATCTGCATCAACATCAATCATTTCAAGGTTGTCTTGATCTGAAACAAATGGTTCTAGCTCTATATCTAAGTCAAAATCATTTTCAGTAAGCTCATCAGCTTCAGCATCCACACTATCATTTAACAGAGATTCAACATCTAAAAAGTCTTCATCATTTTCTTCATCTAATAGCGCTACCGACTCTTCAACTGCATCATCACTTGGATTTTCATCTAATAAAGCAGGAATATCGAAACCTAAATCATCTTCGTCATCTAAATCTAAATCAATGGCCTCGAGCATCTCATCAAAACTAGAATCATCAAGCTCTTCAATGGCTTTATCATCAGCCTGAGGCTCATCACCTTCCGTTAACCAATCTCCTAACCCAGGCATATCCTCAAGTTCGCTATTATCCTCAACGGGCGGTAATTGAGAATCCTCTTCTAATGCGTTTTCAAGTATTGAGTCGTCAAAATCAGAATTTGAGGCGATATCATTCAAGTCAGGTAAATCATTAAGAGAGTCTTGCAACACCTTATCGATAGACTTTTCTTCACTTTCTAAAACGTCTTCAGAAACCGCTGAAAACTCTAGATCATCAAGTGAACTTAAGGAGGAGTTCTCATTAGAAGTGAGATCTTCTAAAACTTCATCTAACTCTTCATTTTCAAAATCTTCCAGTGCCTTTTCAAGCTGATCTTCATCTAGAGTATTGTGCTCGCCAAGCTCTTGCTCAAATGTGGGATCTAACTCCAAGTCAGATTCAAATTCATGTTCAACTTCTAACTCTGGCTCAGCTTCAACCTCTAACTCTGGCTCAGCTTCAACCTCTGGCTCAACTTCAACTTCTAACTCTGGTTCAGGCTCAACTTCTAACTCTGGCTCAGCTTCAACTTCTAACTCTGGCTCAGCTTCAACTTCTAACTCTGTTTCAGCTTCAACTTCTAACTCTGTTTCAG